>CAWCXX010000040.1:0-183623 GCA_963799445.1 uncultured Acidobacteriaceae bacterium | reverse complement strand
TCCGGTGCTGATCGGCGAGCCCGGCGTGGGCAAGACCGCCATCGTGGAGGGCCTGGCGCAACGCATCGCCGACGGCGAGGTGCCGAGTTTCCTGGCCGACAAGCGGGTGCTGGGGCTGGACCTGTCGCTCATCGTGGCGGGCACGAAGTATCGCGGCCAGTTCGAGGAGCGGCTCAAGACCATCATGAAGGAGTTGATGGAGAGCCAGAACTCGATCGTGTTTATCGACGAGCTGCACACGCTGGTGGGCGCGGGATCGGCGGAAGGGTTCGCTGGATGCGGCCAACATCCTCAAGCCGGCTCTTTCGCGCGGCGAGATTCAGTGCATCGGCGCCACCACCCCGGCCGAGTACCGCAAGTCGATCGAGAAGGACCGCTCGCTGGAGCGGCGCTTCCAGGCCGTGAAAGTGCCGCCGCCGAACGAGGCCGACGCGGTCAAGATCATCCACGGCATCAAGGACCGCTATGAGAAGTTCCACGCGGTCAGCTACACCGATGCCGCGGTGGAGTTCGCGGTTGCGCACTCGAATCGCTACATCCCCGACCGCTTCCTGCCCGACAAGGCCATCGACCTGATCGACGAGGCCGGCGCGCGCGTGAAGCTGCGCCAGACCTCGCTGCCCGAAGAGATCACAGAGGTGCAGAAGCGGATCAAGTTCATCGTGCACCGCATGGACTCGGCCATTGCCAATCACGAGTTCGAGAAGGCGCGGTTCTACTCCGACGAGGAGCGCAAGGAGCGCGAAAACCTGCGCGCCCTGCGCGATAAGTATCACCTCGACGACTCCGCGGCAGGCATTGTGGGCCGCGAAGACATCGAGGACGTGGTGAGCCGCTGGACCGGCGTGCCCGTGACCAGCATCAAGGAAGAAGAGACGCAGAAACTGCTGCGCGTGGAAGAAGAGCTGCACAAGCGCGTGATCTCGCAGGACAAGGCGATCGGCGCGCTGGCTCGCGCCATTCGCCGGTCGCGCGCCGGCCTCAAGTCGCCGAATCGGCCTATCGGGAGCTTCCTGTTCCTCGGACCCACCGGCGTGGGCAAAACGGAGATGGCGAGGACACTGGCGCAGTTCCTATTCGGCAGCGACAAGGCGCTTATCCGCTTCGACATGTCGGAGTTCATGGAGAAGCACTCGGTTTCGAAGCTGATCGGATCGCCTCCGGGCTACGTGGGCTACGAGGAGGGCGGCCAGTTGACGGAGCGGGTGAGGCGCTCGCCTTATTCGGTCGTTCTGCTCGACGAGATCGAAAAGGCGCACCCGGACGTGTTCAACATCCTGTTGCAGGTGTTTGAGGACGGGCAGTTGACCGACGGCCTGGGCAATACGGTGGACTTCAAGAACACCATCGTCATCATGACCTCGAACATCGGCGCGCGGCACCTGCAGAAGAAGCAGGGACTCGGCTTCCAGAGCGAACGCGAAGACATCGTGAGCGAAAAGATCGAGGAACTGGTGAAGAACGAGGTGAAGAAGACCTTCAACCCCGAGTTCCTCAACCGGATTGACGAAGTGATACTCTTCCAGTCGCTCAACGATGCGGACCTGATGCAGATTGTGGAACTGATGGTGCAGCAGTTAAACGCCAACCTTGCGCAGAAGTCCATCACCATCTCAGTGACCGACGATGCGAAGAAATGGATACTTGACAAGACGCTCACCGACCGCAGTTACGGAGCGCGCCCGCTGCGCCGCGCTTTGCAGCGGTTTGTCGAAGATCCGCTTTCGGAAGCGTTGATTGCCGGGCAGATTACCGACCGGCCGGCGTTCCTCGAGGTGTATCTCGACCAGAACCAGCTCTACTATCGGCCGGTAAGCGCCGACGAGAGCGGCGGCGAAGAGAAGGCGGCGGGTGTGGCGCTGTCGAGCAACTGAGAGCTGCATACGAACGGCCAAGAGCCCCCGGAAAACCGGGGGCTTTTGTTTTGGCAGGTGGTGAATAACTGAGCGTTTCGGTTTATGCAATCTTCAAGATGCCAATGGTTCTTACGCTCCTGGGGGTTGCGATTCCAGATGGGAGACGAGTCCCAGGCTTGCGCCTGAGGCTCCCGTCTTTTGCCCGCTGAGGCGGGCTGGTTCCGAGTGCGATCCGGCAGCAATTGAGGTCGCGCGCCATTCATATTGTTCCAACCCTCAGCCATTTACACTGGTAGACGGAGAATCCTGTGTTTTTCGATAAGATCTTAACCAAGATTTTCGGGACCGCGAACGAGCGGGCGATCAAGCGGATGATGCCCCTGGTAGCCGTCATCAACGCGATGGAGCCGGAGATCAAGAAGCTCTCCGACGAAGAGCTGAAGGCCAAGACGGCCGAGTTTCGGGCGGCGATTGCGGTCCGGCGCCAAGGAATCACGGATAAAGAGGAGATCAAGGCGGCCGAGAAGGAAGTGCTGGACGAGATTTTGCCCTTCGCGTTTGCGGTGGTGCGCGAGGCGGGATGGCGCGCGGTGCAGATGCGCCACTTCGACGTGCAGTTGATCGGCGGCATGGTGCTGCACCAGGGCAAAATCTCCGAGATGAAGACCGGCGAAGGCAAGACGCTGGTGGCGACGCTGGCCTGCTACCTGAACGCGCTGGCCGGCCACGGCGTGCATGTGGTGACGGTGAACGACTACCTGGCCAAGCGCGACGCCGAATGGATGGGCAAGATCTACGAATTTCTCGGACTCACGGTCGGCGTGATCGTTCACGACCTGAGCGACGATGAGCGCAGGGCCGCGTATGGCGCCGACATTACCTACGGGACGAATAACGAGTTTGGCTTCGACTACCTGCGCGACAACATGAAGTTCGAGATCAAGGATTGCGTGCAGCGCGGGCACTACTACGCGATCGTCGACGAGGTGGACTCGATCCTGATCGACGAAGCGCGCACGCCGCTGATTATCTCCGGCCCCACCGACCAGACGACGGACAAGTACCAGCGCGTGCGCCACATCATTCCGAAACTGGTGTTGGGCGAGGAGATCGAGTTTCACGACACAAAGCGGCAGCAGGAACTGGGCATCCGGCTGGGCGAGGGCGAAAAGCACCTGACCGGCGATTACATTGTGGACGAGAAGCAGCGCACCATCGGCGTGACGGACGAAGGCTGGGAGACGATCGAGAAGGCGCTGGGCATCGGCAACATTGCGGACGCGGAAAACTGGGAACTCAAGCACTATGTCGAAACCGCGATCAAGGCCCACGCGCTGTATAAGCGCGATGTGGAATACGTGGTGAAGGACGGCGAGGTGATTATTGTGGACACCTTTACCGGCCGGTTGATGCCGGGACGCCGCTGGAGCGACGGGCTGCACCAGTCCATCGAGGCCAAAGAAGGCGTGAACATCCGCAAGGAAGACCAGACGCTGGCCACGATCACCTTCCAGAATTATTTCCGGCTTTATCAAAAACTGAGCGGCATGACGGGCACGGCAGAGACCGAAGCGGCCGAGTTCGAAAAGATTTACAAGCTGGAGATTGTCGTCATCCCTACCAACAGGCCGCTGCTGCGCCTGGAAAATCCCGACGTTGTCTTCCGCACCGAGAAGGAAAAGTACAAAGCGGCGGCGGACAATATTTCAGAGCTGCACGAAAAGGGGCAGCCGGTGCTGGTGGGCACCGTGTCGATCGAGAAATCGGAGCGGCTGTCGGGGATTTTGCAGCGCAAGGGCGTGCGCCATGTGGTGCTGAATGCAAAGTTCCACGAGCGCGAGGCGGAGATCGTGGCGCAGGCCGGGCGAACGGGGATGGTGACCATCGCCACCAACATGGCCGGCCGTGGCACGGATATTTTGCTTGGCGGCAACGCGGATTTCATGACCCGCCAGGAACTGGTGAAGAAGAGCAAGGCGCGGGCGATCAGCGTGGCCGAGGGCGCGATCAACCCCATGGCGCCTGCGGGTTTCCAGCGCTTCTACTACCAGGGCCAGGAGTTCGAGGTCGCCGACGGCGATTGGGCCGCGGCCAATGCAGGTCATGCCGCCGCGGCGCAAAAAGAACATGAGGAAGTGATCGCGGCGGGGGGGTTGTTCATCCTGGGCACGGAGCGGCACGAGTCGCGGCGCATCGATAATCAGCTCAGAGGGCGCGCAGGACGGCAGGGCGATCCCGGCGAGTCGCGCTTCTATCTGTCGCTGGAAGACGATCTAATGCGCATCTTCGCCAAGCAGTGGGTGAGCACGCTGCTGGAGCGGCTGGGCATGGAAGAGGGCGTGCCCATCGAGTCGAAGATGATTTCGAAGCGAATCGAGGGCGCGCAGAAGGCTGTGGAAGCGCAGAACTTCGAGAGCCGCAAGCATCTGCTCGAATACGACGACGTGATGAACAAGCAGCGCGAGGCCGTCTACGGCCTGCGCAGGCAACTGCTGGAGGGCGTCGAACAGCGGGAGATGATTCTGGAGGATTACGTCGGCGGCATCCTGAGCGGGCTGCTGGATGAGTTCGCCGGCGAGAAGGTTCGCCCCGATCAGTGGGACTTGAAGGGCCTGGGCGAAAAACTCGTCGACCACTTTGGATTCAATCTCGCGGCGTCGGGCATCAAACCGGAGACGATGACGCGGCACGAGCTGGGCGATGAGATTTTTGCCAAGCTGACTGAAGCCTATGCGGCCAAGGAGAAGATTCTCGGCGCCGCCACTATGCGCCACCACGAGCGAATGGTGATGCTGAGCGTGATCGACGGGCTATGGAAAGATCACCTGCTCTCGATGGACCACCTGAAGGAAGGGATCGGCCTGCGCGGCTACGCACAGCGCGATCCGCTGGTGGAGTACAAGCGCGAGTCCTTCGAAATGTTCGAGGCCATGATGCTCAAGTTCCAGGAAGACACGGTGCGGTTCCTCTTCCGGATGCAGATTCTGGGGCCCGACGGACAGCCGGTGGATGCGGCGCCGCGCCCGCAGCGGGTGGTTCCCAAGGCGCCGCCGGTGGCCAGCGCCGCGCAACCGATGGCAGGCGATGGCGCGCCGCGGGAGATTACGATTGCCACGCGCCAACCCTCGACGACCATCGATCTGCTGGAAAAGGAGTTCCACCGCAAGAAGGAGCGGGAACTGGCTGTGGCCAGCCGCTCAGGCGGCGGGGACGGAGCACAGCCTACGCAGCGCCGGACGGGCGAAAAGGTGGGACGCAACGATCCCTGCCCCTGCGGCAGCGGCAAGAAATATAAGAAGTGCCACGGAGCGGCAGGGTAGGAAGCCAGCGAGTTGGCAAGTCAGCGAGTCAGCCGCGAAAAAGCAACCGCAGATCCTTCGACTCCCTTCGTCCGTACCCAGGGGGTCCCCAGCGGACTCCGGTCGCTCAGGATAAGAGCGTAGGAGAGGGATTCTCAGCGCAGGAAGCTGAAGAAGCCTTTCTTTCCATTCTTCTCGGGGACCAGGCCGGCGGCCGTTTTGGCCATCTGGCGGATGATCTGCGAAATCGCGGAGTCGACCATCACCATTGGAGTTGCGGTCTCTCGCTTTCTTCGCGTGGCGGCATAATCGTCGGGAATCTTCCACTGCGCGGGCCGGGTGAGGGCTTTGGTGATCTGTGTTTCGTCGAAGAGCAGATCGCTGGGCTTATAGCGGTTGAGCACAATCTGGAGATTCTCGCCGCGTGCGATGAAGAACCTGGTGACCATGCGATTGGCGGTGAGCAGTTCGCTGATACCAACCTGCGTGATGAGGTAAACGGTAGCGGATTCTGCGAACAGAGTCGAATTCATCAGGTCCACTCTCGAACCCGCATCCACCACTACGTAATCGAAGGTCTGACGCGCGACCTTGAGCAGCTTGTCGATGGCCCCTTCAGAGGGCGGTTTCTCGGGGAAGTCGCTGGGAGCCGCCAGCACCGACAGACCCGAGCTGTGCTTGACGACCAGATTGGAGAGAAAATTGGCATCCAAGCGGCCGGGATGTTGCAGAGCAGAGGCGACGGAGTACGAGGTTACCATGCCCAGATTGATCGCTACGTCGCCGAGGGGAAGGCCGAGGTCGATGAGGAGAGTTTCGCGATCCGACTCCTGAGCCAGCGCCAGGGCAAAATTCGCCGCCAGTGTGGTGACTCCACAACCGCCCTTTGTGCCCAGAAAGACGAACAGTTTGCCAGTCTCCCCTGGCTCCTGCTGAGGCGCCGCATGGTGGGCCACAGCCCGCCCCAGAGCGGCAGTGATTTCAGCGGTGTCGAGCGGCAGGGTGAGAAATTCGCGTATGCCGGCGCGCATGAAGTGGACGGCCGCCTTCATATCTGCCTGCGCCGAGTAGGCCATCACGTAAGTGCGGCCACTGGCGCAGATGGCTTCCACCAGATCGAACGCGTAATTCGGGTCGCAGTCTACGTCAACCATGACAACTTGGAAGTTCTGCAGCGTGTCTGGCAGATCCTCCAGCTTGGGAGGGAATGAGGAATATTCCTTGAGCCGTACGTGGTTGTACTTGGATAAAGTACCGGCGACCATCTTACGGCGCCCCTCGTCAGGCCCAAGAAGCGCAACCGTCAATGTGGCCTCATCTTGAATGGCACGCTCCTTGCCAACTTGCAGTATATGAAGTGTCTTCTAAATGCCTATGATATTCCAAACAATTGCTGAGATGGGACTTATTATGGTAATTTGCAGAGCTGCAGGAGCCAAGGCGGGCCGTAACCGGCGCTAAACTTCTGAAACAGATGGGATAAGCGCGACGGCCGCAGCCCAATCGATCCCAAGCCAAATTTCGGCCTCTGAAGCGCTGCCTGTTCCTCAATTTTACCTGAGCCAACGCGAGGCGGGGGGTCTTGCCGGAGCTTCCGGCGAACGCAAATCTCCTGCGCATGCGCGGCGATATCGCCGAAGGGTGCCCGCGGCATTTTCCGATTCACAACGGGGCTGGAAGTCAGCGAGTACTGGCACAAAATACGCTGTATGAGAGATTGGCGCTGGCGCGGCGCGCGAAAAAGTGCGGTGGGCGAGTGTATCCCGTCCCTGCCGCGCCCAGCCGCGGACTACTGGTTGATGGTGAAGTTGACTGCCACAACCACGGTCGCGTCACCGTCGCCGGATTCGAATTTCCATTGGCGCACCGCATCCTCGGCAGCCACCTCCAGCATATGGTTCCCGCTCACCGGCTTCACGTCCTTCACCTTTCCCTGGGCATCCACTGTGACTTCAATTTTCACCTCGCCGACAATCCTCATGCGTTTGGCGATCTCCGGATAGACTGGCGCCACCCGCGACTTAACGGCGCGCTCGTCGCCGGCCCGGGCAGGCAACGCCAAGGTGAGAAGGAGCGCCAATGCGGCTGCATGCAATAACCTCTCCGTCCACCGGCGACCTGCGCTGGAACGATCCTTAAAGTGTATTCGATTCATTGGCCCTTGCCCTCCTGCAGATAGAAACGACTCAATCGAGCTATCGGCGCGGGCAGGGGATTCATGAGTGGATTTTGATGATTTGGTTACTTGGGAAACAGAGAACAAGGGAGCAAGGGAACGAGGGAACGAGAAAGCAGGGACTGAGGGACTAAGGTACCAGGGCCGCGGCGACAGCGGCAAAGGTCAGGTCTTCTGCAGTGCAGTGGTGCTGCTCGCGCCACAGCTCGAAAAGACGGCCATAGCTGAGGGTGAGGTATTCTGCGGGATCGACGCCGAGACGCGCAGCGGCGCGGTCGATCCACTCGGCTGAGCCCTCGAGTTCGGCGTAGTCGCCGATGGGAGTTTCGTCCACCACGCAGTGGCCCTGGCCGTCGCTCCATTCGGTACGCCATTTTTCGTAGCGGAAAGCGGCGACCAGCCCGAGCGATAGAAAGGCCTCGGCTAGCGTGTTGCCGTCGGCTACTTCGGTCTCGGTTTCGATGCGGTGTTTGTGCCGGCCGTCGATTGATCGGGGCCGAGTCCGGAGTTGGGCAGCCGCTTGTGCGTCAGCGTCCAGCGGCCGGCGTAGCTGCGGATGCGCAGAATCTCGGTGCGGGCGCGCATCTGGCGGTCGGGCGTGTCGTAGAGGATGTTGCTCTCAAAGCTGCGCGGTGTTTGCAAGCGAAAGCCGGCAGCCTCAAGGCGCCGCGCGAGGGCGGGCAGGTCGTTTACGCGGAATTTGATTTCGGTTTCGATGGCCATCTTCGTGGTGTTAACAGACCCTAGACCGCGAGTATAAAGGCCGCTGGCCGCGACTGGCTTGCGGAGGCGACAATGAAGGAGTGAAGACACTGCGCCTCACCGTCGATCCCGGCCATCTGGAAACCCGAGAGGCCGAAGCGGCGCTCGGTTGCGCAGCCGCGATTCTGCGGGCGGGCGGGCTGGTGGCGCTGCCCACGGAGACGGTTTATGGGCTGGGAGCGAATGCGCTGGACCGGGCAGCGGTAGAAAGAATCTTCAAGGCCAAGCAGAGGCCGGCGTGGGATCCGGTGATTGTTCATATCGCAAGCGAGGCCATGCTGGAGGGGCTGGTAGAAGAGGTTGGGGAGACGGCGCGGAAGCTGATGAAGGCCTTCTGGCCGGGACCGCTCACGATTCTGCTGCCGCGGACGCCCGCCGTGCCGGACGCGGTAACGGCCGGGCGGCCTCTAGTGGGGGTGCGGATGCCGGCGCACCCGGTGGCGCTGGAGCTGATCCGGCGCGCCGGGGTTCCGCTGGCCGCGCCCAGCGCCAATCGTTTTGGTCACATCAGCCCCACGACCGCCGCGCACGTGCTAGACGATCTGGAGGGGCGGATCGATGCGGTGCTGGACGCGGGCCCAACGCCGGGTGGCGTCGAGTCTACGGTGCTCGATCCCTCGTCAAGCCCGATGACGATCTACCGGCCGGGTGCGGTGACGGAGGAGCAGATTCGAGAGTTGGCCGGGCCGGTGGAACTCTACCGGAGCAGGTGGGCGATGCAAGAGACTGGGGCGGAAGCGCTGCCGTCGCCGGGCGTGGGACTGCGGCACTACGCGCCCAAGGCGGGGCTGGTGCTGGTGGAAGCGCCGCTGAAGAATTTGGGCGCGCGCCTGGCGGAAGCAGCGCGCGGCAGCCAGGGTGAGCGGCTGGGCGTGATGCTGCCTGCTGGAGTGGCCGCGCCGCCTGGGATTGCGGCCGAGCGCGCGTACGCGTGGGGCAGTTGGAGCGCGCCGGAGGAGCTCGCACAGAGGCTTTACGCCGGGCTGCGCGCGCTCGATGCTGCCGGGTGCACGGTCATTCTCTGCCCGCTGCCGGACGCAGAAGGGCTGGGTGCGGCGATCAGGGACCGGCTGCTGAAAGCAGGGAACAAGGGACCAAGGGAACAAGAGAACAAGGAAGCGAGGGACTGAGGGACGTAGGAACTTGAAGTGGCTTGATTGGTGCGGCGGTTGGTTGCAGCACGAAAAACCGATCTCTGATCTCTGATTACCCGTTATCGCCCAGCTTGTACATGTACTTGATCGCGGATTTGTAGATCAGGGTCTTGGTCCGCCCGCGCACCTTGAGGGAATTGCGGTCGTACCACTCGATGCAGCCGTCCACACGCTCGCCGTCTTCCAGCACAATCACCATCGGAGTCCGCGACTGGATCTGCTTCTGCAGGTAGAACAGCTCGGCGTGGTGGTTCGATGCGTCTCTCTCCGCGGTATGCGCCGGGAAACGGAAGGGCGGCGGCGCGGGGAGGTTTTTTCTCGTGTGCGTGGGAAGCCGGCCGGGTTCGAGCCCGCGCGATGAAGGCAGAATCGAGTGAATGCTCATGGGGAACGATCCTTCCTAAGAAAGTTTGAAAAACCGTAACCGCCGCGATCTTTCTCAAAAAATCGTTCAACCAGCCCGCGGAAACAGCCCAAATCGCAACAGGATGCAATACAACAACCTTTGTTCTCCGCCGCAGGAAGATGCACAGTTACGCTCTCGCGCCGAGGGAGATGCGTTTCCCAGGGTCTCTGGCCTGCATGGGAGAACTCGTAATCAAGTGATGCTCGGGATCGATTGGAAGTTGCTCTTTCATTGTGCTGCGAGCCGGGCGCAGCGTCAAGGGCGGAAGGCAGGTAATTGGGAATAGGGACTAGGGAACCGTGATCAGCGAGTGGTGTTGGCGGCAAGGCTGACGGCCATGGCGTCCAGTGAGAGCGAACGCAGCAGGTTGCGCCGCATGCCTTGTTCCACCTGCACCAGGGCGCGGGCTGCGCCGTCGATCCAGTCGACGGTGAGGCCTTCGGCCAGGCGGGCGAGGTCGGCGACAAGATCGACGTTGCGCACAAGGGTGGAGGTTCCGGCAACGACCAGCAGGAGATCCTCGACGAGGCTGCCCAGAGCGCGGAGCAGATTCACGGTCTTCTCCTGGCCATCGGCGCCGGCGCGGTAGCTCTCGGTGGCGTGGAAGAGAGCAGAATAGTCAGGCTCGCGCAATGCGGTGCGCAGGATGACGAGCGCGTCTTGACGACTTAAAAGATAAGCGCTCAGATCGAGCGAGAGGGCGCGGCCCACGGCGCCTTCGGCGAGGCGGGCGGCCAACGCGCGCTCCTGCGGGCGCAATTCGGGACGGCGCTTGGTGAGCAGGATTTCGAGTTCCGCGGCGGGCAGCGCGCGGAGACGGTGAACGATGGCGCGGGAGCGAATGGTGGGCAGAAGCTCCTGGGGATTTTCGGCGAGCAGGATGAGGGTAGTGTGCTCCGGCGGTTCCTCAAGCAGTTTAAGCAGGCTGTTGGCTGCCTCTTTCATGAAGGCCGAAGTGGTGAAGATGGTAAACGCGCGCCGTGCTTCGACGGGCGGGCGGTAGTAGGCGGCATGAATCGACTGGCGCACCTGGCCAAGCTTGATAAGGAGTTGCGGCGGGTCGGGAGGGACGACGAGCACGTCGGGGTGGGTCTGAATGAGGATGCGGGTTTCGCGCTTGTCGGTGTCGCGCATGTCATCGCGCGCACTGACGGCTTCGGCGACAAGCGCGTCGAGATTGGCGGCCTCGGCGATTCGCGCGCAGTTCGAGCAGACGCCGCAAAAGTCGGGCAGGCCGTCGGACTCAGCCGGCTTGAGGCAGTTCACGGCCTGGGCCAGCATGAGGGCCAGCGTGTATTTCCCTGCGCCGCGAGGGCCGGCCAGGATGAGCGAGTGGGGAAAGCGGCCCGAGCGCACGCTCTCGCGCAGGTGCGTGAGGGTGGCCGTGTTGCCTAAGAAGTCCTGGAAGCCCACGGATTGAGGGTAACAGGGACCAAGGGACCGAGGGAACGAGGGAACGAGGGAACGAGGGAACGAGGGAACGAGGGAACGAAAAAACAGGGACGCAGACTACAGGTATCGGGTGTAAGGGTCAGTGTATTTCTGCTACGCTTAGCGAACCCGCTTGCATGTTTCGTTTTCCCACGCGACGGGATTCCCGTCGGGGCCTCGGATTTCCAGGCCGTTTACCGTCTCCGCGTGGCTTTTTTTCGTGAAAGTTTGCGTGGCTGGCAGTTTCTGATCTCCTGTAACCATGAATCCGGTAAAAATGAGCTTGCCAGCCTCCCACCCTGGACTGGTCATGTCCATCCGCGAGCCGCCGATGTTCATGTCGCGGCGGACATGGAGGCGGGCGTTCGCGTCCCATGCGATGGCGCCGATGAGAGTGAGTTGGCCCCTGTGCGGTCCCTCGACTTGATGCAGTTGGTAGCTGAGCCAGGAGCCGTCAAGCACCATGCGAAAGTTGAAGCGGTCAGTGAACGGGACGGCTGGAGCGGTGGGCGATGGGTGCTGAACTCCGGTGCAGAGCCAGTCTCCGACGAACCAGCGCTCGGTGTCCAAGGGATCTTGCGGGGCGGGAGTGCCGGGAGTGTTTTGGGCGAGACAGGAGCAAGCGAGGAGTGCGAAGACGAGGAGGCGCGTGACTGCGGGAGCGTTGTGTAAGAATGTCTGGAAGCTCACGCAATGAGGGTAGCAGATATCAAGGAACAGGGATCAGCAGGCCAGAGACCCATCGAGTGAACGGAGCCAGGGGATGAGCGGCAACGGCCCAGTCACTTGACTTGGACACAAACATTCGCCGTGATGGGCGCGGCAGGGTTAGCACCAAAGCGGTGATTCGAGTTTTTATTGGTTGGGGTGGTCGTGGCGCCATTTCCAGTATGCTTTCTGGTCGGCGTCGTTGCGCCTCTCGTATTCGACGTGATCGCGGTGGGATTCATGTTCCCACTGCGTGTAGTAAACATCCTCGCCGGGCCCGTATACGCGTGCGTGTACCGCGCAACCGGTGGTGAGCGCAGGCAAAGCGATTGCCGCCGCGAGCAAGAGTGAAGCGGAATCCCTGAATATCGAACGCATAGCGACTCCTTCCATTACGAGTCGGATGCGGCAAAGCGCCGGTTAGGTTGGCTGGAAAAGTGTGTGTGGGTCAGCGGGCCGCCGAGCCGCCAAGTTACTGCGCAAGCAGTAGAGCCCTTTTCTTCGAAACGAGCCCAAATTGGCGCACTGCCGACAGTCCGAAGCGCGTGCAGCCGCTTCCGGCGGCGGGGAAATTTTCGCTGGTTAAAGATTGGCAAAAAAGCTGGACGGGAGAATGGCTGTAACCACCACGCGCTCGCCGTGCTGGCTGACCTGGGCGTTTTTGAGCAGTTCTTTAAGGACATTGTTGGCGGTGTTGTCGCCCAGGGAAACGGTAAAACCGCGCGCCAGTGTGACGAGCGTGGCGAGTGCAGCGGCCTCGCTTGCGGCTTTGTCTTCATTGGGAGCGATATCTTCGACGCGCAGTCGGAGGGAGCCGGGCACGGGCAGCGCGGGCGCCACACTGGCGATGATGGTGGAGTCGTCCTGAAGCGGCAGCGAAAACCCGAAGATTTTAATCGCCCCGCGCTCAGAGAAAGGCAGGCCGATTTGGCCGACTCCCCAGGCGGTGGAGAGCAAGGGCACGTCGTGGTAGTGGCGCTCGAGCAGCGAGGAGCCGGAGAAGGGCAGCGCGGCGGCGCGATGGCGGTCGACGATGGAGTGAATTTGTTCGGGGGTGGGCGTGTTGGAAACAGCCACCATGTCATAGCCGATTTGCGTGACGCGAACGGTGCGGCCCTCGGACGGGATGCTGTAGATGGTGTGGCCGGCGTAGGTTTCGCGCGACGCGGCGTGCGAGTCGAGCCAGGAATTGAGGCGCTTGCCGGTGATTTTGCCCTCGAGCACCATGGAGTAGGCGACGAGGCCGTTGGGGCCGTTGGGGTCGGGCATGCGGTGCAGCGCGATGGCTACCTGGTCGATATCGCGTTCCCAGTCGATTCCGGTGGCGCTGATGAACTGCTGGTATTCGGGCACGCGGTCGGGCGGCTTCAGGTCCTTGTGAAAAAAGGTGCGGATGGGCTTGAGGTCGATGTAGACGATGCCGTCGGATTCGGGCAGAAGGCGTGCGGCCTCGGGCGGCGCTTTGGAGCGCAGAAAGATGGCCACGCCCAGCAAAACCAGGACTGCGGCGACGATGAGAAGCGTTCTGCGCGTGCGTCGGTTCATGCGATCGGCGATGAGGAACCGTCAGGAATGAGCGTAACACTACCGGTCGGGTTGGCCGGTTGGGGTGGGCCGCTGAGGTGCATGCGACCGCAAGTGTCAATACGCGCCCATGGTTGCTCGCTCATTTTTGCGCGCTCATGGTTTCGCCGGATCGAGGTCCGCGGCGATGTTGCGGGACTCCCCGGCCTGGGTTTCAATCGACCGCACCCAGGGAATATAGCCCTTCATCGTCATTTTGATGGCATGGATGCCCGGTTTGAGATTGACCTGGCTGGGTGTGCTGCCCACATAGTTGCCGTCGATAGAGATCTCAGCACCCGTGGGATCGGAGGCCAACTGGACGGAAGCGATGGCGTCGGGACCGGCAGGCGCGGTTGCGGAAGACAGCGCGGGCTGAGCGCCGGGCGCGGCAGAGCCGGGGGCTGCGGCAGGAATGCTGGACAAGCTCACGCCCTCAAGGAGCTTCTTGATCAGGTATGCGGTCTGAGTTCCGGTGAATTCGGCGTACGTCTTTTCACGAACTTCTGCATTGTGGACGAACATGGCAGTGAGGGGCGCGGTTTTCACCAGTGCGCGATCGCTGAGCCGGTAAATGCTGACTTCCATCATCAGCTTTCCCGGCGAGATCATGCCGCTATGCTGGAAGCCGGTGAACGTGCCCTCGATGACCAATGAGTCGGTGGCAGCAGCAGGATCGGTCACCGTAGACGCATCGACGACGGTCTGTCCGGCGAGCTTGCTTTTCACCGCCGCAGTGCGGAAGTTGTCGCAGAACATGTTGATGAAGTTCTGCGACTGGCTCATTCCGTTCGCGTTGGTAAACGGTATGATGACGATGGTGTTGAACTGCGCTGGTCCGTTGTCTTTGGCGGCCAGCGGCGCGGCCGCGAAGAGAATCGAGAGCAGAAGAAGGAACGGAAGAGAACATTTCATCGCGAGTCTCCTTTCCAGGTGCAGATCGGGCTTTGGCTTATTTGGTTGTTTTTTCGAGAGTGGCGGCGACGGTGCGCGATTCTCCGGCGCCGGTATCGATCGACCGCTCCCAGGGCGCATAGCCCGCTTTCGTGATTCGGATGGAATGCGTACCGGGCCTGAGCTTGATGAGGCTGGGCGTGTTACCCGCGAAATTGCCGTCGATCGTGATCTCCGCTCCCGTGGGCGTAGACGAGAACTGGATGGAGGCAAAGGCAGGAGCGGCGGGCTGTGCGATTGCTGCGGAAGACGGTGCGGGCGCAGCGGGCCTGGGGACGGGCGGCCCGGCGGGAATGCCGGCCAGGTTGACCTTCCTGAGCGCCAATGTGACCTGGCCCGACATCGTGTCTCCTATGAGTTTCGCCAGGTTCTTGCCCGCTCCGTGAGAGACGTACTGATCGTGTGTCGAGATGGTTTTGACCAGAACGTGATCGCTGATCCGGTAGATGTCGATTTCCATGTACAGCTTTGTGAGCATGGCGCCTTTATCGAGGCTGGTGAATTTGCCTTCGATCACCAGCGAGTTGGCGGCGACAGCATCGTCCACCGTGGCGCCTTCCTGAACCACTTGCCCGGCAATCTTCCATTTCCGCAAATTCTCGCGAAGGCCTTCATCGAATTCCTGGATGAATTCCTGCGACTGGCTCATGCCGCTGGCATTGGCGAAGTGATTGACGACAATGGTGTTGAATTGAGGAGGCTTGGAGGCTTTTGCGGGCGGCGGCGCGGCGGCAAAGAGAATCGCGAGCAGAGAAAGGAGCGGCGCAAGGCGTTTCATAGGAGTCCCATTTGTTGCCGTGAATCGTCCCCATTCTCAGTGCTGATTTGCCTGCATTCTACTCCTTTTTGCATGATTGAGGCGCGGGCGCGAGCCTATTGTGGTGCGGGCATTAGCGCAGATGCGGGCGCAGAGACCGGTGCCGGCGTGGCCGCATCCAATTCCGCAATCAGGCGAACGTTCCCGCTGGTCACGTTCAGCTGGCGGCTCCAATCCGCAAAGCCCTTTTTCTGGAGAGTGATCTGATGAGTTCCGGGCGTGACGGTAACGGTAGAAGGCGTACTGCCGACGAATCCGCCGTCAACTTCAATATCTGCGCCAGGCGGAGTGGACTCGACCATGATACCGACTTGAATTTGGGGACTCGGAGCAGCGCTCGGTGGTGCTGGCGGGGCCACGCCGAACTTGGCCATTTCAAGGTGCATGTCGCCTTCGACAAACGCAGTGATTTCGGTTCCCTGAGGAATGGTGATGTCTTTTCCGTGTATGAAGAGAAAGAGCGGTGCAGCGGGAAAGAAAACGATAGAGGTCGCAACCATCGCCCCCGTCATTGCGCCCACATGGCCTCCTCCTTTGCCGCCTTGCGTTGCACGAAGAGCGACCTTTTCCTGGTCAGCCAAGCGGGCATAGCTGACGGTAATGTCCAGCTTTCCGGCACGCCCCATGCTTTTTTTCGGATTCGCATCGGTGACGGTTCCTATCGCCGTCGCCCCCTTGGGTAGGACAACAGAGCCGTCGACTTTGATGTCCTCCACGACCTCGAAGGAGACGTCCTGGCCGACCTTCGCATTTGCGGAAGACATCGTCTGGCTCAAACGTAGTTTGACGGGAGTTCCATCGACAAGAGTGTGCGGCGCAGGAGGCAGGGATGGGGCGGTTTGAAGATCCGGATTCTGAGGAACCGGCGCCTCAGCTGTCGCGCCGGGTGCCTGCTGGGCGGTGAGCAAGGAACAAAATGCCAGGAAGATAATTGCGAGAAGGGTCTTGCGCATAAAGCTTTCCCTCGACTTTCGGAACAGCGATTCACCTCAAAGGGGAAGCAAGTGAATGATCAACCCAACCGCCCGATTGCGCAAGGGGACTTTTGTGGTATCCGGGATTTGGAAGACGGTGAGGGCACAAAAACGCCCGCCGCGCGAGGCCGCAGCAGCGGGCAGTTTACGGCGGTTCTCCAATTCCTGTGGAGTTATTGGATGGTGCAGCGTGGCGTTTACTTCCACCCCAGCGACGAGAATCTGTCGCCGGGGGCCCCGGGTCGGAAAACGCCACTTGACCGCATCGGCTTCGCTCTACACCAATTGGAGAACCGCTATAGCGACGCGGACGACTTCAAGCTGATCGCTCGCAGCCGCCCGTTCCAGCTATTGCACGTCACTTACCTTTCCATTCACGAAGGTAACCTTCATGCCGTCGTAGTAATAGATGACCTTTGCGCCCATGTTCGCCACCCTTTTCGGAGCACCCAGAGATCCCTGTACCTGATCGGGCGTCTGTCCCAGTTCGACCGTTGCAGGCGCGGCGGAAGCAGGCGATGCGGCGTCGGCCGGAGCGCCGCCATTCTGCGCCACTTCGGCGGTCACATCCTTCTCAGCCTGGTCGGCTTGCTGATCCTGCTGCTGAAGATCGGCTGTGTCGGTTGGATCGGGTGGAGGCGCAACGGCTGCATACGCGGCCTCAGTAGGCTTAACCTGGGCCGAGGGCGGTGCTTGCGGAATTCCACCCTTACCCTGCTTTGCCTGCAATTCCTGGAGCCCCTGGTCGATGTTCTCCCGCATGTGGTTCTGCATCTCCTGCAGGTCGGCCAATTGCACGGTAACCGTGCTGGATTTCTGGCACTCTTGCCCGCCCTTGCTGGCCAGCACCACCAGGTTCACCGCCGTCGCGTTAGGGTCAGAGCCGGGCTGTAGTTGCAATGCATCGCCATCGCTGATCCCGCATTCCTGTCCGTTGGCATCCACCACGTCCAGCGCGTCTCCCACCACAAACACATGTGGACGGCTGTCGGCCAGGATGCGCGCAATCCCGCTGGAACCGGGGTCCACATCCTGTTGCTGGGCATTCTGCGCCGCTTCCTGGTTTTCTAGCGCCAACTGGGCCCTCACCTCGTCGGCAATCTGCTGCTTTACCTCGGGCGTCATCTCTGGAGGGCCTCCCGCGGCCGAAGGAGCGCCGTCTGCTTCGCCGGCCTCCTGATGCGCCGCATAGGCGGCCTGCAGATCCTGGGAGATGATGTAGTCCGTCAGCCAGAACGCGGCTGAGGGGTATACGGGGTATGGCGCAAAGAATCCGCCGTAATACCCAAACCAGGGACTACCTCCCCACCCCCATCCGTAGGCGATAGGCGAAGCCCACGGATTGTAGGCCCATCCATAAAAGCCTGGGCCATAGTAAAAGCCCGGCGCGTAGACGTTCAAATACAGCCCGCGGTACCCATAGCCACGGTAATAGCGGTTGTATTCCCGGCCATGGTAGTAGTAAGCCCGCCGGCCAAAATCGTGCCCGTGGTAACCGTACCCACGCTGCACATATCCCGGACGCCCCCGCTCCGCAACCAGGCGGCCATGACCTGGGCGCTCGACTGAGACCCTCCGGTTCCCATTTAGCCCGTGGTGAACATCCATCCCGCGCCGCGCGTCATGCACGTCGCTCACCCTGCCGCCGGGCCGGGTACGAACCGCGCTACCGTTGGCGGCCACGTGTTCGTTGCTTCCTCTCGGCGCAGGACTCTTGATCGCCGAGTGGCTGGCGCCGGTAGTCGTATTGTGCGAACCAGTCGCGGTAGTGGTATGCGAGCCGGCGGTGGTAGGTCCATGGCTGCCTGCGCCGTTTGCTGTCGGCCCATGCGTGGTAGCTCCGCCGGTCGTTGGTCCGTGCGTGGTAGCCCCACCGGTGGTTGGTCCGTGCGTGGTAGCCCCACCGGTGGTTGGCCCATGTGTGGTGGCGCCCCCGGTGGTTGGTCCATGCGTGGCTGCTCCGCCGGTGGTGGTGGTGTGCGAACCGCTGCCGGAATTTCCGGCAGGCTTTGACGGAGTTTTGGCAGCCGGCTTGGGAGCAGCAGGGGTCGACTTCTTGTTTTCGGCTGCGCTTGCCAGACTGGCCGCGCCCAGCAGTCCCGCCAAAATCAGCGCTGCTGAACCGTATCTCACGGCACTGCGAAGTATTGGCATGGTCATCGTGTCCTCACTCCTTATCAATGGTCGCGCACCGCTCGGGATGCGTGGTCGCGTTATTCAACGTTGCTGACTTTTCCATTCGTGAAAGTCACCTTCATATCCTTGTAATAGAAGATTTCCTTCACTCCCAGCTTGGCAACTCGCACTGGTTGTCCAAAGGCAGCGGTCACCTGATCCTTGGTCTGGCCGATTTCGATGGTCGGCGGCGGGGTGTCCGGCGGCGGAGGGGGCGGAGCGACTGCCGGCATGGGAGCCGGGGCGGGCGCTGCCGGAGCCGATTGGGCCGGCTGAGCACCCTGGTCGCCCTGACCGCCTTGATCGCCCGTATTGTCCGGGGGCTGGACTGTGATGACCTCCGAAACGGTCCTCACAAAATCGTCTGGCGGCGGCACCGAACCTTTGGGGAAAAGAAACTTGATTTCCCCGTAGTAACGGACGTCGTTGTAGGGATCGCTGAAGGTGCTGACCAGGATGCCGTCATTTTGAGCAGTAATCCCGGTCACCCAGAACTTCTCCCCGGCGACAAACTTTCGCGAAGCACAGCCGTTGTTTGCCGCGTCGGCAGCGCTGGTCCCGCCACCAAATACGGGAATATGACCGAATCCGAAGGATCTCGCCGCATCTTTTACGCGATTCTTGTAATTCGCGGCCAGCACCCCGTTGCTATAGGTGTTCGAAAATGCGTATGAAGAGGCCGAACTGCACATCATCAGCCCGTCCTTATGCAGTACCACAACATCGCCGGGCGTAACAATATCCGAGTGGTCTGCCGCGGCTTTCGTCAGCCTGATCTGCGAGACAAGCTTTTCCTGGATCATCGTCGCCGGGTCGCCTGCCTGGGCTGCCATTCCAATGCCAAAGGTCGCCGCCATGGCGGCCAGTCCGAATATACTAAGCCTCTGCGCTTGAGCCATGTGCCACCACCAATCCTTAACAGAAATCTCTTTCTCAGCGTCGATTCGCTGTGGTCGTACCGCTTCACGGCAGTACTTTGGGTTCAAGGCCGTTCCCGTCAGCGAAAAATGAGGCATCTTCGCGCGTCCTGGGCGCCAGCGGGCAATACAGCCAGCGCGGCGAGAACAGGAACAAATCTCGTCGGGATTATCGATCGACCCCCGGGGAAAAATGGAAGTACAAAAAAAGGGTCGATTGTTCCGCTCGCCTCTGTCAAGGCAAAAACGGAGATGAAGCGGAAAATTATTGTCAGCCGGAATGGAGAGCGGAGCGCAGTGGGGCGGCTTGGGGCAAGGCCGGCAGGAGGAAACGAGGGTTGCCGGCGGCAGCGTTTGCTACGTCTGCCGGGCTATGCTAACCTTAACTACTGTGCCGTAGTACGCACGAAGTGGGAGTGTGTCCGTGCGTTCTTTGGGACTCCGGAACGCCTTCCAGTGGGAAAA
Source organism: uncultured Acidobacteriaceae bacterium (assembly GCA_963799445.1). GTDB lineage: Bacteria > Acidobacteriota > Terriglobia > Terriglobales > Acidobacteriaceae > Telmatobacter. Next base: position 163,966 of record CAWCXX010000040.1, on the reverse strand, counting down.
GAGCTGGCGTAGCTCAGCTGGTAGAGCATCTGATTTGTAATCAGAGGGTCGGGGGTTCAAATCCCTTCGCCAGCTCCACGAAACGGGGGCAAAAACCGGGAGACCGGCGGCAAGAGTTCACCGGCGAGGCGGATTTTTTGCGAGCGCCGGGCTTCAACTCCGCGGCGATCCCACTGAGTTGCATGCTCCGAAGGTCCGGGAGGTTCTCCGGCGGTTGCGGCGTGCGCGGAAGCGGGTTGAACGGGGCGGAGATTGGGTAGATCGATGGTCTCCCACAGGTCTTCGTTCGTGGGGTGATTGGGCACAGGTGGCCGAGCGGTTAATGGCAGCAGACTGTAAATCTGCCACTCATTCGAGTTACGGAGGTTCGAATCCTCCCCTGTGCACCATGACAGTTGACAGTAAACAATGGACAGTGAACAGTTGGGGCTGTGAACTGGGTTTGAGGGATGGGAATGCGCGAAGCGCGGCAGCAGGGAATTGAAAACGCTGCTCAAAAGCGCAAGATGACGGACCTTCAGAGTGCCGGTTCGGATTTGGACCGGAAGTACTGGACGGCTTTGGCGCTGTTCGCGATTTTGGCGGCGCTGGTTTGGTTCACCATGGGCGAAAGCGCGGTGCTCGTCTTTGGCAGGCCTGTGGAGATGAGGCTGGTTCCGCTTATCGTCATCGGCGGGTTGGCGTTGCGAACGGTTTTAGCCCGGCAGGCGGAGAAGATTCGCAGGGGGAAAAGCAGCTTGTAGCTGGCAGCTTGTAGCTCGTAGCTTCGGAAGTGGTGGACTGAGCCTATGTGGCTCGCACCGGCAGGATGGAGCTAAAGGCTAATGGCTAATAGCTAAAGGTTTGGGTTTAGAGAGCTGATGTAGCTCAGTTGGTAGAGCACTCCCTTGGTAAGGGAGAGGTCACCAGTTCAATCCTGGTCATCAGCTCCAGAAGTACAGTGAACAGTGGTCAGTGATCAGTGGTCAGTTGGAGCATCAACGGGCAGGGCGAATCGGCTTCCATCTGCAAGGAGAAACTGATCACTGACAACTGACCACTGACAACTGTTGTTGGGCGGGAGTAACTCAGTGGTAGAGTCACAGCCTTCCAAGCTGTTGGTCGCGGGTTCGAGTCCCGTCTCCCGCTCCAGAGATCAGCTGGCAGCCGGGAGCTGGTAGCCGGTCGCTACGGAAGTGAAGAATTGAGCCCATGTGGCTGACACGGGCAGGAAAAAGCTGAGAGCTGAGAGCTGAGAGCTGAGAGCTGAGAGCTGAGAGCTGAGAGCTGAGAGCTAAAAGCCAAGGGCTGAGTTGAGGGTTGCAGAGAATGTTTGAGCAGGCGTGCGATTGCGGTCGAGGACAAGCAGGGATATGCGCGGGTTCACGCGCTGATCGACGCGGCGTTTGACGCGCGCGATGTGGAAGTCTTCCTGAACCGCGTGAAAAAGGCCAAGCTGCGGATCCGCGATTTTGAAGGCATTTTGCAGCGCGGGCTGCTGGGCAAGGAAGCGGCCGGGCTTTATGGGGTGCTGCCGGTTTCGGACCAGGCGCTGACTCGCGAGCGCTATTTGAGGCTCGTGGAAGCTGTGCCGCCGGAACTGCGGCAGAGGTATTTCAAGGTGTACGCGTATTACTGAGAAGACGAGTTGTCAGTGATCAGTGGTCAGCCGGGGCTGAGGCGGATGAAATGTAACGGCTTGATTGAGCAGGATGGAACTGATCACTGAAAACTGAACACTGATCACTGGTTTTGGGGCTGGAGCCGGATTGCCGGCGCCCCGAGGAGCAACGGGCAGTACGAGCCAGGAAAGGATTTGAGGCTTTTTATGGGGAAGGAAAAGTTTGACCGTTCGAAGCCGCACGTCAATGTTGGGACCATCGGTCACATCGATCACGGCAAGACGACCCTGACGGCGGCAATCACGAAGGTGTTGCAGAAGCACAACCCGAAGATCGTGTTCCGCTCGTTCGACTCGATCGACAACGCGCCGGAAGAGCGGGAGCGCGGCATTACGATTGCGACGGCGCACGTGGAGTACGAGACGGCGAACCGTCACTACGCGCACGTGGACTGCCCCGGCCACGCCGACTACATCAAGAACATGATTACGGGCGCGGCGCAGATGGACGGGGCGATTCTGGTGGTGGCGGCGACCGACGGGCCGATGCCGCAGACCAAGGAGCACGTGCTGTTGGCGCGGCAGGTGGGCGTGCCCTGCGTGCTGGTGTTCCTGAACAAGTGCGACGCGGTGGAGGATGAGGAGCTGATCGAGCTGGTGGAGATGGAAGTGCGCGAGCTTCTGGGCAAGTATCAGTTCCCGGAGGACGCGCCGGTGATTCGCGGGTCGGCTTTGGGCGCCTTGAACGGCGAGCCGCAGTGGGAAGCCAAGATCGACGAGCTGATGGAGGCGGTGGACAAGTATGTTCCGCGGCCGGATCGCGCGGTGGATCTGCCTTTTCTGATGCCGATCGAGGATATTTTTTCGATCTCGGGACGCGGCACGGTGGTGACGGGCAGGATCGAGCGCGGCAAGGTGAAGGTGGGCGAGGACGTGGAGATCGTGGGCTTCCGCGAGACGCGCAAGACGGTGTGCACGGGCGTGGAGATGTTCAAGAAGCAGTTGGACGAGGGGCTGGCGGGCGACAACGCGGGGATTCTGTCTGCGCGGCACTCCCAAGGAGGACGTGGAGCGGGGGATGGTGCTGGCCAAGCCGGGCTCGATTACGCCGCACACCAACTTCAAGGGCTAGGTGTACGTGCTGTGAAGGAAGAGGGCGGGCGTCACACGCCGTTCTTCAAGGGCTACCGGCCGCAGTTCTACTTCCGGACGACGGACGTGACGGGAGTGGCGGAGCTGCCGGAGGGCGTGGAGATGGTGATGCCGGGCGACAACGTGGAGTTGACGGTGGAGCTGATTACGCCGGTGGCTCTGGAGAAGGGACTGCGGTTCGCGATTCGCGAAGGCGGCCGCACGGTGGGCGCAGGCACGATCTCGGAGATTGTCAAGTAACAGGGAAGTCAGGGAACAGTAGACAGTGAACAGTAAGCGCGCAACTACCGGAGACTCAGCATGAGAAAATGATCACTGTTCACTGAACGTGATTTCCGAAGGGATTAACATGCGGGAAATCATTACCATGCAGTGCACCGAGTGCAAGGAGCGGAACTACTCGACGACGAAGAACAAGAAGACGGTTACGGGTCGTCTCGAGCTGAAGAAGTTCTGTAAGCGCTGCCGCAAGCACCAGGTGCATAAGGAAGCGAAGTAAAGGACAGTGGTCAGTGCACAGTTGTCAGTGATCAGCCAGGCACTTGCTGGGGAAAGCGATGAGGCTTGACTCGGCGCGATAGGAACTGACCACTGAAACTACACTGACCACTGATCACTGCTTTTAGGGGCGTAAGCTCAACGGCTAAACTGCCGGTCTCCAAAACCGGACTTGGGGGTTCGAATCCCTCCGCCCCTGCCAGATTAAGAAGAGTTGTCAGTGAACAGGGGTCAGTTGGAGCATCGGCGGAGAAGGTGAATCAGCTTGCAGCGGCACGGAAAAACTGATCACTGACCACTGAACACTGATCACTAAAAGGAATGGAATTATGGCGACGAAGTCGGCAATTGAAAGAGGCGAAGAACGTTCCGCCAAACGGCAGGAGCCGAACGCCTTGCAAGAGTTTGGCGGCGGCGTAATAGGCAAATGGAATGAGTTTACCCGCTTTCTGAGCGATGTGCGCGCGGAGATGCGCAAAGTGGTTGCGCCCTCGCGGAAGGAAGTGAAGGTGACGACCTCAGTGGTGATTGTTGCGGTCTTCCTTTTTGGCATCTTTTTCTTTGTAGTGGACGGCGTTTTCAGAATCGCCGTGCATATGTTGCTGGGCCGGCTGGGCGGATTGCAGTAGCCGGGAAAGCACGGAATCGAGAATGGAAATGGCAGACGAGCAGGAACAACCCGTAGAGGCGCAGGCGGCCGAGGCAGTGGCGCCGGCAGCCGAAGCTGAGCCGCAGGCGGCTGAAGCGGAGCCGCAGCCGGTGCGCAACGAGCGCTTCCGGTGGTACATTCTGCACGCCTACTCGGGCTTCGAGCGCAAGGTGCGTGAATCGATCGAGAGCCGCGTGCAGGCCTTCGGACTGAAGGACCGCGTGGGGCGGGTGATGATTCCCACCGAGCCGGTGACGGAGATTATCAACGGCAAGAAGCGCACCGTGGAGCGGGTATTTCTGCCCGGCTACGTGCTGGTGGAGATGGAGCTGGACAACGAACTTTGGCACGTGTTGAAAGACACGCCCAAGGTGACGGGATTTCTGGGCACCGGCGACAAGCCGGTGGCGCTGAGCGAAGAAGAGGTGAGTTCGATTCTCTTCCGCAGCGAAACGGCCAAAGACAAGCCGCGGATGAAGATCAAGTTTGAGAAGAGCGAGCAGGTACGCATCACCGACGGGCCGTTTGCCAACTTCAACGGCGTGGTGGACGAGATCAACGAAGATCGCGAAACGCTGAAGGTGATGGTGACCATTTTCGGGCGCTCGACGCCGGTCGAACTGGAGTTCGGCAAGGTGGAAAAGATTGAGTAGTCGCAGCTTCTAGCTACTAGCTTCTAGCTTCTAGCCGGTTCAGTCTACCTAGCGGACGCCGGTTTGAGAGCGAACGCTTAAGCGGCAACACCAAAATTTGAACAAGGAATGAACACTAGCTGAGCTGGAGCTAGGAGTCTGGTTCCGAAGGAATAGACACATGGCACCTCCGAAGAAGGTTACCGGCTACGTAAAGCTGCAGATCGAGGCCGGCAAAGCAACGCCTGCGCCGCCGGTTGGCCCGGCGCTGGGCCAGGCGCAGGTCAACATCATGGAGTTCTGCAAGCAGTTCAACGCGAAGACGCAGAACAAGGAGATGGCCGGGCTGATTATTCCGGTCGTCATTTCGGTTTACGCGGACCGCACCTTCAGCTTTGTGACCAAGACGCCTCCGGCGGCGGTTCTGCTGAAGAAGGCGGCGGGCATCGAGAAGGGCTCGGGCACGCCCAACAAGGAAAAGAAGGGCAAGGTGACCGAGAAGCAGGTGCGCGAGATCGCCACGCAGAAGATGCCGGATTTGAACGCGGCGTCTGTCGAGCGGCGATCAAGAGCATCAAGGGCACGGCGCGATCGATGGGGATTGAAGTGGTGTAAGCCGCAAAACTGAAACGCTCTGATATGGAGTGACCTGTCAACCCCTGCACAATCGTGGTGTTGTTTTTGTCTTTGTCGTTGCTTTTGCCGTTTTTTGAGGACAGAGCCGGCAGCAGCCGGGGCAGCTTTGAGCGACGATTGATCAGTCTGATATTCGCGGGTCGAAACCGCATAATCTTGATCCGTCGGGAGCTGCCTCTGACTAGAGTCGCGAGTCCGGCTGAGCCTGTCGCATAGAGCAGTCGAGGATTCTCCTTCGTGCTGGCTCCGCCTGCTGCCGGCTCTGTTCTCGAATTGGGCGATGCTGTTCATTGGTCAGGTTTTTGCTTTTTCATTCTTTGGAAAGTTTTGGCTTTTGTCTTTGCTTTTGTTCTTGCTCTTCCTCAGGCTGCCCTGCGCAACTTGCTGGCCGCTTCTGCCTTGATCCCGATGGCCCAGATGAAGCCCAGCAGTTCGCGTCCTACCGCCGTAACAATCTTGCGTTGATCCTTGCCCGACGCCGCCAATCTGGCGTAGCGCCTGGAGAGCCTGATCTGCGCCTTCCAGGCGATCTCCTTGATCTCTTCCGGCACTGCCTCTTGTCGCTTCCGCAGCCCCGGTCCGATGCCTGGCCGGAGCCGGTAACTCCAGGCCGCTTCGATGGCAATGCGTCTCAAGTGGGCGTTGCCGGTCTTGGTGATCGAGCCGCGTTGCTGCCGTTTGCCGCTGGAGTTCTCGCTGGGCACCGTGCCGCTGTAGCCCATCAGTTGCCGCGCACTCTCAAAGCGGGAGATGTTGCCCAATTCCGCCACAATCGTCACCGCCGAGATCTCGGCAACGCCGCGCAATGCCTGCAAGCCGCCAATCACTTCCTGCATCTGGGGCGAAGCCAGCTTCACGGCTTCCCCCATCGCCTGCTCCAGCCGACGAACCCGTTCGGCCATGTGCTCAACCTCGTGCAGATAGTCCAGACGCGTCCACTCCTGTGCCGCCTGCTCGTAGCGCAGTTGCCGCACCCAGGCCATGTACAACTCCGTCCACGCCTTCACTCCAGATGCGGGCCGTCGCCCCGTGCGCAACAGAAACTTACTCAACCGGTGGCGCGCACGCAACTGGTCCTGCTTTGCCGTTTCCCGCGCCCGCACCAGATCCCGTAGCGCTTCCGAATCCGCATCCGGAACCCATACCGCGGTCAGATCGCCGGCACGATGACACCGCGCCAGTTGCGTAGCATCCCGCCGGTCCGTCTTTACCCGGTCGCCGGCCTTCCTCGGAACCAGCGTCGGGGCAATCACCGCGCACTCCACACCCAGTTCAGTCAACTGCCAGTAGAGAACATAGCCTGTCGGACCAGCCTCGTAGCAGGCCCGCAAATGCTCCACCGGCCCCAGCTTCTTCACCAGCTTGCGCATCGGCTCCGCTCGGTTGGCTATCGTTCCCAGGCTGCGCACAGAGCCATCCGGCTCCGCAACCACAACTGCAATCGTTTCGGCATGGACATCCAATCCCAAAAATCGTACCTTTTCCTTCATGACCGGTTCCTCTCCGCTTGTGGCTCTGAACTGTGTTTCTCTTCGATTCACAGCCTAACCCACGGTCAGCGCATTGGACCGGTCACTCCATGATGACTAGAGAAGCCGGTGCTTGTCGCCGGCTTTTTGCATTTTGCGCAACTGCTCGTTCCATCAATCAGAGGCTCTAACCGAGATCCTCGTTCGACTCCGACCGCTGTCGCGATCCTCGCTCAGGGCAGGCTTTCGACTTCGTCCGCCGAGGCGGACTTCGCTCAGGATGACAGTTCATTTATGATTCGAAGCTTAGAAGGTGATTCCATGATGCAGCCAAAGGCTGACGTTGACGGCGAACTTCGCCAGGCGATGGTGGAGAGTTGGGCCGTCAATGAACGGATGATGCAGATCGTTCTTGCGAACCTCGATCCTGCTGCATGGCGCGCCAAATTATCCAGCAGCAAGGGAAGGACGATTGCAGCCATCGTGGCGCACGTGCACAACATCCGCCGCAAATGGATCAGGCTATCTGCCCCAAATCTGAAACTGCCGGCTGCGCTCGACCGCTCCGGATGCACGCAAAAACAAGCCCGGGCTGCTCTAAAAGAAAGTGCCGAATGCTGCTCAGAGATGCTTGCGCAGGCGCTAAGCGGACCGCGGAAGCTGGCGAAGACTTTTCGCCGCGACGGTTGGGCGAAACCGTGGCCCGCGGGCGCGGCAATGGTGGCCTTCATGATTACGCATGAAGCGCATCATCGCGGCCAAGTGTGCATGCTGGCCCATCAACTCGGATTCCCGTTGCCAGTGAAAGCGGGAGGCGGGATCTGGGTTTGGGAAAAACTGTGGAAGGAGTGCGGGTTCGGGAGTCCGCGATAATGGCGCGGCGCTGCATGAAAATGCGGGACTGGAGACCGGCGTTACGATTCGGCCGGTTGGATGCCGACGATCTCGACTTCGAGGCCGCCGAAGTCGGGGTGGTCGTTTTCGCGGATGCGGTAGGCGAGATCGATGAGGCTGCCTTGCTCGAGGCGGAGCTCGATGGCGCGCCCGGCAAGGCCCCAGCCGACGGCGCGGATGGAAGCGATGGGAGCGGCGCTGGCCGGCAAGCTGCGAGTGGATTGATTTGACGGCGGCCCGGGAGCCTGCGCCAGTTCGAGGGAGAGGTGGCGATCTTTCATGATGCGCGGCGGCGCTGAGCAGGCGCGCGGAGCGGGCGATGAAGATGGGCTCGGGATTGCCGTGGCCGAGGGGTTCGAGCTTGCGCAGCCAACCCGGCCAGCACGGGCGTGATGCGGTCGAGCGGCAGCTCGGCGTGAATGCGCAGCAGGCGCTCGGGCTCGCGCGCGGCCAAATGCTCGTCGGCGTAGAGGCGCAGGCGGCGCTTGAGCTCGGGCAGCGCGCGGCGGGCAGGGCAAAGCCGACGGCGAAGGCGTGGCCGCCGAAACGCGTGAAGAGATCGGCGCAGGATTCGATGGCGGCGAGCAGGGGAAAGCCGTCGACGGAGCGGCCGGAGCCGTGGGCATACCGCCATCGCCGTCTTCGACGCTGACGACGATGGCCGGCTTGGCGGTGCGCTCGACGACGCGCGAGGCGAGGATGCCGATGACGCCGCGATGCCAGCCTTCGCCGTCGATGACGAGAAGCCGGTCGGAGGCGAGCTCGCCGGCTGCTTCTGCGTCTGCTTCAGGCGGGCTTCGATGGCGGTGAGCGCGGCGGCTTCAGCGTCGCGGCGCTCGCGATTCAGGCGCTCCAGCTTGGCGGCGAGCTCCGCGGCGCGCTGGGAGTCGCGCGTGGAGAAGAGCTCGATGACCTCGGAGGCCACGTCCATGCGGCCGGCGGCGTTGATGCGCGGCGCGAGGCGGAAGGCGACATCGAAGCCGGTGAGCTGTTTGGCTGGCGGGATCGAGCGCGGCGGCGGCGAAGAGGGCGCGCAGGCCGGCGCCGACGGGGCGGCGCAGTTCGCGCAGGCCGAGAGCGGCGATGGTGCGGTTTTCGCCGCGCAGGGGAACGGCGTCGGCGATGGTGGCGATGGCCGCCATCTTGAGAAAACTGGGCAGGGTTTTTTCGCGGGTGCGGCGCCGGATCGCGGCGCTCGAGCACGGCCTGGGCGAGCTTGAGCGCGATGGCCGCGCCGCAGAGGGATTTTTCAGGATACGCGCAGCCGGGCTGGTTGGGATTGAGGATGGCGAGCGCGGCGGGGAGCGCGTCGTCGCGCTTCGAGGCAGATGGTGGTCGGTGATGATGAGATCGAGGCCCAGCCTGCGCGCGGTTTCTGCTTCGGCAAAGGCGCGCATGCCGGTGTCGACGGTGATGACGAGGCGGACGCCTTCGGCGTGGGCCGCTTCAAGCACGCTGGATTGCATGCCGTAGCCTTCGCGGAGGCGATGGGGAACGTGAAAGCGGGCCATCGCCGCCGAGCATTTCGATGGCGGTTTTGAGCAGGACGACGGCGGTGGTTCCGTCCACGTCGTAGTCGCCGTAGAGGAGCACGGGCTCGCGCGCGGCGATGGCGCGCTCCAGGCGCTCGACGGCCGCGTCCATGCCCAGCATGAGAAAGGGATCGTGGAGGTGGGCCGGCTCGGGATTGAGGAAGGCGTAGGCCTGGGCGGCGGTGGTGATGCCGCGGGCGACCAGCAGTTCGGCGAGCACCAGCGGCAGGCGCGCCTCGCGGGCCAGGGCAGCGGCTTCTTCAGGATGCGGCTCGGCGAGGAGCCAGCGCTGCGGCGGACGCCGAACGTGATGGCGCGGCAGTGGCGTTGTTTTCGGCCCCGGCGGAGCTCACGCGGCTTACTCGTCCTCGTCGTCGTGCGAATGGGCGTCGTCGATGACGATGTCCTGAAAGCTTTCGATGTTTTCCAGCAGCGCCTGGTAGCGCTCGTACCATTCGGTGGTGGTTTCGTGGAGAAAGACCAGCCCCTGATAGACGAAGCCAAGCTGGATGTAGCCCAACATGCCGGCGTACTTGCGCAGCCACTTGGCCTCGACCAGCTCGGTGGCTTCTTCGTCGGGGAAGTTCATCTCGCCGGCTTCCTCGATGAGCGCGTCGAGTTCCTCGCGCTCCAGCGTCATCTCGCTGAAGGTGACAAAGGGAGCGCCGACGTGCTTGGCCATCTCCACAAAGTCTTTCCACGCGTCGGGATTGCCGTGGCCCTCCCAGAGGATGGAAGGAATGTCCTCGGTGACGTAGCCGGGCAGGCGATGCAGACCGTGGCCCTCGATAAAGGCCACCATGTCGTCTTTCAGCGAGAGGAGATTGTCGGTGCTCATAGTCAAACACCCATTTTCGCAGATGGGGGCGGGGTGGGCTTCAGGAAATCTTTGAAGCTTTGCCGGACAGAATCCGCCATCCCGCTGGAAACAGGATTCAGGCTGTACCGCGGGGCGGCGCAGGATCCCGGCCGCGGCGTCGAGGCTTTATTCTGGAATTGCATTCACTGAGGAGGATCGTCACTTGCCCGCATTCGAACGCCACGTTTTTGTCTGCCACAACACCCGGCCGGCCGATGCGCCGCGGCCGTCCTGCACCGCCGACGGAAAAAGCGATCTGCACACGCAGCTGCAGCAACTGGCCAAGGAGGCTGGTCTTGGCAAAAGGGTGCGGATCAACAAGTCCGGCTGCCTGGACCAGTGCGAGCACGGCCCGACGGTGGTGGTTTACCCCGAGGCGGTCTGGTACGGCAATGTGAAGCCGGAGGATGCGGCGGAGATTGTGGAGGAACACCTGGTGGGCGGGCGGCCGGTGGAGCGGCTGCGCATGGCCGAGGAGTGCCTGAACACGAAGAGCTGCCCGCACCGGAGCAGAAAAGGGCAGGGACTCGGGACGTAGGGACTAGAGATCAGAGATGGGCATGCCTCGCTGCGGTTCGTGGCCGATGCCGTGGCGCAACGCCTTGGCGGTGTACAGGATGCGGTGCGGTGCGGTATTCTGAGATTTCGCCCATGATTTTTTCCCGCGACTACATTGGGTATCTTGCGCGCCGCACGGTCAAGCACCTGATCGACGCCAAGATGATCACCACCAGCGACTTGAAGGTGACCGAGGAGCGCGTGAATGCCGCGCTGCTCGAGGAACTTGCGCTGGAGGACCGCATCAACGAAGAGGTGCGCGTGATTCTGGACGCCTACTCCGAGGAGATGCGCAAGAGCGGCGCGCAATACGCCGAGATGTTCAAGAAGGTGAAGACCGAGCTGGCCAAGAAGTACAAGGCGGTGCTATGAGAATCAGCCGCGACAAGGTCAACAAACTGGCGCACACGGTAGCCGACACGCTGGCCGAGATCGACCAGGTGGGTTTTCTTGAGGACCGCAACACGATTCGCCAGGAGGCGCGCAAGGCGCTGGAGGTTCTGCTCGCCGAGGAGGCGCGGATCGACACTTCGGCGCGGCTGAAGATCGCCAACCAGCGCAAGATCATCCTGGAAGGCTCGCAGGAGTGGGACATTCTGTACCGCAAGTATTACAACGACGAAGTGCGCAAGCTGGGGATTTGAGCAGGCTGCGTTAAGGCTCTGTGGAAGCGTTGGACCCATTGAGAGTGGTCGGTGTGGCTACGATAGCCGGGCGACTTCTCAAATCGATCAAAATAGCTCCACTGGCATTCGTGGGCGGCTACGCTGGAGCCTGCGCCGGCATGGGGTCAAGAGCTAAGTAATTTCGGCGGTGCTGGGCGAGGTGGCGCAGAGGAGTGCGTAAGGGCTCAGCAGTCTTTGGCATAGGACCGGAAGTTTATTAAATTAGGGAAGTAATCTTCTGCTATTTCTCTGCACCATTGCGGCGCTATCGTCTACGGCAAAACCAGAGAAGGTGCGCCCTATTCAGCTTTTTTTGAAGGTCGCCGCTCCTTGGGGTCGCGGCGACTTAAGTGCAGCGGCTTCGGGTTACAGCATCTCTGGTTTTGCTATAGGGGTTCGGACGTAAGATTCTCAATCAGACTATTCCCTGTATTGTCAAGTATTTAGCTGTGATCGAATGTACTGAAAAGCACTGAAAAGTACGCATCAGAATCCTTTGAAGGCGTTTTAGCAATGCAGGATTTTTGCAGATTCAATTCCTTTGGTGGCATTCCGCGTGTCCACCACCAACTGGGACTGTTCGACAATACCACGATAATCGTATGTGGAATGGTCGGTCACAATCACCACCGCGTCATACTGGCCGAGATTCTCGAGCGGAGTGTTGGTCATATTCAAGTTGTAGTGGCGGCCTCGGCCCACGGTAGGGAAGTAAGGGTCGTTGTAGGACACGACGGCGCCTTCATTTTGCAGCAATTCGATAATTGTAAGTGAGGGCGATTCGCGCAGGTCGTCGATGTCCCGTTTATAGGCCAGCCCCAATACCAGCACCTTGGATCCCCTTATGGACTTCGACTGCCGGTTGAGGCCGGCGCCAATCTGCGCAAGCACAAAATACGGCATGGCTGTGTTGATCTCGCCGGCCAGCTCGATGAAGCGGGCGCGGAAGTCAAATTCCCGCGCCTTCCAGGAAAGATAAAAGGGATCGATGGGGATGCAGTGGCCGCCCAACCCGGGGCCGGGATAGAAGGCCTGGAAACCGAACGGTTTGGTCTTGGCCGCGTCGATGACCTCGTGGATATCAATGCCCATCCTCATGCAGAGCTGCTTCAGTTCGTTGACCAGCGCAATGTTCACACAGCGGTAGATGTTTTCCAGCAGCTTTGCCATCTCTGCCACCGACGGACTGCTCACTTGCACGACGCGGCGGAAGATGGTTCCGTACATGGCCGCGGCCAGCTCTGTAGCCGCAGGGCCGCAGCCGCCCACGATCTTGGGAATGTCATGGCGAGCAACTGTTTCGTTGCCCGGATCCTCACGCTCAGGCGAAAAGGCGACAAACGCGCCCGGCTCGCCGGGCATCCGCGCAACCTTCAGGCCGCACGTGTTGCCGGCCTCGAGGATCGGGACTACGACCTCTTCCGTCGTGCCGGGATACGTCGTGCTTTCCAGCACGATCAATTGGTCCTCATGAATATGAGGCGCGATCGACTGGACCGTCCCGGTCACGTAGCTCAGGTCCGGCTCGTGATGCTTGTCGAGAGGCGTGGGTACGCAGATAATCACCGCATCCATTCGGGCGATCTCCGCGTAGTCCGACGTGGCGCGGAAGCCCGCATTTTGCGCCTCTTGAATTGCCTCAGGGAGAATGCGCACGAAGTACGATCCGCCGGCGTTCAGCGTTTTCACCTTGTCCGGCGCGATATCGAATCCCGTCACCCGGAATCGCTCGCCGCTGAAGAGCAACGCCAGCGGCAATCCAACGTATCCCATCCCGATAATCCCGATACGGGCCTCACGGGTCTCCATCTTCCGCTTCAAGTCTGCCAATCGGCTCTGAATAAGAGCTTCTGTGCTCATGATGGCAGTCATCGTAAACGCTCACAAGTTACGGGGTCATGATCGACGGCACATGCAATTTTAATTTAGCAGTTTATGGCGCATATAGGCTATTTCCAGCAAGCCGCGGAGCACGTCGTTAGCTTCTCTCCTGACGCAAGCTCATCTTCCCTTGTCATAGATGGTACAAGATGAGCAGATGCCAATGGCAGGTTCTGCGCTTACTTTTCCGCAGCGGGCCGGTCGAACTCAATCTCCGGCGGGCCAAACGGATGGCCTCGGGTCGCTAAATAGAAAAGCAACTCGACGCGATTCGACACGTGCAGTTTTTCGAATGCCCGGAACATGTAATTCTTCACCGTGTGCTCGCTCAAATACAGTTCGCCGGCAATGGCCTTGTTTGTTTTCCCTCTGGCGGCGTATTGCACAACCTGGAGTTCACGCGCGGTAAGAGCCGACAAATCATCTCCTGTTCTCGCGGAGGGAGCAGGAATTCTCCTCAATGCTTCCATCAGAAAATCCGTGCCCGCTTTCCCCACCCAGATGTATCCATGTTTCACATGCTCGACGCAATGGGTGAACTCGGTCATAGACTCCCGCAGTTCGAACACCCCGCGGGCACCGCAGCGAAATGCCTGGATAACCGAGTCGTACGACAGCTCATCGACCAGGATAATTATGGGAGTCTTGGGGTGATCTCGGAACACGCTATCCGCCAGGTCGAAACCCGTCCCAGCAGCCGAATTGATATCGGCGCTGATGGTCACGAGATCAACCTCGCCTCTTCCCATTGCACGCAAGAGATCAGAGGGGCTCATGACGGCTGCTTCAAAGCCGAAATTATGATTAAGCGCATCGGCCAGCAAGCCCCCGGTCAGAGCGTCGCGGCCAACAACCAAGGCTTTGCGCGAGGTCTTTTCCTGGGGTGCAATATGCACCACTCTCTCGCGCCCAGTAGCGTTCGAAGGCATCGGCTTTCTCCTAACAAGCCCTGCAAGAAACGTGTCCCAAGCTATTCCATTTTGTATGAAAGGAAGAACTTACAGCAGTCCCGCAATCGCAGCAGTATACTTCGAATGATTGCACTTTGGATGAATGCCCGCCGTTGGCCCACATTCGCGTTTGTCCAAATTCTAACATCCGGCAGCAGGTGGGTGGGGAGCCGGTATAACTGTAGACAATAATATCCCGTTGGATCAAAGGCAATAGCACTTTAGTTACCAACATTGAATCTTTCGTAATATATGTTTTCTGATTTCGGCCAATCATACTTTCTTCTCTAGCACTGGATGGGTCCATTGTCCCATAGGCCGATGCGTTTCGAGGACTATTTGCCCCGCAAATGAGGAAATTGGAAAGGCGGACTATAGCCGCCTTTCTCTAAAGTTTTCAAACGTTTGGCGGCTTGCGGCGTACTAATGTGTAACGTATCTTGGCTACTGTATGCAAGGGATCCCTATGCAAGTTCGTCACAAACCCGCGAATGTTGTTAGGTTTGATCGGAACAGGCGGTCTTCTGCGCGATACAAGCTCCAACTCCCGGTCATCTTCCACTGGAACGAAGACGGCGAGCGCACCGGAGGTGGCTTTACATCCGACGTTGCGCTTGACGGAGCTCTCATTAACAGCAGCATGTGCCCTCCTGTGGGATCGGATGTTCGGATTGAGGTTCTCATTCTCTCGCCGGTTTGGGGCGGTGTGGAGATGCGAATTCAATGTGTTGGGAAAGTGACACGTGTCTTGGACCAGGGAGACGTGATGAGCTTTGGCGTTCGAGGCGATTTCGATGACGATCACCTCACTCCAAGCTTCAGGGGAACTTCATAGGTAACCTAGCGAGTCATCGCATGGTAACCGTCCCGTTAGTTACCTTTTCGGTAGTTGCGTCTTGTGCAACCGAGTAGGACTGAGAATTCACACTAGCGGATGCAGTCCGCGAGGTAGTCTGAGGTCGGATAGGAAGTTGAACCCAGGGTTGTGAGCGCGGCGGCCGAGGGCCGAGCGTTAGGGGATAAGCAGGGCGATGTAGCCCACAGGGCGGAGCTACGTATTCTTCACGGGTTGTGTGCAATGCCAATGAAGCAAAAGAAAGGCGACTCTCAATGCTGACCTCACTGAGCATCAACGAGAGAGACCTCCTGGACACGGCCTGGTGGGCGGTTTACACCCGCCATCAGCACGAGAAGGTCGTAGCAGAGATGCTCTCCGCTAAGGGTTTTGATGTTTTTCTTCCGCTCTATCAATCTACCCGCCGCTGGAAAGACAGGAGCAAGGTGCTTTCTTTGCCTTTATTCCCCTGCTATCTTTTCGTTCGCGGCGGCATCGATCGCAAACTGCAGGTCGTGACGACTCCCGGAATCCACATGATTCTCCACCGAGGTGAACGTGTGGCGATTGTCCCCGATGCGGAGATTGATGCGCTTCAAAGAGCGGTTGAAGGGCCTTATTGCATCGAACCGCATCCTTTCTTAAAGTGCGGCATGCGCGTTCGGGTCACAAGAGGCGCCCTCGCGGGCGTTGAGGGCATTCTGATTCGCAAGAAGAATCTGTTTCGACTGATTCTCTCGGTGGATATGCTTGCGCAGTCCGTGGCTGTTGAGGTCAACTCCTCCGATGTGGAGCCATGTGGCTCCGGGAGCCAGGATTGGGAGCTGCGCTCATCGTCGGTTTGTGCTGCCCCAAGCCGGTTCTTAAACACAAATACATCGCGGGCAACAGCGTCGTAGACAGTTGAGCTCTTGTCCCCTTGGTTTGCGCCCTACCGCCGGATTGGCGGGAAATATATTTGACCTCATCTTTGCACTGCCAGCCGCGTATTGTTCGGATGTGGGATGTGCAATTGTAATTCATCGCGAAAATCAACCTCTCCAGAATGGATGAGGAAGACCGTTATGAAAAGCTGGCCCGCCTGGGCAATCAAATTCAGCCTTCTTCTCTGTGTGGTTCTTTCCGGAAGCTTATCGGGGCAAGCCGCCGACTCGAACCAAACTGACAGCGGGCCCCCTGCTACTGCTGCCACTTCCTCACCGGCGCAACCTGATTCGCCTTCAAAAAACAGCCCATGCCGATAATAGCCTATATCATCGGCGAGGACGACGTTTTGTCGATCAATGTCTGGAAAGAACCAGATATAACGCGCTTGATTCTGGTGCGATCGGATGGAAAGATCTCGTTGCCGTTGATAGGGGAAGTGCAGGCAGCGGGACGGACACCAGCACAGCTCCAACAAGACATTGCAGACAAACTCCGGAGCTACATCACTGACCCACAAGTAACGGTAATCGTCCAGGAGATACACAGCCAAAAGTTCAACATTCTCGGGGAAGTGAATAAGCCCGGTTCTTACCCACTTAGCGCAGGCACCACGATACTTGACGCTATTGCGATTGGCCGGCGGATTTCAGGGACTTTCGCGAAGCAAGAAATCCATTTACGTCCTCCGCCAGAATTCCTAAGGGCGGCGAATCCAGGATTCCCTTTAACTACAAGGAATTTATCAAGGGAAAGAACGTCAGCCAGAAACATCAAGATTGAACCCCATGACACGGTCGTTGTGCCGTAGAGTTTGTCTATGTTTGCACGAATCACTCTCGTTCTCGTATTGCTTGCGGCCAAGGCTGCGTGGTCCCAGGTGGAACCAGGCGCAACCGGCGGCGCTGCGACCCCCGACAATGACGCCCAATATGATGACGCCGCCCGCCAGTAAGCGGCGAGGCCTATCCTAATATCGACAGGCTCGGAGATCCAAACGAACTACCTGTCCGCCTCCTTGGCGGTCAACGGAGGATATGTCGACGAACGTGCTCCCGAGTTCAGACGGCAACCCCTGTCAATGATGCCACCTTTTCGATCATCCCCACCGTCGCGATTTCCCGATCTACGCCTCGTCAGCAAGAGACATTGACGTACAGTCCGAGCTTCATTTTCTATCAACCCACGAGTGTCCTCGATACCGTCGATCAGGGCGCGACAGTGACATTCCAGGATCGCCTAAGCCCTGCAGTGACCCTTAGCGCGCAGGATAGCTTTTTCAGGTCATCCGATGTTTTTGACCAGTCCTATTTGTTTTCTACGGGAGCGATCACCGGTTCTTCGCAAACGCCCACAACAACTGTGATCACTCCATTCGCAGAGCAGCTCACCAACACAGCGAATGCGGTCATTAATTATCAATTCGGAAGGAACGGTATGGTCGGTGGCGGGGGATCATATTCGCTCGTTGATTTTCCCGTTTCCACAAACACGTCGGGCATTTCAAATTCCAACGAGAGCGGCGCCTCGGCCTTTTACAACCGGCGCCTTTCCCGCCGGCAGTATATGGGTTTCTCCTATCAGTACTCCCGAACGATCGCCGGTTTGGACACCCCAACGATTGCTGGTTTTGAACGCCAACAAAGTGAAACGCAAACGCATTCGCTGCTTCCGTTTTACACGATCTATTTCGCTCGGGCATTTTCCTTCTCCATTTCGGCCGGACTCCAGCACGTTGACGTCACGCTACCCGCGTCACTGACGTATAATTCATGGTCACCCTCAGCTGTCGTAAGCGTGGGGTGGCAAAGCAACCGTGCCACTCTTGCGGCGAACTATACCCACACGGCAAGTTCTGGGCAAGGCCTGTTTGGCGCCTATAACGCCAACGCACGTTAACGCTTCCGGAGGATGGAGAGTTGTTCGTTCCTGGACCGTAGGATTGTCAGTGTATTACTCAAACACAACCACGGCGACACCGAAGCTTAGCTCATATACAGGCGGGACAACGATCGCAGGACAGGCTTCAGCTGACTCATTCGCTTGGCGAACACTTTATCGCTGTTGTTGGCTATCAGCGTCTTCACCAGGAGTACTCCAGCATTCCAATCATTTCCGCGAATCCGGACAGTGATCAAGTGTATGGAAGGATAGCTTACCAATTCAAGATGCCATTAAGGAAATAACCATGCCGGATATGTCTGAAGAACGGGAAAGAGAACAGCTCGACCTGCAACGCTTGGTCGAGATCGCCCGCCGCCGGCACCTTCAATTCCTTATCCCTCTGTTTCTCGGCTGGCTCTTAGTATGGGGATCAAGCTGGGTACTTCCTTCTCGTTATAAGTCGAGCACTCTGATCCTTGTAGAGCAGCCGACGATGCCGCAAAATTATGTCGTGCCCAATATCAATGACGATCTTCAGACTCGGCTGCAGAGCATGACAGAGCAGATACTTAGCCGGACTCGCCTTCTCTTAATCGTTCAAAAACTTCAGCTTGTATGGCGCCGCTGAGGGAGGGCCCAGCGATGATCAGAAAGTCGCAAAGATGCGCAAGGACATCGGCATCAATTTGGTTCGAAACCCGGAGAGACAAGATATCTCGTCATTCACCATCTCCTACTCGGCCGGTGATCCTCATTTGGCTCAGCAAGTGACGGCGGAACTCACGGGGCTTTTCATCAGTGAGAATCTTAAAATGCGCCAGCAGGAGTCTGAGGGCACGACGAGTTTTTTGGAGAAGCAACTGGAAGATGCTCGTGAAAGCCTGTCAGAGCAAGAGGCGAAGGTTCGGCAATTCGAGAGCCAGCACGAAGGAGCTTTGCCCACGCAAGGAGCAAGCAATCTTCAAATCCTGGCCGGCCTTCAGTCACAACTACAAGGCGACCAGGACGCTCTGAATACGGCAAAACAACAACGGGTTTACCTGGAGGCACTGCTGGAACAGGAACGGACGTCGCAGGCGACAGTTCGACCCGGCAACGATCAGACAGGCCTTTCAGCGGCAACGGAATTGGCCGCAATTGACCAGCAACTCGAAACGTTGAGAGCCCAACTCGCAGCGCTTAGTTCCAAGTACACAGATCGCTATCCGGACGTTCTGAGGCTGAAGGACCAGATAGCGAAGACGGAATTGGAGAAACAGAATCTCATCGCCGCTTTGAAAGCAAAGGGCACGGGCGCGAAACAGCCGAGCGACGGCACAGTTTCGAACAATCCAGCGGATCCAACATTGAGCGCGGCCGGGCGGCAATTGCAGGGGCAATTGCAAGCCAACCAGCTGGAAATCAAGAACCGGGAAAGTTCAATCGCGAGTCTAAAAGAGCGAATCGATGAGTACCAGGGGCGCCTCAACATGGCGCCCGAGACCGAGCAGGAACTCGCAGACTTGACCCGCGGCTATGACCAGTCCAAGGCAAACTATGACGATCTGTTGAAGAAGAAAGACCAGTCGGTGATGGCCACGAGCATGGAGGAGATGCAGCAGGGTGAGCGGTTCACCATCGCTTGATCCTCCGAGTTTGCCGTCAAAGCCGGATTTTCCCAATCGGCTCAAATTCTGCGGTATCGGTCTAGGAGTGGGCTTGGCCTTGGGCTTCCTTGTTGCAGGGGGATTTGAATTCATGGATGATCGCTTGCACAGTGAAAAAGAGATTAAGGCACTTTTGCCGATCGCAGTTATTTCCGAGATTCCCGCGATAGCGAGCCCGTCGGATGAAGAGAAGACAAAGAGGAGATTGGCTTTGGGGTGGACCATGGCTGCACTCGTCTTTGTCATGATCGCTGCCGGCTCTGCGTTCAGCTACTTCCACAATTAGGATTTGGCTCCCGATGTACAAGACTTTTTTCAATTTGACCCGCAACCCGTTTGACCTCACGCCCGATCCCGCATGCTTTGTCGCGAGCAAACGGCACACCGAGGCGTTGGCGGCGCTCTATTATGGGGTTCGGCGACACAAGGGCTTTGTTGTGGTCACTGGAGAGGTGGGCACCGGAAAGACTTTGCTGCTTCGCTGCCTGCTCGACCTGTTGAAAGAAAGCAAAGACATTGCCTACGCGTATATCTTCAATGGCCGCCTTTCACCAACGGAGTTTCTGCAGTATATTCTCGCAGACTTCGGCCTTCCTGCTTCCGGCAAGAACAAATGCGACCTTTTGCTCGACCTTGGACAGTTTCTCGTTTCGCGATGCAAGAAAAACATGACCACGGTGCTCATCGTGGATGAAGCACACCACCTCTCCGCCGACATACTTGAAGAAGTTCGTCTTCTGTCAAACCTGGAAACGACCAACGACAAGCTATTGCAAATCATACTCGCGGGGCAGCCCGAGCTTGACCAGCAACTCGATTCTGTCGGGTTGAGGCAGCTCAAGCAGAGAATTGCAGTTCGAACACACCTTGATCCCTTGGATGCCCGCGAGACAAAGCAATACATTGAGCAGAGGATGCAGACCGCGGGAGCAGACCCCTTCCATAATCATATTTTCACTGAGCAGGCCATCGCAGCTGTATTCAGCTTTTCTCGCGGCTTACCCCGCTTGATCAACACCATCTGTGAGAACGCCTTAATCACCGCCTATGCTAAGCAGTTACGAAGTGTGACCGCAGACATGATTGAAGACGTGGCGAGAGAATTTCGCTTCGATACGACCCGGGTGTTTTCTGATGAGGTTTCCCTGGATCGCACCGCGCCCGGTGAAGAATTCTTCCAAGCTACTCGGATCTTGAAGCGTCAGGAACCCCTGAAGGAACAAAGATGAGCAATATATTTGACGCGTTGAAAAGATCCGAAAACGAACGAGGAGGGAGTGATTCGTCGCGACCGGCAAAAGCGACTGAGTTGCTGCAGCGTGCCGAGCGCAGGGCGGTGTCGAACTGGGAAGCCAACGTTTCCGATGTGGGGCCTGAAGCAAGAAGCTTCGCCGATAACAATGAAATCATTGTACGAGGCACAATTCCCATTGCTGAAGCGGTCGCGGTCGCGCCGGGGAATGCGGAAGGGCTGTCTGCAAATGAGCGTTCGGAAATCTTAAGCCGATTCCAGTCGTTGCCAATTTCGCTACCTTCACAAAGCCGGATCGTCTGCCTTACGGACAAGGAGAGTCCGACAGCAGAAGCCGTTCGGCTCCTGGGTGTGCGATTGAGAGATCTGCGTCGGATCCGGCCACTGAAGAAAGTCTTAATTACGAGCTCAATTCCGCAAGAAGGCAAGAGTACGATCGCTGCCAACCTTGCCTGTGTTCTTGCCCAAGCGCCCGACGAAAAGACGTTGTTGGTGGAAGGAGACCTACGCCGTCCGTCTCTGTCGCAGATGTTCGGCATTCAAAAGCGCCGCGGCATCCGTGATTGGTTACGTGGAGAAATTAGTCCATCTGCCCATATCTGCTATCTTGAGGAAGCGGGTTTCTGGCTATTACCGGCTGGCGATGCTACGAACGATCCCATCGAACTACTGCAATCCGAAAAACTGCGGACCATGATGGAGCAGCTTGCTGCGCGGTTTGATTGGATCATTATCGATTCTCCTCCTGTGCTACCTCTGGCCGATACCAGCGTCTGGATGAGGCTCGCAGATGGGGTCCTGCTGGTTACCCGCCAGGGAACGACCAAAAAACAACAGTTGCAGAAGGGGCTTGTAGCGCTAGATTCGACGAAGCTGCTCGGTGCACTCTTGAACGGCTCCATGGCTTCGGCCTACAGCGGTTACTACTACCGATCGTCCCCAGCCTCCTGACAATTTGCCATTCAAACAGTTTGGCAATGCAGCTCAATGCGAACATCGATGATCGCAACGATAGGAGCATTTCGTGACCTTATCAAATCAGACTAAAGAACCAAATTCCGTCGACCCGCTGCTGGAAACTACACCCACAGTGGAGCGTACACCACTGGACGAAGAGACATTCAGAGGGATGATCGCCATTGAGCGCAAGCGCACGGAGCGTTCTAAAGCTCCCTTCCTGCTCATGTTGCTGGAGGCTGTCAACGATGAGAGTGCGAACAAGAACAGGTCAACCCTTCGCAAAGTGATTTCGGCGTTGCTTTCCTCCAGCAGAGATACTGATTTGATCGGATGGTACCAGGAGGGGTCATAGTGGGCGCGATGTTTCACAGGCCTCCTCGTGAATGACAGACGGGCTATCCTGGATACCTTCTTGACCAAGGTGACTACGAACCTGCGGGAGGAGTTGTCCGAGGAGCAGTTCAATCAGGTACGAATCTCCTTTCACCTCTTTCCCGACGACTGGGATCACGAAAAGCCTGGGCGCCCAAGTAATGCCGCTCTGTATCCCGACTTGATTAGCCGTGACAAGGGAAAGCGCACTGTGCTTGTGGTCAAACGTGTGATCGACATTTTGGGAAGTGCAACGATGTTAACCTTGTGTGCACCGCTGTTCGCCGTCATCGCTCTCGCCATTAAGCTTTCGTCGAAAGGTCCCGTGTTCTATCGTCAGATGCAGGGTAGGGCGTTATGGCCAGACCTTTACTTTCCTCAAGTTCCGATTCAATGTATGTGGACAACGATTGCGGCGTGCATAAGGAATTTGTAACGCGGCTCATTGCAAGCCATCCCGTCTCAAAAGGACAAAGCGAGAGCGAGCGAAGCATTTACAAGCTCACCAACGATAAGAGAATCACGCGTGTGGGAAGAATACTCCGGCGCACCAGCCTTGACGAACTCCCGCAATTCCTTAACGTTCTCATGGGCGATATGGCGCTTGTCGGACCGCGTCCTCCGATACCGTATGAGTTGGCCGCCTACCAAACATGGCACAGACGTCGATTGCTCGGGGTGAAGCCCGGAATTACAGGGTTGTGGCAGGTTATGGGCCGAAGCAGCATCCGCTTCGATGAAATGGTGCGGTTGGATCTCCGGTACGCCTCTACGTGGACTCCGTGGCTGGACCTTAAGATTCTGCTACGTACTCCCAGGGCGGTAATTAAAGGGACGGGCGCATACTAAATTAAGGATTCACGAGTTATTTCAGCACATCCACTTCTTGCAACGCCTCGGCAATCTGGCAGAAATAGAGCGCCGGTCGCCTGGAACACAATGGAAGAGATTACATCCTGAAATAAGCGAAGCAGCGGAAGCGATCCGCCGCGCGTTTTGTGGACGTAACTCTCAAGATTTACCTGCACATTTCTAAATAAGTGCGCAGAAGCAGAGAAGGCTAAAGAGGAGGTAAGAGCGTATGGACTTCGGTGTAATTGGATACGGCTACTGGGGTCCGAACATTGTTCGAAATCTGATGAATCTCGAGGGCGCGGAGGTACGTGCGATTGCAGATAGTAATTCTGCGGCGCAGGCTCGCGCACGGAAGGCCTATCCCGGGGTGAGAGTGACTCCGAGTGCGAAGGAAGTAATCTCTTCACCGGACGTCGATGTCGTCGCTATTATTTCGCCCGTATGGACACATTATGAACTGACAAAGGCCGCACTCCAGAACGGAAAACATGTATTTGTCGAGAAGCCATTCACCAGCACGGCCGCTGAAGGCGAAGAACTGGTTAATCTTGCCCAACAAAAGAATCTCAAGATTATGGTTGACCATACGTTTCTGTTCACCGGCGCGGTGAAGCGAATTGCGCAACTGATCGACGAAGGGGCGCTAGGGAGTTTGTACTACTACGACTCCACGAGGGTCAATCTCGGCCTATTTCAGCACGATATCAATGTGCTCTGGGACCTCGCGCCACATGACCTTTCGATCATGGACCATCTCATCAAGGCCAGCCCGGAAGCCGTCGTGGCCACGGGACAGGGGCATCTAAACGGACATGAGGATGTGGCGTTCATGACGTTGTATTTTCCGGATAAGGTGATTGCACATATCAACGTCAATTGGCTATCGCCAGTGAAGGTCAGGACCACGCTCATCGGCGGTGAAAAGCGAATGATCGTATGGAACGATTTGGAAGCAGACGAGAAGGTAAAAGTCTATGACAAGGGTGTAAAGATTACGAGCCGCGAGGGCGTCTACGATCTTTTGGTAAGTTACCGCTCCGGAGATATGTGGTCGCCGCAACTGGAGCAGGTCGAAGCCCTGCGCAAAGAGCTTAACTACTTCGTGGAGTGCATCGCGACCGGGAAGGAGCCATTTAACAATGGCTGCGCGGGTCTTAGGGTAGTTAGGATGCTTGAAGCTGCCAGCGAATCATTGAAGAAGAAGGGTGCCTTGGTGCGCGTATGAACCAATACAACTCTGTTGCAGCGGACGTCAAGCTCGGGGAGGAGCGTGCAGTTGTCGAAGTTCGTGAACCTTTACGGATGCGAGATTGGAGACGAGACAAAGATCGGGGCCTTTGTAGAGATTCAAAAGAATGCTCGCGTCGGCAAGCGCTGCAAGATTTCGAGCCACACGTTCATCTGCGAGGGCGTGATCGTTGAGGATAACGTCTTCATCGGTCATGGCGTGACATTTATCAATGACACGTATCCGCGGGCCACCACCGCGCAACGGAGCACTTCAAACCGAGGCCGACTGGAAGGTTGAGCCCGACGGTCGTGCGCAGAGGCGCATCGATCGGGTCCGGATGCCACGATCTGCTGTGCAATCTCAGCATCGGTGAAAATGCGATTGTAGGAGCCGGCAGCGTGGTGACCAACGATGTCCCCGCCAACGCGATCGTGGCCGGAAACCCGGCGAAGGTTTTGCGATTTCTCGAAACGAATTTGGAGAATCCTAATGTCCGTAGCTGACGGTATTCCTTTCTTGGATCTTGTTACTCCACACCTTGAACTGGAAAAGGAACTTACGGAGGTCTTTCATCAAGCGTTGCATAACGCCGGGTTTGTCGGCGGGCCGATGGTGGAGCAATTCGAAGAGATCTTTCGCGGAGTATTGCCGCACAGACTACGCCATTGCGGTCAATAGTGGGACAGACGCGCTGCGTTTTGCCATTATGGCCTGCGGTATTGAAGCCGGCGACGTCGTTCTCACCGTTCCCAACACTTTCATTGCCACGACTGAAGCCATCTCTCAGGCGCGGGCCATTCCGGAATTCGTCGACGTGGACGAGCACACCTATAACATCTCGGTGCACATGCTCGAGCGGTATCTGGAAAAACAGTGCGTCCGGAGCCACACCGGAAAACTGACTAGCCTGCGTAGCGGACGCCCTGTCACGGCCATTGTGCCCGTGCATCTTTACGGGCAAATGGCCGATATGGACGGTATCCTGAACCTCGCCGAGAGGTACGGCCTCAAGGTGATCGAAGACGCTTGCCAGGCGCACGGCGCCGAGTATTTCTCAAAGAAACACAATCGATGGATGAAGGCAGGGTCGATGGGGCGTGCGGCGGCGTTCAGCTTCTATCCGGGCAAGAACCTTGGTGCATGCGGTGAAGGCGGCGCAGTCACAACCGACGACGTCGATGTCGCGCGAACCATCAAGATGCTTCGCGACCACGGCCAGGTGAAAAAGTACTACCATGATATTGAAGGTTATAATGGGCGCCTCGATGCAATTCAGTGCGCAATCCTTCACACCAAACTGCCGCATCTTCCCGACTGGAATCGTCGTCGTCGCGATCATGCTGCAACCTACAACAAGCTCCTTGCCGGCAATGATGCGGTCATTCTCCCATATGAGCCGTCCTGGTCTCGAGCCGTGTATCACCTTTATGTCGTACGCACGGCAAACCGCGACGGCCTGATCGACTTTCTCAAAAGCAAGGGAATCGGCACCGGAATTCACTACCCTGTTCCCCTGCATCTGCAACGGGCTTACACATTCCTCAACTACACGCGTGAGGATTTCCCGGTTGCCAGTCACGCCTCCGCTGAGATCGTATCCCTCCCGATGTTTCCGCAGCTCAAACCCGAACAGCGGGCTCGTGTTGCTGAAGAAGTTCTCGCCTTCACGCTTGAGGAAGCGGGTAGATCTGTCGCCTGCGCCGAAAAGGTAAAGGCGCTCACCGAACAGCCAGCCTAAGGATACAGCGCAACTTGAGCTCACGCGCGGCCTTGCGGAAACTTCGCACTACAGCCTCAATCAGGTTTCGGTGATGGATGGGTTCCGCGGGGCGTTCCGCCACCCAATAAGAATCGATCTGATCCCGCATTTCCTCTTGAGTGATATCCCGAATCTTTAGGTCGTCACAATCGTCAATGTTTATGAGGGTACAAGCGCGGTGACGGCGTTTCGGAGATACGAACCCAATGGGTGAGAAACAAAACCGGCCTTTTTAGGTTTTTTCAACTCCTCTCTGAAGATTGATTTTCAGGGATCACGAATCACCTCCGACGCTGGCCTGTTAGTGGTTAGAGAGTTGGATGAGAGGCTCGGGTTGAGTCAGCTCATCTCCAACAATCTGACCGATGCCCGTCACGGCAAGAACACGCAACTACCTTTACCGGATATGTTGCGCCAGTCGATCTAGAGTCTGTTATTAGTGCGCCGTGAAAGGCGTTCATCTTCAGTGGGTGCGAGTCCCACCCGGGAACTGGTTCGCTCCGCCCGGTAGCAATCGAAGCAATGGTCGAGACAACGAAGCCGTTGAAGCCTTCGGTGTAGGGGGTCGCGAAAGGCGACTTGGCGAGTGTGCAGGCGATTACACAAGTAAACGCTATTGAGACCCCGAAACGCTCGATGCAGGAGCCGACACGGCTAATATCGCGGGAAGGCCGAGGTCGATGGGAGAGTACGAGCGAATGAATCTCATCGGTCCTGCCGGGGTAAAGGCGATGGCATGAAAGCAAATGGAGATGGAACGCAACACGGGAAGCCTCAGCGGTGGTTGCAGTTTTAGATCAACCGGTAACTTGTGAGAGTCAGGCCGGGCCGTTTGGGGTCTCGGGGAGGTCCATAGTACCGCAGAAGCCGGGTAGTGCCGGTGGAGGGAAGGGGCCTCAGTTGGAAGCCAACGCAAGAAGTGACGAAGAGGGAGGGATTGGTGATGAGCCTAGCAACCCCGGAAAGTGTTCAGAAGTTACAGGCGGCGTTACACGTGAAAGCGAAGGAATCGCCCGACTTTCGTTTCTACGCACTGTATGACAAGGTGTACCGCAAGGACGTGCTGACTTTTGCCTACGCCTGCTCGAAAGCCAACGCTGGAGCGGCGAGGGGTAGATGGTCAGACGTTCGAGGACATCGAAGCGTATGGAACAGAGTGATGGTTGGACGAACTGACGCAAGAGCTGAAGAGTCGAAAGTATCGGTTCCGATGAGCGGGATGTGGAAACGGAGCATGGGACGGCTAATGAGGCACCGGCAACGCCGGATGCGCGGCGCGTTCCGGACTACATGCGCCTCTGTTGCTATCGTGCTCTTCGTCGGCGGGGCGTTCTCGGCTACGGCCCAAACCGCCTATTTCAGCGGGAGCACGACTCAGATCGCGAGCACCTATTCGTTTCTGGGGCCTAACGCTGTAAGTGTCGATGCGAACGGCGATATCTTTGTTGCCGACACAGGTCACGATGCAATTGTGGAGATTGCGCTGGACGGCGGTGTGTATCAGATTCCGACAGTCCTGCCCGCACCGGCTGGTGGTTATAACGAACCCGTGGGAGTCGCCGTGGATGCGACAGGCGACGTTTTTGTCGGCGATGCCCAGAACAACAAGGTATGGGAGATCCCCCTAACGGGCGGATCCTATCAGTCCCCGGTGCAACTGGCTTCGCCACCGGGCGGATACAACTATCCTGAGGGGGTTGCGGTGGATAAAAACGGCAATGTCTTTGTTGCCGACACCTCAAACTCTGCAGTTGAAGAGATCCTCTCTGCAGGCGGATATACAGAAACTCGAACCGTTGCAAGCTCATCGATCGAAACACCATGCTCTTTGGCGGTCGATGCGAATGACGATGTGTATATTGCCGACTATGAAGATAATACGGTGTGGTACGTTCAATACTCTGGAGGATCCTACCAGTCGCCAGTTCCCATCAATGTCACGTTCAACGCTCCACAAGGTGTGGCATTAGACCGAGGTGGCAATCTGTACGTTTCCGATACGCACAATTCCGCCGAGAAAGAACTCCTGGCTGTCGATGGCTCCGTTCCAATCTCCTCACCAACCGTTCTTATTCTCGGCGGCGGTTTCAGCAAACCCGTGGGCGTGGCGGTTGACGGCGATGGCAATGTAATTGTCGGCGACTTCAACGCCGATACCACTGGAGCGGTGTTTCGAATCGCGATAGCTAGTGTAAATCTCGGCACAGCGGCCATCGCCACCTCAACACCTCTTTCGCAAACGTTGCCATTGAACGTCACGACCGCCGGAACCATGAGCGGACCGGCGGTGCTGACCAACGGCGCTGCCAGTTCAGATTTCTCCCTGGGAAGTACAACGTGCTCCGGATCGGTTCCCGTGGGCACATGCACGGTCACCGTCAACTTCACGCCCACTGTCTCGGGAACGCGCACCGGCGCGGTCGAGCTGCTGAACAGTGGAGGCACGGCAACTGTTGCCACGGCATACCTCGTCGGGTCGGGCACGGGTCCGCAGATCACCTTTGGTCCGGGCGTGCCGGTCAATCTAGCCACGAGCACCCTCTTTGAAAGTCCACAAGGCGTCGCTGTGGATGGCAGCGGCAATGTCTATGTGGCCGATTCCAGAGCTCCCGCGGTATATAAGATTCCGCCAGGGTCCGCTACGGCCACGCCCCTCGGCTCGGGCTTTGCAAGTCCCACGGGAGTAGCAGTTGATGGGAATGGCAACCTTTTTGTGGCAGATTCGGGCGGAAGTGCGGGCGAAAAGATCAAGGAGATTCTGGCCGTGAATGGCAGCATTCCCGCCACCCCGACAATTGTCCCGCTGGGCGGCTATTCGGAGGGTGGCGCTAGTTTTGATTTTTCGGCTCCGTCGGGCACGGCGGTCGACAGCTCCGGCAACGTCTATGTTGCTGACACCGGCGCCAATAGCATCTACGAAATCCTGGCGGCGAGCGGATACAGTGTGGTCACAATCCTGAGCAACAGCTTTAGCTTTAACGCCCCCAGAAGCGTAGCTGTCGACGGCAGCGGGAACGTTTATGTCGCGGATTCAGGCAACAACGCAGTAGAGGAAATCGTTGCCATCAATGGCCAGGCCACGGCCTCCTCGGTGGTTACCACACTTGGAGTTGGTTTCACCTTCAATTCTCCACAAACCGTAGCGGTGGACGGCAACGGAAATGTCTTTGTTGGCGACCAATCCGGCGCATACGAGATTCCAGTCGGCACAAGTGCCGTCAATACTCTGGTCAGCAGCATTAACGCTTCCGGCTTAACGGTTGACGCAGCCGGCAACATCTACTACAGCAATTATGGTGCGATTAAGGTGCTGGAACTGCCGCTTGCCACGGCCCCCACTCTCACATTTGCTCTTGAGGGTGACGGCACTGCGAGTGCGGCCCAGTCGGTCACGATTCTCAACGACGGCAATGACAGCGCCACCCCCCTGGCCGCGATCTCTCCGGGTATTGCTATCGCCGGCAACGGTTCGGGCATTACCGGTGACTTTTCTTTTGGAGATTCATCGGGTGATTGCACAACCACTTTCTTGCTATTGCCAGGCCAGTCGTGCAACGTCAGTGTGACGTTCGCTCCCGTCGAGCCCGATTCCGGCACAATCACGGGTACCGTGACGCTCACTGATAACAACCTCAACGCATCTCCCAGCACAACCGAGCAGATTTCCCTGACCGGGACGGCCGTCGATATCACGGTTTCCTCGCCGACAACGTTGTCTCCAGCCACCTACGGAGCCGCGTACAGCGTGGGACCATTCACCGCCAGCCCGAGCTCTACGTACACCTGGTCCGCGGCCGGCCTTCCCGCGGGCTTGACAATGTCCAGCAGCGGTCAGCTTTCCGGAACGCCGACGGCGGTCGGCACTTTCGCGAATGTTGTCGTCACTGCCACTGACACCAACAGCGGTTTCAGCGGGTCCATGACTTACTCACTGAATGTCAACCAGGCGGCCTTGACGATTACAGCCGGCAGCCCATCGTTTGCGTACGGCGCGACAGTCCCGGCGATCACGCCAAGCTACAGCGGATTCGTGAACGGAGACACCGCAAGCAGCCTGACCACGCAGCCAACTTGCACCACAACGGCCACCAGTTCCAGTCCGGTGAGCCCGCCCAGCTATCCCAGCAGTTGCTCAGGCGCGGCGGATGCGAACTACACAATCAGTTACGTGGGAGGCACCGTAACGGTGACCGCGTCGTCGCTGACGATAACGGCCAGCAGCGGCTCATTCACTTATGGCGAGACGGTTCCTGCGATCACAGCGAGCTACAGCGGATTCGTGAACGGGGACACTTCGGCCAAGTTGACCACGCAGCCGACCTGTTCGACGACGGCGACCAGTACCAGCCCGGTCAGCCCGCCAACCTATCCCAGCACTTGCTCGGGAGCGGTGGATCCGAATTACACGATCAGCTACGTAAACGGCAGCGTAACGATAAACGCGGCTCCTGTAACGGCGACGGCGGGCAGCTACAGCAGCGTATACAATGGGTCGGCGCAATCGCCAACGGCATGCGTGTTGACGGGAGCCTACACCACCGGCCTGAGCTGCACGAACAGTCCGTCATCGGTTGGTCCGGGGGTGGGCTCGGGAACGGTGACGCCGACCGTGAGCGGCGGTAACAGCAACTTCACCATCACTTCTGTCGCCGGCTCCTGGAGCATAACGCAGGCCAGTTCGACGGTGACGATTTCCTTCGCCGGCGCCACGAACAACGGGGGCGGGAGCTACAGTGCAATCTATAACGGCAGTGCGTTCACCCCTTCGGCAAGCGTGAATGGCACTGGCACAGGCATTACGCAAACTGTGACGTGGAGTGGAACCTGCACCACAGTGACGGAGACGATGGTTCCTGGTTGCACGGCCATGGCAACCTATGCGGGAGACGCCAACCATACGGGGAGCAGCGGCTCCGCGACTCTCACCATCGGTCAAGCGACACCGCTGGTGACGGCGTGGCCGACGGCCAGCGCGATCACGTACGGCGAGACGCTGGGCTCTTCTGTACTGAGCGGGGGCACAGCGTCGGTGGGGGGCAGCTTCGCGTGGACGGTGCCGGGTGCGGTACCGATCGCGGGCACAGAGTCTGAGAGCGTGACCTTTGTTCCGACCGACACGGCGGACTACAGCAGCGTGACGGGCACGGTGAACGTGACGGTGAATCCGGCCAGTTACATCGTCACGGTGAGCACGGACGATGCCGGGACGGCATCGAACTGCACAACGCAGAGCACGCCGGGGCACGGCACGGATGCTTCGTGCAGCCTGCGCGACGCTTTGCTAGAAGCGGGGGCGACGGGGGGCGGCAACATCAGCTTCGACGCCAGCGCCTTCAGCGCGGCGACCACGATCACGCTCACCAACGGCGCCTTGAGTCTTCCTTCGGCGACCACGATCGCCGGGGCCACGACGGGCAGCGGAGCCACGCTAGCCAACCTGGTGACGGTGGACGGCCAGGGAGCCTCGACGGTGTTTACGGTCAGCTCCGGGGTAATGGGCGCATCGATCGCGAACCTGACCATCCAGCATGGCAGCAGCACAGTATCCGGCGGCGGCATCGAGAACTCTGGCACGCTTACGCTGAGCGGCGACAGCATCATGAATAATAGCGCCGCGGGCTCGGCCGGGGGCGGCATCTACAACAACGGCACGCTGGCGGTGAGCGGCAGCACGATCTCCGGGAATACAGCTGGGGGCAACGGCGGCGGCATCGTCAACGGCGGGACGTTGACGCTGGTCGATGACACGATCTCCGGCAATAACGCTTCCGGCTCGGGCGGCGGCATCTACAACAGCGCCGCGCTGGTTGTATCCGACAGCACACTGTCGGGGAACACGGCTAGGACTGCTTCGGGCGGCGGCGGCATCGACAACGCCGGGGGTGGAACCGTAGCGCTGGCCAACGCGATCCTGTCCGGCAACAACTCGAATAGTGCTGCCGACGATTTCGACGGCGCCACGTACACGGATAACAGCGGCAACGTGGTGGGTGTGGCCAACGGCGCGACGGTGAACGGCAGCGCCATCGCGCTGGCGCCGCTGGGCAACTACAGCGGACCGGCGCAGACCGCGATTCCGCTTCCGGGCAGCCCGGCCATCTGCGCGGGCTTGGCGAGCGCCATTCCATCGGGCGTGACGACAGATGAGCGCGGCCTGCCCAACAGCAACGCAAATTATCCCGGCTACTCGGCGTGTGTGGATGCCGGTGCCGTGCAAACCAACTATGCGCTGGCCTTCACCACGCAACCGGCAGGCGCGGCAGTGAATGCCGACTTCGCTGCGGGGGTGACGCTGGATGAAAGCGGCAGTGCATTCCAGCCTGCGGTGACGATTCCGCTGACGCTTACCGGCAACGGAACGTTGAGCGGCGGAACGGCGGCGACGTCGAACGGAGTGGCCAGCTACACGCTTGAGGTGAGCGCAGCAGGATCGAGCGACGCGTTGACCGCCAACCTCACGCTGAACGGCGGGCTGACTCCGGCGGTGGCCATATCGGCGGCCAGCAACAGCTTCGCAATCGGCATGGCGACGCCGGCGGTGGGTTTGTCTCTATCCGCGGCTTCGGTCACCTATGGCACGCAGGTGACATTTACAGCGACCGTGCCCCCGGCAGCCACGGGTACGATGACGTTCTACAACAACGGGAGCAGCGCGCTGGGCACGGGGACAGTGAGCAGCGGAGTGGCTACGTTCTCCAGCTCGACGCTGACGGTGGGGTCGTATTCGATCACCGCCAGTTACTCGGGCGACGGCAACTACAATCCGGCAACATCCAGCGCACAGTCGCTCACCGTCAATCAGGCTGCGCTCACTGTGGAAGCCAACAACGCGACAAAGGTCTATGGCACTGCCAATCCGGCTTTCACTGGAAGTATCATTGGCGCCGTGAATGGAGACACCTTCGCAGAGAGCTTTTCAACCTCGGCCACAACCAGTTCCAACGCCGGGAACTACGCGATCATCCCCAGTGCGACGGGCACAAATCTCGAGGACTATTTAGTCGCCGTGCAAAATGGCACGCTGACCATTGCGCAAGCAGGCACAACCACCTCGCTGAGCGTAAGCAGCGCATCCATCACACCCGGGCAGAGCGTCACGTTGACCGCCCAGGTCGTGTCCGTGACAACGGGCACGCCTACGGGTTCGGTCAACTTCTATGACGGGACCAACTTGCTCGATACGGCGGCTCTCACCGGAAACACGGCATCCTTCGCAACCACAACTCTCTCCGCTGGAATCACGCACGAGCTGACCGCGGTATATAGCGGCGACTCGAACTTCCTCACCAGCACTACCTCTTCGTCGATATCCATCGTCGTGGCCGCGCTGAACTTCAGCTTGACGCCAGTGGCGCCGACCAGCCTGACGGTGAATCCAGGGAGTATGGCGAGCTATCAAGTTGTCGTTGCTCCGACCTACGGAACCTATCCGGGAACGGTCACCTTCACTGCAACGGGCTTGCCCTCGGGAGCCACGATCGTATTTACACCTTCAACGATCGCAGCCAATGGCGGTCAGCAAACGGTAACCGCCACAATCCAGACGACAGCGACCGCCTCGCTATTGCGATCACATTCAATGTCTCCGCGCACTCGCCTGCCACTTGCGCTTGCGCTTTTGGTGTTGCCGCTGTTTGGTGTACGGAGGTTACGGCGCCAGGGGAACAAGCTGAGCCGCATGCTTTGCATTCTGCTGCTCCTCCTTGGCAGCGCGGCCACTATCGTTTTCAGCGGATGCGGCGGGCATACTAACTTCTCGCAACCGTCTGAAACTTACGTTGTCACTATCACGGCGGCCAGCGGCAATTTACAACAATCCGCATCTGTTTCGTTGACCGTTCAATAGTGCAGAAGTAACATGGCGATGCAGTGTGAGCTTGGCAACTTGGTGATCTGCGTTAAAACTGGACAACTCCAGTAAAATCCTGCGAGACGCCCTCGCCACTGGAATACATCTCCGCTAAGAGGCTTTCGGCGGGTAGGTATCGTTGATCTGCAGCTTTCTTCGCCCACATGAATGCTTGTTCAAAGTCCCTCGGAACTCCCTCGCCGTCGTGGAGTAATCTAGCCAAAGTGTATTCGGCTGGAGGCCAATCTAACTCAGCGGCTCTGCGTACCCATTTGGCACCCTCCTCTGAGTTTTTTGGCAAGCCGTCTCCGTTGAGAAAACGCCTCGCAAGTTCCATATAAACATAGATGTTCGCTGATTGGTTTGAGCCGATCCAATACTGCGTTGGCGTCTTCTGAACCTGCCGGCTCATGCTTCATCACTTTTGTCCGCTAGGTCAGTTGCCGCTCGGCAAGCACGGACTTCACAAGCAGTTCATCCCGAAGCCGGAGAATTAGGAGATTATGGGATCAGGAAAGTCAGTCGTAATTGTAGGGCTTGGAGAAGTTGGAAAGCCGCTCTTCGAGCTCGTGTCCAAATTCCATTCAGCAGTTGGAGTGGATATATCGCTCCCGCCCTCTTTGCCTTTACACGTTGATGTTCTGCACGTGTGCTTTCCTTTCGAGATCAAGGATTTTGTTAGTGAAGCAGCCCGATATATCAAGCTCTTCTCGCCGCAGTTGACTGTGATCAACAGTACGGTCGGTGTGGGCACCACTCGTGCCATTGCGAAACGGACAGACACCCAGGTAGTGAACAGTCCCGTTCGTGGCAAGCACGTGCGCATGCTTGAAGAGCTCTCCCATTACACGAAATTTATCGGCGCCGTGAATCCGTCGGCGGGCGAAGCGGCGGCGCAACACTTTCAGTCTGTCGGGCTGAAGACAAAAGTCCTTGCATCCCCCGAAGCATCTGAGCTGGCGAAGCTTACAGAGACAACCTACTTCGGCCTGATGATTGCCTGGGCGCAGGAGCTGGAACGGTACTGTGATAAGTCTGGCGCCAACTACGAGGAGGTTATCTCGTTTTATGAAGAAATCAAATTCTTCCCTCCGGTAAAGTATTTTCCCGGCGTCATCGGTGGGCACTGCGTAATACCGAATATACGGATTCTCAGCAACTTCACCCAATCTCAAATTCTCGATGCCATCGAAGCGTCCAATCAAAGCAAGATCAAGCGGGACGCGCGGCTCGCGGCGATGGCAATGGTCGGGGAAAAAGTAACTGCGTAATCGCTGAGTGAAGGGAGAGACCGGGCATCCCGATATGAGCAATACCTCGCTGGACGAAGACTTCATGGCTGGATCCGCGACCACGATCTCAGATTCGAACGCCTGCGCCGCATCGCGACTTGCAGGTAAGCGGGTCGGGATGGTTGTGTTCTCGTCTTATCCAGCCGATCCCAGACCTCGCCGAGCCGCGGAGGCGCTCGTAAGAGAAGGGATGGTTGTCGATTACCTCTGTGAAGGGGACGGAACACTTCGCAGGAGAGAGTGCGTCGGCGGACTGAATGTGACGCGAATTCCCATCCGGCACTGGCGTGGAGGGTTCGCTTCCTACGCCTATCAATACTCTGTCTTCATCAGCTGGTCGGCGGCTATCCTCGCGTGGAGGATATTGCGAAATCGCTATGACCTCATATACGTGCACAATATGCCGGACGTATTGGTAATATGCGGTCTGTTCCCCAAGTTACTCGGCGCGAAGGTGATATTGGATCAGCATGATCCGATGCCCGAGCTGATGATGGCAATTTTTGCGAAGGAAGAAACCAGTCTTTCCGTCCGCATCTTACGATGCTTGGAAAAATGGAGCATTGCACGCTCTGACAAGGTCATTACTGTGAATGACGCTTGCCGCAAGATATTTTCCGCCCGCAGTTGCAATGCGGACAAAATCGCCGTTATCATGAACTGCCCTGATGCCGAGATCTTTCCCTACCGCGCCGCTAAGTCGTATTCTCTTCGGGACCCCGATGCACCGTTCGTCATGATGTATCACGGATCTTTGGTTGAGAGAAACGGCCTGGAACTCGCGGTTGACGCCCAGGCACGCTTGGTTCGGGAAGTACCTAACGCAGAACTGCGGGTCTACGGCAAAACCACTCCGTACCTGGAGAAAGTCCTGGCGAAAGCAAGAGAGTTGGGGCTCAGCGAGCATGTTCGCTACCTTGGCCCCAAGAAACTTGAAGACCTTCCACGCGAGATCGAGCAATGCGACGTCGGGATTATTCCGAACGAACGCAACAGATTCACGGATATCAATACACCGACCCGCATTTTTGAGTATCTTGCTCTCGGTAAACCGGCAATTGCTCCCAGTACTCCGGGCATTCAGGATTATTTCGAGCCGGGATCGCTGTTCTTTTTCGAATCCGGAGATTCAGCAGATCTGGCTCAGGCCATGAAGTATGTCGCATCACATCCCAGCGAGGCACGAATTGTCGCCGCGCAGGGGCAAAAGGTCTATCTGAAGCATGATTGGAAGAGTGAACGGGAATCTTTGGTCAGTGTCGTTGAACGCGCTGCTTTGAAGAAGCCTTCGCGTTAAAGGCGGAAGCAGCTCTCGTAACTATGGCCTGTGATCATCTGTCGAAATCTTCATCGCTTGCTGTGCCGGATCAAATTTCCTGCCACAATCAGAATTTGAGAATGGTGTTGCAGTGATCGGTGTCGTCGCCGATCCATCGGATCGCGCCGTCATCAGAGAATTCTTTGAGCTGTTCAAGACACCTTGGGAATTCTACGAAAGCGGTCGTCGCTACGAAGTTCTCCTATGTGCGGGAACCCCGGAGTATGTTCCGGAGACTGCAAACGTCACTCTGCTCTATTCGAGCGATGTTTTGTATTGCGATGCTGCAAATCAGCTTGAGGTTTCAGGTCAACGCGAAGCAACCACCCTGGCCCTCGGGGAGTCAAAGCTTCCGATTTATGGGAAATGCGTCCTTTTTCAAGCGTCAAGCGGCAATCTCTTCCGCTTGAACGAGGAAGCAAGTGGACAGCCGGTTCTCACATCCTATTCTTCGCAGAATGGCAAAGTTGTTCGGATCGGATACGATCTGTTTCATGAGATTCGCCATCTACTAACGCTCGGGCAGCCAGTTGAGTTTTCCGGAATTCCGACGCTCGAGCTCCACATAGAACTCTTGCGAAAACTGATCATTTCAACTGGAGTGACCCTTGCGGAAATACCGGCGATACCAGAGGGATATAAATTCATTGTTTGTCTAACGCATGATGTCGATCATCCGTCCATACGCAAACATAGTTGGGACCGCACGGCAGCTGGGTTTCTTTATCGTGCAACTGTTGGATCTTTATGGAACTTTTTTGGGCATTCGATCTCGCTCCGGGAACTCCTGGCTAACCTGGCTGCCGCAACCCGCCTCCCACTTGTCTATTTGGGCCTCGCGAAGGATTTCTGGCGAGACTTTGTGCACCGCTATCAGGAGCTTGAGAAGGGGTGTTGCTCCACCTACTTCGTTATTCCGTTTCAGGGGCGCCGCGGCCGTGAAGGGGCAGGGTTGGCTCCAGCCTATCGCGCCGCTCAATACGGCGCCGATGACATTGCAGACTTGATCGCAGAGATGACGGCGGCAGGTGACGAAGTTGGTTTACATGGGATCGATAGTTGGATCGACAGCTCGAGTGGAAAGGAAGAGCTTCAAAAGATCCAAGAATTAACTGGCGCGGCCAGGATTGGATCCCGTATGCACTGGCTGTTTTTTAATAAAAGATCACCAGCGCTCCTTGAACAGGCCGGGATCTTCTACGATTCGACATGTGGTTATCGTGAGACAGTGGGATTTCGCGCCGGCACGACCCAGGCGTATAAGCCGCTAGAGGCAGAGCGGTTACTCGAATTGCCTTTGCATGTTATGGACACGGCACTCTTCTACCCGGCTTATCTTGGTCTCTCCTCGCAAAAAGCGACGAGTTTGCTCAAGACAATGGCGGATATTGCGGAGCGCTTCGGCGGTTGTCTAACCGTTAACTGGCACGACCGCAGCCTCTTTCCTGAACGCCAATGGGGTAAGTGTTACAGCCGGCTCCTCAACGACCTGAAAGCCCGGGGCGCCTGGTTTGCAACCACAGGTCAGGCTGTCGACTGGTTTCGCAAGCGGCGATCGGTGGTTATGGGACCAATCATTCCAAGCCCTGACTTTCCTTCGAATGATGGCATCAACGGTCCTGAGAATTATCCACTGCCAGGAGTTCAAATGCGGACACACGTGCGCCAGATCGAGCCGGATCGACTGGAATCTCGAAGCTTTGTTGACGTTCCTTTGAGT
This sequence comes from uncultured Acidobacteriaceae bacterium, assembly GCA_963799445.1. Taxonomy (GTDB): domain Bacteria; phylum Acidobacteriota; class Terriglobia; order Terriglobales; family Acidobacteriaceae; genus Telmatobacter. The sequence continues at coordinate 126,094 of CAWCXX010000040.1, read as the reverse complement.
CCGGAGAGTTTCGGGCGAGTACCGTGCACAACGCTTAATTAAAGCGGCGAATTCACGAATTGGGAGTAAGAGGTCGCATGGAAAAGGCGGACGTCCTATATGACAAGTTTCTTGACGAGTACGTATCTGAGCAGGCTGTGCAGAAATACACCACACAAACTGCCGGATATGGAATCAACTATCTGCTTCATCACGACTACGCGAAGATTTATCTGACAACTGTAAAGACCTATTTGAGCGCTCCCGACGCGCGTAGGTTGAGGCTGCTCGAGTTTGGTTGCGGCGGTGGAATGAACATAACGCGATTAGTCGCACTTCTCAATCAGAAACGAGTCACCGTTGAAAGCGCGTACGGAACAGACTTTTCGCCTCGGCTCGTGGAGGCCGCAAAAGAAGAAGCGCAAACCTATCTCCCGCCTGAGCTTGCCCGGAAAGTAAACTTCTATGTCGCCCGCAACGAGCGGTTGGAAGAGGATCTTCTTAAGGCTTCTGGAGGGAATGGAGCTCGTGTAGGAGACTTTGACCTGATTATCGGTGTCAATACGTTTCGCTATTGCCACCGTCTCGGGAAGCAACTCGACTGCGCAAAAGATATTTATCGGCTCTTGAGACCTGGAGGCGTCTGCGTCAACATTGATATGAACAATCGCTTTCCGGCTTTTCGCAGCCGGTGGCGCCGTTCCAAACAGAACACTGAAGAATCGTATTTACCGACTTTGGCAGAGTACGCTGAGCCGTTCGAGAAGGCAGGATTTGAAGTCGTCTCGAGAAAGACCTTCTGTTGGGTTCCTCATTCGGCTGGCCGGGCACTGACGATTGCATGCCGCACAGCAGCGCCATTTCTGGACCTTGTATGCGGCGGCAGGGCCATGCGCTCCCTGGTGATTGCGCGGAAGCCCAACTAGCAACTTGGCTTGGTTCGGCTAGACGGAGATCGACGAGTGGCTCGACTGGCAATCCTTCTGCACCAAGGCGACCCGGGAAAAGAGCAGGCCCTTCTTGCACGATTGCTCGACTTCTTGGGGGTACCTTCGAAGTCCGTTTCGATCTCAAGCTTCTCTGAAGTCACTATCGTCAGCGACGAACTGGTCGTTTTCGGATCAGCCGCGTGCATCGCAACCGCACTCGAACACGAAGGAATGATCGAGCGTTGCCGCGAACGATCGACCGTGTTCTATGCGTATTCTGATCCTGATCGTGCGACGGCTCAGCGAGGAATTCGTCATCTGTTGGGTTATTCGTGCGTAAAGCTTCGCGACGCATCGGACGGGGTAGTCCGGGTTGAGGTTTCATCGAGTTCTTGCGCAGATGCGGGCCCAATGGCCGGAATTCGGGCGAGCTTGCGCATGCGTAAGGAAGACGCAAGTCTAGTCGGACTCGAAAAAGTGGAAGATAGAATTGATGCGATTATTTCCGCCGATGGCGCACCAATCTTCGTGACGTTTCACCACGCCGGTATTCCCATCTACCTCTGTGCAAGTAGCTATGCAATCGATATCGATCAGGAAATTGAAGGCGGCTACTACGATATCAAGGAACATTTCTGCTCGGCTGTTCCGCTGTTGATGTTCGTCAGGCTCATGTTCAAAGAGGTGGCCTGGCATCCCCAGGAAATGGGAGCTTGCCTGATTATTGACGATCCTCTCTTGCAGAAGCGTTACGGGTGCTGCGATTTCCAGCAGGTGCGAAAGCTGATGCAGGAGCTTGGATTTTCTGCCAATATCGCATTTATTCCCTGGAATTGGTGGCGCACTTCTCGCGCGGCGGGCGACTTGTTTGACAAAGGATCTGGGCCCTTTTCTGTGTCGGTTCACGGCTGCGATCATGTCAAAGCAGAGTTTGGTGTTTCGTCCTCGAACCTCTTGTATGGCCGCGCGAGGCTCGCGCTAGAGAGGATGCGAAAGCACGAGAACAGAACCGGCATTCATCACGAACCGGTGATGGTCTTTCCACAGGGAGTCTTCTCGTCAGAATGTCCTGGGATTTTGAAGAAAACTGGCTACATTGCGGCGGTGAACACTGAGATCAATTCGATTAGCGCTAGCGAAAGTCGCACTCGCATCCGAGATGCCTGGGACGTCGCAATTATGAAATACGGCGACTTCGGCATCTTCACGCGCAGATATGCTCATCATGGTATCGAGAACTGTGCTTTCGACCTGCTACTGGGGAAGCCATGTTTAATCGCATCCCATCACGACGTCTTCAAAGACGAGCGCACTGAGTCGCTCGAATTAATTAAGAAACTCCGGTCGCTCAACTGCGCACTACGCTGGGGCCCATTGGGAGATGTGCTTTCAAAGGCTTGCCGCCGCCGAGTCAAAGGTGCGGGCGTAGACGAGGTCGAAATGTATGGTAACGAACTCGTAATAAACAACACTACTGAACAGGAGATTAACGTAAAGGTGCGAAAGAAGGAAAGAGACGCCGATCTTGTTGCCGAAGTACGTTGTGGTCAGAAGCCCATCATGTGGACCAACAAGAACAGTCACCTTGTTTACGAGGGGAAAGTCGGGCCGTATGGCGAGAAACGCTTCCAGGTAATTTATCGAGAACCGAACGAAGATACAACGTCGGACCGGTCTTTGCTCTTTGAAGTATCGGTGGCTTTTAGGCGGATCCTCTCAGAATTCAGGGACGATTACCTCTCCAGAAGCCGCTTCTTAAGCAGCGCGGCGGCCAACATGAAGAACCTGCTTACAAAGACCAATTAGATTAGGACATGCGTGGCCAACCCATTATTCTACTCAATCACATTTCCTCAAGAGACGGGATGACACAGCCACTCCAGAATGTCTAGCCGCAACGACTAATACGATGCCTCCTTTCCTTGCGTTATCAATTTGGCTCATCCTCCTGATGGCACTATTGTATTTTGACCGCGCCGAGGCCCCCAAGATCTCACTAGCCCTATGGTTGCCGGTGGTCTGGCTGTTCATTCTCGGGTCGCGGTTACCTTCTCAATGGCTCCACCTGGGATACTCCGTCGAATTTTCCGAGGAGGGAAATCCTCTAGACCGCAGTATCGATCTCGTCTTGATCTTTCTGGCAATTGCCGTTCTGATGTCGCGGTCATTCAATTGGGGCAGTTTCCTCAGGCGCAACATAGCGCTAACGGCGTATATTTCCTTTGCCCTGTTGAGCGTGCTCTGGTCCGACTTTCCCTTCGTCACATTCAAGCGATGGTTTCGAGATTTCGGTAGTTACCTCGTAGTTCTTGTTGTTTTATCCGATCCCCATCCGCTGGCGGCAATCCGGACTGTACTTAGACGAGTAAGTTATCTGCTAATTCCACTCTCTATCGTGTTAGACAAGTACTATCCCCAAACCAGCAGGCAGTACGGAGAGTGGACCGGGGTGTGTTACTACATCGGGGTGACAACAAGCAAAAATATGCTCGGGCTCGCGTGTCTCCTTAGTGGGCTCTTCTTCTTTTGGGATACAATTACGCGCTGGCACGAGCGGAAGCATTGGCAAACGCGAAGAATTCTGGCTGTGAATGCCGCGTTCCTTGCAATGACCGTTGTGCTGTTGCAGACTTCGCAAAGCACAACCTCGCGCATGTGCTTATTGATTGGCTGCATGGTTATCTTAGCGGCGCATAGCAAGGTATTTCGACGTCATCCAGCCTTTCTAAAGGCAATCATTCCAGCATCATTCGGCCTCTTCCTGATTCTGGACCTTGGATTCGCAATGAGCGGTTCGTTCGCTCGGGCTGTCGGTAAGGATCCGACGCTCACTGACAGGACGAGAATATGGGCGTTCCTGCTCGGCATGCATACGAACCCGATCTTTGGCACCGGTTATCAAAGCTTCTGGCTTGGTGCCCGCTTGAAATATTTTTGGGATAACGCTGGTTTGGGGCGCATCAATGAGGCGCACAATGGATACCTTGAGGTCTACCTTGAGTTGGGACTGATCGGTGTACTTCTTCTGGTCGGATTCCTGATTGTCAGCTACAGGGCCGTTTGTAGGAAATTGACTTCGTCCTCCAGCTTGGCAGTGCTTGGCATGGCGACGTGGCTCGTACTTGTCTTTTACAACATATCTGAAGCAGGATTTAACGGCGGGTTGTTGTACATGATGTTCGTGATGAGCGCCATCGCCCTCCCTGACCGTGCGAGAAAGCGTGTGCGGAATCTGGCCGCCTTCGAGAACGCGCGCACTACGAACCGATTACATGACTTTCGTTTGAAAACCACAGAGGTGCAGGCCGCGGGATGGTCTAAGCGCTGAACTTTACTCAAGATTACCGGCCGTGTGTTACAAGGTACTTTCGTTGAGACCATGCTCGGCTACTAGGGAAAAGGCATGCAAACCATGCAGATTTGCGGCAAGCAAGCGCTGATTGAAGGAAAACTGGTCCGAGTCGCTCGTCTGGACGCTGAAGGATATGATTTCCTAGAAGACCCAGAAGCGGCGCTAGAGATTATCAGAAAGTCTCCCGCAGGCGCTGACCTCTTCACGTTTACTCAGAAACTGTCGGACACTTCGCCTAAATACAGCTACCCAATGGAATGGGACAACCTAGCCGCCCTGCGAGTTACCACCTTTGATGACTGGATGACGAAGCAGATCGATTTCAAAGCCAGGAATAAAGCTCGGAAAGCAGCGAAAAACGGCGTCGTCGTCCAGGAAGTGCCTTTCGACGATGATCTGATTAAAGGGATATCCGGAATCTATAACGAGTCCCCGATCCGCCAAGGCAGACGCTTCTGGCATTATCGGAAGGACTTGGAGACGTTGCGCAGGATGAAAGCGACCTTTTCGGATCGTAGCGTCTTTATTGGCGCGTTTTTCGAAGGCAGCATGATTGGCTTCATTAAGTTGGTACCAAGCGAGGATAGGAGCCAGGCGGGACTAATGCATATCATGTCAATGTTTCAGCATCGAGATAAGGCTTCGACAAATGCATTAATAGCCCAAGCCGTTCGATCCTGCGCCGATCGGAGAATCCCGTACCTATGGTACGCGAATTTTTCCTACCGGAAAAAGCAGCAGGACAGCTTGGCTGACTTTAAGCGGCACAACGGATTCCAGAAAGTCAACGTTCCCCGGTATTATGTGCCGTTGACGCTCAGGGGGCAAATCGCGTTCCAGCTGGGCTTGCACCATGAGATCGCTGATTCGATTCCCGAGCCGTTGGCTGCCACATTCCGCAAGATCCGTCGTTTCTGGTATGCACGAAAATTTCCTGGCTTTGAGAACGCCTAGCGGGAAGATCAGATTGATCGCGCTGAACGATTCAAGCCGTGATTTCTCGACGGACAGTAAAACTGCTTAACCCGCACGGGCCCTTTCGAACACCAGAAACTTCGTCGGTATTGCCGGGCATCCGCAGTGCCCGTAGAACGCAGGAACTGATCCATGCCAGGAATTGTCGGATGCGTGACTCGCCAGCCACGCAAATACGCGGAAGCTAAAGTTCGGCAAATGGTAGATACCCTTCTTTATGAGGGATTCTACAATTCGGGCACCTGGTCCGACGAGTCACAGGGACTGTATGTCGGCTGGGTCGCGCGGATGGGCTCTTTCTCCGACGGAATGCCCCTGAGAAACGAACGGGGCGACAGCGTGCTCGCGTTTTCCGGCGAGGAATATTCGGAGCCAGGCACAGCGCAGCGACTGAAGGATCGCGGGCATGATCTCGACCTCGATGGGCCTTCTTATTTGGTTCACCTCTACGAAGATCAACCGGCATTTCCTTCAGGTCTGAACGGAAGATTTCACGGGCTTGTGGCGGACCGGAACCGCGGTAATGCGATGCTCTTCAATGATCGCTATGGAATGCATCGAATCTACTACCACCAGTCGCCGGAGGCGTTCTATTTTGCCGCAGAAGCTAAAGCCATTCTGGCCGTGCGTCCTGAGCTCAGACGGCTCGATTCCAGAAGTCTCGGAGAGTTTGTCTCTTGTGGCGCCGTTCTTGAGGACCGGACGCTCTTCGAAAACATCCATGTTTTGCCGCCGGCATCGGCGTGGGTTTTTCGCAATGGATCGCTAGCTCAGAAGAGCACTTACTTCCACCCAAAAGAATGGGAGGACCAGGAACCGCTCGATTCGGAATCCTACTATCGGGAGCTTCAATCGACCTTTACGCGCAATCTTCCGCGGTATTTTGCGGGGCACGAGCCAATCGGGATGTCCCTGACAGGCGGTCTGGATACTCGAATGATCCTGGCCTGCCGGGAGCCCGCACGGGGATCGCTTCCTTGCTACACCTTCGGCAGCATGTTTCGCGAGAACCAGGATGTCCGCGTAGCGCGGCGTGTAGCGGAATCCTGTGGGCAGAAATTTCAGGTTCTTACTGCTGGCCGGGAGTTTCTATCGCAATTTCCTCACTACGCAGAGAGCGCGGTGTATCTGGCAGACGGTTGCGTAGACGTCAGCCGGGCCCCGGACCTCTACCTAAGCGAGAAAGCCCGCGAAATTGCTCCCGTCAGGATGACGGGACTCTATGGCGGGGAGATCCTGCGCGGGGTGCGCGCAATTAAGCCCGTTGAACCATCTGCAGGTTTGTTCAGCCAGGAACTTCTCTCATCCGTTCATCAGGCAGTGGGGACGTGCAATCAGGTCAGTCAGAGCCATCCGGTCACCTTTGCGGCATTCCGGCAGATCACGTGGTGCCTCTATGGTTCGTTGAGCCTGGAGCAGACTCAGTACTCGGTGAGAACTCCTTACCTTGATAACGACTTCGTCCGCACTGTCTTTCGCTCGCCGGCGTCAGCCCTTGCCGGCAACCAGTGCTCCCTTCGCCTGGTTGCCGAGGGCAACCGGGCTTTGTTCGAGATTCCGACAGATCACGGTCTCGCGGGAAATCGCGGACGAGTCCTGGGATCGGCTTCCCGGGGCCTCCTTAAGTTCCTGTTCAAAGCCGAGTACGCGTATGACATGGGCATGCCGCAATGGCTGGCGCGCCTTGACCATGCATGCTCGCCGCTCCACCTGGAACGGCTGTTCCTCGGGCGGCACAAGCCCTTCCATTTCCGCGTTTGGTACCGGGATGCCCTGGCTGGATACGTTCAGGGAATCCTGCTCGACGAGCGCGCGCTTTCCCGCCCCTATATCGAACGCAAAGGCCTCGAAACTGTGGTACGCGGCCATGTCAAAGGGAATCGAAATTTTACAACGGAACTCCATAAGGTGCTGACTCTGGAGCTTCTGCAGCGGATTTTTATCGAGTCGAGGGCTGAGGAATCATCTCAAAAGGAGACTTCGACTGCAGAGATCTGTTCTTACTGAACCTTGGATGGGCCTCAGATCTAAGAATACGTTCCGTGACAGCGCAGCCCCACATGGCCAGTTTTTATGACGAGACCTACAAACGGCCGAATTATTTTCGCTATCAGAGCTGGCTCTATGAACCCTACGTTTCCAGCTTAATTAAATTTTGTGGTTTGAGAAAAGGAGCGTCGGTTCTCGATGTTGGCTGTGGGCAAGGATTCTTTTCCTACCTCTTCAGCAAGAAAGGTATGAAGGTGCATGGCATCGATATGTCCGAAACAGGGATAAGCGTGGCCCAGAAGATGTACGGACATTTAGGAATTACCTTTGCCGTTTCGAATATTGAAGCCGCTAGGTTCCAGGAACAATTTGATTGCATCTTCGTTCGCTCATGCTCCCTCTACAACACTCCCGCCTTTCCATGGAAGAGCGATACAACGGATAATCTGCTGAAGCATCTGAAGATTCGTGGAATCTTCATATTTGCGTACAACTCGAATTTCTCCTCGAAGGTAAGCCCCTCCTGGCGATACCATTCCCTTGAGGAGGTCCGACAGCACTTCGGCGGCCACCCCGGTGCCAAGGTTTTCTTCTTGAACAAATTTACGACTTACTTATTGCATGCGAATTCATTTACTTCGCTTGTGAATCGATTCAACGTTCTGCTGAGTAAGGTATCCGGGGTGGGAGGCGATCTGGTCTGCATCTTGCAAAAAGGCGCAGGCCCAATCGGGCCGGGTTCATAAAGGCGGCACCGCCTCCGCTCGCATGGCCCAAGCGGTCTAACGGGTCCCGTGCGGCATCCCAGAACGAAGTGTGTTGCCTCCACGGCTCGCCAGCGCCAAGGCAGCCGCAACCCTTCCTTCGGTCAACGCCATGATTCGAAAGAGATTCAGCGCTAATCGCGATTCCGATGGGAGAATCAACAGTACTTTCGTGACCTAAGTGTGATTACCGTCACCAGGCGAACGGTTTACTATGGTAGTAAACTATGCGTTAGACGATACGAGACTCCAAAAAGGAAGATGGCCCCCACCATGACTGTCAGGCGGATTTCGGTTTTGTTCCTGGCGCTTTTTATCTGCATTGTCGATCGAGCAGAGGCGCAAACCATCACCGCGGCAAGCTGTAACGCTTCTGACGTGCAGAAAGCGTTCAACTCCATGGTCGCATCGACAACAACCGTTAATATCCCTTCTGGCACATGCACATGGACTACGCAGGTCACTTTGACGGTTCCCTCGGGCAGCACGACACTCTCGGTCCTCGGCGCCGGGAGCCTGACCACCACGGGCGGCGGCGACCAGACAGTGCTTATCGACAACATCAACCGCAGCAGCACCGACATGCCAATGCTATCTGTAACTGCATTGTCGGGAGCAGCGGAACTACGGATTGCCGGGATCACTTTCGAGACGAATGGTTCCAGTCAGGAAAGCTACAACGGCTCAGTGGTTTTCAGCAGCTCAACGACATCGACCGCACTGGTGCGGATCGATCATAGTCACTTTGCGCTGACAGCGGACGGTAAACAGGCTCAGGTTGGCGGATGCGTCTACGGAGTGATGGATCACTCAATTCTTGATTTGACGCAGGCGAGCACCAACAACGGATTCTTTCTTAACCAGAATACCTGCGGCGGCTCATCCCCAGGGGTGGGAAACGGTCAATGGAATCAGGCAACGAATCCCGGTTCCGAGCAGTCGTTCTACTTTGAAAATGATGTTTTCAATGGTGGCACGAACACCTCGGGAAGCGGCTCGACAATCGCCCCTTTCGCAAACGATTGCTCTGGTGGCGGAAGATTTGTATACCGCTTCAATACATTCAACGGAGTTAGGATTCAAGGCCACGCCACAGGGCACTCTAACAACCCCCCGGATCGCGGGTGCCGCGCGATGGAGATTTACAAGAATAGCTGGGCTGGAACCGCAGTAACGAATGCGAACAATCCCAACGAGTCCGCGCTTTATTGGACCAGCGGCACGGGCTTGATGTGGGGCAACACGGTTACCGAGTCCATGAAGAACTTCGTTGAAGCCTTTGTAGATCGCGTGAGCAATGCGACCTATACGCAATCTGCACCGCCGGCCGGATGGGGCTATTGCGGCACGGCATACGGTCCGAGCGCATGGGACGAAAACCTCAATTCGACGGGCCGTGCCTGCCTCGATGGGATCGGGCGCGGGGTGGGCGATTTGCTGACTGGCAGCTTTCCCACTGTTTGCGACTCGACATTGGGGTGCGGTACCTATAATGGCCAATGGCCCAATCAAGCCTCGGAACCTGTCTATGAATGGCTTGACGCTTTCACGACGGCATCAGGATGGGGCGGAGTATTGTGGGGGGAACAAGATTCTGTAACCCTCCAAAATGCCGATTACTACCTCAATTCCGATAGCGGTTCCGGCGCGAATTGCACCGGGTTTACGGGGGCAACGGGAGTCGGCTGCGGCACACGCGCCTCGCGGCCATCGACCTGCACGACAGGAGTGGCTTACTGGTCAACAGATCAGGGAAGCTGGAACTCAAGTGGCAGCGGCGGACAAGGTGTGCTCGATAAATGCACGGCAACGAACACCTGGACGAACGCATGGTACACGCCCTACGCCTACCCGCATCCGCTGGACACCGGTCAAGCGGGTCCAGCTCCGCCAGTAAGCGTCAAAGCTGTTGTTCCTTAACTGACCGCCTGGCGTGTTCAGCCGCGCACCGGGCGTCGGGCGACCGCCCAGGCATTCTGAATCAGCGCAAGCAAAAAATCCGCAAATCTAAGCCGCTCGCGGACTGACCGCCCATTATCCCAAGCTCCCACACAGTATCCTTACCCAATCCCTGCTTCCGATCCTTTAGGATCTTGAAACCAATGAAGGCTTTGCGCATGCTGGACGATTGTATTCAAAAGCCATAAGTTCGGTGGGTTGGCTGAGTAATCGACTCACCGCGAAGTTGTCGGAAACCTCGCTTTACTTGTTCTCTTTGCGGCGGTTGCTCTCGCCGGCACCAGACATATTCTCGCAGCTCGAGAATGCACGAATGAGATTCTATCGGCCTTGAGCGTTTCACGAGAGATCAAAGTCGTGCTCATGGCCAGCCCTAGCGGGCAACTTTACATTCAGGACGCGTTCCTGCTCGCTTTAGCAAGCTACTACGAGCCGGATCCAGAGCTGCGTTCGCGCATGGTCCTCGTCTACTCGAAAGACCAGGAGGCCCGCTGGGGGCGGATGGATGTGGGCTCGCGCTCCGTGGTTCATATGCGCAACTTCACGCACTTTGCCACCCTGCCTTACGAATCAGTCGCGTCTCAGCCCGGGGATCATATTTTCGTGACTGTTCATTCCAATCGATCAGGGTGGACGGATCTTCAGGAAGATTGGACGGATGAAGCATTTGCAGCAGCCCACGCAAACGTGCGGCTGGTCGGCTCCGCATTTGGCGGCGATGTAGTCTTGGTTCGCTTTCTTCCATGACTTTTTCGAATAATTCGCTTCGTAGCATTTCCATATGAAACCACTCGTCAGCATTCTCATCCCCGCATTCAACGCCGAGAAGTGGATTGCCGAATCGATCCAATCCGTGCTCGGGCAAACCTGGCTGAAAAAAGAGATTATCGTCGTCAATGATGGTTCAACCGACCGAACCCTCGATATCGCGAAGCAATTCGGCTCGAAGATCCGGCTGATTTCCAGCGAAAACCATGGCTTATGCGCAGCGGCCAACCTCGCCTATCAGCAATCTAACGGAGACTACATTCAGGAACTCGATGCGGATGATATTCTCCTACCCGACAAAATTGAGCGGCAGCTTGCGGCGCTGCGCGATGGCGACAGCAACCGAATACTCCTCTCTTCCCAGTGGGCGCCCTTCTTCTATCGACCGCGCTACGCTCATGCCGTCCAAAACGCGCTTTGCCAGGATCTTTCTCCCGTCGAGTGGCTGCTGAGGAAGATGAGCGAGAACCTCCACATGCAGAACGCAACTTGGCTGGTGAGTCGCGAATTGGCAGAAGCCGCTGGGCCGTGGGACACGCAGCTCCACTACGATCAGGACGGCGAGTATTTTGCGCGAGTCCTCTTGGCCTCAGAGGGAGTTCGTTTCGTACCCGGGATTGGCGTCTATTACAGGGCCAGCGGAAAAGGGAGCATTAGCGTTATCGGTAATAGCCAAAAGAAACGGGAATCGTTACTCCGCTCAATGAAGCTGCATATCCAGTACCTGCGATCATTGGAAGACAGCGAGCGCATCCACAAGGCCTGCTTGATTTACTTGCAGAATTGGTACGGAACCTTCTATCCGAAGAGACCCGACCTGGCCGCGGAACTACGAGAGATGGCTGCGCAGCTGCATGGGCATCTTGAGAAGCCCCGGCTGCGGCGGAAATATGCCTGGATGGAGCATGCGATTGGGCTCAAGGCCGCTGAGCGCCTCCAGGCCGAGCTCCCGCACTTCAAAGCTTCATGTATCAGAACCTTTGACAGGGCCATGTACAAACTGGAAGCATTGCGGGCAAACGGCAACACACGGGGCGACTTGTCTTAATCGCGTGCTGAGGTATTTTGTTTTAGACGGACGATCTCATGTGCCGATATCTGCGGAAAGCCAACCACGCATTTCCCGCCAAGATCGGAAAAAGTTGATCTCATCCAAAGCACAACCCGGTGCTTCCGTCTCCCTGCTCACCGGGGGCAGCGACAGGCCATACGTATTCGGCCTGACAACTTCGTTGATCTCCAATGGGGTAACGCTGGACCTGATCGGCAGTGATGAACTAAACCTTCCAGAATTCCGGCGGGAAGCCAGGATCGCTTTTCTGAACCTTCGAGGCAGTTCCGATCCCAGAGCGAGCCGCACGGCCAAAATCGCACGAATTTTGGGTTACTACACAAGACTCATCCGTTACGCCGCCAGAGCAAAGCCGGAGGTCTTCCACATTTTATGGAACAACAGATTTGAGACATTTGATCGAACCATTCTGATGCTCTATTACAAATCACTTCAGAAGAAGATCATCCTCACTGTTCACAATGTGAATATGAGAAAGCGCGATGCCAGCGACACCTTTCTGAATCGCCTTACATTGCGGATTCAGTATCGGCTTTGCGATCACTTATTCGTCCATACGCAAAAGATGAAGACGGACCTCATAAATGATTTTGGTGTTCGTGACCAGCGCATTACCGTCATCCCGTTTGGGGTTAATGACTCTCTTCCGAACACCCACTTGACGTCGATCGATGCAAAGCAAAGGTTGGGGATTAGTGCCAACCAGAGAGTGATCCTGTTCTTCGGAAGGATCACTCCTTATAAGGGTCTGGATTATCTCATTTCGGCGTTTCAGAAGCTCTCCAGGGAGCAAAACAAATACTGCCTGATCATCGCCGGCCGGGTGGAGCGGTGCGAAGCAAATTGGCGGGATATCCGTTCTAAGCTCGACGAAGAAGTGCGAAAAGGGAATGTTGTCATCAGAGACTCGTTCATTCCGGATGATGAGGTTGAGACCTACTTTAAAGCCGGAGATGTCCTCGTTTTGCCCTACCGCGACATCTATCAGAGCGGTGTCCTCTTTACTGGGCAAAGGTTTGGGATCCCTGTTCTGGCGGCAGATGTTGGTTCGTTCAGCGAGGAGATTATCGAAGGAAGAACCGGATTTCTGTTCCAACCGGAAGATCCGAATGACCTGGCGAGAGCCATCGAACAGTACTTCGAGAGCGATCTTTATGCGGCATTACCCCGACGGCGAGAAGAGATTAGTGCGAACGCGGCAAACCATCATTCATGGGACATTGTCGGCAACATAACGAGGAATCTGTACTCAACGCTCAAAAAAGCGCACTCCCAAGTGCGGTCGACTAAGGATGCGCTGGGAGCTACTGCTCCCACCGGTACCAGCGGGCCTAGCCGCACCCTCGACGAGCCTGCCCTAACGAGTAAGACGAATCGCTGACCCTCGGTGAAGAATAGTGAGAATCATTGCGTGGCTGCAACACAGCAAGCTATAAGAACTTTCAGTACTGACCATCTTCAGGCAGATTTGAAAAGTCGCTCCGTGCGCGGTGGGTTGATGACACTCACATCGCAGGGAGCGCAATTTATTCTCCAGTCCGTCTCGGCCATTGTATTGGCTCACATGTTAACCCCTGCCGACTTCGGACTCGTCGCGATGGTCACGGCAATTACGGGGCTTGGTCAAGCTTTTGCAGATCTCGGTCTGTCTGAGGCCACCATTCAACATCCTGAGATCGATCATGATCAGGTCAGCAAGCTGTTTTGGGTCAACGTAGGCATAGGACTCATGCTGACCATCATCACTGTATGCCTGGCGCCGTTCCTGGCATGGTTCTATCATGAGCCGCGTCTCAAGGCGATTACGTGTATCGTGTCCATCACCTTTCTGATCGGTGGCCTGAGAGTGCAGCACGATGCATTGCTTCGACGTAATATGCGTTTCCTGGCTTTGGCGTCCCGCGACATCATTGCATACGCATGGCTGTTCCCGGAGCCATATTCCTGGCGTGGCGAGGTGCGGGTTACTGGGCGATTGTCGCTCTCCCGCTGTTCCTAAATATGATCCAGATGTCCCTCTCATGGGTGATGTCCGGCTGGATTCCGGGATTGCCAAAACGCAGTGCCGAGATTCGTTCGCTCATTGCCTTTGGTGGCAATGTGGCGGTGTCCTATCTTACTTACAATTTCACTCGAAGCGCCGACAGCATTCTGATCGGGTGGCATTGGGGAGCAGGGGCTCTCGGCCTCTACTCGAGGGCAATGAATTTGTTGTTGCTCCCCGTACGTCAGCTCGGCACTCCGGCCCGGAGCGTCGCAGTTCCAGCGTTTAGCAGAATTCAGGATGACCCGGAACGTCTGGCTCGTTTTTATCTGCGGACAGCCAACCTGATCATGTGGATCACTGCTCCGATCTTCGGGTTCCTCTTCGTTGTAGCGTTGCCTGTCATCGTTATAACGCTCGGCAAACAATGGCGTGCAGCAGGGCCGGTGTTTCAGATTTTGGCGATCTTTGCATTTGGACAGTTACTCTACGAATCACTGATCTGGCTCTTTATCAGCCGCGGGCAATCGAGGAGGCTCCTCCAATTGGTGCTAGTCATGTGTCCGATCACGGTCTGTGGTTATGCGATAGGCCTTCCGTTCGGTATCCGAGGAGTTGCCCTCTCTGGCGCTTTAACCATGCTTGTAACCTTCCCGTGGGTACTCTCCTACAGTTTTCGCGGTACCGCGCTCACGCTTGCTCGGCTCGGAAAGTGGTTGTTGTGTCCCGTGATTGCCTCTGTCGCCGGAGTTGCGACAGGCGAACTTGCATTTCATTTCGTCAGTCATATGTCAGCAATCTGGCAGATTCTGCTGGTGGCCCCTGCATTCTCGGCGGGCTGTTTGCTCACAGCGGCTCTGAGACCGGTTCGTGAAGAAATGAAAGGCCTTAAAAAGCTGCTACGGAATTCGCGTGTGATGTCATCAGAGCAGTTGTCTGAAAATCTGGGCTGAGGATCGGTATGTCTTCAAACAGAAGAGCATTCGTTACAGGGGCAGAGGGATTTATCGGCTCTCACCTGGTCAAGTTCCTTCATACTCGTGGATGGTCCGTCGTTGGTACCTATCTCGCAGAGGGACGCAATGAATTTCCAGCTTCTGCGAGGATGCACTTTGCGCAGTGTGATCTCCGAAACGGCCAGCGCGTATCACATCTTCTCGACGAATATCAGCCCACGCACATCTTCCATCTTGGAGTGCAGAGTCTGCCGACGCTTTCTTGGGCTGATCCGGTCACTACGTTTGAATCCAACGTGATGGGGTCTCTCTACCTTTTTGAAGCCGTGCGACGGATGAAGAAACGCCCCGCTGTAATCTCGGCCTGCTCCAGCGCAGAGTACGGACATGTCTCACGGTTTGCAATCCCGGTGACCGAGGATCAGCCTTTACATCCGCTTCACCCCTATGGTATCAGCAAAGTCTGCCTTGACCTTCTGGCAAGGGAATACTTTCTTGACTATGGCATCTCGGCTGTCAATCTGCGATTGTTCAACACAACAGGACCTGGAAAGACCAACGATGCTCCCTCCGATTTCGTGCGGCAGTTAGTTCAAATCAAGAAGGGAAAACAGTCGCCCGTTATTGAGGTTGGTAACCTGAAACCGCGTCGAGCATTCCTCGATGTGCGTGATACTGTGCGCGGTTTCTATCTTGCTGTGCAAAAGGGCCAGCTAGGCGCATCTTATAACATATGCGCTACAGCAACCCACGAGATAGGGACGATGCTAAGGACAGCGATTCGGCTCGCCGGAGTGAAGGCAGATGTGCGCCAGGTTGCGCGCCTGCGAAGACCCTCTGACGAGAGGATTATCTTCGGTAGCACGCGAAAGTTCCGGCAAGATACTGGCTGGAAACCTTTGTTCTCACTCGAAGAAACGCTAAAGTCGATGTTGAATTATTGGGAAGAGAGACTGTAAGAATTGTGAATCCGGCTGGACAAGATCTATTTTCCCTGCGCGATAAGACGTTCTTGATTACCGGTGGAACCCGCGGAATCGGCCAGGCTATCTCGCTGCGCTTTGGGAGAGCGGGCGCGCGAGTCGTTGCGAATTATCTCCGCAATGAGAAGCCAGCACAGGGGCTCAGTGAAATTGCCGCAAGAGAACGGTTAGAGATTGCGCTTTGCCGCGCAGATTTGGCGACCGATCGTGGCCTGGAACAACTAAACGCCTTTCTTGAGGATTAGAGGCGTTATCGACGGAGTACGTGCTGTGTGTATCCATTATGGGTCAACACGGCTTCCCGCAAATTCGAATTTCCGCCTTCTTGACCATTGGAAGAAAGTTGTGTCGAGTTGTCAGCCGATTATTATCTTCTGTGCCCCAGCCGTCAAGCAGAAGGGAGTGGCGTTCGACTATATTAGCTACATTCAAAGGCAGTGTGCGAATGAAAGTCAGGTTATGGTCCAGGTAATTCAGGGTGCTGATCACACATTCGCAAACCGTCGAGGTCGGGCAGCTGTTCGGGAGTATACCGAGGCGTGGCTGGATGCGCATTTTCCTATAATCAAGAACAAAAAGCACGAACTGCTCAAAAGCCTGCAGCAAACGGAGCCATAGGACGTAGCACTCATGGCGTTTAACGGAATCGGAATCGAGGTACGCCGCATGCGTGCGCTTTTTTAGCGGACATGAGGATAAAGCGATGATTGTTACAAGCACCCCTCTTCGAATTTCTTTTTTTGGTGGAGGTACAGACTATCCTGTCTGGTACCGCGAGTACGGGGGGTCCGTCCTCTCCACCGCTATAGACAAGCGGTGTTACATTACTTGCCGCCGGTTGCCGCCCTTCTTCGAGTATCACAGCCGCATATCCTACTCGAAGGTCGAGAATGTGGCGAAAAACAATGCGATCGAGCACGCTTCCGTGCGAGGGTGCCTGCAGTTCATGGGGGTTGACGAGGGTGTCGAAATCCATCACGTGGCCGACCTTCCCGCGCGCACTGGCCTCGGCACCAGCTCGGCATTTACCGTTGGACTTCTTCTCGCGCTCTATGGGCTTAAAAACCAAATGTGCGATAAGCACCGGCTTGCCGCGGAAGCGATTCACGTGGAGCAGGATCTGCTGGGCGAGGCCGTCGGCTCGCAGGATCAGGTCAGTGCGGCTTATGGAGGCTTCAATCGCATCAACTTCGGCCGAGATGGATCCATCGAAGTTAATCGGATCGTTGTGCCGCAGCACCGGCTGGCCGATCTTGAGCAGCATCTCGCGCTTTACTTCACCGGATTCTCCCGGACCGCTTCTGAGATTGCTCAGGAACAGTTGCGAGTGACCCCGCAGAAGAAACAGGAACTGGACAGCATGCTGCAGCTGGTCGAACGAGGCCGAGAAGATCGTCACCGATCCAAGTCGGCAACTGACCGACTTTGGCCGGCTGCTGCACGAAGGATGGAAAATCAAGCGTTCGCTCACTCAAAGAATCTCCAACAGCAGTATTGATGAAATCTACGAGACAGGTCTGCGGGCGGGAGCGACTGGCGGCAAGTTGCTGGGCGCCGGCGGCGGCGGCTTCATGTTGTTCTTCGTCAGCCCGGAGCGCCGCGAGAAATTGAGAAACAGCTTGAGCAAGCTGTTATGCGTTCCGTTTTCATTTTCAAGCCGGGGTAGCTACGTTACCGTTTATGAACCCGAAGAGCAATATGAGAAAGAGCTCGCTAGTCATCGGAACTCGATTTACGGGCACGAACCCTCCCAGCAAAAACACACTGAAGCGACGACCGTTGCAACAAATCACAATTAAGTCTTCACGCGGCAACTCAAAGGTGAACCCATGATTGACTGCACCTATGTATTGATTACACCGGCTCGCAATGAGGAAGCGTTTATTGAATATACTCTCGACTCCGTAGTCAAGCAAACCTTCTTGCCTTTGCGCTGGGTGATTGTCAATGACGGTTCGACCGACCGGACAGCATCGAAGATCCGTCCATACCTCGCAGATCATCCCTGGATCAAGTTAGTCGATCTGCCGGTTCGGCGTGAAAGACACTTCGCGGCGAAAGTGTATGCATTCAACGCCGGCCAGGAAGAGATAAAAGATCTGGACTACGCCGTCATCGGTAATCTGGACGCCGACGTTTCCTTGGACAATGATCACTTTGAGTTTTTGATGCAAGAGTTCCTCAAGGACCCGGAGCTCGGTGTGGCTGGAACAGTCTTCAGGGAGCATGGCTACAATTCCGAGACGGACAGTTTTGAGGGTGAAACTCACGTCTCTGGCCAATGCCAGATGTTTCGTCGCCAATGCTTCGAAGAGATCGGAGGGTATACTCCGAACAAGGCTGGTGGAATCGATTGGATGGCGGTCACCACCGCGCGCATGAAAGGGTGGAAGACGCGATCATTCCGCGAGAAGTCATTCTTTCACCACCGCAGGCTTGGGACAGCGGAACGTGGACATCTTGCATCCAGCTTTTCCTACGGAGAGAAAGACTACTATTTGGGCGGACACCCCATTTGGGAGATTTGCCGCGTCGGCTTCAGGATGCTGAAACCGCCTTATATTGTTGACGGCGCTGCCTTGGGGCTTGGATACGTCTGGGCACTTGTCAGCCGTCAAAAACGAGTGGTATCGAAGGAACTGATGCGTTTTCATCGCAAAGAGCAGATGAAAAAGCTAAGAGCCATCTTAGGATTCTTAGAGCGTGTTTCATAAACACCGCCTCAGCGTGATCCAGAAGCAGGCGATGTAGAAGAAGGCGTAGTAGGTAGAGAGCAGATGCTCATGACGTACAAGCAATCGGCGGAACTGACCAAGCCAGGCGTTGGTGCGCTCCACGATCCAGCGGCGTCTGTAGCGGCGCATCTTACGTCCGTCTTCATAGCGCCGCCGCTTGTTGTTCTTGCGGTAGGGCGCAATCAACTCGATGGCCCGCTTCTTCAATCGCTCACGCAGCGGGTCGGAGTCGTAGCCAGCGTCGGCGATTACGCGTTTCGGTTTTTGCCGCGGCCGGCCTTTGGGGCGCGGGACGCGGACTTCCTGGAGCGTGGCTTCCGCAAGCGTAACTTCTGCCGGAGAGGCACTTTCCAGCCAAACTCCCAGCGGAAGACCTTGACCGTCAACCAGTACCATCCACTTCGTCCCCTTGCCGCGCTTGGTTTTACCGACCGCATCGCCCCCTTTTTGGCTGGGGCGAAGCTGCCGTCCAGGAAGGTCTCGTCCCACTTTAGCAATCCTTCCTGGTCTAGCGCGCCCAACAGAGCACGCCACGCATCCAGCCACACGCCTTCGTCCTGCCACTGCTTCAGCCGCCGCCAGCAGGTCGCCGGCGAGGGATATTCGTCGGGAAGAAATCGCCACGCCGCTCCGGTCTGCAGAATCCACAGAATCCCCTCAAAACAAGCCCGGTTCGACGCCCAGGGCCGTCCCCGGTTGTCCTTCCTGCGCCGTGGTTGGGGCAACAACGGCTCGATCAACTCCCACTGCTCATCCGTCACAAGCTTCTGCCGCTTCTTCATGACAGAAGCTCATCAGCCAACCAGCCTCACGCGTAAGTACTTAGCTTGAGGCCAAACCTATTTATGAAACACGCTCTAGTCAAAATGAAGCGGGTGAATAGCTTTCAACCGGTGCGCGGGTCCGAGGCTGGGAAGTAGCGTGATGGCAACAGCCGAATTAGCAAGTGCTGCCATTTCCGCTATGGAAAGCAAATCGGTTGAAGCCGCGGTGTTTCGTTTCGTCGACTGGCTCAACCAGTTCGGCGAAACCTCCTATGATCATCAGAGCTTTTTTGCAAGCGACTTAGGGCGTCGCGCCAAGACGTTGTACTATCGAAGACCTCGTGTCGGAACCCTTACGGTTGCGCCGATGATTTTCTCGGAAGCATTTGTGCCGTCCGCGCGCCGCTTCTTTTGGAAACGGCAACGGTTTCCGATCGCCGATGCTCATTACGCCATGGGTTTTTCATACTTGGCCCAAGTCACAAAGGACGAACAGTATTACGATCGCGCTGTTCATTTTCTGGATGTCCTGCAGCAGACGTGCGCTCCGGGATTCCAACATTACGGCTGGGGTTATCCATTCCACTGGGAAACACGCGGGGGCACGATATGGGCGGGAACCCCGTTAATCACGACAGTGCCGTATGTATACGAGGCATTTCTCGAAGTCTATCGAATCGATGGAGAAAATAAGTGGCGGACAATTATGCAGTCGATCGCGGATCATGCACTCTACGACTATCGCGATCTTGTTGTTTCCGAGAATGCTTCCAGCTGTTCTTATACCCCTGATCCGAACGATCCGGGAGGCGTAGTCAACGCGAGCGCATACCGATCCTTCCTACTGACCCGTGCTGCGGTCGACTTTTCAGAACAACGCTATCAAACAGCGGCAGATCGCAATCTGAACTTCGTTCTTGAATCCCAGAATTCTGATGGCTCTTGGTATTACGCCATCGATGGAAAGAGAGACTTCGTCGATCATTTTCATACCTGCTTCGTTCTCAAGGCGCTGGTGAAGATTGAGACCCTCACCGAAAATGCAAAATGCACGGCCGCAATCACTCGCGGCATCGAATACTATCTCCAGAATCTGTTCGACGAAAACGGACTGCCAAAGCCGTTTTCTCGTAGACCGCGCCTGACCATGTATCGAAATGAGCTCTATGATTATGCCGAGTGCATCAACCTGGCGGTATTGCTGCGTGGACGGTTCCCTGCCTTGGATGAGACTTTGGCGCGGCTGATGAATCTTTCGCGGTGGCAAAAGCGGAACGGCTCTTTCCGTGCCCGGAAGCTGCTGATCGGCTGGGACAACACGCCCATGCACCGTTGGGCCCAGTCACAGATGTTCCGAAGCCTTTGCTTCCTGCTTTACAAAAATCAGCAGGCTGCCGGAGTCGAATCAGCAGCGAAAGTTAGTGCATAGTTATGTGCGGAATCTGTGGTCAATTCAATTTTGTAGACGATGCCCCAGTGCATCGCCAGACCATCGGGCGGATGGCACGGAGCATCGCGCACCGTGGTCCCGACGACGAAGGCTATTTTCTTAACGGTCCCGTCGGGCTGGGGTTCCGGCGGCTTTCGATTATCGATCTGTCGGGAGGCCATCAACCCATGTCCGACGCGGAAGAGTCGGTCTGGGTGATCTTCAACGGGGAGATATACAATTTTCCTGAGCTCAAGAGCGAGTTGGAGTCCTATGGCCATGTATTCCGTACAAGATCGGATACGGAAGTTATTGTGCACGGCTATAAGCAGTGGGGCGACGATGTACTCAATTACTTGAACGGAATGTTCGGTCTGGCCATCTGGGATGGCAGGAAGAAAAGACTCGTTGTTGCTCGTGATCCGTTCGGTATCAAACTCATTTACTACCGTCTGACCGAACGTCAGCTCTTCTTTGGCTCTGAAGTCCGTGCCGTATTAGCGGGGATGAACGAAAGCCCTGACGCGGACCCAGATTCGCTTAGCCTCTTTCTTCGCTATCGGTTCACCCCGTCACCGCACACGATCTTCCGTGGTGTGCGAAAGATGGCGCCAGGTTCGATGCTTATCTGCGAACGGGGAACCGCGTCCGTACGCCATTGGTATCAATTTCGTCCGGCTCTGTTCGCGCCACCGAAATCTGACGACCAGGTGCGCGATGAGTTGAGCGAGCTCTACAAGCAGTCGATGAAGAGGCATCTTCTCAGCGATGTGCCTGTCGGGCTTCTCTTAAGCGGCGGAGTTGACTCCGGTCTGCTGCTGGCGCTCATGAACCTTTATGGCAGCTCCTGGAGAACCTATACAGTCGGATATGGTTCCACTTTCGCCGATGACGAGTTGCTCGATGCAGAGAAAACGGCAGCGCGGTTTTCATCCACGCACACGCCTGTGCTCCTGAACAGGGAAACATTCGAAGCGGCCTTGCCGGCGATTGTCTCGCAACTGGAAGAGCCGATTGCCTCCTCTTCCATCGTGCCCATGTACTTTGTGTGCCAGCGGGCCCGCGAGGATGTGAAAGTCGCTCTGATCGGCCAGGGGCCGGATGAGCTCTTCGCCGGCTACCGGCGCCATCTCGGTGTCCGGTATGGCCAGTATTGGGCGTCCATTCCAGAGTGGATGCGCGCACCGCTGGCGGCAATGATTGCCGCCCTCCCTCGCAATGAGATGCTGAAGAGAGGGCTTCACTCGCTGGATGTCCCTGATCGCACAGAAAGATATCAGCAGGTGCTGTCTCTCTTGCCGGGCGATGAGATCCATGCGCTTTTTCAGGATGGAATGTTGCAGAGGGATTCAGGGAGTTCGCTTGTCGAATGCTGGAAGGACCTTAGCGCACTCTCCACAGAGACAGACGAGCTAGGTGGGTTTCAGTTTTTGGAGATGAGATCGACTCTACCTGACGAGCTTCTAATGTTTGGCGACAAGCTTTCTATGGCCCACGGTCTTGAGGCTCGTGTGCCATACCTTGATAAGGAGATCGTGGAGTATGTCGAACGATTGCCTGCACGTTTCAAAGTGCGCCGTGGCATGCAGAAATGGGCGCATCGTCAGGTATGCAGCAAATTCCTGCCAGCGGAAATTTTAGAAAGAAAGAAACGGGGCTTCGCCGTAAACGTAGTTGACGAATGGTTCCGTGGCGCTATCGGTGACCAGATGACTGCTACTCTCATGGATTCAGATTCAATGATGTATCGATATCTCAAGCCGTCGGTAGTTCATCGACTCCTTAGAGAACATCAATCCGGCAAGAGTGACTATCACAAAATTCTCTTCAGCCTAATGGTCTTTGAAGAGTGGCTTCGGGTTCATTGTTTGGCAGCCGTCGAGACGCATTGAACCGGCCTGGCAAGAATCCAAATAGGAACGCCGGGCGCCGACTACGGAGTGGAGCAATCGAGTAAGCGCTGCCGTTACGAAACTGGTGATGATGATCAACAGAAGCAACTTTGATATGTCAGTCAGTGCCATTTCCGAGCGGGTGGCATACGGAGACTCGCTCGCGCCGAAGGAAAAGTAGGAATGACTCAATTAGTCGTGGAGGCCGGTCGCACCGAGCGTCAGTATTGGAAAGACCTCTGGCGCTACCGGGAACTGTTCTTCTTTCTTGCCTGGCGCGATCTTCTCGTTCGATACAAGCAAACTGTGGTGGGTGTCAGCTGGTCCCTGATTCGACCTCTACTGACCATGATGATTCTTACTGTTGTCTTCGGAAAGCTCGGTAAAATGCCTTCCGGAGGCTCACCCTACCCGCTGCTGGTCCTTTGCGGTATGCTGCCGTGGCAATTCTTTTCGTCGGCCATTTCTGACAGTGGTAACAGCTTGGTAGCGAACTCCAGCCTCGTCGCGAAAATTTACTTTCCGCGCCTCATCTTGGCGGCAAGTTCAGTCATCACGAGCTTCGTTGACTTTCTCGTCTCTTTTGCTTTCCTGCTCGGATTGATGGTTTGGTACAGGTTTATACCCTCCGTCGAGGTTGTTGTTCTCCCGTTGTTTGCAGTGCTGGCGTTCTGTGCCTCGCTCGGCGCTGGGTTCTGGATTTCCGCCCTGATGGTGAAATATCGCGATTTTCGCTTTATCGTTCCTTTTATCGTGCAGTTTGGCCTCTATCTGTCTCCTGTCGGCTTTCAAAGCAGTGTCGTTCCCGTTCGTTACCGGATGCTCTATTCTCTGAACCCAATGGTAGGAATCATTGACGGCTTCCGCTGGTCTCTACTCGGCGCCCAGAACAAGCTTTATCTCCCTGCGCTTGGTATCTCGATCATTGAAGTTGCTGCGCTTCTCATTTCGGGAGTTCTGTATTTCCGTAAGACCGAACTCACATTTGCTGATGTAATTTAAGAAGATCAAAGCTGATTTCTACATCAAAGTGATGCCCCAACCTGCCATTATCACTGAATGTCTCGGAAAGCGATACACCATCGGTCAGCACAAACCGGGTGTTGACGGAATGCGGCACGCGCTCGAAGGAGTGATTCGATCTCCCGGCGCTTGGTTGAAATTGCGGCGAGAGTCAAGGCTAAAGCAAGTGGACTTTTGGGCACTCAAGAATGTGAGCCTGAGAATCAACCAGGGCGAGGTCGTAGGAATTATTGGGAGGAACGGTGCCGGAAAGAGCACGCTTCTCAAACTTCTCAGCCGCATTACCGTTCCAACTGAAGGACGATTTTGCATCGATGGCAGGACAGCGAGCCTGCTCGAGGTTGGCACAGGGTTTCATCAGGAACTCACTGGACGCGAGAATATCTTTCTTAACGGCGCGATTCTGGGAATGACACGTGCCGAAATTACTCGGAAATTCGACGAGATTGTCGAATTCTCGGAAATTTCGGACTTTCTCGACACTCCAGTCAAGCGCTATTCGTCGGGCATGCACGTCAGGTTGGCGTTCGCCGTGGCTGCTCATCTTGAACCCGAGGTCCTGATCGTTGATGAAGTGCTTGCCGTCGGAGACGCTGCGTTCCAAAAGAAATGTCTCGGGAAAATGGGCGACTTCGCTCAGAGCGGAAGGACGGTTCTTCTTGTAAGTCATAACATGGAAGCCGTCCGAAACCTGTGTCGAAGAGCGATCTGGATCAAAGATGGCCGTGTCCACCAGGACGGTGAGGTGGAAGCGATTGCAGACGCCTATTTCAACAGCACCTCGAGTGAGCCATCATTTTCCCACATGAATTCGGCATGTGGACTGAAAATCGCTAAGGTCGCCCTGAAGAACGACCGCGGAGAAGAAACCAGGCAGTTTCAACCGGGCGAGAATCTTACTGTCGAAATATCATATGAAGCTGACAAGCCCATTTTCAGGCCGATCGTTGCTTTGGGAATCGTCGGGATCAGCGGTTCCTGCTTTACCGCCAATATGCTTCTTGACGGACATAGGCCTGACTGCCTGTCGGGATCCGGCAAGATATCGTGCACCTTTCACTCGATTCCGCTGTTGCCACAGAGTTATGCGGTGAAGATGAGGATACAGGGTGCAGACCCTGGTGAAATGATCGTCTCTTACCAGGAGGTCGTATCCTTCGATGTGAGTGGAGATCTCACGGCATTCGGTTTTAGGGGGGAGTTTTTGAAATATGCCCGCCATTCGACGCCGGTCGTTGTGCCGTATGACTGGCTTTTGCCCGATGGAACAATTGCACCCGTCACGTTGAGTCGGGAAGCGGATCCATCGAACCAGCCGCACATTGGCTGATGTCTGCGTGTTTGCGCCAGCCTCAACATTGACGCCGACTGCAACGTCTGCCATAGATACGATCGAGATGAAGGTTTTTCTCGTTGGCGACAATCGGACGAATGTTAATTGGGGTCGTGGCGCCAGCGTGGCACTCCGCGACATCTTATCCCGACTTTTTGAAATCAGTGGCTGCGTAACAGGCGACTTTTTCGACTTATCGGCAGCTGAGGCAGGATATGTCCACACCCTCATCCCACCTAGGTACTATCGCCATTTTCGCTATCTGCTTGAGAGACGTAAGCGACGGATTGTCAGCTGGTATATTCAACTGGAACATTTGTGGGGTGCGCACGATTTTATTTCAGCGGATCCAATAGCCAGCGTTGACAGCCTCCTTGCGGAGAAGCATCGTTATCCTGCCCTTGGCCGCATCTATAATGACGCTGCCGCAGCGGACGTTTTCGTTATTGATGGGGATGGTGATATCGTCTTCTCCACTCCGCCCCGGCGCACGACCCTTTTTCTTCTCGCGATGATCGAGTTGGGTCTTAGATTAGGGAAGCCTGTATTCCTGGTCAATTCGATGATTTCCGACTGCCCGGTGAGCGGCAGAAATAACGAGACATTAGCGGCGGCTAGGACTCTGTTCGCTCGGTGCAAAGCGGTTGCGTTACGCGATTATGAATCCCTGCGGTTCGCTCAAACAGAAATGCCGGAGGCGAACGCCAGCTTTGTTCCTGACTCACTCTTTTCCTGGTTCTCGCGTTACGAGGGGCCGAACTGTCAGCTTCCAGTAGACGGCGATTTCATCCTGCCTCACCCCGAAAAGGCGGAATACTGGGGAAAGCTCGACTTTTCACAGCCGTATCTTTGCATTGGAGGGGGAGCGCTGGCTTCCTGGTATCCTGACAGGGCCGCGGAAAGCTATGGACGGTTGGTCGATGCGGTCGGAAAGCTAGGGCTGCGAGTTTATTTGATCGAGAGCGATCTGCCCGATTCGTTCTTACAGAGGGTTGCTGGCAGTTAAGCAAATCGGCATTGTGCCGGCGGACGCGCCGATTCTCCTGTGTGGTGCAGTGTTAGCTCATGCCCGGCTCCTCCTCTCCGGACGCTACCACCCTTCGATCTTTGCCTCGCTCGGCGGTACGCCCTGCATCTTCCTCGGTTCTCATGCTCATAAGATGGGTAGCCTGCCAGAAGTCCTCGAATATGAGGAACCACGTCAGTTCGAAGCATTTCCGTGTAATGCCGAGATCACACAGATTGTGGCCCTGGCCCAAGCGTATCTGGAGCAAGGCCAGGGATTACGTGATCGCATTCGAAGCGTAGCAAAGATGCGCGCCGAGCAGGCGAACGGCCTGCCCGAGCTTCTGAACCGGCATTTGCATCAGTCACGGCCATAAGTATGCATTCGGTTAGTCTGTGATGAACTCGATTGTCTTAGTCGGCGGCGGTGGCCACGCTAAAGTCATCGTAAGCATTCTCCGCAAGCTTGGCTGTTTCACGATTCTCGGGTACACGGCTTTGGAAGATGGCGGCAATTTAATGGGGATCCCCTTTCTCGGCTCTGACAGTAAGATCGCTCAGTTGGCCAATGAGCACGGGAATCTGAATGCGGTTCTTGTTGTCGGTCAGGTTGGGCTCGGAAATCTTCGCTCTTCATTATGGGAACGGCTCCGTGTTCTCCCTATTTCATTTCCACCAATCGTCTCTCCAAAGGCAATCGTGAACGAGGAAGTTGCAATCTCCGAAGGCGCTGTAGTGATGGACGGCGCAGTTGTGAACAGCGGAGCAAGCCTCGGTCGGGGTGTCATCGTGAACACAAACAGTACGATCGAGCATGACGTCATGCTCGGCGAATGGGTCCATGTCGCCCCTGGAGCTACGATCTCGGGAGGGGTGACGGTTGGAGATTTCTCGATGATCGGTGCAGGGGCGACGGTGATCGAGGGGAGAAGGATCGAACCTGGCTGCCTGATCGGAGCTGGCGCTACTGTCATCAACGATCTGAGCGAAGCGGGCGTTTATGTAGGTTGCCCGGCTCGCCGCATCAAGTCATAATTCTATGGCGCGCGCGTTTATTATTGCCGAAGCCGGTGTGAATCACGACGGATCGGTTGATGTTGCCTTGCGGCTTGTCGAAACAGCCAAAGCCTGCGGCGCCGATGCCGTCAAATTCCAAAGCTTTCGTGCGGATCGCATTGTCACCCGCTCAGCCGCGAAGGCGGTCTATCAGGAGCGCACGACTGCCAGCACGGAATCTCATTTCGAGATGCTCAAGCGCTTGGAACTGAGCGCCGATGCTCATCGCCGCCTGATTGACCACTGCCTGGAAGTCAAAATTGAATTCTTATCGAGTCCGTTTGATGAAGAAAGCGTCGATCTCTTGGATTTAATGGGAATTTCGCAATTTAAGGTGCCTTCTGGTGAAATCACCAATCTTCCATTGCTTCAGCACATCGCTCGAAAAAGACGGCCGGTAATCCTGTCTACCGGCATGGCGACCCTTGGCGAGGTCGAGGAGGCTGTTCACGCGCTCCACGCCGCAGGAGCCGCACAAATCACGCTCTTGCACTGCGTAACGGAGTATCCGGCGCCGTATGCTGAAATCAACCTTCGGGCGATGCTGACCCTGAAGGCAGCATTTGGCTTACCCGTCGGCTATTCCGACCACACAGATGGCGTCGAAGTGGCCATAGCTGCTGTGGCTTTGGGCGCGGAGGTGATCGAAAAACACTTTACGCTCGATCGTGCGCTGCCCGGACCCGACCACGCAGCTTCGCTTGAACCGGCAGAGCTCACGCAGATGGTCGCAGCCATTCGCAATGTCGAATCGGCTTTAGGCAACGGCATAAAGGTTCCGGCGCCATGTGAACGGCAAAACATCTTAGTGGCGCGAAAGAGCGTGGTTGCGGCGCATGACCTTCCCATCGGGCGCCAGCTCCGCGCTGACGATCTTACGATCAAGCGTCCAGGCACCGGTATCTCTCCAAAGTTTCTTCAGGCGCTGATCGGGCGCACCCTTCGAACCAGCGTAAAAGAAGACGAGGTTATCAATTGGAATCATCTTGCGTGAAGCAGCCTGTTGGTCGGCATACTCGAGATGATCGATGACGCCCGGTATGCAAGTGCGCCTCAGATGTTTCCCCGACTGCGGCGAGCGCTTGATCGCGAAGTCTCCGGCCACAGTTCACTCGATGACACAGTTACAGTATTGAGGTAACGATGACAGATAAAGGCCACTCAAGAACAACCAGACCGCTAAAGATTTATCTAGCGGATCTTACTTACACCACCTTGTCTCTTGCGACTGACGCGTTTCCCCTTAACGTCGGCTTTATTGCGGCCTATGCCTCGAAGGTCTTTGGTTCTGAGATCGACCTCAAGCTCTTCAAATATGTCGATGACTTGGAAAATGCCATCTATGAAGCGCCGCCGGACATCCTGGGCATGAGCAACTACCCGTGGAACTTCAATC
This sequence comes from uncultured Acidobacteriaceae bacterium, assembly GCA_963799445.1. GTDB lineage: Bacteria > Acidobacteriota > Terriglobia > Terriglobales > Acidobacteriaceae > Telmatobacter. The sequence continues at coordinate 97,751 of CAWCXX010000040.1, read as the reverse complement.
TGGGTCTGGAGTTCTTCCGAATGGTCCGGGCTCTTTCCCCACAGACACTTTGCGTCATGGGAGGTCCGAACTTCCCTTTGGAGGACGAGGGGCGCGAACGGTTCATTAAACGGAACAGCCTTATCGACTTTTACGCCTACCTGGAGGGTGAAGAGGCATTCGCCGCGCTGGTGAAGCGCGCCATGGAAACTGGCCTCGATTGCGAAAAGATGAAGTCAGCGCCGATTGACGGTTTCATTCATCGCATGAGTGATGAAGAAGTCGTGAAAGGGATCATGCTTCCTCGGCGGCGCATGCTCGACGAAATCCCATCTCCTTATCTGACGGGCTTTATGGACAAGTTCTTCGACGGCAAGCTTTCGCCCATGATGGAAACGAATCGTGGGTGCCCCTTCTCTTGCTCATTCTGTCACGAAGGAAATCAGTTGATTTCAAAGGTAAACTTCTTCAGCACTGAACGGGTGAAGGAAGAGTTGGACTATATCGCCGCGGCTGTGCGAAGTGCACCGATCCTCATCTCGAATCTCACGTTCGCCGATCCGAATTTTGCCATGTACGAACGCGACTACGAGATCGTTGAGCACATTGCCAAAATTCAGGAAAAGCAAAACTGGCCGCGCTCCATTTTTGCTTCGACGGGAAAGAACAAGAAAGAACGCATTGCCCAGGCGCTCCGCAAGTTAAAGGGCTCCATGTCGATGTGGATGTCTGTTCAATCGATGGATCCAGTTGTCCTCAAAGAGATTCATCGCGACAACATCAGCACCTCGCAAATGATGTCGTTGGCCAGCGTCTATCAGGAATTCGGTCTGCCGACTTTTTCTGAGCTGATTCTTGGCCTTCCCGGTGACTCTTATGAGCGGCACATCAACTCGATCTCCCAGGTTCTCGAATCCGGTATTAACGTCGTCGAAGTCTACACGTGCATGTTGCTTAACGGTACGCAATTAAATACGGCCTTCAGCCGAGCGACTCATAACATCGGTTCCCATTTCCGTATCCTGCCTCGGGACTTTGCGAAGTTGGGGAACGGGCGCATCGCGGTGGAGATTGAAGAGGTTGTCAGCTCCACAAACACCATGTCGTTTCAGGATTACCAGAATGCTCGCAAGCTGCACCTCATGGTTGCGGTGGTCTATAACGGTGGCGGCTTCAATGCCCTGCTTCGGCTGATGCGGCAAAATAAGGTTCCGATCATACAACTCCTCCAAAGACTGGTCGCTGATATGGATACGGCCCCGCCGCCAGTCAAAGCCGTCTTTGACTCGTTTGTCAGACTGACGAGAGACGAATTGTGGGATTCCGAGGAAGAACTTCGTAAGTTCATCTACACGGGAGATAATTACGAAAAGCTGCTCAAGGGAGAAATCGGGATCAACCTGATTCAGACCCACACCGCCATGAGCCTTGCGGTCATGGATCACTGGGTAGACTATGTCTTTCGCACGGCCGGAATGGTGCTCGCCGGGCTAATGCAGAAAGGGAAAGAGTTGCCGGAAATCCTCAACGAAATTCGAGCCTATTGCTCAGGCAGGGTCCATAATATTTGGGGAAGCGACCGGAACGAAAGCAATCCGTGCATCTCCATGAACTACGATGTCTCAAACTGGTTGCACAGCCCTCTCTCTACGCCCATCTCCGAATACAAATTCAATCAACCGGTGATGTATAAGTTTGCATTCCCTGACACGAAGAAAGAAGAAATGGCGGCGCAGATCAAGCGGTACGGTGCCACGGCGACGGGCATCGGCCGTATTATGGCTCAAATGGGCAGAGATCGCATCTGGCGCGAGCCCGAGCCGATGTCATCTGCCCCGATCGAATCTTGAGGAGACTTCTGCGCCGCTCTCCGTCGGAACAATGCGCGTCTGATTTCGCCCTATACAACTTTGTCCGAAACTAACGTGAGCCGTCGAAAGATCTGTGTTGTCACAACCAGCCGAGCCGACTATGGACTCCTGCGCAATCTCATAAGTTGCATACGTGCCGATCCTGCGCTCAAGCTCCAGTTGATTGTTTCAGGCATGCACCTGGTTCGGGAGTTTGGATTCACGGTCCGGGAGATTGAAGCGGACTGCGTCAAGATCGACCGGCGGATCGATATCGGCCTTTCCGGAAGCAGCATACGCGCAAACGCGGAATCTGTCGGGTGCGGATTAGTCAAATTCGCTGAGGCGTTGTCGAGACTGAAGCCAGATATCATGGTGCTACTCGGTGACAGATTTGAATTGCTGTCGCCTGCGATTGCCGCGCTGATGTTGAAAATTCCGATCGCGCACATTCATGGAGGTGAAAGAAGTGAAGGCGCCCTCGATGAAGCGGTCCGCCACGCAATCACAAAAATGTCTTCGCTTCATTTCGCTTCGACTGAGCCCTATCGCCGCCGGATCATTCAGATGGGAGAATCGCCTGCGACCGTTTTTGCCTTCGGCGCTCCCGGCCTCGATCAGATTCATCGGCTCAAGCTTCTGACGCGATCGCAGCTCGAGCGCGAAATCGGATTCTCACTGAAGGACCCGGTAGCTCTCGTGACCTTTCATCGGGCAACACGTGATGCCGGCTCAGTCGGTATTCAGGTTCGTCGCCTGATTGCTGCGGTCAAAGCCAGTGGTCTTCGGGCGGTATTCACCATGGCAAACGCCGACGCCGAAGGCGCAGTGATCAATGAAGCCCTGAAGGCCGCATGTGCTGTGCACCGGGAGAAATTCAAATGGTTTCCACACTTGGGCCAACTGCGCTACCTCAGTTGCCTCAAGCAATTCGCGGTGATGGTGGGGAACTCTTCAAGCGGGTTGATCGAAGCTCCTTCTTTTCGACTGCCGGTGGTCAATATTGGCGAACGCCAACGCGGTCGCATACGTGCCGCGAATGTCATCGACGTTCCATGCAGCACGGCAGCGATCCTCAAAGGAATCAAGCGCGCAACATCGCCGTGTTTCCACGCCTCGCTGTGCGGACTGCGTAACCCCTACGATCGATTTCATGATGGCCGCGCAAGTGAGCGAGTCAAGAATGTACTGAGAGATGTGAAGATCTCAGCTGATTTTCTGAAGAAAAGTTTTCATGATCTGCCCAGCTAGCAAGAAGCGAACCTTCACCGATCCCAATGTCAATTTCACATGGAACAGCTGAAATGACCCGCACGGACGAGAGCATTAAATCGTTCCTGGTCCCGCAGAACCACACCATTCGTCAGGCGATGGAACAGTTGGAGAATACTGAGGAAAAGATCGTATTCGTCATCGACGCAGAGTCCCACTTGATCGGCTCGCTCACCGACGGCGATATACGGCGATGGATCTTGTCGGACGGAGATCTGAAGGCGCAAGTGCTTCAGGTTTGCAATTGCACGCCATGCGTTGTTCAGGAAGGCTTCGGAACGGATCAGATTCGCGCCGAGATGCTCATGAAGAATCTCATCTGCATTCCGGTCGTAAATTCCTCTCGGGAGATCGTGCGGCTGGTCTTCTGGAAAGAGCTCTTTCAAAGCGATGCAGCGTCGAAGCAGAAACGCAGCTTGAATTTGCCTGTCGTGATCATGGCGGGAGGACTGGGCACTCGACTCGCTCCTTTCACCAACGTTCTTCCCAAGCCCCTCATCCCTGTCGGTGACAGGACAGTGATCGAAATCATCATCGATCAGCTGCACCAGTACGGTCTGAATCAGTTCATCCTTGCGATTAATTACAAGTCGAAAATTATCAAGTCGTTCTTCGAAGAGTTAGCACCGCCCTATTCTGTATCGTTTATCGAGGAACGGGAACAGCGCGGTACTGCTGGCAGTTTGCGAGAGCTCTATTCGCCTGTCCCGCAAAGCCTGATCGTGACCAATTGCGATATAGTCATTCAGGCGGATCTCGCCGAGCTGGTCTCGTTTCATGAAGACAATCAGTATGACCTCACGTTGGTTGCCTCAGTGAAGGACTATCACATCCCTTATGGAGTTTGTGAGCTCGAAAAGGGAGGCAGCCTGGCACGCATCTCAGAAAAGCCGCAGTACAGCTTTCTTGTGAACACCGGAATGTACATAGTACGCCGCGACCGGCTCAACCTCATTCCGGAACGGTCAAAGTATGACATGACCGACTTCATTGACCACCTGAAGAGCAATGGCGGGCGCGTTGGCGTCTTCCCAATCGGCGAAAACGCCTGGATTGATACGGGTGAATGGACTGAGTACCGCAAGGCGCTCGACAGCCTCGGCCGCCTTGGCGCACGCGGGACGGCGGAGTAGGGACAGGGAATTACAATCGGCATGCTGAATGGAGAACAGGTCGTAGCAGTCATCCCTGCTCGCGGCGGAAGCAAATCGGTTCCCGGGAAAAATATCTGGCCCCTAAGGGGAAAACCGCTGCTCGTGTGGTCGATTGAAGTCGCCGAGCAAGTCAGCGAAATCGACCGCATCATCGTCTCTACGGACGATGCAGAGATCGCTGCGGTCGCAAAGGCGAACGGTGCCGAAGTCTACGCGCGGCCGCCGCATCTTGCTACTGATGAAGCCTTAGTGATTGATGCGCTCAAAGATTTGCTTCAGACCTTCCGCGCGGAACACAAGCCGGCCGATTGGGTCATCCTGCTCGAGCCAACCTGTCCGCTGCGTTCACCAGTCGATGTGCAGGAATGCTTGAGGCTTATTGCCGGCGGAGGCTTCGACTCTGTTGCAACCTTTACGAACGCTGAGTTGAACCCTCACCGCGCATGGCGATTGGTCGATGACAAGCCAGAGGTCTTTATCCCCGGCGCCATTCCCTGGCTTCCTAGGCAGAAACTCCCCAAGGCCTACCAGCTCAATGGCGCCGTCTATGTCTTCCGTGCCGGCCTGCTCGCACAGGAATCTCAGTCATTGTTGGTTGGCAGGCTCGGCGCTGTTCTGATGCCGCGGGATCGATCCTACGACATCGATGATAGTGTTGATTTTACCGTGGTAGAGGCCCTGTTGGAGAGAGCCAATTCATGAGTAAGACCTTGCAGCAACTGCAGTCGTTGAAGGGGAAAACAGCCGTTATTACAGGCGGGGCTGGCTATTTGGGCACTGCCATCTGCGAGACACTCGCCGAACTGGGTGCCAACCTTGTTCTCGCGAGCCGTGACAAAGCGAAGTGTCAGAAGAAATGCGAAGAGATCATGCAGCTTGCCGACGGCTCGGTTCAGGCGGTTGCGCTGGAACTCGACCTCCTCAGCAAGGAATCCATCGCCGGCTTCTTTCCTCGGGTCCACAAGCACTTCGAAACGGTTGACATTCTTGTAAACAATGCCTGGTCCGGCAACAAGAATTCATGGGAATCGATCACGGATCAGGATTGGGAATACGACATCGACATGAGCTTGAATTCCGTGTTTCGCTTGACGAAGGCTGCGTTCCCTGATTTGCAGCTGACGCATGGCGTGATTCTCAATATTGCCTCGATGTATGGTCACATCGGACCCGATTATCGAATCTATGATGGCAAGGAGTTTGCCAATCCGCCCAGTTATGGCGCCGCCAAGGCCGGAGTCATTCAGTTCACCAGGTATCTCGCAAGCTTTCTGTCGCCCCATGGCATTCGAGTGAATGCCCTCAGCCCCGGGGCTTTTCCCCATCCTCCCACGCAAAAGCATGAGAAGTTCATGCAACTGCTTGGCTCCAAGAACCCGATGAATCGCATTGGTCAGCCTGATGAACTCAAAGGTGCAATTGCATTGCTTTGTTCCAACGCCGGGAGTTATATCACTGGGCAGAATCTTTGCGTAGATGGTGGATGGGCAATCTGGTGAAATCGCTCGGAATCATTGGCGTAAGTGAAGGAAATGGCCACCCATTCTCCTACAGCTCCATTATTAACGGGTTCTCTCCGGAGGGGCTGGCTGATTCTGGTTGGCCGGGAATCTATGAATACGTTCGGCGCCGTCACGCTTCGGAATTTGGTCTGGGGGGCTGGAGAGTTACTCACGCATGGACGCAGAATCCTGAGACGACAAAAAAGTTGTGCGCGGCCTGCAGGATTGCAAATCCAATGGCTGATTATCGCGAGTTTCTTGGTAAGGTGGACGCTGTCATTGTCGCGCGCGATGACTACGAGATGCACTTTCAAATAGCTCAGCCATTCTTGGAAGCCGCGCTTCCGGTGTTGGTCGATAAACCACTGAGTATTGATCCAGATGAATTGTGCCTACTCAAGCCTTATCTGGAGAGTGGCCAATTAATGTCCTGCTCGGGCATGCGCTATGCACGCGAGCTCGATGAGCCCAGGGCGAATCTCGTCACCTACGGCCGTTTGAAGTTGATTCGAGGAGCGATCGTCCTTTCCTGGGAGAAATACGGAGTCCATCTCCTCGATGCTGCCTTTGGACTGACGGCGGCCTGCCCTATCTCCGTTTGGATGAGGCAGTCCGATCTTTCATTCGCCAGCATTCGACTGGATGACGGAATGCTGATTGAGATCGATGCTTTGGGTGAAAGTGCTCCAACCTTTCATCTGGAACTCTTCGGCGCCCGGCGAAACGGAGCATTTGACATCACCGATAACTTCTCCATGTTTCGTCGCATGCTTTGGGAGTTTGTCCACTCGATTGAAACCGGCAAGCCGGCCATTCCGAGTCAAAGAACTCTCGATGTGATGCGTGTGCTGATCGCGGGTCGAATCTCGAAAAAGGAAAATAGGGAAGTGCTTCTTGACGAAATCACACTATAGAAATTTCTTCGATTTGAGCGGCAAGGTCGCTGTTGTTACCGGCGCAGTCGGTATCCTCGGCCAACGCTTCTGCCGCGGACTCGCCGAATTTGGCGCGAATATCGCCTCGGTGGATCTGGATTTGGACCGGTGTGCATCCTTTGCCGAGGAATTAGAACATGACTATGGAATCTCGGCCCTCGGAGTTGCCTGCGATGTCTCGAATCCTGCATCGGTCTCCGAAATGGTCGATACCGTTGTCTCGCGGTTCGGTTCAATTCAGATACTGCACAACAACGCTGCCTCCAAATCGACTGACCTTGATGCATTCTTCGCGCGGACTGAAGAGTATTCGCTGAGCGAATGGCGAAAGATCATGTCTGTCAACGTGGACGGCATGTTTCTGGTCGCACAGGCCGTCGGTTGACAGATGCAGAAACAAGGAACGGGCGGAAGCATCATCCAAACCGCTTCGATCTACGGCATCCTCTCATCCGATAAGAGAATCTATGAAGGATCGTTCTACCTTGGCCGCCAGATCAGCAATCCCGCTGTCTATTCAACGTCTAAAGCGGCTGTCGTCGGGCTTACGCGCTATCTGGCCGCAAACTGGGGAGATGCAGGCATCCGCGTCAATGCGTTAGTCCCTGGTGGAGTGGAGAGCGGACAAAACGATACCTTCAAGGCGCGCTATTCCGCCCGAATCCCGTTAGGTCGCATGGCGCAGGCGGATGAAATGGTTGGCGCGGTGATTTACCTCGCCTCTGACGCTTCAAGTTATGTTACCGGTCATTGCTTGGTTGTTGACGGCGGCCTGAGCGCTTGGTAGTACCCGAAACGTCTAACAGCCTGTGGTGCAAGTCCAGGTTCGCAGGTGGATATTTTGTGAAGTATCCACAGGCGCGGTTTCTTTAGAATCGCGGCATGGGGATGGGGACACGGCAGGCACAGGAGAAGCAAGAAGAGATCTGGATCGCGAACGTGGAATTGGCGCGTGCTCCAGGGCATCCGTTCTATCTGCGGCTGAACGAACTTCTGGATGGGGAGAAGTTCGACCCGTTTGTGGAAGGGCTTTGCCGAAAGTTCTATGCGCCGCGGATGGGGCGTCCTGGTCTGGCGCCTGGCATCTACTTCCGGTCGCTGCTGATCGGGTACTTCGAGGGCATCGACAGCGAGCGGGGGATCGCGTGGCGTGTGGCCGATTCGCTGGCGCTGCGTAGTTTCTTGCGCATCGGTTTGACAGAGCAGACGCCGGACCACTCGACGATCTCGCGGACGCGGCGTTTGATCGATTTGGAGACGCATCGAGAGGTGTTTGGCTGGGTGCTGGGCCTGCTGGCGGATCGCGGCCTGATCCAGGGTAAGCGAGTGGTCATCGATGCGACGACGCTGGAAGCCAACGCGGCGATGCGCTCGATCGTGAGACGCGATACCGGGGCAAGTTACGAGGAGTTCCTGATGGGCTTGGCGAAGGCATCGGGGATGGCGACGCTGACGCGGGAAGACCTGGCGCGGCTGGACCGGAAGCGCAAGAAGCGCACCTCGAACAAGGAATGGAAGAGCCCGACGGACAGGGATGTGCGGATCACGAAGATGAAGGATGGGCGGACGCATCTGGCGCACAAGGCCGAGCACGCGGTGGACCTGGACACGGGAGCGGTGGTAGCGGTGACCTTGCAGGAAGCCGACAAGGGGGACACGACGACGCTGGACTTGACGTTGTGCGAAGCCGGCGAAGCGGTGGCGGGGTTAGTCCTGCGCGAGGTCGAGAAGCGGCCTGATGAGAAGCCGAAAGTGAGCGTCAATGGAATCGAAGAGATGGTGGCTGACAAGGGATATCACTCCGGCGCAGCGGTGGAGCGGGTGAAGAGTTATCGAGTACGGAGTCACATTCCGGAACGGCAGCAGAAGGGGCGGCGCAACTGGGAAGGCAAGGCCACACAGCAGCAAGCAGTGTACGCGAACCGGCGCCGGGTACGGGACAGCTACGGCAAGAGCTTACTGAAGAGACGCGGCGAACTGGTGGAACGCAGCTTCGCCCACTGCTACGACACCGGCGGCATGTGGCGTACGCATCTGCGCAAGCACGACAACATCCTCAAGCGGCAGTTGATTCATGTGGCCGGGTTCAATCTGAGCCTGATCTTCCGCCGCCTGTTGGGCGCCGGCACTCCACAGGAGTGGAAGAACCGGGCCGCAGGACTGCTTTTGTTCTTGCTGGGGCTGTTCAGCTGCCTTGGGAACCGTATCCGGCGTAACTACAGACCGGTTGACGTTTCACCGGCCAGCCGGGCAACCAAACCAGTCCCCCGGCGCACCTCCGGCCGTGCCGCAAAATCGCTACTTGCACCACGGGCAGCTAACTAGAGTATCTAGTGGCTGTCTCAGAGTAAACATTACTAGAGCGTGTTTCATAAACACCGCCTCAGCGTGATCCAGAAGCAGGCGATGTAGAAGAAGGCGTAGTAGGTGGAGAGCAAATGCTCATGACGAACCAGCAATCGGCGGAACTGACCGAGCCAGGCATTGGTTCGCTCCACGATCCAGCGGCGTTTGTAGCGTCGCATTTTGCGTCCGTCTTCATACCGCCGCCGCTTATTGTTCTTTCGGTAGGGCGCGATCAGTTCGATGGCACGCTTCTTCAATCGTTCACGCAACGGATCGGAGTCGTAGCCGGCGTCGGCGATTATACGCTTCGGCTTTTGCCGCGGGCGCCCTTGCGGGCGGGGGACGCGGACCTCTTGGAGCGTGGCTTCCGCAAGCGTAACTTCTGCCGGAGAGGCACTTTCCAGCCGAACTCCCAGCGGAAGACCTTGACCGTTGACCAGTACCATCCACTTCGTTCCCTTGCCGCGCTTGGTTTTACCGACTGCGAGGCCCCCTTTTTGGCCGGGGCAAAGCTGCCATCCAGGAAGGTCTCGTCCCATTTCAGTAGACCTTCCTCGTCCAGCGCACCCAACAGAACACGCCACGCATCCAGCCATACACCTTCGTCCTGCCACTGCTTCAGCCGCCGCCAGCAGGTAGCGGGCGACGGGAACTCGTCGGGAAGGAATCGCCACGCTGCTCCGGTCTGCAGAATCCACAGAATCCCCTCAAAACAAGCCCGGTTCGACGCCCAGGGCCGTCCCCGGTTGTCCTTCCTGCGCCGTGGTTGGGGCAACAACGGCTCGATCAACTCCCACTGCTCATCCGTCACAAGCTTCTGCCGCTTCTTCATGACAGAAGCTCATCAGCCAACCAGCCTCACGCGTAAGTACTTAGCTTGAGGCCGAACCCATTTATGAAACACGCTCTAGAACCCATCTCATAAACATTTTCGGTCCGGAATCTGCGAAACTGGAGTTGCTCAAGGCGTCTCCGCGGACTTGGATGGCAGGCCGTTGGGAACTGACAGACGAACAGTGGGCAGTTGGTGGAGCCGATCTTGCGCCCGGAGCGGCGCGAGGATAACCGTGGCCGTCCCTGGCATGACACGCGGGCGGTGCTGAACGGCGTGCTCTGGATTCTGGGCAGCGGCGCGCAGTGGGCCGAGATGCCGGCGAAGTATCCGCCGTACCAGACCTGCCACCGGCGCTTCCAGCAATGGGTTCGCGAGGGCAAGCTGGTTGAGGCGCTGCGCCTGCTGGCCAAACATCTGCATGAGCGAGGCAAGCTGAATCTGGACGAAGCGTTCGTGGATGCGACCTTTGCGAGCGCCAAAAAGGGGGCTTCGCGGTCGGTCCGACCAAGCGTGGCAAGGGCACGAAGATCGTCGCTATCGCCTCTGGTGACGGTCTTCCTCTCGCCGTATCTGTCGAAAGCGCTTCGCCTGCCGAGTGCCGGCTTGTGGAAGCTGTTCTGGCCGGATGCTTCCTCGACGAACTGCCCGAAAGGTTGATCGGCGACAAGGCCTACGACTCGGATGCTCTGGATCAGACCCTGGTCGAGGAATATGGCGTTGAGATGATTGTCATTGTGCCTCTGTCATACTTCTTGATTGAAAGGCCGGCGATGCGGATAGGTAGATCCCTGTCGCAGCGAGCAAAAGAACGCGAGTCGTCAAGGATTTATGTATCGGAAATAACTTTATATTCCCAGGTGGAGCGAGTGAATGGAAACTGATGTGAGAGTCTCGTCTGACGAGGAAGAAGCAACGGCCGTAAAGAGCGGGGCTCGTGGCGTGCCTAAATCGAACTTGGGAGCTCTTGCCGTCATGGCGCTGACGTTCGTCCCGTGGATTCTGGTTGTCCTTCTCACTGGAGGCATCGCAGCCGCCATCAATATCCTTGGCTATGCAATAACGGTGGCCCTGATCGGATATGCTGTCGTTTTTGTTGCCTTACCCGCTAACGTGCGAGCAGCAGCTATCTTCCTGGCGCCTGCCACGGGCGTTTTGATCGCATCAGCGCTTACTGCGTTTTGGGTTAGGCCGGGATTCCCGGTGTTTTATGTGGCGCCCGTGTGGCTCGTCCTGGTTGCGATAGGAGCGTTCTGTCTCTTGAGGGACCGCAAAGTATGGACGAGAGCGTCGATCGCATACGGCAGATCATTGGTCGTTCTTTCCTTGCTGATCTGTGCCGTCTTCTTTGTTCCCGGAGCCCGCAGAGATGCTGTTCTGCGGAGTGATGGGAGCTTCAATTGGATGTATGTGGACACACAGTATAACTACGCGATTGCTGCAGCGATTAAGGACTCCGACGGCCCGCCCAAAGAACCTGGGTCCGCAACCGTGCCACTCTATTACCACTTTGGAGGTTATGCACCGGCCGCTGTCATTTCTCGCTTTGACGGTCTCAAAATGGGCGATTCCTTTGCGCGCGTCACTCGCGGAGCGTCGCTCTGGGCACTCGTACTTTCCTGCTTCGGCTTAGGCACGCTCCTGTCTCTCAAGGCCACAGGCGAGAAGTTTGGCGGCATCATGTCTGTCGCAGGATTCTTCTTTTACGGTGCTCTGCTTGCATTGTTTACCGATGAGTTGAACAGCTCGAGCTACGTGACCGGCGCAATTCTCTTCAAAATTCCTGCAATTGGGGTGGGACACGATGGCGGCCCTTTCAGTCACCTAGTTCTCGGCCACTCAGAGTTGCATGCCTTCATTGCGATTACGGCGATTATAGGCTTGTGCCTCGCTCATCGGGAATCGGCGGAAGCTCTTGGTTGGTTACGCGCGCTCTTCCTGGTGCTGCCGGCCCTTGCCGTTCCAATGCACTCTGTTGCCTCTTTATATTGTCTGGGCGTTGCCATCATCCTTTTGTTTTGGGGTTGCCTCAATTCGCTGCACTCATGGATGCAGATCCTGTTGATGTTTTGTCTGTACTTCCTGACGTGGAAATTGATGGGGTTTGGCCACGCGCCGGACGCGGTGAGTACCAGGATAGCTTTGCAAATAACGCAGCAGTGGTCGTTGCTGGCCATCTGGTTCCTGGTGGGTCTGGGGTTCCGAATTACTGGATTCAGCTGGATCTCCAAACCCTTAAAAGACCCTCTCTCCATCCTAGTATTTGCAACGGTTCTCGGCTTTCTCTCTTTCTTTCTTCTCGTTCACTTTAGGAACGGCGAAGAGGTCTATGGATTGTTTTTTCTTCAGAGTGTATTCAGTATCTTTGCCTTCTCGCGCCTGCCATACGGTTTTTGGCGCCCAGGCGAACGATCGCGGCTTATCTTGGAATGGCTGCGATTCGGCACAATCGGCGCAATCGTTCTCGGCGCCTATGGCATTGTCGTTGGGGCTCGAGCCTACGCGGTCACCCATATAGCCGGGATTGAATACTATCGCATCAAGATCCTGGCCATCCTCTTCTGCATTGCGCTCTTCGTCGCGACGCCGCGACTTATGAAGCGCAGCTCCTTCTTTTCGAAGACTCTCTCTGCTGTCTTTCTGTGCATCCTGTCTGTCGGATTCCTGGCCTGGATTGCACCGTGGACAAACTTTGGTCTCGGCAGAATGAAGATGGATGTAACGCTCTCTCCCGGAGAGGTGCAAGGTCTGACTTCGTTTAAACAGATCGTGCCACCGGATGATCGCTTCGCAACAAACAAACATTCCGTCGATGTTGCCAGTAACACCGAACGCTCGTTTGGCTATGCGTCTCTGGCCGAGCGCCCAGTACTTGTCGAGGGATTCCTATATCACCAGTTGAGAACAGTTCCCGGGTTTAACAGCCTACTCAGTGATAACGATTTGATGTTTACTACTTCGGATCCTGAGACGCTTCACCAGCTATCGCAAAGGTGGCACGTTCGGTGGATCTTGGCTCGTCCCGGAACTGACATTGCGCTTCCAAAGCCCCTGCCTTCATGGATTGTCGAGGAGCCAAACGGCGGCGCACTCAAAATCTACCGTGTCAATTAGCTTCAACTTACCGCATGGAAAGATCAGTCACTATCGTGATGTACCACTACGTGCGGGATCTGGCACGGTCCAGATTTCCCGCTATAAAGGCCCTCTCTCTGGAGCGCTTTCGCAGGCAGCTCGAGTATATTGGAGCCAATTTCACGCCGGTTACGCTGGACAACATCATTGAAGCGCTAGCGGAACCGAAGAGAGATTTGCCTCCAAACGCAATTCTCTTGACGTTTGATGATGGGTACAGCGACCACTTTTTGAATGTCTTTCCGCTTCTGGATTCCAAAGGAATCAAGGGATGCTTCTTCCCTCCCGCCCAGGCGGTCCTCGAACATAAAGTACTTGATGTGAACAAGATTCAATTCGTTCTAGCGACCGTTCCAAACACGCAAGCGCTCGTTGATCAACTGTTTACTCATCTCAATGAATTTCGCTCACAGTACAATCTCAAATCCAAAGAAGCCTACATCTCGGAGCTGACTGGGAAACATCGCTACGATACCATGGAAGTTACGTTTTTCAAAAGGATTCTCCAGCGCGCTCTTCCGGGACCGGTTCGCGCAGAAATTGTGAATCGAATGTTTCTCGAGCATGTAACGCAAGACGAAGCGTCATTTGCATGCGAATTGTATATGTCTGCAGATCAGATTAAATGTATGTACCGTCATGGTATGCACTTCGGGAGTCATGGATACAGTCACATATGGCTCAATGAGGCTCCCCACAGCCTACAGGTCTCGGAAGTAGATCAATCACTCCGGTTTTTGCGAGAGTTAGGCGTTATCCAGGATGGCTGGACCATTTGCTATCCGTTTGGAGGCCACAGCGATTCGGTGCATCGGGTCGTCGGAGATCGTAAGTGCCGATTGGGATTTACTGTTGAGATGCGCATTGCAGACTTAGACTCTGATCAACCATTGACATTGCCAAGAATCGACACGAACGACCTTCCGAGTTAGTCCATCTCCATGAAGAACATGATCGAGATGCTGCGGGATCTGACTCCTCTGAATCGCGCTGTTTGTTCGAGCGGATATGATGATGCCGTCGCCTACCTTGCGGAAGAACTCCCATTTCGTGTGATCTCGGTTCCCAGCTCGTATGAACATAATGGCTGGGTTGTCCCCCGTCTTGGGATGTAGGGGAGGCAACGATTATCAAGGACGGACGTACGGTATATGATGGGACAACCAACCCACTTGGGGTGATCGCACTTTCGGCGAGTTTCGAGGGAGTCGTCAGCCTAGATGAATTGCGGAGCCACCTCCATTACGACCACCGGTATGACGATGCGATCCCATACCACTACCGGCAGCAGTTCAGAAGTTGGAAAAGAGATTGGGGTTTCTGCGTCCCGAAAAGCCTCTTTGACGCGCTCACGCCAGGCAACTATGAAGTCGCGATCCGGACAATCGAGGCTCCAGGAACGCTGAAAATCCTCGAATACAGACACGAAGGCAAGCTCAATCATATCATCCTGCTTGGCGGCAACTTGGACCACGCTGGTGTATCGAATGATGGTCTATCCGGCTGTGTCGTTGGCGTCGAAGTGATGCGACGCCTGAGAGACAGAAAGACCAAGTTCAGCTATTCCCTGGTTTTCTCGCCTGGCATCATCGGGTCGGAGCTTTACCTGGCTGGGCTGAATCTGGCCGAAACGTGGACGAATTCTTGAAGGTGTGTTCCTTGAGATGCTCGGCTCTCAGACGCGCTTGGCGCTCCAGGAGTCGCGCCGCAGCATGGTCAGTACGTTCTACGCGCTGAAGTCCAGTCTCGATCGACTCGGTCTCGCGTATCGTAGCGGAACGTTTGGAAAAATTATCATCAATGATGAATACATCTGGGAGAACTACGGCATTCCGATGCTTTCTTTCTCGCGCTTCCCCTATCCCGAATACCATTGCAGTCGGGACAACATGGATATCATCGCCGAAACCGCTCTCGAGGAAGCCGTTGATGCACTGATGGGCGCGATAGAGGAACTTGAAGCTTCACCGGTGATTTTTAAGCAATTCGAAGGAAACATCTGCCTCTCCAACCCGAAATACAATCTCTATCTCGACTGTGGGCAGGTCGCGCTTGGGGATGCGGGCTCGGAGCAGCGACGCCGAATGCGATCTCTGATGGACCTGGTTCCGGCCCTGGACCGACCGGTAACCGTTAAGACTGTCGCGGAATACGCAGCGCTTTCGGAAAAAGAAACCCTCGAGTATTTGGAGCAATGGGCAGAGTTGGGATTGATAGAGCTGGCTTAACCTAACCAGTTCGCCTTCAGAGCGCATAAGCCGCTTCTTGCTCGTTATGAACCTATCGATTGCACTGCAAGGGACCCACACAATCCCCGTCAAGAACCAGCACGTCGAAATCTAACAAGGCGAATTCCATATGCGATTGCTCACTCTCATTCGATCTCGAAGCTATCGCGGCCTGGGCTTCCAATCGCTCGGCCCCAACGAGGCTCGCGTACTCTACGACACCCTCGTCGGGTTCACCGGCTCCATCGTGGATCTTGGCTTTTCCAAGCTCTATTTCCCTCGGATCGACTCGAGGACCGCTAGCATTGTCTTCGCTTTGCCCGTCATACTCATCGGGCTCAATCTCGCATTCGGCGTCTTCTCCTCTTTGCGCACTGCGTCGGAGCGGAAAAAGAGTCTGGTGCTCCTGGCAAGTGTCCTGATCTGTGGTACGCTTGGTTATTGCCTTTCAGGAGCGCCCCCCGCAATCACCCTCTGGATGCTGCTTGTGTATCCAGCGCTCATTTTGCCGCGCGTGTTTCTTGGGCTCTCTTCCAGTCGCAGTCCCAGGATCATGACCATCGCGGGCAATCAGTGTGGCGCCGTGTTGGTAATTGGAGGTGCAGGGTATATTGGCTCTCATACCGTCGATTTGCTCATGCAAAAAGGAAAGCGTGTTCGTGTTCTCGACAGGCTGATGTACGGGAGCGAGCCGCTGTCGGAATTTCTCGATCGTCCAGGTTTCGAACTCATTGAAGGCGACGCCACAGACATTGCGAAATTGACGCAAGCAATGAATGGCGCGTCTGCAGTGGTTCACTTGGCGGGGTTGGTTGGAGATCCAGCCTGTGCGGTGGATCCGACATTCACCCGGCACACGAATATCATTGCCACCCGAATGGCAAAGGATGTTGCCCAGGCGATGGGAATTCAGCGCTTTGTTTTCGCCTCCAGTTGTTCGGTGTACGGCGTCAGCGAGTACGAGGTCTCTGAAACCGATAACCTAAATCCAGTTTCCCTGTACGCGCAGACCAAGATCGACAGCGAGCGAGAGTTATTGGCCGGACTCCGTGACAACTTCTATGTCACTGTGCTGCGCTTTGCCACGGTCTTCGGTGATTCTCGCCGCCCGCGCTTCGACTTGGTCGGAAACTTGTTTACAGCACAGGCGATGGCCGACGGCCTTATCACAGTGATCGGGCCGGACCAATGTAGGCCGTTCATTCACGTTCGCGACCTTGCGCGCTCAATTACAATGGTTCTTGAAGCTGAGCCAGACCGGATGCAGAATCAGATTTTCAACGTTGGTGACGGTCGGCTGAACCTGACAATCATGCAACTGGCCGAAAGAGTTCGAGATGTTTGCGCCCGCTACACAAAAGTGGCGATTTCCGTGAAAGAAGACCCTCAGGATCGGAGGAACTACCGCGTCTCGTTCAAGAAGATCAAGTCAGTCCTCGACTTTGCGGCATCGACTCTCATCGAAGCCGGCGTTGAAGAGATGGCGCTCTCGTTCCTGAACGGCCGTTACGGGGACTATCGAGATCAGACATACAGCAATGTCGCGATGACCGCGCGGGCGCTCGCCATGTTCCAAGACCCCGCAGAGTTGGCGCGCCTTTATGCGCCTCTGAGGTAGGTGGATCATGAATCCTTCCGAAGGTGGATTTGAAAAACCCATTTTGATGGGCGGTGGACTAGCCGTGGACGATCGCGGTCACGTTGGCTTCGTGAATGACTTTGCCTTTCGGGGGGTCAGGCGATTCTACACCGTCTCCAATCATCGAGCCAATTTTGTTCGCGCCTGGCACGGGCACAAGAAGGAGGCGAAGTACGTAACAGCCGTCGCCGGCGCTGCAATTGTTGCTGCGGTCCGAATTGACAATTGGAACTATCCTTCCAGAGATCTGGAGGTGGAGCGGTTTGTCCTTTCAGCGAATAAGCCCTCGGTTCTGTTCATTCCTGCCGGCTACGCGAATGGTTTTATGTCTTTAACCGACGACCTCAAACTCATGTTCTTCTCAACCTCGACGCTGGAGGAGAGCACTGTTGACGACATTCGCTTTGACAGCCGTCTGTGGGACGTGTGGCAAGTGATAGAGCGATAGCCTGAATGGATCACAAGGTACGTAAACAGTTCGAAAGCTTCTGCGTAATTGTTCCAATGTATAACGAAGAGGCCGGAGCTGAATCCTGTATCGATCGGGTCTGTGAAGCTCTATCTGCTATCCCCTATCGCAGCGAGCTGGTTGCGGTAGACGACGGCAGCGCAGATGGAACAGCATCGATCCTTGGCCGCATGGCTCCAAGACACTCGAACCTGACTGTCATCCACCACGAGAAAAACCGGGGCTACGGAGCAGCACTTCGGTCGGGCATCGAATACGCCAGCAAAGCTGGCATGGATTACGCGCTGTTTATGGATAGCGACCTGACGAACGATCCCCAGGACATTCCTCGGTTCGTAGAGAAGATGAGGGACGGCTTTGACATCATTAAAGCGACTCGTTACAGCGGCGGAGGTGGGGTGAGCGGTGTGCCATTCTATCGGGTCGCAATCTCGCGGGTCGGTAATTGGATTGCTCGACGTCTTTACCGCCTTCCCATCGCAGATTGCACAAATGGATTTCGTGCAGTACGAGTGCGCGTTCTCGAACAAATGACGCTCACAGAGCAAAACTTTCCCATTATTATGGAAGAGCTCTTACTACTCAGCTTTTCTTGCACAAAGCTTTGCCCAGGTTTCTGTTACTCTCATCAATCGCAGCGACGAACAACGTCCGACCAGTTTTGTCTATCGGCCTCGCGTGTTCTATAACTACCTTAAGTATCCCCTTAGGGCATTCTTCAGGATTCGACCACAGACTTTGGCCGGGAACGGCATAAAGAAATGACCTCCGTGTTAGTGCTCGGTGGGACGGGGATGCTCGGGTCGATGGTGGCCGACGAGCTATCTCGCCATCGTGACATCCGGCTTAGTGCAACCTATCGCGTCCCGAGTCAAGTCTCTCGGCAGGCAATCATTACAGGTCTGACATGGGTACCCTTTGACGCACACCAGCCCAATCTTCAAAAGTCACTGGCCGCTTGCGGTTATCACGATTGGATCATCAACGCTATCGGGATCACAAAACCATTAATTGAAGATGAGAATCCGCAACTCGTTGAGCGCGCATTGAGAATTAACGCGCTCTTGCCCCACGAAATAGGATCCTTTGCGATTGAGCGCGGTGCCAGGGTTCTCCAGATTGCGACGGATTGTGTCTACACCGGATTCGCCGGGAATTACTCGGAGAGCGCACCTCACGACGCTATGGATGTGTATGGGAAGACGAAGAGCCTCGGCGAATGCTACGGTTCGAACGTTGCACATTTGCGCTGTTCAATCATCGGACCAGAGCCTAAGGAATTCAAATTCCTCCTGGAATGGTTTCGCTTGCAGCCCAGAGGCGCGCAGGTCAATGGTTTCGTGAATCACAAGTGGAATGGTGTCACAACACTGCACTTTGCCAAGCTCTGCGCGGGCGTTATTCAAGACCAAATCGCATTGCCTCACTTACAGCACATCGTTCCCAACGGTTTCGTATCTAAGGCGCAGATGCTGCATGAGTTTGCCGCGGCATATCACCGGAGCGATGTGAAGATCAACGAGGTGAACGCACCCAAAGTGATCGATCGAACTCTTTCATCGGAAAATGGCGCTCTCAACCACCAGTTGTGGCGGGCAGCTGGATATCAGGTTCCACCCACCGTGCCGGAGATGATCGCAGAGGTTGCAGGCTATCCCTATCGTTTTTCCAGTGTCGCTATAAGATAAATCTGATGCAAACCCAAAGATTGGCATTTATTCTCGGTATCCGGCCCGATATCATTCGAGCAGCCTTGATCCTCACCCGTTTGCGGAGCTATACTGATTTAGAAACTGTATTTATTTGGTCTGGGCAGCACTACTCTAATAATTTGAAGAACATTTTTTTTCGCGAATTGGATATCGCTCCGGCTGAGGTTGACTTGGGTTGCGAGGGGGAGACGGACGCCGAATTGGTCGCGTCGATCATCCGTCGTCTTTATCCAGTTTTGCGTGACCTCCAGCCTATGGCAGCCGTATTCCTAGGCGATACCAACACGACGACTGGCGCAATTGCGGCCGCACAACTCAATATTCCGATCGTCCATATCGAAGGTGGCATGCGGTCTTACGATTGGCGGATGCCGGAAGAAAAGTATCGGACAATCATCGATCATCTCGCGGATGTGATTTACGCGTATGTCGATGAGTACAAACAGCAAGGTGTTCGGGAGGGCCTGAATCCGAACAATATCGTTGTGGTCGGAAATCCCATCGTCGATATCCTGAATTACTACTACTTTTCGCGCGAAGACAGGCATAATTCGCTTGCGGATGCGCAATTCTTCGCAAGTCGGGGGATTAGCAAAGGTGAATTTTATTTTATGACATGTCACCGTCGCGAAAACCTCAATGAGAATTCGCTCCTGGCTATCCTGTCTCTTATTGCCCAGGCTGCGCACCCTGTCTATTTTCCGGCCGGCTATCGCACCCAGAGAGAGATCTCCTCTCTTGGGTTGTCTCTGCCCGCGAATCTGATCATGGTGGATCCAATCGGCTATGAGGAATTGTTGTGCCTTGTTGTGAATTCTCGTGGAGTTATCACCGACTCCGGTACTTTGGTCGAAGAAGCATGCGTCTTGGGTGTGCCTTCGGTGCAGATGCGGAAGTCGACAGAACGACCGCAGGTTTACGACGCTGGCTCCAGTGTGAAGTTTGATCCGGCTGAGCCCGAGAATTATCCGGTTGCCGATGTGATTCGAAAACTTGAAGGGCTTGACGGGAGGCACTGGTCGCACAATCTGGGCGATGGCAAAGCCTCTGAACGAATAGCGTGCGACTTACACCGAAGAATCGTGGAGAACGATTTTGCTCATCACAAGCCGGAGCAATACCATTTGCCAATCTCGCGGGCCTTTAGAAACGATGGACTCGAATGAGATCTGTGGATCGCGGTTGCAGCAGGTTTCCCGCATGCGTTTTTCGCGGGCCGGGGAATCTGTACATAGTTGAAGAGTTGAGCAGAGCATGGCAGTGCAACTTGAAGTGGGAGCAATTCAGGTGAGAATTGTGTCAGAGTCACGAGCGGAAGAGATGGGCACATCAGTCGCCAAGTCTCCGAATTCAAGTAGGGGATTCGCCAAGAACGGACTGTTGGGGACGGAGCTCCGGCCGAGCACTGTCCTGGCGCTCGCTCTCCTGCCGTGGGTTTGCATTTCCGCGTTGGCGGCGGGGTTGTGGATTGGATTGAATGTGGTCGCGTTTGCGGTCCTTGCACTTTTGGCTGGCTATGCGCTCGTGGGTTCAGTCCTTTCCAGCAATGCCAGGGCTCGGGCCATCCTACTGGCCCCATCCGCTGGAATATTGACACTGTCGGCACTGACTGCCTTTTGGTTGAGACTTAGCTTGCCGTTGACCTCGCTGTCCGTGATCTGGCTGGTACTTGCCGCAGTCGGAGGTGCGGTACTGTGGCGAGATCGAAGCGAGTTGAAAACAGCCAAGGTGGAATACGGTATACCGTTGGTGGCTCTTTCGGCGCTAATCTGTGCAATTTACTTTATTCCCAGCGCCTTCAACGATGCCGTAATGCGATCGGACGGGAGCTTCAGCTGGTTTAGCATCGACACTCAGTATTACCACTCGATGGTTGCGAGCATAAGGACAAGCGTAGGGCAACCAAAAATGCCTGGGACATTTACCGCCGATCTCCACTACCATTTTGGTCCTTATGCGGTAGCTGCAGCAATCTCCGCGCTAAGCGGGATTAGCACAGGCGACGCCATGGTCCGGGTTACGCGCGGGGTGGAACAATGGGCACTGATCTTTTCCTCCCTTGGGTTGGGAACGCTGTTGTCTCTCAGGGCGACGTCAAAAACATTCGGCGGATTTCTGTCGGTGGCTGGTTTGTTCTTTTACGGCTCAGTCCTTTCCCTTTTTAGCGGAGTCGTGAACCCTCGGCCCGTGGCGCCCTGGCCAATACTCTTTGAATCGGGCGGGCAATTTCCCACAAATGGCGGCCCTTTCTCTCATATTCTTCTGGGGGCTTCGGTGCTCCATGGCCTAGTAGCGCTTACTTCCATCCTGGCGCTATGTCTCGCGCAGCGAGAAGCGAAGAGTGCCCATCCCTGGAGAGTTCTGACCGCTCTGACTTTGCCTGCTTTGATGGTTGAAGTGAACCTACCGGCCGCAGGCTATTCTCTTGGCGTTGTTGCCATTCTCTTGTTTTGGGGCCATCTAACCAACCTTCGATCATGGCTTTATATGGGGGCAATGTTAGGTCTTTTCCTTGGGGCGTATTGGCTGATGGGTTATAGCCACGCTCCGCACATGGCGCACGGTGAAATCCAACTGAGCCGGCTGCCCGTCTATTGGTGGACATTCGTCATGTGGTTTGCCGTTGCATTGGGCGTCCGAGTCATTAGCTTTGGGTGGGTCACGCAGCGCGCGAAAGACCCGTTGGCAGTGCTCGTCCTCGTCAGCTTCCTGGGGCTGCTGGCGTTTTCCTGGGTAGGGGCATTTTGGATGGAAAACGGAAAATACGGCGTCTATTATCTGCAGGCTATATTCAGCATTTTCGCATTTTCGCGCATTCCAGGCAGATTTTGGCAGAGGGACGAGCGCAGAAAATGGATTAAAGAATGGCTTTCGATTGAGGAGAAAGGGTTAATTATCTTCCTGATCGCGGGGGTGTTGATTGGTATATTCGGCTACCTTATTCACAGAGCCGCAGGTATTAATCACTTTCGCGCTCGACCGCTCGTCTGCATTCTGTTTCTCGCAGTGTTGGCCATTTTGTCAAAAATCCTGAAGCGGAATCTGAGCATCTCGCCAATTGTCTCGGCGATCATTACAGCCGTACTCCTTGTTGGCTTTCTCGGTTGGATCCCGCCTTGGCTCAAATATCGCACTGGTGGGCAAAGATACAATGTGACGCTCACTCCCGGGGAGGTCCGTGGCCTCCAGCGTCTTCATGAAATTGCATCTCGGAGTGAACGATTCGCCACAAACAAACACATGCCAACTGGCGGCACTGGCGAAGGCACCGCAGATTCCTACGCCTACGGAACTCTTTCCGGCCGCCCCGTGCTACTTGAAGGTTCATATGACGGTGCAGAGGAGAACCTCCCTGATTTTGCGGCCCTGTCCCACGATAATGACCTTCTCTTCACCACGACGGACCCGTCTGTACTGAGGAATGTCGCTCAATCGTACAGTGTCCGTTGGCTCGTCCTTCGTGCCGGAACAGACTTGGATCTGCCTAGGCCATTACCTCCATGGCTTGTTGAGCAGCAAGACTGCGGCGACCTCAAAATCTATCGGATCGACTAAATATGGTGCGAGGTGAGTTGCATTCATTGACCGTCTTCGACAGGCTTCGAAATTTCCAAGAGCGCGAGTAGCCTGCGGCAAGCAGGGAAGACGGGAGGGCGTTTTCGTTTGTAATAATGCCTTCGCGCCAATGTTATGGGTTGCATGAGAGAATTGAGAGAAGAAACATTTCAATGAACATACTGGTTACTGGTGGAGCAGGATACATAGGATCGGTTCTCGTGCCATTGCTCCTTGCCGATGGGAATCGTGTACGTGTGCTGGATACCCTCCTGCACGACGGCGGGTCGATGTTAGGGGTGTGGTCTCACCCAGGCTTCGAGTTTATTCGTGGTGACGTTTGTGACAGGACAGCGCTCCGAGACGCTCTGACAGGAGTTGAGGCGGTTGTCCACTTGGCCGCAATTGTCGGCGACCCGGCTTGTTCCCGGCAGCCGGATCTGGCGCGCTCAGTGAATCTGGAAGCCTCACTGGCGCTCATAGAAGAAAGTCAGCGAGCCGGGGTTCGTCGCTTCATCTTCGCCTCAACCTGCAGCAACTATGGTCGCATGAAGGACCCCACTTGTTTTGTCGACGAAGACTCCGAGCTAAGTCCGGTATCTCTTTATGCGGAGACAAAAGTCGCTGTCGAAAAGGCCCTCTTCGCAAGCCATCCGAAGGCGAATTGGTGCCCCACGCCCATGCGCTTCGCTACCATCTTCGGTGTTTCCCCGCGCATGCGGTTCGATCTCACGGTCAACGAATTTACCATGGAGATGCTGACCAAAAAGCACCTCAAAGTCTTCGGCGAACAGTTTTGGCGCCCTTACATGCATGCGCGAGACGCGGCTCGCGCCATCGATCTTGTCCTCAAAGCGCCAGCCGAAATGGTTGCAGGCGCCGTCTTTAATGTCGGGGCAACGGATCAAAACTTCCAAAAAAAGCAACTCGTTGAAATGATCAGTGCCCATGCGCCCGACGCAGTCGTCGAATACGTGCACAAACAAGAGGATCCCCGCGACTATCGAGTCTCGTTCACCCGCGTCTGCGACCAGCTAGGCTTCCGCATTACGCGCACTGTTTCCCAGGGAATTGAGGAAGTCGCCCATCTGGTTCGCAGCGGTGCCATCACCAATTTCGCCGATCCGAAGTACAGAAATTGAACTCAGTGCGTGATATTGTTGCCAATCCGTCGCAGACCGCGGAATTCGTCCCATTGATCGAACCAGAGATCCGCGGCAACGAGTGGAAGTACGTCAAGGACTGCCTCGACACGAACTGGGTTTCATCCGTCGGCAGCTACGTCGACCGTTTCGAGAAGAGTGTGGCCGAACGGGCAGGCGTCAAGTACGCCATTGCCACCGTCAACGGCACGGCCGCTCTCCATATTGCTCTCATTCTTGCGGGCGTGCAGCAGGATGATGAAGTGCTGGTTTCCTCGCTCACTTTCATCGCGCCTGCCAACGTTAGTCGCTACGTTGGCGCTTGGCCCGTCTTCATCGACGCAGAACCGGCATATTGGCAGATCAATCCAAATGCAGTCGTGGAGTTTCTTGAGAACGGCTGCACATGGGATGGTAAAGAGCTACGCAACCGTCGAACTGGGAGGCGTGTCAAGGCAATCCTTCCCGTCCACATTCTCGGTCACCCGGCAGACATCGACCCGATTCTTGAGGTCGCGGCCAAGTACTCACTGCCGGTGATCGAAGATGCCACCGAGGGACTAGGCGCAACATGCCGTGGAAGGGCGCTCGGTGGCATCGGCCACATTGGGTGCTTTAGTTTCAACGGCAACAAACTCATCACCACTGGCGGTGGCGGCATGATCGTCACTAATGACGCGGAATGGGCAGCACGCGCACGCTACCTAACCACACAGGCAAAGGACGATCCAATCGAATATGTCCATAACGCGGTTGGCTACAACTATCGCCTGACAAATATGCTTGCCGCCTTGGGCTGTGCGCAGATGGAACAGCTCGACGCGTATATCGCCGCGAAGCGCGAGATTGCAAAACGTTATCAGGATTCGCTGTCATCTCTTCCGGGCATCCAATTACCTCGAGAGGCCGATTGGGCTTTCAGCACATTTTGGATGTACACCGTTCTGTTAGATGAACAAAAGTCCGGAATCACTTCGCGTCGTCTGCTTCGCGAGCTCGCCGAGCGGAAGATACAAACTCGCCCGCTCTGGCAACCGATGCATAGCTCTCCCGCCCATGTTGCATCCGCCAGCCCGTCATGCCCGGTTGCTGATCACCTTTACCAGCAGGCCATTAGCCTGCCCTGTTCCGTCGGCTTGACTCCTTCGTCTCAGGACCGCGTCATCGAGACGATCGCAAGCATCATCGCCAAGTAGAACGCGCTGACGACAATTCGCCCAGGTCCAATGGATACTCAAGATCTCTTTCAATCACCGGAGGACCATATTGCCAAGTTCGCGGAGATGCAGGTGCATCTTTATCGTCATGACATAGAGCTGCAGGACTATTTTCTGCAGTTGCAGATGGACACGTTGATGAGCTTTCGCGCAACCCCAGGCGATCGGCGTGCCAAGAACCCAATGGCAAAATGGGGCATTCAAGTCGCTGACAGGGTCAGCCAGATTCGCAGGCCGCAAAAGATCAAGACGGAAATACTCTTTTGCCCTATACCTTATTTTGACCGGAAGACCGAAAACCAGTTTCTGGTTCGCACTCTCCTTGGCCTTGCTCAAACCGATGCCGCAATTCTCTGCCTGCTGCCCGGTTACGCCCCGTGTCGCGAGGAACTCGATGCTCGATTGGCTGCGGCGGGGCGCAGCGAGCAGGTAATTTTTCTGGATCCGATCCAAACATTTCAACCCGGTGGAAGCGCGCTTGCGTCCAATCGCCGCGCGGATGCGCGGGCGCGCAGCTTTTGAGGAAACGGTTCAGATTCTTGAACCTTATGGGCTAAGTCCCAGCCGGGCACTCATCAGCGGTTTTGAACACACCGCCGACTTTGTTGAGGCATGGGAGCGCATGGCGCCTTGGATCGAATTTGATACTGTTGTTGCTCGTTGTCATTGGCATACACTTTGCAGTCCGGTTTGCCGGACAGGATTGCAACGAGGCAAACCGGTCATCACTTTTCAGCAGGGAGTAATCGGCCACACCTTGGACGTTCCGGTCACTGCTTCAAAGTTTGTCGCCTTCGGTCAGCCTTCTGCATCTTTCTTGAAGCGAGCCAACCATCGATTCTTTCAGGCCGCCGGAATTCCAGAACCCCCTGTAGAATACGTCAACGGCGGTTGCATGATCGATACGTTGACAATTTTGCCCGATCAGTTTGCGCTTCAGACATTGCTCATGGTAGATGTGCCGGTCGAGCCGGGTGACTTCTACGGCATTGAATCCCAGTGCCAGGCGCTACTTCAGTTGGCAGAAAAACTGCTCGCCGCGGACTCGCCGGTTAGGCGCCTGATCATCAGGCCTCATCCCTACTGGAGCAACCTCGATCTCGAGGTGTGTCAACAACTCGTCCGTGATTATCCGAATCGTTGTGAGCTATCACATCCAGCGTGGTCCCTTGAAGACGATCTGCGTCGCTCGTCCGTCACGGTTGGTATTCTTAGTGGGGCGCTTACTGTGGCTTCAGCTTGTGGGCTGCCGACGATCTTTTTGCAGACCGAACGAGGTTACAAGACTGGCGACCTAGCATGCTTCTCTCCCGATCAAGACTTAGCCCCAAACGAGGCTCTACATCAAATCACCAGACTCCTGACTGACGGCCGTGCATACTCTGAAGCACGAACTGTGGCGATGCGAAACGGACGCGAATACTATGCAAACAGGGACTGCCGGGATTTCAGCGGATCATTCTTCGAGCTCCTTCTTCGAAGTGGGCCTATGAGCAGCAAGAATTGACGCTTCATTCCAAATGAGATTTGTCTTCATCAGTACAATGCTGGGCTCGCCATGGGGCGCGAGCGAGGAACTTTGGAGCCAAACCGCGGTTCAGCTGAGCCGAGCGGGGCACAATGTACGGGCATCGGTTCCGTACTGGCCGCGACTATCAGATAAGGTGACGGCGCTGACGGGCAATGGTGTCAGGCTTGAAATCTACCCCTCGTATCATGCCGGGAAGGCCCGGTACCTTTGGGACCGATTCTCGCTTAGCTACCGGAGAAGCTATCGCCGATTGAAGCGATTCAATCCAGACTTGGTCGTCATTTCTCAAGGATACGTTTCAGGAGGGCTTGACTGGGCGAAAGTCTGCCGGAAGGCGGCAATTCCTTACCTGATTCTCGTTCATTGCAATAGCGAGTCTTGGTGGTTCACCGACCGGGAACTCGGTGAAGCTGTGGCAAGTTACACCGCCGCGCGCAAAGTTTTCTGCGTTTCCCACCACAATCTGGACTTACTCCGCCTCCAGCTGGGCGAGGCGCTGGAGAACGGCGAAGTAGTTTGGAATCCCTACAAAGTTTCGTCCGAGAGCATTCCGGATTGGCCGGATGAGAGTAAAGCATGGCGATTGGCGTGCGTAGGGCGACTGGAACTGGCCCACAAAGGACAGGATCTGTTAGTGCGGATTCTGACGCGTCCGAAGTGGCGGGAACGTCCCATTGAATTGAATTTGTTTGGAGAAGGCCCCAATGAGCAATCGTTGCGGCGCCTCTGCAAGATGCTCGATTTGAATAACGTGCATTTTCGCGGCCATGTGAGCGATGTCCGGGCGATCTGGGAGCAGAACCACCTGTTGGTCCAACCCTCAAGGCACGAAGGCGTGCCAATTACCGTTATCGAAGCAATGGGTTACGGACGACCCACAGTCGTAACGGACGCGGGCCGCACCGCGGAGCTGTGCATTGATGGCGAAACGGGGTTTGTTGCTTCGGCTCCGACACTTTCAGCGGTTGATGACGCCCTTGAACGAGCCTGGACAGCACGTGGAGAATGGCGACGAATGGGCGAGGCTGCGCGCGCCCGAGCCGACACTTTGATTCCTAAAGATCCGGTTGGAGTGTTTTGCAAACGCCTGATTTCGTGCGCTTCCGGAACAGTCGATCCTGAGAGTGCCGACCGCGATTAAATTTCTGAACTTGACAAGGTGTTCTGCGTTCCAAAGCGAGCAGAATTGGCTCGTGCAAGGCTCGGGCGATATTTTTTCCTGTGGCCCAAATTTGCTCCGGAGCATCGACGAAATCCATCGTTTTGATTAGAGCGTGTTTCATAAACAGTGCCTCAGCGTAATCCAGAAGCAAGCGAGATAGAAGAAGGCGCAATAGGTGGAGAGCAGATGCTCATGACGGACCAGCAACCGGCGGAACTGACCAAGCCAGGCGTTGGTGCGCTCCACGATCCAGCGGCGTCTGTAGCGGCGCATTTTGCGTCCATCTTCATAGCGCCGCCGTTTGTTGTTCTTGCGGTAGGGCGCAATCAACTCGATGGCCCGCTTCTTCAATCGTTCACGCAACGGGTCGGAGTCGTAGCCAGCGTCGGCGATTACGCGTTTCGGTTTTTGCCGTGGCCGGCCTTTGGGGCGCGGGACGCGGACTTCCTGGAGCGTGGCTTCCGCAAGCGTAACTTCTGCCGGAGAGGCACTTTCCAGCCGAACTCCCAGCGGAAGACCTTGACCGTTGACCAGTACCATCCACTTCGTCCCCTTGCCGCGCTTGGTTTTACCAACCGCGTCGCCCCCTTTTTGGCCGGGGCGAAGCTGCCATCCAGGAAGGTCTCGTCCCATTTCAGTAGACCTTCCTCGTCCAGCGCACCCAACAGAGCACGCCACGCATCCAGCCATACACCTTCGTCCTGCCACTGCTTCAGCCGCCGCCAGCAGGTAGCGGGCGACGGGAACTCGTCGGGAAGGAATCGCCACGCTGCTCCGGTCTGCAGAATCCACAGAATCCCCTCAAAACAAGCCCGGTTCGACGCCCAGGGCCGTCCCCGGTTGTCCTTCCTGCGCCATGGTTGGGGCAACAACGGCTCGATCAACTCCCACTGCTCATCCGTCACAAGCTTCTGCCGCTTCTTCATGACAGAAGCTCATTAGCCAACCAGCCTCACGCGTAAGTACTTAGCTTGAGGCCGAACCTATTTATGAAACACGCTCTAGGATTATTCATGAACGCGCTCATTTCATTAACTTTTGACGACGGACTGCGATGTCATTTTGAGCAAGCCGTGCCCATTCTCAACGCGTACGGAATTCCCGCTACGTTTTTCCTCATCGCGAACAATGACTCCGTCCTAAAAGATGGATTCAAGCATCCACGTTGGAAAAGGACAGATTGGAATAAAAAGGACATCCAACTCTTTACGAACATGATCCACCAGGGACACGAATTCGGTTCGCACACCGTACACCACCGGCGTCCTTATTTGGATCGTGCTCCAGCATTCGAAGCGGAAGCATCAAAGACATGGATCCAGGATCGGCTTGGAGTCGAAGTGTCTTCGTACTGCTATCCTTTTTGCCATTTTACTGAGGAGATTAGGAACGCAGTCGTGCGTGCAGGGTATCAACAAGCACGGTGGGGCGCAAATGAGAGCTATTACCCTTTTGAGGGCAATATTGATCAATTTAAGATAGACTGCCGCCTCATCAGCAAGTTTGGTTACGAACGAGTGCGCGGGAATTTCGTCGGTCAATACGGGTCTGAGGACGTTAGCGGCTGGATACGTGCAGGATGTTGGCATGTGCTCATGTTTCACGGCATCGGCACCATCAAGGACGGATGGTGGCCCATTCCTGTTTCCGAGTTTGCGAGAGAAATGAAGGAACTTGCGGTGCTTCGAGATTCGGGAACTGTAGAGGTCGTTACGTTCAATGAAGCCGCACGGAGGTTCAGAAATGGAGCAAGAAATTGAATTGCCTGGCCCCAGTGCTGCTAACTGCGGAGTGAATACCTCTGTGGTCGTGTGCACATACAACCGCTGCCAATCACTTTCCGCTGTCCTTGGAAACATCGCCGCTCAGATCATGCCCGAATTTTTCACTTGGGAGGTAGTGGTTGTCGACAATAACTCGACCGACAAGACGCGAGAAGTGGTCGAAGAAGCTGCACGCAAATGGCCTGGGCGTTTTCGTTACATATTTGAACACCGGCAAGGCCTCTCTATGGCACGTAACAGGGGCATTAACGAGGCTCGCGGGACAGTTATCGCATTTACCGACGATGATGTTACGATCAATCCGGATTGGCTTCATAATCTCACATCCAACCTTCACACCGGAGATTGGGCAGGCACCGGCGGACGAATCGTTCCCGTCTGGGCCAAGCCTCTCCCTGACTGGATGTCAATCCATGATCATCTTACGATGGGCGTTTTTGTGCAATTCGAAGCCGGCCCAGATCCCAAAGAGCTCAGTCGTCCGCCGTACGGCGCAAATATGGCTTTTCATCGGAAGACATTTGAAAAGTATGGCGGTTTCCGCACCGATCTCGGCCGTTCAGGCAAAAACCTGCTCAGCAGCGAGGATACGGAGTATGGAGATCGGCTTCTGGCTGCTGGAGAGCGTCTGCGCTACGAACCGCACGCAATAGTCTTTCATCCAGCCCCCGAAAACCGCATGACAAAGCATTTTGTCCTGCATTGGTGGTTCTGGTTTGGTTTCGGAGAAGTTGTGAAACTCGGCCCACCATCCGACAGTCGGTGGGTGTTGAACGGAATTCCTCTCAACTTCCTTCGGAGAATCGCGCGGTGGACTCTGCAATCGATCATGACCGTCAATCCGGCGCGAAGGTTCGCCCACATGAGGACGGCTTGGTACTTAGCCGGAATGGTCGCGGCCTGTTACCGTCGGTTACGACACGGAGATTCTCGAGGGAATGAAGCGAGTGAGGTGTTGCGTGTGACCTCGAAATCGGCTCTTCTCCAGAGCAAATTGCCTCGATGACTTACAGCCTGTTGTACCCAGAAAAATCCAGTTATCTGGGATGCCATTCTAGTTCACTGGATCGGCCAAATCGCTGATGTCTTGTGATACGTGCGGTCTTCATCGCTGTGAAATCTCAACGTCCAGAACGGGCAACGTTGGCGCATGGGCATTTATTACACCTGCCTCCCGACACTAGCGGTCACGGTTTGTCAATTGAAGAGTGAGCTTCAGCGAAGAAGCTCAATTCGGCTTAGATATGGCAATTAGACGTGTTCATTCAATTGCAAGGAGCGGATCGAAGTGATGGTCAGCGTTTTGTTGCCGACTTGCAATCGGTGCGACAGGCTCCCCTTGTTGCTGGATACCCTAAGAAACAGCGGCGCGGCCGGAGTGACGGACACGGAGGTGCTCGTGATCGACAACGGCTCGACTGATAACACAAAGCAGGTTGTGGCGGAATATACCTCCATAGAAAATCCAGTATTCCGCTACATATTAGAGAGTAAACCCGGGAAGTCTCGCGCTCTCAACGCGGGGATACGCGAGGCCAAGGGCGAGATTCTAGTAGTTATCGACGATGACTGCATTCCGGGTCCTGGCTGGGTGCGGAGCATACTAAAGGAGTTCGAATCCGATCCGGAATTGTCCCTCCTGGGGGGGCGAGTGGAGCTATACGACGAGAAGGACCTGCCGCAGACGATTTTGCTCGAGAATGACCGAATCCTCGTCAGAACTGCCAGGCAAGTATTCGAGCCCACCGTTATCGGAGGCAATATGGCCTTCAGGAAAGCAGTTCTCACGGCCACTCGTGGATATGATCCTTTGCTCGGCCCCGGTTCCATGGGCAAGGCAGCTGAGGATATCGATATCGTCTACCGCTCTCTAAAAAAAGGATTTAAGATTGCCTACTCTCCCGAAGTGATTATCTTTCATAACCACGGACGAAGAACAAAACTGGAAGAGGATAAAACATCATTTGCCTACGCCTTCGGACGTGGGGCTCTCTATGCCAAGTATATTCTGCGGTTGGACTTTCGGATTGTACCTATCGCTTTCAGGGAACTATATGGCCTCACCAAAACATTGACGAAAGGCGTAATTACCCGAACAAGATTCCCATACCATCGACTGGCCCTCCCGGCGATTGTCAGCGGAGCATTTCATTATTGTCGGGCGCGATTCTACTGGAGACCCGTTCCGAAGGCACCCATGCGCGAGAGGACGCTTGCTCAGTAGCGATGTCATCCAGGCTTACACCGGAAGCATTATCGACTTTAAATTCCCGTTCCTTGGAGCAGTCAATATGTCGCTGGTTCCTGATCTGCTTTACAAACGCGGATTTTGGGACGATGGCCAACAGCAATGAGGCTGACGACATGAGGGCCACAGCATACTCCGCACTTATAATCACTTCTAATCCTTCGCCAAGGTTTTGGAGAGAGTCGCACACAACCTTAAAAGCCGCGCGCAACTAAGCTTTGCGGTGCGTTGGCGGTTTAAGTCTGGTTACTGAGAGGTTACGCAAACAGGTTTGCCGTCCGATGCACGTTGGGTATTGAACGGGATCCCCCTTCTAGCTGTTCAGGAGAGTCGTGTGCTGGGCTCTGCAGTGGATTGTGACGTTCGACCTACCAAAGAAAATTACCTGCATAAGGAACATCTCGTTCTTAGCAGGGATAGCTTTTACATGCCATTGCTTTCAGCGACTGAGTGAAGCTGATTGCCACTGATGTGAAATAGAGCTTGAGGTATCAGCGCATGGACATTACACTTATCGTGTGTACGTACAACCGATGTGACAGCCTAAAAGTGATGCTGGAGGGTGTCGCTAGTTCGGTTATGCCTAAGGGCGTCGTGTGGGAAGTATTGGTCGTAGACAATAACTCAAGCGACCGCACCCGCGAGGTCGTTGAAGAGTTTTGTCGGCGTGAAGGAAGTCGCTTCCGATATTACTTCGAACCTCAGCAAGGAAAATGCATTGCGCTCAACTCGGCAATTCAAGAGGCTCGTGGCACTATTTTGGCCTTTAGCGATGATGACGTCACAGTAGAACCGGACTGGCTGCACAATTTGACATCGAATTTGCACTCTGGCGAGTGGGTGGGGGCCGCAGGACGTGTGTCGCGCACCTGGACTTGCCCTCCTCCCCCCTGGCTTTCATTGGAGCCGAAGTACGAAAAAATGGGGTGGGCCCTTGTCAGCTTTGAAATTGATCAGGAGGCGGGTGAGTTACCCCCCGCATATCCACCCGTTGGTGCAAACATGGCTTTCCGAAGAGAAGTCTTTGCGAAGTATGGGGGCTTTAGAACTGACCTCGGTCCCAAAGGCAACGAAACCGGCGATTCTACCCGGCGGGAAATCGGGCCCATGGTAGATGCGGAGCCCGAGGCGCCACGAAGGTATGACGATACCGAGTTTGGCCGGCGATTGGTGGAGAGCGGAGAGCGAATGCGTTATGAACCGTCGGCTCTCGTCTATCATCCTGTGCAGGAGCAGCGGCTTACAAAGGATTATTTTCTTTCCTGGTGGTTCGGACGAGGCAGGGATACAAACCTGATTCTGCCCAATCGAGGTCCATTCTGGGGAATTCCATGGTATTACTTTCGCGTCACGAAGATGGTCGCGTTGCTAACCGGCAACGCGCTTGCTTGGTTAACAGCCGTAAAGCCATGGCGGCGGTTTTACTATAAGGTGATGACCTGGGAATTGGCCGGTGCGATCGTGGGCGCGATCGCTCTTCGCCGGCGTCAAGCTCACGAAAATTAACCGGCCCGGGAGCAGGTTGAGGTGTGAATTGCATAACGAACAAATGTACCCTGCACGGCGGGCTCCTGTGTATTGGAAACTGAGTTTCTGACGTAGTCGAATTCACGAAAGAATCGCGGAGTCAAGGGCGGAGTAAAAGGGGTTCTTGTGCACTTTTGGTGAACCTCAGCTGACACTTTGCCGGGAAGCTGGTCGAGGATAGAACGGAACCAAGCTCTGGGGTGCTCCGCAAAGAGTATGGGGCCACGGACATTGTTGCCAGATAGTGGCGAAGTGCTCGTAGATCAGTTGAAGGTTGGCGGTGGGGAACGGCTGATCGTGGTTCTGCGGCCAGCGGGGCAGGAGAGCTGCTGTCCCTTGTGTCGTTCGGCTTCGCTCCGCATTCACAGTTGGTATAGCCGCCGGCTCAATGACCTGCCGTGGGAAGGCATTCCTGTCAGGATTGAGTTACGCGTTCGGCGGTTCTTTTGCGACAACGACGCTTGCAGTCAACGGATTTTCACCGAGCAACTGCCACAAACGGCGCCCCGCTACGCCCGCCGCACCGGCCGCCTCAGCATGACACTGAAGCAGATTACATGGGCGCTTGGTGGCTCGGCGGGCTCTCGGTTGGCACAGAAACGGGGGATCCTGACCAGCGGTTGGACCCTGCTGCGTCATTTACGACGCACAGCCGCCGTTGATTGTGCGCGAGCCCCGCGCGTGTTGGGTATCGAGGATTGGGCTTGGCGGAAAGGGCGCCGTTATGGCACGATTCTCTGCGATTTGGAGAATGGGGAGGTGGCCGACCTGTTACCTGACCGAAGCGCGGAGAGCACAGAACAATGGCTGCTTGCGCACCCTGGGCCGAGATTATCAGCCGGGATCGCGCCAGTTTGTACGCCGAGGCCGCCGCGAAGGCCGCACCACGAGCTGTACAGGTAGGGGATCGCTGGCATCTGCTGCACAACATGAGCGATGCCTTGATCGAGGCGCTGGCGCCGCATCATCGGCTGCTGACCGAAGTGGCGCGCGCGGTGGCAGAGAAATCGCAGTCGGCAACGGAAGCCGAGACGGAACCATTGCCCGCCAAGCCGCTCTCTCGGCATCGGCGCTTGATCGAACAGAACAGGGAACGTCGCATGGAGCGCTATCAGACGGTGACGGCGCTGTTCAAGCGCGGTGTTTCCCAGCGCGAAATCGCGCGCCAATGTGGTCTGAACCGCACTACGGTGCGTCGGTTCATTCGCGCTCAGGAGTTTCCGGAACGCAAGGCGCGTTACTATACCTCCATCCTCGATCCACATCGCAACTATTTGGAAACGCGCTGGCGAGAAGGATGTCACAACTGCGCCGAACTCTGGCGCGAACTCCGTTCCCATGGCTTCGAAGGGCACAAGAACCATTTTTGCACTGGCGCTGACACTCTTCAAGAAAGCAGTGCTGCCGAAAACACACGAAGGAGTGGGTTGAGAGATTCAAAAAGATAGTCTCCGAACCCAATGGTCCGGACTCGGGGAGCCACTTGCACTGCAACTAAGGAGCGGTCTGCGATACCTGAACCGCGCACCCTCCGGTCCCGCTGGCTGTGGTCCCATTGCCCCCGCAGCTTTGATCGGCCAAAGGTGCTTCAGCAGCCCTTGCTCGCCGATCAGGTCCTCCGGACCCTTGTAACCGGCCAGCAGCTTGTCGATGAGTTCCTTGTCGATGTCTATCTGTTCCTCTCCAGTATCGAGGAACAGACACTTACACAGAAATCAAAACACCCTCTCCTTCGCGGGCGTAGAGCGCACCGCATGCATGTAGTTTCTTCACAACTGCGCATAAATTACTCTTACACAGACAAATGCCTGTCCTTCAGCGATTCCACGCAGCCCCCTCTCTGGGTGATTTACAGCTGTAGGTGAGCTGAGCCACAACGGCAATTCACGTTTCAGTTGCAGAGCCCCGCCCCGCTCATAAAGGCGTCATCGTCTGCGGGATCCCCTGTTCTTTACCGGTACGGAGCTACGGGATCGTCGCGCTTGCCATGTTGGAGGGAGTGCTTGTGACACCGGAGGCGTTGACGCTCTCCACGATGTAATCGTAGGTCTGCCCAGCCTGGGCAGAGGTGTCCACGTAGGAGGTCTGTGTGATGGCCGAGGTATTCAACTCCTGATAGGATGTGCCGCCGCTGGGTGAACGATAGACGTTGTAACCGGCAACGGGATCGGAAGAGCTGGTGGGCGCATCCCAAGTCAAGTTGACCTCATAAGATGTCGCCTCCCCTGTGCCGGTGAGGGTGATCACGGTGGAGGAGCCGGTGGAGGAGTTGCTGGTCAACGTTAAGCGAGCCGGAAACAGCGCCGGCGGCAGTGGGATCGAACTCGATGCTCGAGCGTCGCGGTCTGATTGGGATTCAGGGTCAGGGGGAAGGTGGCTCCGGAGACGGTGAAGCCGGTTCCGGCCACAGTGGCCGCGCTGACGGTCACAGATGCGGTGCCGGTCGAGGACAGAGTCAGGGACTGGGTTGCCGGGGAGTTCAGGCCTACACTGCCGAAGGCGATGGTGGTCGCGTTCACGCTGAGCGTGGGCGTACCTGTGCCCAGCTGCAGGGCGATGGTCCCCGTCACGCTGCCCGCGCTGGCGGTCAGGGTCGCGGTCTGCGCGGTGCTGACAGCGGAGACCGTGGCCGAAAAGCTGGCCGTTGTAGAGCCTGCGGCCACAGTCACCGAGGCCGGCACGGTGACTGCTGAGTTGTTGCTGGCCAGACTGACAACGAAGCCGCCGGTTGGCGCTGCTGCGCTCAGT
Source organism: uncultured Acidobacteriaceae bacterium (assembly GCA_963799445.1). Lineage (GTDB taxonomy): Bacteria > Acidobacteriota > Terriglobia > Terriglobales > Acidobacteriaceae > Telmatobacter. The sequence continues at coordinate 61,784 of CAWCXX010000040.1, read as the reverse complement.
CCCACCGTGCACGTATCTGTTCCCGCTCCGGTGATTGTTCCGTTGGCGCAACTCAGCGCGGACAGCTTTGCGGTGGGCGTGGGCACGGCCAGCTGCAGGGCGATGGTCCCCGTCACGCTGCCCGCGCTGGCGGTCAGGGTCGCGGTCTGCGCGGTGCTGACAGCGGAGACCGTGGCCGAAAAGCTGGCCGTTGTAGAGCCTGCGGCCACAGTCACCGAGGCCGGCACGGTGACTGCTGAGTTGTTGCTGGCCAGACTGACAACGAAGCCGCCGGTTGGCGCTGCTGCGCTCAGCCCCACCGTGCACGTATCTGTTCCCGCTCCGGTGATTGTTCCGTTGGCGCAACTCAGCGCGGACAGCTTTGCGGTGGGCGCGGGCGCGGGCGCGGCCGAGGACGCGGTCGCATGCAGTTGCAGAGCGAAGGTCTTCGTTACGCCGTTAGCCTTGGCGGTCAACGTTACCGTCTGCGCGGTGCTGACCGAAGAGACGGTGGCGCTAAAGGTGGCGCTCGTGGCCCTTTTTTTCACCTCTATTGAGGCGGGTACGGCGACCGCGCTACTGCTGCTGGCCAGACTTACGGTAGATTCGCTCTTGCCTTCCGCCTCGGTCAGCGTTACGGTGCAGCTGACTTTTCCCGCCCCAGTCATCGAAGCGCTGCTACAGCTGAGTCCGCTCAGTGTGGCGGCGGCGGCAGGGAGACAAGCGAATAGGGCCGTTAGAAGCAGGCCCGTGCAGAAAAGATGGAAGCGATTAACTTCGGCGCGCCCGGTCGCGTGGCGCAGGTTCAAACGTGAAGGATGGGTGCATAGAGATGCGTCTTGTGCTGCAAATCTCTTCTGAAACGGATGAAGAACGATAAAAGATCTCATGTGTGCTTACCTCTGAAAACGTATACACAGACTCCTCCCTGCCGGCGCGCGCGATCCTTTTCGCGTGCCCGCGATAACTCTTTGCAAGTAGAAGACTGCTAAATTAATTAGTTACTTTATATATCGAAAGTATCCACGAAAGGTTGAGATAAATCAACGATAGTTATCGCAGATTAGATTACTTTGGTGTCAAGCAATCTAAGTTGAGGTTCCACGAGACCCGAAGCGATATTCTGCTATTTTCCGGAGGGATAGTACAAGCTCCCACCATTCGGTTACTGGGAACGTCTGAACGCGTTCGTAAATGCAATTCTCCCCACCGTTTCTCGTTTCAGCCCGAATTTGGCCATGCAGAATGCAGGAGTACGCATAACCTGATTCAGGTTGAATTCGTGTCTGCTGTATTCAGAAAGGACGGATCGTGAAATAAATAGAGCCGCATCTTCTTCGTACATGTTAGCGCGGACTAAATCTACGCATATGTGAGCCATCGCGGTGGTCTTGCGAATCGTCCTGTATTGGAATTTTGCTTTTTAGTATGCAATTTCGAGGCCAAACAGACTGCTTTTATAGCTGACCTTTCTATCATTGTCATAGAAATCAACTTAGAAGCAAGTTAGCTAACGGGTATGTGGGTTCTTCGGGGGCGTAGAGCCACCGCATGTATGTAGTTTCTTCACAACTGCGCATAAATTACTTTTACACAGACAAATGCCTGCCCATCAGCGATTCCGCGCAGCCCCCTCTCTGGGTGATTTCCAGCAGCAGGCGGGGCCGAGACACAACGGCAATTCACGCTTCAGTTGCAGAGCCGGGCTCTGCTCATCAGGGCGTGATCGTTCGCGGGCTTCGCTGCTCTTTACCAGTACGGAGCTACGGGATATTAGCGCTTGCCATGTTGGAGGGAGTGCTGGTGACACCGGAAGCGTTGACGCTCTCCACGATGTAATCGTAGGTCTGCCCGTTGGAGACCGTGGTGTCCGCGTAGGAGGTCTGTGTAATGGTCGAGGTATTCAACTCCTGATAGGATGTGCCGCCGCTGGGTGAACGATAGACGTTGTAACCGGCAACGGGATCGGAAGAGCTGGTGGGCGCATCCCAAGTCAAGTTAACCTCATAGGATGTTGATGTCGTCTCCCCTGTGCCGGTGAGGGTGATTACGGTGGAGGAGCCGGTGGAGGAGTTGCTGGTCAACGTAAGCGAGCCGGAAACAGCCCCGGCGGCAGTGGGATCGAACTCGATGCTCAAGGTCGCGGTCTGATTGGGACTCAGGGTCAGGGGGAAGGTGGCTCCGGAGACGGTGAAGCCGGTTCCGGCCACAGTGGCCGCGCTGACGGTTACAGATGCGGTGCCGGTCGAGGACAGAGTCAGGGACTGGGTTGCGGGGGAGTTCAGGCCTACACTACCGAAGGCGATGGTGGTCGCGTTCACGCTGAGCGTGGGCGTACCTGTGCCCAGCTGCAGGGCGATGGTCCCCGTCACGCTGCCCGCGCTGGCGGTCAGGGTCGCGGTCTGCGCGGTGCTGACAGCGGAGACCGTGGCCGAAAAGCTGGCCGTTGTAGAGCCTGCGGCCACAGTCACCGAGGCCGGCACGGTGACTGCTGAGTTGTTGCTGGCCAGACTGACAACGAAGCCGCCGGTTGGCGCTGCTGCGCTCAGTCCCACCGTGCACGTATCTGTTCCCGCTCCGGTGATTGTTCCGTTGGCGCAACTCAGCGCGGACAGCTTTGCGGTGGGCGTGGGCACGGCCAGTTGCAGGGCGAAGGTCTCCGTCACGCTGCCCGCACTGGCGGTCAGGGCAGCGGTCTGCGCAGTGCTGACCGCGGAGACAGTGGCCGAGAAGCTGGCCGTAGTGGCGCCTGCCGCCACGGTCACCGTGGCCGGCACGGTGACAGACGAGCTGTTGCTGGCCAGCTTTACAGTGAACCCGCCGCTCGGCGCCGCAGCGCTCAGCGCGACCGTGCAGGAATCTGTTCCCGCTCCGGAGATTGATCCGCTGGCGCAACTCAACGAGGACAGATTTGTGGTGGGCGCGGGCGCGGCCGCACCCAGCTGCAGGGCGAAGGTCTCCGTCACACCGTTAGCGCTGGCTGTCAGGGTTACGGTCTGCGCGGTGCTGACGGAGGAGACTGTTGCTGCGAAGGTGGCGGTGGTCGAGCCTGCGGCCACAGTCACCGAGGCCGGCACGGTCACGGCCGTGTTGTTGCTGGCCAGACTCACGCTGAAGCCGCCGCTTGGCGCTGCTGCGCTCAGCGCGACCGTGCAGGTATCTGTTCCCGCTCCGGAGATCGATCCGCTGGCGCAACTCAACGAGGACAGATTTGCGGTGGGCGGGGCGCGGGCGCGGCCGAGGACGCGGTCGCACCCAGTTGCAGAGCGAAGTTCTCCGTCACGCCGCTCGCGCTGGCTGTCAACGTCGCCGTCTGCGCCGTCGCTGACCGCGAGACTGTGGCTGAGAAGCTGGCCGCTGCTGGCGCCTGCCGCTACGGTGACCGTAGCCGGTACCGTGACTGCCGAGCTGTTGCTGGCCAGGCTTACTGTGAACCCGCCGCTTGGCGCCGCTGCGCTCAGCGCCACCGTGCAAGTATCTGTTCCCGCTCCGGTGATTGTTCCGCTGGCGCAACTCAGCGAGGACAGATTTGTGGTGTTTGTCGTGCCGCGGATGTGCCCATGCCGCTGAGCCCGATCACGAGCGTTCCATTGGTTGACGAGTTACTGGTAATCGTCACCTGACCTGACGCCGCTCCCATCGCAGCGGGAGAGAAGTTCACATTAAAGGTATAAGTACCTCCGGCGGCTATCGTAATGGGAAGATTGCTTGCACCGCTCGTTGAGAACGACTGCCCCGTTACACTGATTTGCGAAACTTGTACTGCCGATGAAAGCTGATTGACGAGCGAAACTGTGAGCTTGCTGTTTGGCCCATAGGCACAGCACCAAAAGTGACTGTATTTGGTGTTGCCTGTAAAGATCCAGAATTCGCAGCGTTCGCGATCAGCCTGCCCCCGGCGCAACCAGATAGGGTAAACGGCATACAGCATGAAACAAGAAAGAGGAGAAATGCCCGCCAATGGCAGGACGGTCGATGTGTGCCCGCAAGTGCGCATCGCATCGATTAGGCCCGGATAGGTGACGAGGGGATAAGTTGGCTGCGGTGAAGTTATATTCAAATAACGCGCTAAAAGGAATTTCGTGCAAGTTCATCACTCTATAAGACCTTTACAAATCGGAGTATTCTCTTGCCTTTGTCCCTAATGAGCTTGGGACTGATTCATCACATGGGGATAATCTGCTTACTTATTTAAAGCCAACCGTCGAACAATGACAGTGCTCTAAGTCACATCTGTGTGCTGCGCGGTCAGTACATTCGCAAATGAGTTATTGCAGACCAATCTCAAGACGTACCTTAGTTGGGGGTGAATACAATTCACACCGCTGTTTCGCTCTCGTCAAGGAAGGAATCACCTTGGCTGTGGGAAGTTTCTTGTGGGCTATGGTGGCCGAAATTCGAGGCTTTCCAGGCAAGTGCCGCACGACCCGAATCACCCGCCAATCCTAAACACCATACCGCCCGAGATCGCGATACGGCGTGGCGCGCTAGGGAACAATGTCAAACTGCGGGCCTGAACGCGCCGCAGCGTTTTCGCTGAATCGTATAAAGTTTCACAGGATGTCCAGTCCGTGTAGCTCCCAGGGCAAAGCGCTCACCGTGTCTGTGCATGCCTGAATTGCCGTTGGATAGACTTCCTGCGCCGTAGAAATTGTTCGCGAATTGACCCCTCAAGCGTGTAGGACGAATCATCTCAACCCGATTTTTGTCACGCAGAATGAGGGAGTCCGCACGGCGCAATTCGGGTTGAATCCTGGTCTGTAGTATTCGGCAAAGACGATCCGAGAATAGATACAGAGCCGTTTCTCCTTCGAACGCAGGTCCGCAAACAACCTGCGCACGTATTAGCCATCGCGTGCATCTTGCGAGCAGCTTTTGAACATGAGTAGCTGTCGAAAATGCAGCAATCCCGAGGCCAAACTGAACACATCTCGGCCAACTTCCCTATCCTTCTCGTAACAATCAACTTAGAAGCAAGTTCGCCAAGGGGTATGTGGCTCCTTCCGGGGCGCACAGCCCATCGCATGCGTGTAAATTCTTCACAGATGTGCATTTTTTCCCGGTATGAAACCAGGGCTCCCTGCAATGGTTGCTATGGCTTTCCTCAGGACACCCTGGTCCGAAACATAGAAGTCTCGGATTCCGGGGAGTGAGGCTTTTCAAAGACCTTGTTCCTAGGTACCTGCGAAGCTGAAATGCTGCGCTGGAGAGCGGATCGTCTCATGTCAGGCTGGTGCTGGCGCCGGAGACCTGACCCCCTAAACCCGTCCGTTTCGAAATACGATTTGGACGAAGGAAAGGGAAGGACGATGTGCCGTAGCAAACACACCGAGGCGCAGATCATTGGTGCGCTGAAGCAAGTGGAGGCAGGTCGCGCGGTAGAAGATGTGGCCCGTTAGCGGCTGGCTTAACATCCGCACTGTACAAGACCATATTCAATCGTACGGTGACCGTATCCGCGCCTGCAACCGGAGAGATGACAAAGCTTGGCGAGAACATTTACCGTTCGTTGTGTCATTATACCCAGGTGATCGCCGATGAACGTCAGCATCGTAATACCCGCATTCAACGAGGAGCAGGGCGTCGGGCACGTTGTGAACGAAGTCCGGGAGACTCTCAAGCAGCGCGGTTTGACCGCTGAGATTATAGTTGTGGACGATGGCTCCTCGGATAAGACAGCTCGCAATGGTGCGGCTGCGGGGGCTCGCGTTCTGCGGCACCGCAGCAATCGCGGCTACGGAGCGGCCTTGAAGAGCGGGATCGCCGCGGCGGGAAACGAATACATTGTGATTATCGATGCCGACGGGACGTACCCCTGCGGCGTCATCCCGGAACTGCTATCCCGGCTGGAGACGGCCGATATGGTGGTGGCGGCCCGCATCGGCGCCAGTGTCAGAATCCCGCTGATCCGCAGGCCCGCTAAGTGGGCAGTGAACAAGCTCGCCAACTATATGACGGGCTCCCGCATCCCGGATTTGAACAGCGGCCTTCGCGCGTTCCGCCGCGACATCGCCATGCAATACTTCCACATCCTACCCGATCAATTTAGCTGGACGACCACGATCACGCTGGCGATGCTCTGCGATAAGTATGCCGTTACCTACCTGCCGATCGACTACCGGGCGCGAAAGGGCAAATCGAAAATCGTGCCTTGGGATGCCGGTAGCTTCGCCATCCTGATCATGCGCGCTACCATGTTGTTCCGTCCGTTGCGTGTCTTCATACCGGTGGTATCAGTGTGCCTGCTTTACGGATTTACCAAGATGACGATTGACCGGATCAGAGGAGAGCATATCTCGGCCTCCGCCACACTGGCCCTCGTCAGCGCGCTCATCACTCTGCTGATCGGCATGCTCGCAGACGCTCTGGCGACGCGCTTGGGGCATATGAGTTCGCAGATTGCCGGTGTCCGGGCGGGCGACTTTATGGTGCTGGATGAAGAGGCCGCAACCGAAGAGCAATCGAAGTCCGGCTTGCCGGGCTAGCCTGGATACCTCATAGTCGTTGCGCAGGCGCTCGAGCCTGCAACGCCCCGACTCATCGGGGTGCTTCGCGCCGGTCATGACAAGATGTTCTTGGCGTGACAGCGTGTCGGGTCGAGTCCCGACAGGCTGGCAAGGGTGCCCGCTCCACGTTGCCAGGCCTTGCACCATCACCCTTCCGCGGCTTCGGCCCCCACCGCGCCGGCCGCCGCCTGGGTATTCTCACTGCTGAAGAACCAGGACAGAAATCGATCGATGCCGGCGCGAATACCGATCCGTGGCCGGTATCTGAAGGCATCTCGTGCCTTGGAAATGTCCGCGTAGGTGGTGGACACATCACCGGGCTGGTCCGGCATCCATTGGATCTCCGCCTTCTTTCCCATAGCAGCTTCCAGAGTCCGCACTAAGTCGGTCAGTCGGATGGGCTCCGATCTGCCCAGGTTGAAAACCTCGTAGGAACAGTCGTACGCCAGGGCCGCCATGACTCCTTGAATGGTGTCGTCGATGTAGGTGTAATCGCGGCTACTCGAGCCGTCCCCAAAAAGCGGAATCGGCTGGCCGCGATCGATCATCGTGGCGAATTTCCGAATCGCCAGATCGGGCCTCTGGCGCGGCCCATAGACCGTGAAAAATCGCAGGCACACCGTCTGTAAACCGTAAAGATGAGAGTAGGTATAGGCGATCTTTTCTCCCGCGATCTTGGTGGCCGCGTAGGGCGAGACGGGCAGGTTGAGTGAGTCGTCTTCGCGAAAGGGAAGCCGGTTGCCGTTGCCGTAGATCGAGCTGGAAGAAGCAAACACAAACTTGCGCACGCCGAACCTCCGGCTAGCTTCCAGCAGGATCGTGCTGCCCAGGACGTTGACCCGGGCGTAAAGAATCGGCTGTTCCAGCGAAGGCCGCACTCCCGCCCTAGCGGCCAAGTGCACCACCGCTTCCGGGCGGCTTTGCCGAAACACCTCCACCATGCGCGCCTCGTCGCTGATATCGGCGCGGTGGAACTCGAAGCTGCCCGATCGCCTGACAGCTTCCAGGTTGGCCTGTTTAACGGCCGGGGGGTAGAAATCGTTCAGGTCGTCCACAACGGTCAATTCGGGGCGCTCTCGCAGCAGGCGCTCACAGAGATGAGAGCCTATAAAACCCGCGCCTCCGGTGACCAGAATTTTCATTCGATCCAGCATAGCAGGGCGGTCCGAGGAGGAGGCTGGAATGGAGCCAAACTGCCGTACAGTACGATAACCTGCCTATCCGTCCGATCCGCGTGGCGGCGCTTGGCTCCGGGGTATCATTGCTTGTGACGCCATTCCTTACCATCGGATTCCAACCGGCGGGAGCGGTTCCGTATACGACAGGTGGTGCATGAAAAAAGGGTTCTGGCGTTCGCCGTACATTCGGTTTGGCGGGAGCGGGTTGATTCTGATCCTGCTGCTTACCTATCTGCCCTATCGCCAGGTTTTTTCCACCATCAAACGGATACCGCCCCAGGCCGGTTTGGCGTTGCTGGCCTGGTATCTGCTGATGCACCTTCTGGGTGTGACCAAATGGCGCCTGCTGGTCAACCTGGCGGGCGCGGACCTCAAGTTTTCGCGGGCCGTCCGCTGCTATTACTGGGGACTGTTTGGCAATATCTTCCTTCCCTCCCTGGTGGGCGGTGACCTGGTCCGCGGTGGAATGGCGTTCCTGTTTTCACGCTCGCGCGCGGCCATCGTTCTGGGCAGCCTGATGGACCGGGTGCAGGATGTGGGCGGGCTGCTGGCAGTCACCGCCATCGGCATGCTGCTGATGCCAGTAACGCTCGATTACCAGAGCTATAAGGAACTGTGGCTGATTGGCGCGGTCCTGCTGGCTGCCGGCTTACTCGGGCTGGCGTCGCTGTTCGTAATTCCCGCGCGGAAGTTTCCCATGAAGATCCGCCGCATCATGGTGAAGTTGCGCCGCGGCATCTTCTCGATGTACCAGCGTCCGGGCCGGATGTTCATCTGCTTTGTGCTCGGCATGGTCCTGCAGGTTTCCCAGATCCTCATCAATTATTCTCTCGGCAAGCTGGCGGGATTGCACATCAGTTTCGCCGCGTGGCTATTCGCCTGGCCGCTAGCCAAGCTCACCGCGCTGGTTCCAGTGACGCAAGGCGGTATCGGCGTTCGCGAAGTGGCCCTGGTCAGCCTGTTAGCGCCTCTTGGCGCGCCCGCCGTGCTGACCGCGGCGGTGGGACTGGCGTTCCAGGCGATCGCCATCACCGGCGGATTGATTGGAGGAGTTATGGCGCTGATCATGGGGCGGTTGTCTCCGGCTCAGGCACCGCCGGTGGCAATGCCTGCAAAAGTCGACGCGGTGTCGAACGGATGACCCTGGCAAAGCCACACGTGGTGATTCTCGGCGCCGGGCCGGCTGGCGTAGGCGCGGCCTACCAGCTCGCGCACAAGGGAATCGCGCGCGTCACCGTGCTCGAACAGCAGGAAAGAGTGGGCGGCAACGCCGGAAGTTTCGATCTGGAGGGCGTCAATTGCGATTTCGGGAGCCATCGTCTCCATCCCGTGACGCCGCCCGAGATCATGCGGGATTTGCGCCGCCTTCTGGGGGACGATCTGCTGTTTCAAACCCGCCACGGAAGAATCCTGCTCCAGGGCCACTGGATCCATTTCCCCCTGAAGCCGGTGGATTTGTTGCTGCGGCTGCCCAAAAGTTTCGCCCTGCGCGTGTTGGCCGATATGGCGAGGAAGATTGAGCCGCGTCCGGCTGCCGGGCCCGAGACCTTTGCCAGCGTGCTGGAGCGCGGTCTCGGGCGGACGATCTGCCGCGAGTTCTACTTTCCCTACGCGCGGAAGCTGTGGGGCGTAGCGCCCGAAGAACTGGCATTGACCATCGCGCAACGGCGCGTCTCCGCAGGCTCGATCGGGAAAATGCTGCGCAAGGTGGCGAGTCAGATTCCGGGTATGAAACCTCCCGGGGCGGGGCGTTTCTATTACCCGCGCCGCGGCTACGGCCAGATATCCCAGTGCCTTTACGAGGCGGCGCGCAAGGAGGGAGCGGAGTTCAAATTCGGAGCGCGCTTCCTGGCGGTCGAGCGGTCTGCCGCGCGCATTGAGAGCGTGCGCTACCAGATGGGCGGCCAGGAACACGTCCTTCCGGCGCAACAGGTATGGTCCACGATTCCGATCAGCATCCTGATCCGTGGGATGCGGCCGCCAGCTCCCGCCAATGTGCTGGAAGCCGCTTCGAACATCTCCTACCGCGGCATGATCCTGATTTACCTGGTCATCGAGCGCGATCGGTTCAGCCCAACCTGGGACGCTTACTACTTTCCCGAAGAGGCCATCCCAATTTCCCGCATGTCCGAGCCTAAGAATTTCAGCGGCGCCATTGAGCCGCGCGGACGGACGGTGCTTTGCGCCGAGCTTCCTTCCGATCCCGGCGAGGCCGTTTGGGAGATGAACGATGAGGATCTGGGCAAATGCCTCTGCGATTGGGTCGAGCGCGCCGGCTTGCCTCGGCCCGAACCGGTGGCAAAGGTGGTGACCCGCCGCCTGCGGCAAGCATACCCCATTTACAGCAAAGACTACGAGAAATACTTCTCGCGCATGGACAGCTGGCTAGGCGAAATCGAAGGCCTGCTTACCTTCGGCCGCCAGGGACTGTTCGCCCACGACAACACGCACCACACCCTGGCTATGGCCTATGCCGCCGCTTCCTGTCTTTCGCCCGAAGGGCAGTTCGATCGCGCTCGCTGGGCCGCGCACCGCAAAGAGTTCGAGACGCATGTCGTAGAGGATTGACCGGGACAGGCGAGCCGCCATGACCGCAACTCAGGCCTCCGAGACACACCTCGGGATTTGCCCGTGAGCTTTCGGTAAGCCAACTTAACCGTACAACTCCGTTCTTCGGAAGCGAGCCGGATCCGGAAATTCAGGCAGTGGGATAAGTGGAAGGGACAACCTAGAAAAAATCGTGTAGATTTGACGTTTGACAGGATAAAATGCAGTGACTTTACGGCAAAACCAGAGAAGGTGTGCCCTATTCAGCTTTTTTTGAAGGTCACCGCTCCTTGGGGTCGCGGCGACTTAAGTGCAGCGGCTTCGGGTTACAGCATCTCTGGTTTTGCTATAGCGTCCGTGACGAATGCACGCTAGCGATACCGGCAAGGTTGCAGTGCCGTTTGCACGAAGTATTTTCCGCCCCAGCGGCCTTATCTGGCTTTAGCTATGTTATTACCGAAGTGGCAAAGTGGAGTATGAGCGCCGGTGCTACTGCACGATCTGGAACGTGAACAGAAAGCTGTCGTTTGCGCTCTGCCCCGTGGGAACATCGCGGCTCGTGACGAAGGCATAATCGCCCTGGCCCTGTGAGAAGTCCACTTCAAACAAGCTGTTGTTGACCTTCGCAGGGCGAAAGTCAACCTGATCCTCGCTGTGCAACTGCCCCATTGAGATCTTGAATTCGCGGTCATCCTTTTTGCCATGCAAATGCACGATCAGGTAGTTCCCAATCGTGAGACCATTTGGCGGCCAAATGATGAAGGACGCGGGATCGTGGACGGAAGTGGCGCTGTGGGCGCCTGGCATATCCCCGGTGGCCTCAGTATTCACCATTCCGTGGGTGAACACCCTCAGGTTTTTTGCAAGCCCGCTGTGCCATGTGACGGACTCCTGCTGCAGCCGAGTCCAGGCGCCTCCCTGCTTGAAATAAATACCGGGCGCCGAAGGATAGCCGGCCGTCGCATGGTATGGAGTTGGAACCATGGGGGGAGGAGGCGGAGGAGGCGGGTTCACGTTTGGGGCTGCCGAGCCGCGATAGTTCGCTCCGACAGCCTTGATGACGGCTGCTGAAGCGCCCAGGCCTTTCAATGCGTCCGTTATCTGGGGGGTTAGGATGAAGTCGACCCCGCGAGTCTGAATTTGGCTGATGAGTTCAGAGTCCTTGAGCCCACCAATCTTGAGCGCGTCTTCCAACCCCTTGAGAGTGATGGGTTTTGTGTCGCTCCCGGTACTCTGGGCAAAGGCAGAGGTGCAAGTGACCGCGAACAGCGCCAGACAAACGGCCACCAGCAAGGAATTCATTGCGAGTTTCGGTCCGATAGTCTTCATTCGGAGAGGGCCTCAATTGCTCTGTCATGCTTAGTCTCGTTGGACTTTGGTGCGGGTTTGGACGGCGGCGGCGGAGCAATGGGCGTGCCTTGAATTGGCTGCGAAGGAATCGACGGCGAGATGACACCCGAGGGCGCTTGAGCAGGTGGCGGGACTCCATTCGGCACCGTGGTTGCGGTCGGTTCATTCTGCTGCACGGGCGGATTGGGCGCCGGCTTGGGCGGCCCATTTCTTGAAAGAAGCCCGAAACCAACTCCCAAGGCAATCGCGACCAGCACCGCAGCCGCGGCGAGTAGTGGCACCTTGCGCAATCGCATGAACGCCGCCACCGACCCCGAACCTTTGCCTGGGATTTCCTGCTTCTGGGGTTCTGCGACGTTGACGGCCGGAAAACCGTTGCTGGTGGCAGCGCCAGTTGTCTCGCCGGAGGAGTGTCCTGCCGTCCCCAACTCAGCAACTGCCACTTGTCCCACGAGCGCGATGATCTGCCGTTTTGCAATAGGAGCGGCGCCAACAACGCTCTGCAAGGCCTCGCTGAATTCGTCGCATGTTGCGTAGCGGTCCTCTTCCTGCTTGGCCATCGATTTCTGGACGACAGCCTCGATTCCCGCAGGAACGTTCACTCCGCCTTCCGCGAAGGTGGGCGCGACGTTCTCAAGATGCATGTGCATCAATTCGTACTCGTTTTCGCTCCGGAAGGGCAGCCGTCCCGCCAGCATCTCATAGAGCACAATACCCAGAGAATAAATGTCGGCCGCGGGCCCGCCCTCTTTGCCCTTAATACGCTCCGGCGCTATGTACTCTATGGTGCCAACCAGCGCGCCTTGCCGGGTCTGCCTGGCGGCTCCCAAAACACGCGCGATACCAAAGTCCATCAGCTTGACCGCACCCCAGGTCGTGAGCATGATGTTGGCCGGTTTCACATCCCGATGCATGATGCCCATTTCATGCGCCGGCTGCATCGCCTCAAGGATCTTCACAAACAACGGCACCGCGACTTTGTAGTCGAGCGCGCCATGCTCCTGCTCAACGCATTCCAGCGTTTTGCCCGGAACATACTCCAGGATCATGTAGAACTGATCGCCTTCCTGGAGGAAGGTGTAAAGCATGGCGATGCCGGCGTAATTCAGCTTTGCCAGCGTGACGGCCTCAGTGCGAAAACGGTCGAGAAGATTCTTCTGGTGCGCGATCTCGGGCCGCAGCACCTTGATCGCAACCTCGCGCTCGATCATGGTGTCGACCGCCTTGTACACGGCGCCCATGCCGCCTTCCCCGAGCAACTGGGTTACACGATACTGCCCAATAGTGTCCCCAATCATCATTGCAATACCTCCATTTTCCGCGTCACTTTGGTTTTCAAAGGCGGCTTGGCAGGGAGCAGCCTAGCCACGGCAACCGTGATGTTATCGCTACCCCCTCGCTCCTTGGCAAGACGGACGAGCTCCGCACAAGCGCTCGATGCGCTTTTCCCCTGAACGGCGTCGCAGATTTCGTTGTCCTCAATATCATCGTAAAGTCCGTCGCAGCAAACGACGAAACCATCTCCGACGCGAAGCGGCAGTGGCTGCAGCCACGTGGAGACCTCGACCTCCGGCTGGCGGCCGATTGCCCTGGTGATCACGTTCTTGTCGGGATGATGGCGCACCTCGCTGAGTTCCAGCAGCCCCGATCGAACCATGTCCATCACTTGGGAGTGGTCCTCGCTCATCAGATAAATGCCGCCATCGCGCAGCAGATAGAGGCGGCTGTCTCCCACATGAGCAGAGTACGCGAAGCCTCCCTGAATGAGCAGCGCGGTGCAGGTGGTGCCCATTCCGGCGCTTTCTGGATTTTGCTTCGACTGCTTGTAGATTATTGCATTCGCGGTCTCGAGGGTGCGTTTGATCGCTCTTTCCGGGTCCTTTCTTATCTCCGGATAGGATTCCTCGATGGTCTTGACGGCCAGGGCGCTGGCAACGTCCCCGGCATTGTAGCCGCCCATACCATCCGCCACTACCAGCAGCTGCGCACTTTCACCATCGTTGCCGGGCGCGCGGAAGATGCGGCCGCTGTCCTCATTATTTTTTCTCACGCATCCCACATCGCTCAGCAAATCGCTGTCGAGGACAAAGGCCGGCGGTACGCTGGGGGTTGGCGCGTGATTTGTCTGGCTTGACTCTTTGTCGAAACGGTGGAAAACACGCTGAAATAAATTCATTCTGACGGGCTCCGATCAAGAGTGAACACATAGTTACTACGTTCGCCTACATCGAAGTTGATGGGGAGATCGACAAATCCGCGACGTTTCAAGACAGCGCTGACCGATGTCCCAAACGGCACATGAAACTCATAGGGGGTATCGCCGATCTTGACGCCGTTCTCCCAGACCTGGGCCGAGCCGTCGAAGGTGTCAACCGTTACGGTCTGCATATTGGCTGGGTCAGGTGGCGTCGAACTGATTTGCCCGGCGCCGCCTGTGCCATGGCCGCTTTTCGATGTTGTCGTGTTGCCGGTATCGATAATCTCCCTATGGACCAGGGAGTAGCCGATGAACGCAAGAGCGCACAGACCCAGCACGGCACCCGCAAGTAGCAAGCGGCGGCGCTTATACCGTCTTGCAACAGAAGCCAGCCACGATCCGCTTGCGCTCCTCGGGTCGCTGATGCGGGCAAGGTCACTCGCAAGTTCATCCATGGATTTGTAACGGTCTTTTGGATCGCGTCTCAGGCAATCGCGAATCACCTGCTCGAACAGAAAAGGCAATCCGGGCTTCAGAACGGTGGGCGCGGTGAAGCTGGCCCGGGAAATCTTGGAAAATAGCTCCGCTGCGTCTGAGCCTACGAAGGGCAGTGATGCCGTCAACATCTCATAAGTGAGCACGCCGAAGGCCCAGATATCGCTGGCCGGTGTCACCGGTTCGCCCCGCGTCTGCTCAGGGGAGAGACTTTGAAAGCTACCGATCACAAAACCGGCGGCTGTAAGTCTGTGCGCGGTGAGGCTTGTGGCAATGCCAAAATCGATCAATTTGACTTCGCCGCTGGGGGTCACCTTGATGTTGGCGCTCTTGAAATCGCGGTGCACAATGCCCTGCGAGTGCACGTACCCGAGTGTCCGGGCAAGGGCTTTCAGCACCGGCAGCGCGCGCTCAACCGGCCACGCACCGGTGCTTTCAGTGATCTGCTGAATGGTTTGGCCATCAACGTACTCCATAATGATGACCGGAATGCCGCCATACTGGGTGAAGTCGTAGAGAATGGCGATACCGGGATCGCGCATCTGCGACTGGATCTGCGCCTCGTTCATGAATCGCTCGAGGAACACAATGTCGCCCGATGCGGCGGTGAGGACTTTGACCGCAGCCAGACGGTTCAGCCGCGTGTGCACGGCTCGATAGACCCGCCCCATACCGCCCTCGCCAATCAACTCGGTGATGTGGTATTCGCCAATGACGGTATTGAGGAACGGGTCCACTCGAGCCACATTGCCTGCGTTGCCGTTATTTCATCAGTTCGATGCCTTCTTTAATCGGCAAGGCAAAAGTTACCACTGTGGTGACGCCTGGCCGTTGGATACTGTCACTAAAGATCCCGATGACCTTGCCATGGTCGTCGAAGACCGGACCGCCGCTGTTGCCGGAGCCTGTGGTGTTGATGGCCAGCTGGTAGCCATCCCCCGTTTCGCTGATGGTTTGCAGTTCCTGGCTGTTATTGGCGCCGTTGCGCGCAATCAGCTGAATGTTGCCGTCGGTGACGGTGGGGTTGGGAATGATGTTCACCGTCGAGGACTGGTTGTGCATGTCGTTCGATGCCTGCGCCTGAATCGTTTGCACCGACACGGCGGGGTAGCCCATGACCGTGACTCTGGAGCCGGATTGTATCGTATCGAAATTGTCGTTTAATTCAACTTTGGTCAGCGGCTGAGGGGTCTCGACCTTGATCAGCGCCACATCGGCGTTGTCGTTCACCTTGGTGACGGTGGCGTTAAGGGGCATGCGCGTCCCGGCAAAAGTGACATTCAGCACATCGTCGCGCCCCTGCACCTGACTCGCAAAACCCAGCTGATTATTCACCCCTCTGAGGTCGCTTATGCTCTTCAGATTTCCCTGCACAAAGACCTGTGCCTGGGCCGGCAGCCATTGTCCGGGGAATTGATTCGCGCCGAGGGCGCTCATACTGGCCCCTCCTTTCCCGTCGGGAGTGAGAAGAATTCCGGCCTTGGCCCCTCCCCCCATACCCTCGTAGGGCGCATTCCAGCCCGCCGCCACGTGTTTATTGGTGAGGATAAAGCCGGAAGGGTCGACGACGAAGCCGCTGCCTGATCCCCTTTCGCCGATGAGCTGATAGAGGCCGCCGCCGTCGCCCGTGGAAAGCACCGGTTCGGCCTGGCCCTTGTACGCGTAGAACAAGGGCAATGCGTCTCCCGCGCCCGGAATCAGTTGCACATCCTTGCCGCTTTTGTCCTTGGTGCTATTGGGCAGAAAAACCTGGCTCAGAACGTGCCCACTGCTGACGTCGATCAGGCTCCATGCCACCTCGATACGGACCACCGAGGGGGTGTATTTGGCGGCAATGGCGACGCTGCTCATAGGAGGGTTGGGGTTAGGGGTGGGCGCGGGGGGGACATATGGCGTCGGCTTGGGCCGGGTCAACACGTACGCGCCCACTCCCAAAATGATCAGCAACAACGCAAATCCGCCCCAAAGCATCTGGTTGCGCGTCTGAGATTTTCCCTGGGTGATCATCCTCTCAACCGTGGCTTTGCCGACGGTTGACATACTGCCCGTTGTTTGAACAACGGGAGGGGACGCTGGTCTTGCCGGGACCATAGGTGGCGGAATGGACGCCTGAGCCTGAGGCGGCGGGATGGGGATGGCCGCCTGGCGCGTCGGGGCCGACGCAGCCACGGGCACCGGGATTTCCGCCATCCGTGTCGGCTTTGCTACTTTGGGCTCGCAATCAAACTGAAACTCCGGCCCGCCAGGCCCAAGTTGGACCACGTCGCCGGGGTGCAGTGGCACAGGGCCGTAGAGGCGCTGCCGGTTTACAAACGTCCCATTGGTGCTGTTGAGATCGACGATGGTGGCTTCAATCGGATCGATTTTAGTCACTGTGATTTTGGCGTGGTGACGGCTAACCAGGTCTTCCCTGTCAGCATCAAATTTGATGTTGCAATCGGGCTCACGGCCTAACGTGAATTCTCGGTTGTCGGCAACGGGGAACTCTTCAGTTGCTGTTTGTTTCCCACCGCTCATGCGCCGTATGACAATACGCTCGTTCATTCATCCCTCCATGCGATGTGAAATTACCTACTATTGCCCACGCATACTGGTGGGGAGGACCAAATCCGTGAATGGATCTGGCACGGTTCTGTTGGCACAAGTCTACACCGAGCGGCCTCCCGGCCGCCGGATTTTTTGGGGATTACCGAATGCCAGCGCCGCCACAATTCTGCCGCTGGAGACTGCCTCCTGGGCCGTAGGCTAAATCCTACAAAGATTTGATGAAAAGCGGTTTATTTCTGGTTCTTTGTTTTCCTGGCTTCTTCACTCCCGGCTGGCTGTTCCTTGCTTTGATGGCACCTGAAGCGCTTCAATCCGGCGCACGATTCATCCGGCCAATCCAGGGCCTGTTAACACTCCTGGGGTGGATGGCGTTGTGAGCAAAAATCCGGCCAGACGAGGCCGAGCCTCGCCGCGGAGAGCTTTGGCGGCTCCAAGGTCGAGGGCGAGAACGAGGTATGGCCGGAATTCCACCCCAGCGACCCCGGCTTTGCGAGCCACCCGTCGCCATGGACCCCGGAATTTGGCCACAACCCAGGGCTCCCGGCACGCGATCTTTGCGTGCGGGGATGGAAGCCGAAGGGACGGGGCCGCTTTTTCTCATTTCGTTGTCGCTCGTCGCCCCACTAATTCACTACAGTTCGTTCATCGCTTCTACGGCAAAACCAGAGAAGGTGTGCCCTATTCAGCTTTTTTTTGAAGGTCGCCGCTCCTTGAGGTCGCGGCGACTTAAGTGCAGCGGCTTCGGGTTACAGCATCTCTGGTTTTGCTATGGAACCGGGAAAAACCGGCTCCCGTCGCCGCCATCCCAGTAGTGTTAGCAGACCCTAGCGCCAGAGAACTCTCGGTCAGAAAAGTCCGGTCATGAGGACGTGCTTGATCCATCGGCCACCTGCGTTACTCCCCGCCCGGTATTGCGTCTGCCTGCATCTCAGACGGCTCGACAGCGTGCCCGGTGACTACGGCTCCAGCTTTCGGATCGAGACGGAAAGCATCGTAAAGCGAAACGATCGAGACCCCCGCAATCATGACAAAAGCAACGTGGAAGTCGCTCACCGTCAAAATACTGTGCCCACCGTGGATGAGAGAAGACATCTGCAGCGCCACTGCCCCGAGTGCGATTCCCATGCCGGCGGACATCTGCCACGCAATGCTGAACAATGTGTTCGCCCCTGACAGTTGTGGGGCCGGAACATCCGCGAATGTAAGCGTGTTAATAGACGTGAATTGCATGGATCGGCACAATCCACCCCAGAAAAGAACAGCGAGAATAATCAAGCGAGGCGTACCCGGACTCAAGAAGGCGCAGGCCAGCACGGCGGCTGCGAGCAGTGTCCCATTCACAAGCAGAAGTTTGCGGAAACCGTAGCGTCGGAGGGCAGGTGTGGTCAGCGGCTTCATGGCAATATTGCCTGCAAAGATGGCCAGGACCATCAGCCCGGATTGAAACGCGTTCAATCCAAAGCCAATCTGGAACATCAGTGGCGTCAGGAAGGGGACGGCGTAGACGGCCATGCGGAAGATCGATCCACCCCAAATCGTTGACGCAAATGTATGTATCTTGAGCGCAGAAAACTCCAGCAGCGAGTGAGGATGATGATTGGCATGCCATGTAGTCAGGTAACCGAAGAGAAGCGCGACGCCTGCCATCAGAGCGATGAGCAGCCAAGGCGCATTACGCCGGCCAATCAGATCCATGCCGTACATCACGGCGGCGCAAGTCACACCGGAAAAAATAAATCCGGGTATGTCAAGGCGGGTCTTCTTATCGGAATGCTTATTGGGAATCAGTATCAGCGCGAAGATAATCCCAGCTACCCCTAACGGGACGTTCAGGAGGAATATCCAGCGCCATGTCGCGTATGTGGTGATAAATCCACCAACCGGAGGCCCAATCACGGGCGCCAGCAAACCCGGCCAGGTGAGATAGGCGATAGCCCGGATCATATTTTTCTTCTCGGTATTGTGCAGCACAACGAGCCGTCCCACAGGCACCATCATGGAACCGCCCATGCCTTGCAAAACCCGGGCCGCGATGAACTGGAAAGGAGTGTTGCTGATTCCGCACAGAATAGAGGCAACCGTAAAAACGCCAATCGCGGTGCTGAACACGCTGCAGCTGCCGAATCGGTCCGCCATCCAGCCGCAGATGGGGGTAAACACGGCAAGCGCCAGCATATACACGCTCATTCCGGCGCTCAGGGTGATTGGACTCGTGTGGAAGGTTTGAGCCATCTGCGGCAAGGCAGTGGCGATTACCGTCGCATCGAGAAACTCCATGTAGAAGGTGCCCGCAACAAGCACGGCAATCAGAATCGAACGCTTGTTCGCATGATTCATCGATGTCGTCCGCCAACAGCAATCGAGCAGTCTCGCCGGCGTCAACCCGGACTCCGAATAGGCGAGTCGCATTGCCGCAGATCGGAGCTCACCCGCCAAGCAGCGAGAAAAAGGCAGGATCTGGCAGTGACGAGTCGAAAATTCGAGAGCTCCTCTCGATCAAACTGAAATTCTAGTCTCAGGTGGCCCGACTAACAATCTTTGAATTGATGAATTTGCGAGGACAGCAGGGCGGGTGCCTCACGAATTAGGGAACGTGAGAGATGCCGCACAACGATTCAGGAGAAGCTAAGATCGCTTCCCGGGGGCGTTGGGAGACACTCCAGCGGAAAACGCCACGTGACCGCCTGACTCTGAAAAACGCCAGATATGTGGCACAGATGCTCTCTCCTTCTTACGAGAGTATTGGGCCTTCCGCTTTCGATCTACTCTTGCTGCCTGAGCGGCTAACCTGAGTAATAATCCGGGATTTCTATTCTGTCATTCCGGCTTCGAAGAGATCCCGCGTGGCGTGGAACCGAGACCCCAGGCCAGAAGAGAAGCGCACAACAGCAGCACTGCCAGGCATAGCAAAGCCACGGTGAAAGCGTGTGTCACCGCGGCCAGGCTCCCTGAGTGCTGCGCGAGGAGGGCAAAAAACACGCCGCCAACGGTAGCCACCCCCAGCGAGGCGCTGATCTGCAAAGCGGAATTCACCACTCCGGAAGCAGCACCGGCATAATCTGTGGGAGCGCCCTGGATCACTGCTCGCACAAGGGTGGGGAGTACAACGCCCTGGCCAAAGCCGATGGCAAATACGCCGGGAGTAAACGCGAGCAGATGAATCACGCCGGCGCTGTTGACACCTATGGCAAGCATGCTTAGGCCCGCAGCCGCGATGAGCAGCCCGAAGGCGGACACGCGCATGCCCACGCCGCGGAGAAAGGCAGGGGTACTGAGGGACCCGGCAACATAGCCTATGCCGAAAGGCACAATGCAGATGCCCGCATGGAATGCCGAAAACTGCAATCCCGCCTGCAGATAAATCGAGTAGAACAGGAAGAAGCTGGCCATCGTATAAAACAAAAGGGTCGCGCCCAGTCCGCGGGCAAAGCCGGACGCGGCAAAAAGGCGGGGGTGTATCAGAGGGGCCCGACCTTGGGCGCCCAAACGAACTTCTACCCGCCAGAACCCGGCCAACAGCACCGGGCACGATCCCAACAGGACGAAGGACCAGACGGGCCAGTTTTCCTGGCGCCCTTCAATCAGAGAGCAAACCAAGGCGCCGAGCCCGAGAAAAAGCAGAATTGAACCGCTGATATCGAGCGGCAGGATCACACGGGTTGAGGGTCGGGAGTCACGGAGCAACGGAATTGCGGCCACCAGGGTAATGGCTACGATGGGAACGTTGATCAGAAAAATCGTGCGCCAACCCAGGCCCCAGATGTTGGCCCATATCAGCGCTCCGGCCAGTAACTGCCCAACAATGGCAGAGACTCCGATGCTGGCTCCGTAGAGACTGAAGGCGCGCGCTTTCTCTTCGTGCGCAAACAAAACGTGGATGGAGGCCGCTACTTGCGGCGCCATGATTGCCGCTGCCGCCCCTTGCAGAAGCCGCCCCATCACCAGCGCGTACGGCGACCAGGCGAGACCGCACCAGGCCGAGCACAGCGCAAACCCGGTCATGCCGATCATGAAGATCCAGTTGCGGCCAAACAAGTCCCCCAGCCGCCCGCCCATTACCAGGAGCACGGCATACGCAGCGGCATACCCCGACATGACCAACTGGATCACGTCGTCTCCCGCCCCCAGCCCTTGGCGGATTGAGGGCAGCGCAACATTCACGATGAAGAAGTCGAGCGGCGGCAGAAACCCACCCACCAGAAGCACGGCCAGAGCCGCCCAGCGGTGCGGGACTGCTTCATATTCAAGCTGTGCTGGCGAAGCTGCCGCAAGGCGTTCCGCACCCGGCCGCTGGGGAAATCGTTCAGTATCCATTCAGAAGAACAGAATATGAGAATGTAGCTTGCATGTCATTCCCGAACTGGCGGCGCCCATTGCGCCGGCGTGCCAGCCGATACGGAACGCCGCCGCATCAGGAACCCTCAGCCTGATTTACCAGCCGCCGGAATCTGGAAAATGCACCGCCGCGGCAGCTCTTCGATACGCCCCGGCACGCTTTGAGATTGCCTCTTCGATTCGGGTCGAGTGGCCGCCATTCCGGAAGTTCTCATTTGCGTAACGCCCGTCGCAATTGTTGAGGGTATTGGCAAGACGCCCTACCTGCGGAACTCGCTGGACGCTCCACCTTTCACTGCGTTGGATCAGGCATATCTTACCGAGTCGAGTAAAAACTACCCGGTCGACAGCAGCATGGCAAGGGACCTATGAACGCAAACCGTTTCTAATCAAAGATTGATGCGGCTCTGCGTTTGGAAACGTAAATGCAGCAAATCAGGTCAAATTCCGCGTTAGTCCAGTGGGATCGCAAGTGATGGTGTGTGTGTGTCTTTGCGGTAACGCTGTGATGGGAAGGAGCTAAGGTGGCTACTCCAGCTCGCATACTGACGAAAGCGGGACTATCGCATGACTCGATGCGATTCGCGGAAATTTATTCCGGTCCTTTGCCGGCGTGTCACCAATGCAAGGCTCCCGCTTTAGCCCCCGCCAAAGCTGACAACATGTACGAATCGAGTGCGGCTGCCCTCCGTGGCGCGAAAGGCGCCTTAATGGCGCTTGGCGTCGAGGCCGCCGCAGCACTCAGCTTCTTCGGGCTGTGGTGGCTTTGGCACAACTGAGGGAGCCAGCGTCTGCGACGTAGAGCGGCAAACATAGACCCTTTATCCGCATCTGGTTCGATTCCCGGGAGCGCTACAATTTTCCCTTCATTTTCTCTCCCCGTCCGTTCAAGGGCAATAGTCTGGCTGCCAAGAACTGGCGCGGACATTTGCTGGCTGGAATCCATATGGCGGCGGCAGTTTGGACTCCATATTTGGAAGACATCTCGCTTCGTCTGGAGCCTCTTGGCCCTTTCCAGAACTCGAAGTGCGTGAGCGGATCTGTAGGCTTCTGTCAAAGAATCTCTATTACCGTGTTGCGCACGATGTAGCCCGCAGGCTACAATTGCCCTGTGCTCGAAATTCAAGAGACCGAGACCTTCTCTACGTGGTTGGCGGCGCTCAGGGATAGCAGGGCAAAGGCTAAAATCGCTGCCCGAAGCCGGAGATTGGCGTTTGGCAATCCGGGCGACGTTCGAGCTGCTGGCGAAGGAATCAGCGAGCTGCGCATCGATTATTGACCGGGCTACCGGGTCTACTATGTGCAGCGCGGCAAGATTCTGATTGTTCTTTTGTGCGGGGCGATAAGAGCACGCAAGACAAAGACATCAAAATGGCCCGAAGGCTGGCAAAGGAGTTGCGATGAGTGCGGTGAAGACAAAGCCGTTCGATCCGGCGAAGTATCTGGACAACGACGAAGCTATCGCCGCTTACATGACCGATGCGCTCGAAACCGGAGACCCGGCGTTTGTGGCGGATGCGCTGGGGGTGGTGGCGCGGGCGCGCGGCATGAGCGACGTTGCGCGAACTGCGGGGGTTTCGCGGGAGAGCTTATACCGCGCGCTGAGCGCGGACGGTAGTCCGAAATTCGAAACGGTATTGCGCGTGATGCAGGCGCTCGGACTCCAATTTTCGGTGAATCCCGCGCGGCGTAAGAGGGTTGCATAGGCGGACGTGAGCGGAATCAGTCCATGCGCTCGATTGTTGATCTGGCATGCAGATTCGCGTCCCACTGAAGCAAAGCCCGCGGTGGTAGCATCAGAGATGACCGATGCAAACAAAAAAACTGCAAATCATTCCCCTGGGCGGGCTGGGCGAGTTCGGGATGAACTGCCTGGCGGTGCGCTGGGAAGACGACATTATTGTGATCGATGCGGGCCTGATGTTCCCCGAGACGGAACTGCTCGGCGTGGACATTGTGGTGCCCGACATCACCTATCTGATTGAGAACAAGCGGCACGTTCGCGCCATCGTGCTGACCCACGGCCACGAGGACCACATCGGCGGACTGCCCTGGATCCTGAACGAGCTGAAGGTTCCGGTGTACGCCACCGAGTTCACGCTGGCCTACGTGGAAGACAAGCTGGAAGAGCACGAGCTGCTGGACGAAACCGAGCTGATCGAGATCGCGCCCAAAAACAAGTTCACCATCGGGCCATTCACCATCGAGCCTATCCGCGTAACGCACTCGCTGGTGGATTGCGTGGCATTGGCGATTGAGACGCCGGTGGGCATCATCATTCATTCCGGCGACTTCAAAATCGATCTGGCGCCGATGGACGACAAGGCCTTCGACCTGCACACCTTTGCCGAGTACGGCAAGCGTGGCGTGCTGGCGCTGTTTCAGGATTCGACGAACGTGGAGCGGTCAGGCTATACGCCCAGCGAGCGCGCCGTGATCCCGAGGCTCGACGAGATTTTTACCCAGGCTCAGAAGAAGCTGTTCTTCAGTTGCTTTTCATCGTCGATCTATCGCATACGCATCGCCATGGAACTGGCGCGGGCGCATGGGCGCAAGGTGGTTGTGGTGGGCCGCTCGATGATGGAGTCGACCGAGATTGCGCAGGACCTGGGCTACATCGAAATTCCGCCGGGACTGGTAATCCAGCCCGGCCAGATGCGGGACTACCCACCCGAGCAGTTGATGGTGCTGATCAGCGGCACGCAGGGCGAGCCGATGAGCGCGCTGAGCCGCGCCGCGGTGGACAACCACAAACATGCCCACATCGACGCCGGCGACACCGTGGTGCTGAGCTCGAGAATCATTCCCGGAAACGAGAAGGGTATCTTCAGAGTCATCGACCACCTGAGCCGCCGCGAAGCCAACGTGATTTACGACGACGGGCAGCATGGGCTGATCCACGTGAGCGGCCACGGCAGCCAGGAGGAGATGCGGCTGCTCATCAACCTGGTGCGGCCCAAGTTCTTCATCCCCGTGCACGGAGACTATCGCTTCCTGCGCAAGCACGCGCAAGTGGCCATGGAAACCGGCGCGGTGGAGCACGCCATGGTGATTGAAGACGGCGACGTGCTGGAACTGGACAAGGACGACGCGCGCAAGCGGGACAAGGTGACGGCGGGAAGAATTCTGATAGACTCCGGCTCGACGATCGATGTGGTGGAGGATCTGGTGATTCGCGACCGGCGCATTCTGTCGGAAGACGGCGTGGTGCTGGCGGTGCTGGCCATCAATAAGAAGACGGGCAAGGTGGAGCGCGAGCCGGAGGTGGTGATGCGCGGATTTGGCGGCGCCGACATTACCGACGAAGCACGCGAAACCGTGCTGAAGGCGCTGGATGGATTAAGCCCGGAGCAGAAGTCCGACTACGGCATGGTGAAAGAACGGGTGCGCGTGGACTTGAAGCGACTGATCCAGAAGACGACGGGCCGCCGGCCGATGATTATGCCGGTGATTCTGGAGATTTGAAAAAATAGGGAATAGGGACATAGGACCGGGTCGCGCAGGCAAATGGATCTGTCTCTCGTCTTTGCGGCGGTTCTTACTCGAATTCTTACTCGAATTTGTCCCTCGAAGAGCGTCGTACCCGGCCCGGCCCAGGGGGGCACTTCTTCACCCTGGCACCTGGATGGAGCACAGAGTGGAATTGGATCAAGCCACGGCTACGAGAGCCGGGGAATGAGAGGCCAGGATGCCGCGGTGCACGCCGCGCGGCGAGTCGATGGCTTGCGCGACCATCGGCGGATTCACCTGGCTGTGTGAGAACGTGCGCTTGCCAATGAAGACTTCTCCAATGGCGATGCGTGCGTTGCCTTGGAGGTCGAGGAAACCGGCATGGCTCTCCTTGCACAGCGCCTGCGCCTCGGGCGAAAGATAGGTCGCTATGAGAACCGGCGTCGCATCGCCGGCAACATGAGCGGCGCTTTCGTGTAACTCCCTGAGCGCTGCGCGAAGATTGTCGGGGCGCGTGTCGGCCTTGACTGCGCAGGCCAACATATGGGAGTGGCCGAGGACATCGACGCAGGCCACGAATCCGGTCTCGCGGCCGCTGGCCGCCGACGCGCAACGGATCTCTTTCAGCTTGAGCGTCGATACCTCCGAGAGTACTGACTTGAGCGCTTCGGCGGCGCGGAAATTCATCTCAACTCTTGCCTCGGTCATTTTCATTTTCATTTTCGACTCCCTTGCCGCATTTCCCAGGCGGCCTGGTCCAGTCGTTCGGCTTATTTATTGCGCCGGTTCAGCAATCACGGCGTGTCTTGGGATCGAATCTGCCATTCCAACGCGCCCCTCAGTTGGCAAGCGCCGGTTCCGGTTGCGAGGCGAGGCTCAATGCGTCATCGTGCGCAGCGGCGGCGGGCCGAACTCTTGGCGGATTTTGGTGGAGCATCGGCCCAAGAGTATAAGAGTGCTCGCCTGCGGGCATCATGGCGAAAGGCATGGGCGACCGGCACTCTCTTCTTTGGAAGTGTTTCGACTCCAGCCAAAGACATAGGCGGGGATCATCGATCTCAGGATGCCCGTTCCAGAAGTCCAGTTTTAGAGCGCACTCGATGCGCAGATGGTCGAGTTGCAGTTCGATGGTCGAAACCCGTTTAGGAAAAAAACGCCGAACATTGCTCGCGCCGACGTACAGCCCTGTTACGCGGTGTCCGCTGCATTGTGACGTGACAACCATAGACTCACCTCCGATCGGCTCAGCGCGAAGTGGAGACCGACTCCTGAATATGGACCAAGGCAGGCCGCCTGTCGCGGAGAGTTCTCCCGTTCGCGTCACTTTGGAGGGCGGCGAGCGGAACTCCGCGGCAACGCCACAAGTGCGGCGTCGCGACGGCGGATCAGTTTTTCGATCGAGATAGGGGAAAGGAATAAGGCCAAGATGTATTCCGGGGTCAGCCTAACAGTCACCCTGACCGCCTGCATTCATTCCCGCTGTATTGTGGAAATCTTGGCTCTTTCTTATCCGTTGTCAAGATAATTTGCATGAAGACTTCGGAAAAGATCGTTTGGCCGCGCGGGAGGAAGCATTTCGCAGGGGCGTGCAAATGCACAGATTGCGGTGCTAGAGGTCTACAGTATTTCTCCTTTAGATAAAGCCCTTGGGACATCGTGCCAGGTTGCGATTCTTTGAGAGAATCGCAACTTGAGTGCACCGGCTCTGGGATCCAGCAGAAGGAGAAATGCTTTAGCGTTTGCGCGGCGAAGGTTCGTCGGAGAAGATCTGCCCGTCGCGGATGTGGACGACGCGATGCGCAAACTCAGCAATATCAGGCTCGTGAGTGACCAGCACGATGGTGTTTCCGCGAGCGTGGAGCTGATCGAAGAGGGCCATGATTTCGAGGCCGGTTTTGGAGTCAAGGTTTCCGGTGGGCTCGTCGGCGAGGATGATGGAGGGGTTGTTGACCAGGGCGCGAGCGATGGCGACGCGCTGGCGCTGCCCGCCGGAGAGCTCGCTTGGCTTGTGCATCATGCGCGATCCCAGCCCGACATCGGTGAGGGTCTGCCTGGCGCGCTCTATGCGCGCGGCTGCAGGGGTCCCGTTATAGATCAGGGGCAGTTCCACGTTGTGCAAAGATGTGGCCCTGGCCAAAAGGTTGAAGGTCTGAAAGACGAAGCCGATCTCCTTGTTGCGGATGTGCGCCAACTGGTCGTCGTCGAGGTCGCTGACCAATTGGCCGTTGAGCCAATAGCGGCCCTGCGAGGGGGTGTCGAGGCAGCCGATCAGGTTCATCAGCGTCGACTTGCCCGAGCCCGAGGGGCCCATGATGGCGACGTATTCGTTGCTTGCGGATGCTCAGCGAGACGCCGCGCAGGGCCTGCACCTGTTGCTCCGTGCCCATATCGTAAGTGCGCCAGAGATCCTCGACGACGATTACGTAGTCCGAGGGGGCGGTCGCGGTATGCGCAAGATCCTCGATGCCGATGCCGTTCAACGCCATCCGAAGCTCATCCTCATTCCAGCTCTTATCGTTATCCCATGCCCGCCGGTCCGCTCCGCCTGAAAGGATGCGAAGCCGCGGCGGCGCCAGTCTCTTTCGCGCTTCCGAACCGCCGCAGCCATTAAGAGCCTCCGCTCGTGGAGAGCGAAACCGGCTTGGCCGTGTCCCGCTTGAGCAACGCGCCCCCTTTGAGATCGCGCAACGTCTTGTAGGGTCCGGTCACGACCTCCTGGCCGTCGCTCAGGCCGGAGAGCACCTCAATATCGGTGGCGCCGGTGATGCCGGTGGTGACGGGAACGAATTTGGCGCGCAACCTGCCGTGGGGATCCTTTTGGACGACAAAGACGCCCTGTACCGGGTTGAGTTTCGTGGCCGGCGCCGCGGGCGCCGACGCCGCCTGGACGCCGCCGCTGCTCTTTGCCGTGTCGGTTGCCGGATCGTGCATGGTTAGCGCCTGGATGGGCACCGACAGCACGTTGGCCTTGTGCGCGGTTGTGATCTTGGCGGTGCAGGAGAGGCCGGGGCGAAGTTCGTCCGCGGGCCCATCCAGCGTGATGACGACTTTGAAGTCTTTGGCTTCCTCGGTGCCGGTCGTCGATTGGGAGGTAGCCACGCCGGTGGAGCGCAGCAGCGCCTGATCGCCCACCAGGGTCACGTGTCCCTTGAAGACCTTGTTGGGCAGCGCATCCACGGTCACGTCGGCGGTCTGGCCGATCTGCACGTTCACGATGTCGGTCTCATCCACCTTCACCTCGGCGGTGATGATGCTCATGTCGGCAAGCGTCATCAGCGTGGACCCCTCGGTATTCTGGATGCCCTCGACGACAGTTTCCCCTTCGCGGACGGGCTCGTTGGTCACGATGCCGTTGAACGGCGCGACGGCGATGGTGCGATTCAGCAGGTCCTGATTGGCGCGCAAGGTTGCAACCTGGGTCTGAAGGTGCCCGCGGGCGGAGTCGGTGTTGGCTTTGGCCTGATTTACACCTGCCACTGCCTGAGCCACGGAGGCGACGTCGAGATCGTAGGCGGCCTTCTTGGCGTCGTAGTCCTGCTTGGCCATGATGCCGTCTTTGTAGAGCGCCTGGGCGCGGTCCCAGTCCAGCTTTTTCTGCTCCAGGTCGGCCCGCGCGTGCTCCAAGTTAGCCTCGGCGGTCTTTTCGGCGGCGACGTAGGAGGCGATGTCGGTCTTGGCGGCCTCGATAGTGGCCTGCTGCCCGTTGACTGTCGCTTCCTGCTGCACGTTTTCAATGGTAGCCACGGTCTCGCCCTGGGTCACTCGGTCGCCCTCCTTTACGTAGAGATGGGTCACCCGGCCCATGGCCGTAGCTCCGACATTCACATAGGTTTTGGGCTTAATCTGGCCGGTGCCGCTGACGATCGTGGTCAGGTCCTGGCGCGCCAGCGCCGCAGTCAGGACTTTGGTATAGCCTGACTGCTGCTTGATGACCATAAAAGTTACCAGTCCAGCAGCCACCAATACGGCGAGAGCAATCAAAAGAATCTTCTTCATGAGCGTTTGCTATCCCAGGTTTCTCTCCAATTCAGTGTACGCGACAGCGCGCCGGAAGGTTCCACGCAGGAGCGCGTTTGTTCGACGGACGGGCTCTGGATTGGCTGGCTGTAGCGCCCGAAGTGGCTCAAAAGGGCCTTCTCATGCCGCTTCGCGGGTGACCTTCGACGCCCCCTGCGCGTCCAACCGCCAGCCAACTGCGTGCGGAGACCTTGCTCTGCCCTTCCAGGGGCCGTAAAATAAGGGATCGCAGGAGTATTCAAGGCAATGATGTTCAACAGGCGCACGTTTCTCTTCACCGCTCTCGGTTGCGGCCTGATCTCCATCCCCGCAACCGCCCTTCTGGCCCAGCAGAACCCCGCCCCACCCGCCACATCTCAGGAACAGGCCCAACCGGCAGCCGGCCAGAATCAGGACCAGGAGCCAATCCGCTTAATCGCCAAATGAGCGACAAGGAGCGGGCCAAGGCGCAGAAGGCACTGCGGCAGGAGTTGAAGGGGCCCTATAAGACCTGGCTGAACGAGGAAGTGCCCTACATTATTACCGACGAAGAGCGCAAGGCCTTCATGAGCTTGAGCAACGACGAAGAGCGCGAAGCGTTTATTGAGAACTTCTGGCTGCGCCGCAACCCCAATCCCGATTCCCCTGAAAACGAGTTTCGCGAGGAGCACTACCGGCGCATTGCCTATGCCAACGAGCACTTTGCCGCCGGCAAGCCGGGCTGGAAGACGGATCGCGGGCGCATCTACATTATGTGGGGACCAGCGGACTCGATTGACGCGCATCCCTCCGGCGGTATGTACGAGCGGCCCATGGAAGAGGGCGGCGGCGAGACCTCAACGTTCCCATTCGAGGTCTGGCACTACCGCTATCTGGAGGGCGTTGGCGAAAACATCGACCTGGAGTTTGTCGACACCTGCCAATGCGGCGACTACCACTACACCATCGACCGCAGCGAGAAAGACGCTCTCAAGAATGTTCCCGGCGCCGGGCTTACACAGTATGAAGAGATGCAGCACAAGGACAAGACCGACCGCTTCAATGGCGGCTTAGAGCAGCTCGGTACCGGCCCGATGGGCATCGGCACAGCAGGGCAAAGAATTCGACCGCATCGAGTTGGCCGCCAAGATATTCGCCCCGCCGCCGATCAAGTTCAGCGATCTTGACGCCGACCTGGACGCCTATAACTCCGCGCACAAGCTTCTCAGCGGCCCGCCGTTTCCCTTCGATGTGCGCACCGACTTTGTGAAGGTGACCGACAGCATGGATCTGGTGCCCATCACTCTCCAGATCCGCAATCGCGACATCACCTTCGTGACCAAAGACGGCGTCTCCAAGGGCGTGGTGAACATTCTCGGCAAGGTGACCACCATCATGCACAAGACCGTGCAGACCTTCGAGGACACGGTCGAGATTGATGAGCCGTCGGAGTTGCTGGAGAAGTCGCTCGACGGCAAATAGCTTTACTGGAAAGCGCTGCCGATGCCAGCCGGGCCTTTACCGCCTGGATATCGCCATCAAGGACGTGAACAATCCCGATCACATCGGAATTTACGGCAGAGGGATTGAGGTCCCGACTTACCAGGACGAGAAGCTGGGCGCATCGTCTTTGATTCTGGCCGACCAGATGAACACGGTCTCCTCGCGCCAGATCGGCAGCGGCAACTTCATTATCAGCAACACCTTTGTCCGGCCCCGCGTGATCGTCGAACACAGCCACGCCGGTGAGCTTCAAGCGCAGCCAGGACCTGAACTTCTGGATGCAGTTCTACAACCTTCGGCATCGACGAGGCCACCAAGAGTAATTCGGCCACGGTTACCTACCAGATCACCGATGCCGCGACAGGGACGGTGATTCTGGAGAAACAACTGGAATCAAAGGATTTAGGGGCGCACAGCGACCAATTGACGGTGGAGAAGACGCTCCCCATGGCTGGTCTGCCGCCCGGCAAGTACAAGGTGACGGTAAAAATAAATGACGCAATCTCGAAACAAGAGATTGCGCAATCGGCGCCTTTTGTCGTGGAATAGTAGTAATCCCGCGCAAATGCCATCCGGACTCAAGAATTCGGGGGCGTGCGAGGTTACGGTTGTACAGGAAAACACGCCAGGGACGCGGCACGGTCGCACATCTCAAGATGAAGCGCATTGCCCATCTCGCCGGATTTGCCGCGCTGATCGCTTTAGCAACCGCCCCAGTCTGCGGAGCGTCGTCAGCCTCAGTGTCGGGCCTCGTGCGCGACTCTGCCGGAGTGCCGCAGATCGGCGCCGAAGTTCAGCTTCTGCGTCCCGACTTGAGCGTCGTCGCCAGCGTCTACACCGATAGCGAAGGCCGTTTTCTCATCTCATCGCTGCTGCCTGGCCGCTACGCCCTCAAGGCGATGGGGCCCTCGTTCCTGCCCGCGCTGCGCGAGAACGTCCGCGTTCGCAGCGGCACGGTCGTCAACCTCACTCTGAACACCCTCTACGAAGTCATGCAATGGCTTCCTGCCCAGCCGCGCAACGGTGATTCACAAAAGGACGATTGGGCCTGGACGCTGCGCTCGGCCGCCAACCGGCCGCTGCTGCGCTGGCTTGAAGATGGCCCCCTGGTGGTGGTGTCGGATGGATCGGGAACCACGCCGAAGTTGAAGGCTCGCCTGATGGCGAC
The DNA here is from genome assembly GCA_963799445.1 of uncultured Acidobacteriaceae bacterium. GTDB lineage: Bacteria > Acidobacteriota > Terriglobia > Terriglobales > Acidobacteriaceae > Telmatobacter. The sequence continues at coordinate 30,554 of CAWCXX010000040.1, read as the reverse complement.
TGGCCAGAGCGGAACCTTCGGCGAGAGTGGCGAGCGCATCTCCGCCACAGTGGAAGATACGCCTGCCGACAGCCGGGAGTTGCTGGCGCGCGTGGATTTTGAGCCGGACAGCGATGCCGGCATGGAGTCGATGCTGGGCTTCCGGCAGGATCTCGGTATTGCCGGCTCGGTGCAGTCGGTGGCCGCTGTCGCGATTCGGCCGGAAGTAGAGGGCGCTAGCGACGAGGGCCTCGACGAAGCAGTGGTGCACAGCTACGAGATTCTGCATTTTGGCGATGCGATCGATGCCGAGGTGGGTTCAACCGCAGTGATCGGACGCCTTGCCGGACCATCTCCCACCTCCGCGACTGCTGCGCTGCCCTTTGCGACCGTCGCGTGGCATTCTGGCTCCTCCACGATCAGCTATCGCATGACCACCATGGTGCCGAGCCGGACTTCGGATGAAAGCCAGGCCGATGCTTTTATGCCCACGCTTGTTGAGCGCAACGGCGATCTGGCCATCGAACGCGGCATGCACCAGGAGATAGGCTGGGAGCGGAGTACCGATAACTCGGGCATGGCCGTTGCAATTTACGCCGATTACATCGACAACCCCGTTCTCGAGGCGCTGGGCCGCTTTGCCGCGGGTAATTCTCCGGCAACGTCGGGCGCCGTCCTGTTCGATCCGGCGAGCAATCTGTTCCGCGCTGCCGGGCCTGCCTTCTCCTCCGCCGGCGTGCAGGCCAGGGTCGAGCATTCGCTGCCCGGCGGCAATCAGGTAAGTGTCAGCTATACCAGTGGCAGCGCACTGGTGATGCCCGCTATGGGGCAGGCCGCGGGACTGACGCAGGTGCTGGCTGCAGCGCATCCCCGGCGCGCCCAAACCTACGCAATCTCCTTCTCCGGCATGCTGGATGGCACCAAGACTCATTGGCGCGCCAGCTACAGTTGGCAGCCTGACGATACGGTCACCGAAATCGCTCCCTACGCAATGGACGCGGCAGCGCCTTTCCTCAACGTTCAATTCCACCAGCCCATTCATCTCACCCGCGATGGATCGGGGGGCCTGGAAGCGCTGCTCGACGTGAGGAATCTGCTTGCCCAGGGCTATCGCCCCTATATCCTGAGCGACGGCTCGCTGCTCATCTTCGCCCAGGACCAGCGCAGCCTGAGCGCCGGGCTCGCGTTCACTTTCTAAAGAACCTCTGGCCGGAATTGTGTCAGGATAGGCTTAAAAGCCGTGTCTCTATTAACGTTCTGCAGTTGAGACACTACCCATGTTGACGGATTGAGCGCTGAAGAAAAGACTTGCAATTTGCAAGATAAATCGAAAAGAATCTTGTGAGCGGCATTCCCTGGCCCCAAGCCCCTAAACCCCAATCGCCGCGGTGAATTCTAAAAGCAGTTCCTGGCAGGAGGTTGAAATGAGCAACGTGCGAGTTCTTGTGGGGACGCGCAAAGGCGCGTTCCTGTTGAGCGCAGACGGTAAGCGCAAGGATTGGACGGTCGACGGGCCGTTCTTCGCCGGCTGGGAGATCTACCACATGAAAGGCTCGCCGGCAGACCCCAAGCGGGTTTACGTCTCGCAGACGAGCGGGTGGTTCGGGCAGTTGATCCAGCGATCCGACGACGGCGGCAAGACCTGGCACCAGCCCGGACTGCCGAACGAAGCCATTCCTCCTCCCGGGCCGCCCAAGGCGCTGCCAAACAGGTTTGCGTACGACACGTCGCCCGAGACAGGCAAGCCGCTGACCACGCACCAGTGGTACGACGACACGCAGCATCCCTGGGAGTTCAAGCGCGTATGGCATATCGAGCCCTCGCTCACCGACCCTGAGACCGTTTACGCGGGCGTGGAAGACGCGGCGCTGTTCCGCTCCACGGACGGCGGCGAGAACTGGCATGAGCTTTCCGGCTTGCGTGGCCACGGCACCGGCCCGATGTGGTCGCCCGGCGCTGGCGGCATGGGATTGCACACGATCATTCTCGATCCCATGAATCCCAGGCGAATTTACACCGCCATCTCGGCCGCGGGGGCGTTTCGCACCGACGATGGCGGCGCAACGTGGAAGCCGATCAACAAGGGCCTCCGCTCGGAACATATGCCCGATCCGAACGCCGAGATCGGCCACTGCGTGCATCATGTGGCCATGCACCGCTCGCGGCCCGATGTGCTCTTTATGCAGAAGCACTGGGACGTGATGCGCAGTGACGACGCCGGCGAAAGCTGGCATGAGGTGAGCGGCAACCTGCCCACGGACTTCGGCTTCGCCATCGACGTACACGCGCACGAGCCGGAGACGGTCTATGTAGTGCCAATCAAGAGCGACTCGGAGCATTTCCCCATCGACGGCAAGCTGCGCGTTTATCGCAGCCGCAAGGGCGGCAACGAGTGGGAGCCGCTGGCCAAGGGACTGCCCGAGAAGGATTGCTATGTCAACGTGATGCGCGACGCTATGGCCGTCGACTCGCTGGACAAGTGCGGCGTCTACTTTGGCACTACGGGCGGCCAGGTTTACGCCTCGGCCGACGCAGGCGATAGCTGGACGCCGATCGTTCACGACCTGCCGGCCGTGCTCTCGGTCGAGGTGCAGACGCTTCAATAGGGACTGAGGGACTAAGGGACTAAGGAACTAGGGACTGAGGGACTAGAGTTGGTTGCATAAATAGCGTTTTGAAAGGGCACGGCTTCAGCCGTGCCATTCAAAGCGCACAGAATCGCGGGTTTTAACCCCTGAGGGACGGGTTTTCTCAAGCTGATTGCATTTATGCAACCAATTCTAGGGACTAAGGACTCAGGGACTAAGGACCGGACTGCACGGAAATGCGGAGGAAGCTTGACTGACGCTGAGGGCGCGGGCGTGGCGACAGTGCGCGTGGCGCTGCCGTACCATCTGCGCAATCTGGCGCATGTGGAGGGCGATGTGCTGCTCGATGTTCCCGTTCCTGTCACTCTGCGCGCCGTCCTCGACGCACTCGAAACACGTTATCCCATGCTGCGCGGCACCATTCGCGAATACGGCACCGGGCAGCGCCGGGCGTTTCTGCGCTTCTTTGCCTGCGAAGAGGATTGGTCGCTGGAATCGCCCGACAAGCCGCTGCCCGAAGCCGTCGCATCGGGAAAAGAGCCGCTGCTGATTCTCGGAGCGATTGCGGGCGGATAGCAGGAGCAGTCTAGGTCAGGCTCTGAGCGACGTGCGGGCAACGGGTTGGAAAGGAACGGCACGCTCTACGGCGATTCCCAACTTATTGCTGCCTGGGGCACTTAAGCACTACAAACGCAAGAACGCCCCGTTTCCGGGGCGTTCAACGGTTACGGTAGAACCGATACCGTACGGCGAAAGCTTACAGCCTTTCTTTACTGAGAAAAAGCCGGGCAATCGTCGCTCAAGTACACTGCTATAATTCTTACCTCTCCATATCCGCGCCGTCAAGAGGGGTTGTAATGGAATCAATTCCTTCAGAACCACCGAGGTACTTGCTCGGACTGGACCTCGGCTCGGCATCCCTGGGCTGGGCCATGATCCATCTCAATCAGGCAGATGAACCCATCGGGGTTTTGCGCGCCGGCGTCCGCATCTTCGAACCCGCCGTCGAAGGCAACGTCGAAAGGGGCCAGGACGTGTCCAATGCCGTGGCCCGGCGTACAGCGCGCCTGATGCGCCGCCAGCTCCGCCGTCGAGCCGGACGGCAAAAGCAGCTTTTCAAGTTGCTACAACGCCACGGGATGCTTCCTGCATATGAGGGCTCTGCCAGCAATACGGCTACCCAGCGGCACGAGATTCTAAATGCACTTGACCACGATCTCACTTCCAAGTGGGTAGCACTTGGCGGCAATTATGGTTCGAATTTTACAGAGCTTCCCCTTTATGTATTGCGGAAAGCCGCTCTGGAAGCCCGACTTGAACCCTTTGAGTTGGGGCGGACTTTTTACCATCTGAGCCAGCGCCGGGGCTTCTTATCGAACCGCCGGGCCAGCAGCAAGGAGAAGGAAGAGGAGCAGGGTAAAGTAAAGGCCGGAATTTCGCAGCTCGAAGCGGAAATGAAGTCGGCAGACGCCAAAACTCTCGGCGCGTATTTCGCCGGGCTCGATCCGCACGTGCAGAAGGTGCGCCGCCGCTGGACTCACCGGCGCATGTTCGAAGAAGAGTTCGCAAGGATTTGGGAGAAGCAGCAGACGTTTTATCCCGCTGTGCTGACCGAAGGGCTTCGCCGGGAGATCGGCCACATCCTGTTCGACCAGCGGCCGGTTCGGGAGCAAGCGAACCTGATCGGCAAATGCGACTTGGAACTCGATCAAAGGCGCGCGCCTTGGGCAACTCTTGAGGCACAGCGATTCAGGATGCTCCAGAAGGTGAACGACCTGGAGATCATTCTTGCTGGGCAGATCCTCGGCATTCCACTTACCGACCCCCAGCGATTGAGTGTCTACGAGCTTCTGGACAAGCAGGGCGACCAAAAGTTCGACGCCATTCGCAAGCACCTTGGCTTGGAGAAGAACATCGGGTTCAACCTTCAACGCGGCGGTGAGACGAAACTGCGCGGCAACTTTGTAAACAAGGTCATGCGCAAGGCCTTTGGTGAGCGCTGGGAGGATTTGGACGAAGAAAAGCGCCGCCTCGCAGTGGATGAGTGGCGCACCATTGAAACCGAAGACTCGATCTGCCGCCGCTTTACGCAGCATTGGGGACTGTGCGAGCCGGAAGCTTTCGCATTGGCAGGGCAGACGCCCCCGAGCGGATACTGCCAGCTGTCGCGCAAGGCGATCCGCCGGCTGCTCCCGCTGATGTTGTTGGGCAAGCGGTTCATGGCCGCCCGCCAGGAGATTCCCGAATACCGTCCCCAGCTCGAAGAACCATTGGAGCGCATCCCGCCGGTCCGCGAAACGCTAAAAAACCTGCGCAATCCCGCCATCGAGCGCGCCCTAACCGAATTGCGAAAGGTCATCAACGCAATGGTGCGTGAGTACGGCAAGCCAGCTGAGGTGCGCATCGAACTTGCGCGCGACCTGAAGAAGAGCCGATCCGAACGCGCGAAGGCTATCGACATCAGTCGCAAGCGGGAAAAGGAACGAACCGCAGCTAAGGAGAAACTGCTCAAGGAACTCGGTCCGGGCTTTACGCATCCATCACGGGCCGATGTTGAGAAGGCCCTTCTCTGGGAGGAATGCGGCGGTATCTGTCCGTATACAGGCCGCTCAATCGAGTTTGCTTCTCTGTTTGGCCAGACTCCCCAGTTTGACGTGGAGCATATTCTGCCTCTGAGCCGGGTCCCGGACGATTCGTTCCAGAACAAAACCCTTTGCCATCATGAGGAAAACCGCAACAACAAAGGCAACAAGACTCCCTTTGAAGCGTATGGAGCCGACCCCGACGCTTACGAACAGATCGTCAGCCGGGTAAAGGCTTGGAAGCTGCCGAATCCGGGCAAGCTGCGCCGCTTTGAAATGCGCACGCTTGAGGAGATGGAAGGCTTCACCAGCCGCCAACTGAACGACACTCGATATGCCAGCCGCTTGGCAATGCAACTGGTAGCGGCTCTTTACGGCGGGGACAAGGTTCCTCAAGAGGATGGCTCAAACAATCAAGTTGTCTTCGCTTCTTCCGGCGTGGTCACGGCCACTCTGCGGAAGACATGGAAGCTTGAGGAGATTCTTCGCGAAGCCGCGCCCTCGGCCAATGGACAAACCAAGGGCAAGCCGCGCACCGATCACCGTCACCATGCAATCGACGCCATCGTTATCGCGCTCACGCGGCAGAAAACCATTCAGGCCATGAGCCGGGCTGCGGAGCTTGCTCCCAGTTGGATGCGTAGCGGCCGGGCCTTCCGCGGTTTGCATCAGCCATGGAAGAACTTTGTCTCAAGCATCCGTCCGGCCATTCAGGACCTGCTTGTGTCTCACCGGCCCGAGCATAGGTTAACGGGAGCGTTGCACGACGAGACCAACTACGGCAGGCCGAGGAGGGTCAACGGCAAGCAGGTCGTGCATGTACGCAAGCCTGTCAGCGGCCTCTCGGCTAAGGACGTCGACGGGATTGTCGATTCCGCGGTGCGCGCGGCGGTGCGCGCGAAAGCGGAAGAGCTTGGGGGCGATCTCAAGAAGTGCAATCCGAAGGAGGGTTTAGAGGACTGGCCGATGCTCGCGACAATATCCGGCAAATTCATCCCAATTAAGCGGGTGCGCATCCAAAAGACCCTGGAAGTGGAGACTGTCGCCGCGGGGAGCGCTAAGGAGCGTTATGTGGCGCTCTCCAGCAACCATCATGTGGCGATCTTTGCGGAACTCAATGAGCACGGAAAGGAACGGCGCTGGGACTCCGAGATCGTCTCTCTGTTTGAAGCGATGGAAAGATTGCGCCGGAAAAAGCCTTTGGTTCAGAAGAGAATTGAGATAGCACCGGAAGCCATCTTCAAATTCTCGCTCATGTGGGGAGATACTCTGCTTCTCCACAAGGATTGCGACCATGGAAAGGACGTTTGCAGACCGTCATTTTGGAGGGTCAGGAGCATCTGGGAGCAAGGTACGCTGACTCTTGTGCGGATCAACGACGCGCGGCTGCTCAATGAGATTCGGGGGGCGAAGGATTGGCTTCTTCCATCTGCCGACACCCTTCGGAAACTCGGCGCCATCAAGATCGTCATCGACACCATGGGGCGCACCCACCAGACCCGGAGCTAGTCCATGAGCGACAACATTGTAGAAATCGGCAACCCGGCGCGGCTCAGCGTGCGCGACTCGCAATTGGTGATCGAGCGGGAGGGTCTTCTTCCTTTCCGGACGCCGGTCAGCGGAATTACCGCCCTGTTGCTCGCACATCCGCAAGTGACGCTCACGCAGGCTGTATTCTCTCGTCTCGCTGAGGCCGGAGCAATCGTAGTGACCATTGACGGCCAGTACCGCCCCGCTGCCATGAGCCTGCCTTTGCAGGCCAATAGCCTGCAATCCGAGCGCATCGCTGCCCAAGCGGAACTTTCGCCCGTGCTGCGAAGGCGGTTGTGGACGCAAATTGTGCAGGCCAAAATCCGCGCGCAGGGCCGCTTGCTGTGCGAGTTGCACGGCTCCGACGGGGGGCTGGCGCCCATGTCCAGGCGGGTTCATTCCGGTGACCCGGACAATCTTGAAGCACAGGCCGCGCGCCGATACTGGGGATTGTTGTTTGGGAGCGCGCACTTTCGGCGTGGCGCTGACCAGACTTTGGATGGTCGCGATCAAAACCGGCACTTGGATTATGGATACACAGTCTTGCGCGCTACGGTGGCCCGCGCCGTATGCGCGACCGGGTTACATCCGTCACTCGGCCTCCGCCATCACAACCGCTACGATCCGTTCTGTCTGGCTGCCGACATGATGGAGCCCTTAAGGCCCATGATCGATCGGCGGGTGGTCCTGTGGCTGCGTGATCATGACCCGGCTGGGCCGCTCGATTCTGCCGCGAAAAAATGGCTGATCGAGGCTACAACTATGCGATATTGGTGGGGGAAGGAGCAGCGCGCGTTTCCCGATGTAGTCGCGCGCATCGCTTCATCGCTTGCTGCCGCTCTGACCGGCCAGGAACCGCGCATTGATTTGCCCGAGGCGCTCGATCCATGCCCAGACGAGTAAATCTCTCGGCCTACCGTTGTATGTGGTTGATCGCCATGTTCGACCTCCCCGTGGAAACCACGGAAAACAGGCGCGATTACACGCGCTTTCGTAAGGCCTTGCTCAAGGACGGATTTATGATGTTGCAGTTCTCCGTCTATGCGCGATTCATACCCAGCGAAGAGGCCGCTGACGCGCACCGCCGCACCGTCCGCCAGGTGATTCCCCCGCTTGGACAGGTGCGCTTAATCGCTATCACCGATCACCAATTCGGCAGGATGGAGGTGTTTTATGGAAAAAAACCCCGCGAGCCGGAGGAAATCCCGGAGCAAATCCTGCTTTTTTAGTGCCGTGGCCGCGCAGAACTCCTCTTTTCTGAAGCGGAGTTTCTGCGTTCGGCCACCCACGCGACCTGGAGTGTACTTGAGCGACGATTCCCGGCCATCCCCAGCGCTTCGTGCACGCTCGGCGCCGCATTCAAAGTGTACTTGAGCGACGATTCCCGGCCATCCCCAGCATCGACCGATAAGAGGAGATTGTCTGACCAAGTGTACTTGAGCGACGATTCCCGGCCATCCCCAGCTTCGCCGCGTCAACTGCGCTCATGCTTGTCAGTGTACTTGAGCGACGATTCCCGGCCATCCCCAGCCACGAAGCTGCCGATGTCGGTGACCGAGGAAGTGTACTTGAGCGACGATTCCCGGCCATCCCCAGCACGCGGATAGGCAGGGAGCCGACAGATGTAGTGTACTTGAGCGACGATTCCCGGCCATCCCCAGCCGCATCTCGACCCGCGTTTTCTGCGGGTCGAGATGCGGCTGGTAAAAATGTAACCTATTTCGCCCTACTGCTCGTCCTTGCCGGGGCAGAGCATGAGGTCGCGGATGGCTTCGCGGGGGTTGTTCCCTGTTAACTAAATGCCAACAGCTAACTGGCTAAAGGCTGCATTTTCGTGCGAAAACGTGCGCAAAAGTGCGCATTTGGGACCGCTAACGCCTGTCTAGACGCACTTTCGGGAAATTCTCAGGTGCCACTCCGCTCTATTCGGAACTTTTCTTGGTTCTAACTGCTAATGAAAAGGGAAATTTCCAGGTATTTGTCTCAAAGAATCGCACCCTCCCAAGCGAACGTTTGGGGGGCAGATGCAACCCTTTGAGCGAACATTTGGCCGGGTCCGCACACCGCCAAAACCAACATTCCGCTTGATTTCACACGCTTTCTCGTCCTCGCGGCAAAAACTCCATTACTGCAGCAGTAAGCTACCTCGCCTTAGCGCTCGTCCTTGCCGGGGCGCAGCATGAGGTCGCGGATGGCTTGGCGGGGGTCTTTGCCTTCGTTCAGGATCAGCTCCATCTGCTCGGTGATGGGCATCTCGACGCGGTGCTTGCGGGCGAGGCCGAGAGCGGCGTGCGTGGTCATCACGCCTTCGGCAACCTGGCCGCCGAGCGAGGCGAGAATCTCAGGCAGTTTGCGGCCATGGCCGAGTTGTTCCCCGACGGTCCGGTTGCGGCTGAGCGAGCCGGTGCAGGTGAGCACCAGATCGCCCACGCCGGAGAGGCCGGCGAGGGTTTCGCGGCGCGCGCCGCAGGCTACGGCGAGGCGCGTGATCTCGGCAATGCCGCGAGTGATGAGGGCGGCGGCGGAGTTTTGACCGAGGCCCATGCCGGCAGCGACCCCGGCGGCGATGGCGATGACGTTCTTGAGCGCGCCGCCGAGCTCGACCCCAGTGACATCGGTGGACGTGTAGAGGCGGAGGGTTTCCGAGGAGAACTCCTGTTGAATCAGCGCGGCGACCTGCGGATCGCTGAAGGCCACGGTAAGGGCAGTGGGCTGGCCTCGAGCGACTTCGAGGGCGAAGCTGGGCCCGGAGAGCGCGCCGATAGAGAGCAGGAGCCCGGCTGACTCGAGGGTGTGGGAGAGTACCTGCGTCATGCGGTGGAGGGTTTGATCTTCAAGGCCTTTGGTGGCGCTGACGACGAACTGGCCCCGGCGCAGGTGATAGCGGGTGCGAACGAAAGTCGCGTGAAGGAACTCGGAAGGGATGACGGAGACCACGATGTCGGCGGCAGTGATGGCAGCGCAGTCGGCAGTCACGGCGATCCGGGAGGGGATAGGGAAGCCGGGAAGAAACTGGGAGTTTTCTCCGGCGTCGAGAATCTGGCCGGCGAGCTCGGTGGTGTGCGCCCAGAGGGTGATCTGGTGGCCGCCGCGGCGGTCGAGCGAGAGCGCGATGGCGGTTCCCCATGCGCCTGAACCTAAGACGACGATGCGGCTCATGCGGGCTGTTTGGCTCCGAGGCGGGATTCCGTGCCGGCGAGCAGGCGACGGACGTTCTGGTAGTGCTTGAGGATGATGAGTAGAGCAATGGCGATTTCAACGGCGAAGAAGGACGGGGGACGTTCGCCCTCAGCCAGCAGCCAGGCAAAGACGGGAAAGCTGGCGGAGGCGAGGACAGAGGCCAGCGAGACATAGCGGGTGAGCGCCAGAATCACGGCGAAGACGGCGACGGCGGAGAGAGCAGCCAGGGGCGAGGCGACCAGGAAGACGCCAAAGGCGGTGGCCACGCCCTTGCCTCCGCGAAAACGCAGCCAGACCGGGAACATGTGGCCAAGAACGGCGCAGAGGGCGGCCAGGGCTTCGATGTCGCGTGGGCCGGCCCAGAGAAGGACATGGGCGGCTACCCACTCGCCCAGCCAGACGGCGGCGCAGCCCTTGAGCATGTCGAGTAGAAATGTGGCGGCGCCAAGGCCCTTGCCGCCAGTGCGCAGCACGTTGGTTGCGCCAATGTTGCCGCTGCCCAGGGAGCGGATGTCCTGGTGGCGGAAGAGACGGACCAGCAGGTATCCGGTGGGGATGGATCCGAGCAGATACGCAGCAACCGCGACGATCGGGCTGGCGAGGGGCATAACGGAGTGAGTGTAGCAGGTCAAGGGTGCGCATGGAGCGGCGCACCCAAAGCTCCTAATAAAGAGCGCGGCGTGCGGTGCGGACCTCGGCGGCCAGCACTTGCAGCATCTTGAGTGACAACTGCGGGTTCGACTGCATGACCGCGAAGAAATCGGCGCTGCTGACGAAACTGACCTGACCGCCGGCGCGGACTGTCACGGTAAGCGAGTAAGGCTGGTTTCCGATGACGCCGGGCAAGCCAAACAGCGAACCGGGCAGCGCCTGGACGGAGAGGATCTGGCGGCCTTCGGGCGATTTCATGCTCAACGAGGCCTGGCCCTGATGGACGATGTAAACGCCCACTGGCGAGTCGTCCTGCTTGAAAAGAATACTGTCTGTATTGCAGGGAACGGGCGTGGCTCGTGCCGCGAGCGCGCGAATCAACTCCGGATCGGCGAGAAATGCAGACGGGTCGAGGTCCACAAACATCCTTCCTGGGGCAATCGATACCTTCATAGTTGCATTCCTGAACTTCAAAACTATCATTCCACCGATTGGGCCAAGATTTAGTGATGTAGGTCACCTTTTAATGTTTTCGGGGGTCGAGGGCCATCGAAGGAGGCTTCTGGTCCCCGTTCAGGCCGGGAGAGGGGCTTGCCGCGGGGCCGGCTCGGAGCGGCCGGGATTCTTCCGTTCAATTACATTAAAAGAACAGCCTATGGCCGGAATTCTCAGGAAAATCCGCACGACGCTGGAGATGATCAAGTGGGAACACTCCATCTTTGCGCTGCCGTTTGCGCTGACGGCGATGCTGCTGGCGGCGAATGGACTTCCCGGCTGGCGGACGGTGGCGTGGATCGTGGTGGCGATGGTGGCGGCACGGTCGGCGGCCATGGCGTTTAATCGCTGGGCCGATGCGGACCTGGATGCCGAGAATCCTCGCACCCGCAACCGGGCAATTCCAGTAGGGCTGCTGAGCCGGCAGTTTGTGCTGGGGTTCACCCTGGTGGCGTTGGTGGTTTTTGTGGTGGCTGCGGCAGAGCTGAACCGGCTGACGCTGGAGTTGACGCCGGTGGTGCTGGTGGTGCTGCTGGGCTATAGCTACATGAAGCGCGTGACGCAGTGGTCGCACCTGGGGCTGGGACTGGCACTGGGACTGGCGCCCACGGCGGCATGGATTGCCGTGCGCGGCAGCCTGGAGCCTCGCATCCTGGTGCTCACCGGCGCCGTCACGCTCTGGGCGGGGGGCTTCGACGTGCTGTATGCCTGCCAGGACTACGAACACGATCGCGCCGCCGGACTGCACAGCCTGCCGCAGGCAGCGGGACTCACCGCCGCGTTTTGGGCGGCGCGCGCCATGCATCTGGCCATGATGGCGCTGCTGGCGTGGTTCGGCTGGCTGTTCGATTTTCGCCTTGCGGGCTGGCTGGGAATCGCCGCCGTGGGCCTGCTGCTGGCCTATGAGCACGCTCTGGTTTCGCCCCGCGACCTGCGCCGGTTGAATGCCGCGTTCTTCACCATGAACGGCGTTATTGCGATGGTCTTTCTTGCCTTTGTGACAGCGGATTTGTGGATGAGAAGATAAGGAACGAGGGAACAAAGGAACGAGGGACCAAGAGGGCTTTCGCTGGCGCCACTCAAAAAGAGCGCGGTTTGACCTATATAAGTCAACTACGGGCCAACGTTGAGGGCTATCCCTACCGGCATGGGGCCGGCTGGGGAATCCAAGGATCGGAGAGAACATGAAGCCGATAAGGCGCAAGAAGGTCGATGCCGTTCGAGCCAACATCACTGATTCAGCGAAAATCATCAGGCGGATCGAGGATCTGGGGGATTGGAGAAGCGAGACCCTCGCGCATATTCGGCAGCTCATCCACGAAGCCGACCCCGGCATCGTCGAAGAGTGCAAATGGGTAAAGCCATCCAACCCATCAGGAGTCCCCATCTGGTCCCATGACGGCATTGTCTGCACAGGGGAATCGTACAAGCAGGTGGTGAAGCTCACCTTCGCTCGCGGAGCCTCTATCGAAGACCCGAAGAAGCTCTTCAATTCCAGCCTGGAAGGGAACATGCGGCGCGCGATCGACCTCCGCGAAGGGGATCGTATCGACGAAGCGGCATTCAAGCAACTCATCCGCGTCGCGGTGGCGGCCAACCAAGCAGCGCGCGCTCAACGGGCAGGCAGGAAGACGTAATCCCGGCTCTGGAGCCGGTCATTGCTTTTCCCATGAACGACGTGATTGCAATGGTGTTTCACGCCTTCATAGCGGCGGATTTGTGGTCGAGGCGGTGAGGCGGGGCGGCGAGTGGCCAGCCGTCAAATGGACGAACGGCCGGGTACACTCCATCGCGCACTCCAGGGAACGAACCATTCGCCTGAGCCCAGCGGACTATGTGCCGCGAAATCCGGAAGGGGAGGAGAGGCTACATCACAAACCACCGGCGATGCCTCTTGCAACCAGGCTGGGTTGTAACGGCTGCTTTCGGACAATCCGGACCAGCGGCATTCAATGCGGCCCTTTTCAGCTTGCCACGAGGTATTCATAGAGCCACCCCTTTTGGCGCCGCTCGCGGCCCCGTCGGCAACCGAGTGCGGCGAGATTGCCGGTCTGCCTCCCACTCTACTCCAAGTCGATTATTCCGACAATTTCGGCTCATGGTTGCTATGATTCCAAGCATGAAATCAAGACGTCTCTTGCTCGCGAGTCTCGCCTGCTGCGTAGGATTATTCGAAGTTCAATCGGCATTTCCGCAGGCGAAGCTGCCAGAGAAGCCAGCTCAAGGAGTCACAGTCCGGGTGCCGTTCGTCGGATGCGCATCCGACGGGCAAATGGGCCCGCTCAAAGCGCCCGCTGGCAAGGGCAAGGCGGTAGCGATTCCGGCTGGAGTTGCTGCGCAACTCGCCTATTACAAGGCTGAAGATGGCGACGGAGTTCTCGCGCCGCGCGGCTGGCACTGTTTTTCGACGTACGGCTCTAACGGCGCCAGTTTATTTGTGAGTCCCGACCCCATCGACCCGAAGGCCCCGTTCTCGGACAGTTGGAAGGGATTCTCAGGCCAGGCTATCCAAATTTCCTACTCCAGCGGCGGCACTTCGGGAAGGTTTGAAGTAGCCGAAATCATTGCGCGCGTGTTTCCGGAGTACAAGGCGTTCGCTGAGAACGTGATTGCAGAGGGAATCGAACCAGCAAGCTCGTTCCCCTTTGGACCCTACCCAACAGACAAGCTGACCTATCGCAGCAAGAGCATCGTGGAATTTGAGACGCCTGCCAACACGCAAGGGCTGGGAACACATTCGCGGCTCCAAGCCAATGCGAGTCCGATCGACGGAGTCGCGATTCTTTCCGGAGCAGATACAGACCTTGTTCTGCTATCGGCGCGGCTTTCGGAAAAAGATCGCGATCTTATGCAAACGATTGTTAGGCAAGTCGAGAAAGAGTCAGCCGGTGCGGTCGCTCAATAAGACTCGCTACGCATATGGTGGGGAAAGGAAATGAACCGAGTCCGGTTTGACTTATTTAAATCAAGCGCATATTCCGAAGTTCCCGAAGGAAGGTGACAAAGGACCAACCAGCTGGCTGATTCCCCAAAACGTCCAGCGGAGTTGGCGATAGTTCAGTGCGACGGTGCCAAATCGATCTGATCCATCTATGGAGCCTCTAAACAACTCCCTCAGCCGCATTGCGAGTGGGCACTACCGTGTCTCCGTTCATCTGTACGGATTGACTGCCATCTTCGAAAGAAAGGCAACCGGCTTGCCGTCTTTCCGTGCAGGGATGAACTTCCAACCGCCTGCCGCGCTCACCAGGCTTGGATCGCTCTTAGGGGAGATCATCCTGGCCGACCACACTTTCCCAGCTTCGTCGATGGTTAGCTCAACGGTTTCTTCCGACTGCATGATTTGCAGAGCTTCGCTCTCGGACGGCGGCGGCCGCCACATCGAAATTGGCCGCGGAACGGTATCGACAGCAAGTTCGCGAGGTGTGTGGGGTGTGTCCTGCTCGCCTAACCCTCCGGGGTGCGCCATCTCTGGACCCCAGTAACTCGACGCCGACGCTACCTCTGCCTCTTCACTGGGGGATTCCGGCCTCCGATGCGAATATACGAAAGACGCGTCATTCCATTTTGCCGGCAAGCTGGGGGAAGCAATCGTCTTCACTTGACTGTCAATTCCCCGTGCCCGCGCGGCAGCGATTGCGCCCTGGACTCGCGCCTCATCGGAAGGCGGCCATGCGCTTTCCAGTTCTGCCCATGCCCGATCAGGCCGTCCACTGTAGAGGTATGCCCACACAATCCCCAACACGGCAGCCTTGGCCTCGCGCAATTGAATCCAGCTGGATGCTGGAACGGAGCCGAATGCCAGTCGCCCGTCGCTCTTCTTGAAATCCGCCAGGTTCCTGGATGTTAGCGCGCTGCGCAATTCCTTGATTTGCGCATCGTACTGTGCGCGGTACCATGCGCTCACGTCCAATAGGTTGCCGTGCTCAAACCGTAGAACAACCGTCGGCGGAGAGGCATAATCGGAGTACGTCAGACCATCGAAACCCTCAACCGCGGACGCATCGGTCGTCCAAATTGTGACATATCCATTGAGGTCCGCGTCCACCGCACGATAAAAGTCCCCGCCGGTCAGTGTCGTCAGAAGCCGAGGTTGCTTTTGCAGAGTCCAGATTTCGTAATTTGACCTCCAATCAAGCTCGGATTCGCGCACCTCGAATGCGATCACGGGAACTCCAAACCCTAAGTCTGCTCCAAGAACGTCAATTTCGATCTGTCCCGCGCTGGGGACGGCGAGAATACGGCCGTCCTTCCAACTCAATACTGCCTCGCAGGATCGTGTCGCGAAGCCTCCGCTGGGCACCGCGTCCACGGTCGCTGTTACGCCGGTTTCGAATGTTGACTGAAACCGGCCAATTCCCCCGTTGCAGACCGCTTTCTGCCCCGGCGCGCGTGACGCACCGAGAATAAGGCAGGTCGATACGACAACGAGCGCAATCGCGGTTTTGCTCCGATAGCTGAAACTGGAGTGTCGAAGAAACGGTCCAGCCTGGCGATGGAAGGCTCGCTTCATTTGATCTTGAACCTCGGGTTCGCAGCGGATGGTCAGAGGCGATGTTCATCATTGTACTCTCGAAGCGAAATTGGCTTCAGGATGGGTCCGGGCTACTGGGACGGCAAGCGGATTGCAATCAGCCATCTGAGCCGCGCTAAACCAACCTATGAGCGTGTGGTCGCCGACTCGTCAGTTATTCCTCCGTCACTCCTCTATGATTAGGAATTGGGTTGCTTGCAGATCGTGTGCGGGCAGAAGCAGGAACGGCGCTATGAAGATCGCAATTCAAGGAGAACCCGGTTCGTTCAGCCATGAGGCGGCGCTGAAACTGGCGCCGGGCGCGGAGATTGTGCCGTGCGCGATCTCGGCGGAGGTGTTTGCGGCGCTGAACTCAGGAGCAGCCGATGCCGCCGTCATCCCTATTGAGAACAGCCTGGCCGGTTCGGTTCTGGAGCACTTCGACCTGCTGCTGACACACGACGTGAAGGTGGTGAGTGAGACGCTCGTTCGCATCCGCCACAATCTGATCGCCATTGCCGGCGCGTCGATTGGCGAGATCGACCGCGTGTTTTCGCATCCGGTGGCGCTGGCGCAGTGCCGCCGGTTTTTGGCCGAGCACCCCCAGATGACGGCCATCGCTTTTTACGACACGGCCGGAAGCGTGAAGCAACTGGTGGAGCAGCGCGACAAACATGGAGCGGCAATTGCCAGCGAGGCTGCGGCCGCACACTACGGCGCGCAGCTTATCGCCCGCGGTATTGAAGACAACCCGGAAAACTACACGCGGTTTTTTCTGGTGCGGCCGAAAAACGAGAATTGCCGCGAGGCCGAGACCGATCCCGAGTCGAACAAGCTCAGCATCGCCTTTTCCGTCGAGAATCGGCCCGGCTCGCTGGTGGCAGCGCTGAGCGCGTTGAGTGCGCAGGGCACCAACCTGACCAAGATCGAGTCGCGGCCGGTCGAGGGCAAACCCTGGGAGTACGTTTTTTACGTGGATTGTCAGATTCGCGCCTCAGAAGAAGGGACGCGCGCCCTGGAGGCGCTCGCCGCGCACTGCGGCATGGTGAAAGAGTTGGGCCGCTATCGGGAGGCGGAAAGGCTGGGACGAGGGACCAGGGACTAGGGAACAAGGAGTTCATCGGAAACGATCCGCAAAGATGAGTGCAGGTGCGCCCTTCTGTTCCCTGTTCCCTGTCCTTTAGAAGTGGTAAGCGACGCCGACGGTGGGCTCGTACATGTTGAACCACTTGTTGGTGGTGAAATTGTCGCTTTGGGTTCCAACGCCGAAGGTGGGCACTTTTGTCACCAATCCGCGGTATTCAGCGCGGATGTCGAAGCTGGGGCTGATCTCGTAGGCGAAGCCCGCGCCGTACATGCCGCCAACTTCGGTCTGCTGTTTGGCGTCGAGAGTCCTAAGGCCGCTGTTGACAATGGGCAGCAAGATGAGCCCTGCCGGGCCGGCTTCAACAAACGGATTCCAGTTCTTGAAGACGAAGGAGCGCACGTAAGCGCCGGAGATCTCCTGGACCCGGGCAGGCACTTGAATGCCGTAGGGTATGGTGGGCCCGCAAAAGGAGGGCCCGCAATAGCTGAACTTGTTCTGGTAGGTGATGCCGTAATTGGCTTCGATGGCACTGGACGGCGTCAGCATAAAGCGATAGCTGGCCATCACGCCAAAGCCGCGATTCGAGTGCACCTGGATATCGGTGGATGAAGCGACAAACGGCGGGATCAGAACGGTCCCGCCAATGCTGATGTCCTGGCGGCTTTCCTGAGCGCGGCCTGCAGCCACGCACAACGCCAGCAGTAATGCTAAAAAAGCGATCTTCTTCATTCGATCCTGATCCTCACAGTGGCACAACTTCGCGGCTGGCAACGAGCATGCCGATACTCGCACAAAGGTCTCGCACACTGGTCCCGCACATTGGTCCGGTGCTTGGAAACCCTTCGGAGCCCGCTCTCAGCATTGTAACTGGCCGGGGCGGGTCAAGGGGAAGGCGCGCCATTGGAATTTTCCGGGGACTACGTCAAAACCAGAGAAGGTATGCCCTATTCAGCTTTTCTTGAAGGTCGCCGCTCCCTGGGGTCGCGGCGACTTAAGTGCAGCGGCTTAGGGTTACAGCATCTCTGGTTTTGCTATAGTCCCTGCTTCTTCACCCGGCGCGTTCCACATGATAAAAGAACGGCGGTCCATGCAACTTGGCCAGGGTTTTGAGCGTGTTCAGGAAGGCTTTGGCCGCGTAGGAGAGCGCAGTCTGGCGGCGGTGCGCCAACCGCAGCACGCGGCGCACGTCCAGTTCGTCCACGGGCACGCGGACCAGGTCTCCGATCTCGAGTTCGCGCGCCACTGTGAGGTGAGGAACCAGCGCCACCCCGTTGCCCATGGCTACAAATCGCTTGATGGCCTCGATGGTGGGCAGCTCGATGCCCATATTGAGCGGCGTGCGGTAACGCTGGAAGGCCTCAATCACCTTGCGCCGCAATGGCGAGGACACATTGTGGGCGATAAAGTTTTCGCCGCCCAGGTCCTTGATTGACACCCGCCGCGCCGCAGCCAGGGGATGGCTCGGGCTGACGATGAAAGCCAGACTGTCGCCATAGACGGCGATGGTGCGGATCACCGCGGGGTCGGGCCGGAACGAGATGACGCCCAACTCGAAGCTGCGCAGGGCGAGCTCCTCGGGAATGCGCGAGGCCAGCATGCGCTGCACGGTAACGTCGATATGAGGAAACTCGCGGCGGAAGGCGTCGATAGCCGGCAGCAGGTACATGCAGGTGTATTCGTTGGCCGCCAGTTGCAGGTGACCGCGCTCCAGGCTCTTTAGCTCATCGAGGGCGCTCGCGGCCTCGCGGCGCAGGGCCAGCAGTCGCTGCGCGTAGTCGCGCAGCAACACGCCGGCAGAGGTGAGCGAGCCATCGCGCGCGGCGCGGTCGAAGAGAGTTTCGCCCACCGCTTCTTCGAGCTTGCGGACGACCTGGCTAACGGCAGGCTGGGTGCGGTGCAGGCGTGCGGCGGCGCGGGAGAAACTGCGCTCCTCGGCCACGGCGAGAAAGGTTTCGAGCTGATTGAGGTCCATGGGAAGCTCCAGAGAACAGAGAACAGAGAACAGAGAACAGAGATCAGAGATCAGAGATCAGACGAGTGGGAGGGAAGTGCGCAATCATCGTCGGTACAGCTGTGTGTCCTCATGGGGGCTGCCCCGGACACCACGCAGAAACGCTGATCTCTGATCTCTGTTCTCTGATCTCTTGCTCCATAAGAAATTCTAATACATTCTAAAACAATAATAACTTTGCCTTATACAGCCCGGATCGGCGACAATAACAGTGATGGAATAGCCCGGTTTCCCCGGCAGGCGCACAATTATGAGCAGCGATCACGTAGTTTTCTTCGACACCACCCTCCGCGACGGCGAGCAGTCGCCTGGTTGCAGCATGACCACGCAGGAAAAGCTCACCATGGCCCACGCCCTGGAGGACTTAGGCGTAGACGTGATCGAGGCCGGATTCGCCATGGCCTCCGAGGGCGACTTTGCCGCCATTGCGACCATTACGCAGGCCGTAAGGAAGCCGCGCATCGCGTCGCTGGCGCGGGCCACGACCGAAGACATTGAGATGGCGGCGCGGTCGCTGCAGTTCGCTGACCGGGCGCGCATCCATGTCTTTCTGGCGTCGAGCGATCTGCATCTTGAATACAAGCTGAAGATGAGCCGCGCAGAGGCGCTTGACCAATGCGGCGAAGTCGGTGCGGCTGGCGCGGTCGCTTTCGGACGACGTGGAGTTTTCGCCCGAGGACGCGACGCGCTCAGACCGCGACTTCCTGGTGGAGATGGTGCGCATCGCCGTCGAGGCCGGCGCGAACACCATCAACATGCCCGACACCGTGGGCTACGTGACGCCCGAGGAGTACGGAGGGATGTTCCGCGAGGTGCGCCAGCGCGTTCCCGCCATCGACGAGAAGGGCTTAGTGCTTTCGTCGCACTGCCACGACGACCTGGGTCTGGCTGTAGCCAACTCGCTGGCGGCGATCCAGGCGGGCGCGCGCCAGGTGGAGTGCACCATCAACGGCATCGGCGAGCGGGCCGGCAATGCCGCGCTCGAAGAGATTGCCGCGGCGCTCTATGTGCGCGGCGACCATTTCGGCGTGTCGACGTCCATCAAGCTCGACCAGCTTTATCCCACCAGCGAGGTCCTCGGCCAGCTCATCACGTTCAGGCCTTCGCCGAACAAAGCGGTGGTGGGCGCCAATGCCTTCGCACACGAGTCGGGCATTCACCAGCACGGCATGCTGGCCAATCCGCTTTGCTACGAGATCATGACGCCGCAACTGGTGGGTGTGGCCAAAACGCATTTAGTGCTGGGCAAGCATTCAGGCCGCGCGGCGTTAAGGCACCGGCTGGAGCAACTCGGCTTCATGGTCTCGCGCGATGAACTGCAGCACGTTTATTACCGTTTTGTGGCGCTGGCCGACCGCAAGAAAAACATCTACGATCAGGATTTGATCGGATTGCTGCCCGACGGGATTCGCGAAAAGCGCCGCGAGCCGGTGTCGGAGTTGGATTAAGATTAAGCTAACACCAGCTTGATTGCGTTGAAAGACAAGCAGGAAAATCCTCTAAAGCTTAACACTAGGAAGAGAGAGAACACTGATGAAATTGAAGATACTGGTCACAGCAGGTGACGGCGTCGGCCCTGAGGTTGTCAAAGAAGCCCTCGGAGTGCTCGAGGTAGTAGCGCAGGCCGGCGGTCATACCCTTGAACTCGACCACAAGCGCATCGGCGGCGTGGCGATTGAGCAGGATGGAACGCCGCTGCCCGACGATACTGTTGCTGCTGCGCTCGACTCCGAGGCAGTGTTTTTGGGCGCCGTGGGCGACGTCAAGTTTGATTCGCTGCCCGCGAACAAACGCCCCGAGAAGGGCCTGCTGGAACTGCGCGCCGCGCTGGGCGGCTTCGCGAATCTGCGCCCCGTCTTCGCCTTCAAGGAGCTAACGGTCAATAGCCCGCTGCGCCCCGAGATCATCGACGGCGCCGACATTCTTTTTATTCGCGAACTGCTCGGCGGGCTCTACTTCGGCAAGCCGCGCGGGTGGGACAAGGCCAAGAACGAAGCCTTCAACACCATGATCTACACGAGAGACGAGGTGGCGCGCGTGGCGCGCATCGCCTTCCAGCTAGCGCAGAAGCGCCGCAAGCATGTCACCAGCGTGGACAAGGCCAACGTGCTTGAAGTCTCGCAACTGTGGCGCGCCACGGTGATCGAGGTGGCCAATGAGTTCCCCGATGTGACGCTCGAGCACCAGTTCGTCGATGCCATGTCAATGCACCTGATGAAGCGGCCGCGCGACTTCGACGTGGTGGTGACGGAGAATATGTTTGGCGACATTCTGACCGACGAGTCTTCCGTGATCACCGGCTCGCTCGGCATGCTGCCCTCGGCCACCATCGGCGGCAAGGTCAATTTGTATGAGCCGGCGCATGGCTCCGCGCCCCGCTATGCGGGCAAGAACACAATCAATCCGCTGGCTACGATCCTCACCGGCGCGATGCTTCTGCGTTACTCCTTCGGGCTTGAGGCTGAGGCTGACGCGATTGTAGCGGCCGTTCGCAAGGTGCTGGAGCAGGGCTTCCGCACGGAGGATCTGGCGCGCACCAACCCGGAGGGCTTGACGGTGCTCTCAACAAGCGAGATGGGCGCTAAGGTCCGCGAAGTCGTGAAGTCAATGCTCGTGAAAGCGTAGGGTTGTGGTTTGCCACCCTTGCGGCAAAGACAAAGACGCCGTGCCCGGCGCCCTGATGGGGCGCTCGGCTCGGAACCATGGAGATGGGCGAGAACGAGAGAGAGACGTTGAACGAGAGCCTGAGCCGGCGCGGGGCGGCATAGGCGGTGTGAGGGGAAGGTTGCGGATGAGGATGGCCGGCAGAGGCGGGTTATTCGCTGTGGCGTTGGTGGTTGCGGCCGCAGGCGGGGTCTGCGGCCAGAAGCCGGCGCCGGCAGAGAAGGCTCCAGCAGCGAAGGCGGCGGCAAAGGCGAGCGTGCCGGTGAAATTTCTGCTGGAGTACCAGGGCCAGGGAGACGGCGATGTGCGCAACGATCCGCAGTTTGTGCCGCTGCTCGACCGCGCGCTGCCGCAGCGCCAGTCATTTGAGTACGGCATGACGCTGGCCAAGGCCATCCAGTATCTACCTGGGCGTAGGGTCGGGGCGGGTGACGGTGGATGACGGCCGGTACGCGGTGGTGACGGGATGCGTTCCGCACATGTGCGATACCAGCCAGGGGCTTTTGTGGGTAGACACGCAGAGCGCCCCTGCCAACGTTCTTTTTGTGGCCATCGATCCGACGGCGGGCTCGCAGGCGGCGGGAAGCACGGCCAGCTATCATCTGTGGATTTTCGGCAGCCTGCTTCTGCACGCGGATTTCGATCACGTGGACGCGCTGCCGGACGATTTCATCAAGGCGGTGCAGCAGGAAGTGGGTGAGCGGCCGGTGGCGTCGGCCACGTTTGTTGAGCCCAACGGCGCGCAGATTCCGTTGTTGCCGCAGCAGTCGCTGCATCTTGGGCAAGCGGCGCAGAGCGGCCAATCCGGTTCTTTGAAAGGCAGTCAATGAGCGAACAACATTCATCAGCGAAGACGTTATTCGAGAAAGTCTGGGAACAGCACATAGTGGTCGAGCCCAAAGGCGAACCCGCGCTGCTCTACATCGATCTGCAACTGCTGCACGAGGTGACCTCGCCGCAGGCGTTTGAGGGGCTGCGGCTGGCTGGGCGCAAGGTGCGCCGGCCTGACCGCTCGATCGCCACCGTGGACCACAATATCCCCACCACCCTCGAAGGGCGCCTCGTCATTGTTGACGAGATAGCAGCCAAGCAGATTTTCACGCTGCGCAAGAACTGCGAAGAGTTCGGCATCGAACTTTTCGATGTGGACTCGCGCGATCAGGGCATCGTACACGTGATCGGGCCGGAGCTTGGCTTCACCAAGCCGGGCATGACCATCACGTGCGGCGATTCGCACACTTCGACGCACGGAGCTTTCGGCGCGCTGGCCTTTGGCGTTGGCACCAGCGAAGTGGAGCACGTGCTGGCCACGCAGACGCTGCCGCAGTCGAAGCCCAAGACCTTCCGCATCACCGTCGAGGGGCTCCTGCCGCGCGGCGTTACGGCCAAGGACGTGATCCTGGCTATCATCGGCAAGATCGGCACGGACGGCGCCACGGGCTGCGTGATCGAATACGCGGGATCGGCCATTCGCGGGCTTTCGATGGAAGGCCGCATGACCGTCTGCAACATGAGCATCGAAGCCGGCGCGCGCGCGGGCATGATCGCTCCCGACGAGACGACCTTCGCTTACCTGAATGGGCTGCGCCACAGTCCAAAAGGAGATGCGTGGGACGCCGCGGTGCGCGAATGGCGCAGACTGCCCAGCGATCCCGGCGCAAAATTCGATCGCGAACTGACGATCGACGCCGCAACGCTCGCGCCCTATGTGAGTTGGGGCACCAGCCCCGGCATGGTGGCGCCGATTACGGACACGGTGCCCAATCCGGCGACAGCCGAGACAGAGATCGGGCGCAGGGACTACGAGCGCGCCCTCGAATATATGGGTCTGAGGGCGGGAACGCGCCTCGAAGAGATACCGATCGACCGCGTTTTTATCGGCTCCTGCACCAATGGCCGCATTGAGGATCTGCGCGCCGCGGCTCGCATCGCCCGCGGCCACAAGGTTGCTGCGAAGGTGAGCGCGATGGTGGTGCCCGGCTCGCAGGCGGTAAAGGCGCAGGCCGAGGCGGAGGGTCTCGACCGCGTCTTTCGCGTGGCCGGATTCGAGTGGCGCGAGCCGGGCTGCTCGATGTGCCTGGCCATGAATCCCGACATTCTATTGCCGGGCGAGCGCTGCGCCTCAACGAGCAACCGCAACTTCGAGGGCCGGCAGGGACGCGGCGGACGCACGCACCTGGTTTCCCCTGAGATGGCCGCGGCAGCCGCGATTGCCGGGCACTTTGTGGACATTCGCAACTGGGAGGTGAAGGGCTGATGGAACCTTTTCGCACATTGACCGCGCTGGCCGCGCCGCTGGATCGCGCCAACGTGGATACCGACCAGATCATTCCCAAGCAGTTTTTGAAGCGCATCGAGCGCACCGGCTACGGCGATTTTCTGTTCTTCGACTGGCGGCGAACGCACGACGGGCAAACCGATTGCGGATTTCGTGCTGAACGATCCGCGCTACAAGGGCGCGAAGATTCTCATTGCGGGCAAAAATTTCGCGTGCGGATCGAGCCGCGAACACGCCGCGTGGGCGCTGAACGATTACGGCTTCCGCGTGGTGATTGCGCCGACCTTCGCCGACATCTTCTTCTCGAACGCGGGCAAGAACGGGATTGTGCTGGTGCGGCTGAGCGAAGAGCAGGTAAGTCAACTGCTCAACAACGCGAAGACGATTCCGGGCTATCAACTGACGGTTTCGCTGGAAGAGCAGACGGTGACGGACGGGCAGGGGTTCAGCGCAACATTTGAAGTCGATCCCTTCCGCAAGTTCTGCCTGCTCGAAGGGCTGGACGATATCGGATTGACGCTGCGCCACGCGGATGCGCTGGACAAGTTTGAAGCGAAGCACGATGAGGCGGTTTGGCTGAGGGCGAAGTAAGACAGCGGCAGCCTGCAGCCGGAGCCTTTAGCGCGTCTTGCTAGAGGCGGCAGAAACTGCGGCCACTGAGGACGGCAGTTTATAGCTAGCTCGCGACTAGATCGCAGGACCTGAACGCAACACGAACAAGCTACGAGCTACTGGCTACCAGCTACAAGCTCTGGCGAACGAAGAGAGCCAATGACTATCGAAGGCAAGCGACAAAGCATTCCGTTGACCGAAGGGCCAAGCCGCGCGGCGGCGCGTTCCTATCTGCGCGCCTCCGGTTTCAGCAAGGAAGACCTGCACAAGCCGATTATCGGCATCGCCAATACGTGGACCGAGATCGGCACCTGCAACATGCATCTGCGCGAGATCGCGGAAGCGCTGAAGGAAGGCATTCGCGAGGCGGGCGGCACGCCGATGGAGTTCAACACCGTCACCATCTCACGACGGCATCACCATGGGCACGCAGGGCATGAAGGCCTCGCTGGTCTCGCGCGAAGTGATTGCCGACTCCATCGAGCTTGGTCGCGCGCGGCAATCTCTTCGACGGCCTGGTGGGCATCGGCGGCTGCGACAAGAACATGCCCGGCATCATCATGGCGCTGTGCCGGCTGGATATTCCCGGCATGATGCTCTACGGCGGATCGATCGCGCCGGGCAAGCTGAACGGCGTGGACATCACGATTCAGGATGTGTTTGAAGGCATCGGCTCGTACGCGGCGGGGCGCATCGACGACGCCGGACTGGAAGCTCTTGAAGCCAATGCCTGCCCCGGCGGGGGCGCATGCGGCGGCCAGTTCACCGCCAACACCATGGCCATGAGCGGCGAAATTCTGGGCATCTCGCCGATCGAGCTCTCGGGCGTTCCTGCTACCGATCCAAACAAACTCGAGGCGACGCGCGCGGCAGGCCGCATGTTGATGGATGCGGTGCGCGCCAATCGCCGCCCCTCGCAGATCATCACGCGCAAGTCGCTTGAAAACACCATCGCCAGCGTGGCCGCAAGCGGCGGCTCGACCAACGCCGTGTTGCACCTGCTGGCCATTGCGCGCGAGATGGGCATTGCGCTGAACATCGACGATTTCGACATCATCTCCAAGCGCACGCCCTACATCTGCTCTCTCACGCCGGCGGGCAAGTACGTGGCTTCGGATTACCAGGCCGCGGGCGGTTCGCGGCTGCTGGCCAAGCGCATGATCGACGCCGGCTATGCCGACGGCTCGGCGCTCACCATCAGCGGCAAAACGCTGGCCGAAGAAGCAGCGCTCGCCAAGGAGACGCCGGGCCAGGACGTGATCGCCACCTTCGAGAAGCCCATCAAGCCCAACGGCGGCCTGGTGATTTTGAAAGGCAATCTCGCGCCCGAGGGCTGCGTGATGAAGATTGCCGCGGCGGGCCGCTACGGAGCATCGCGGGCCGGCGCGCGTCTTCGATTGCGAAGAAGATTGCTTCAAGGTGGTGCAGGCGGGCGGCATCAAGCCCGGCGATGTGGTGGTGATTCGCTACGAAGGCCCGAAGGGCGGGCCGGGCATGCGCGAGATGCTGCAGGTGACTGCGGCGATCTCGTCCAATGCGGAGCTGAGCGCGCACGTGGCGCTGCTCACCGACGGCCGCTTCAGTGGCGCGACGCGCGGATTCACCGCGGGCCACGTGGCTCCCGAGGCGTTTGTAGGCGGGCCGATTGCGGCGGTGCGCGAGGGCGACATGATCCACTTCGACATTCCCAAGCGCACGCTGAATGTCGAAATCAGCGACGCGGAGATGGCGGCGCGGTTGAAGGGCTTCAAACCTCCGGCGCTGCGCTGGCCCCAGGGCGTCTTCCGCAAATATGTAGACCGCGTGACGTCGGCGTCCGAAGGGGCAACGACGTGAAAAGCAGGGACTAGGGAATAGGGAACAGGGAATAGAGAACAGTTTGCAGTAGCTGCGAACGAGGAGCTGTTATGGCAACAAAGGGACACTCGAACACGAAGGCAACCGCGTCGAATGTAAGCACCGGCGCACCGGAGCCGCAAGCTCACCTGACCGCGCCCACGCGCCTGACGGGCGCTGAGATTTTGTGGGCCACGCTGGTAGGCGAGGGTGTGACCGACGTCTTCGGCTATCCCGGCGGCGCCATTCTGCCCGCCTACGATGCGCTGCGCAAGTTTCCCATCCGGCACGTGCTGGTGCGGCACGAGCAGGGCGCGGCGCACATGGCCGACGGTTACGCGCGCGCCTCGGGCGAGGTGGGCGTGGCCATTGCGACCAGCGGGCCGGGCGCAACCAACCTGGTCACCGGCATCGCTACCGCGATGCTGGACTCGATTCCCATCGTCTGCATCACGGGCAATGTTTCCAGCAAGGTGCTGGGCACGGACGCGTTTCAGGAGATCGACATTACCGGCATCACGCTTCCGGTGACGAAGCACAATTTTCTGGTTGGTAGGGCGGAGGACGTGGCGGGCGCGCTGCGCCAGGCGTTTCAGATCGCGCGTTCCGGCCGGCCCGGCCCGGTGCTGGTCGATATTACAAAAGATGCGCAGCAGGCGACGGCGGTGTTTGATTTCGAAGCCGCAAAGCCGCGCCCGTATCGGCCGCATCCCATGCTGACCGTCGAGGAATCGGGACTCGCCGCAGCCGTCGAGCTGATCCGCAACTCCGAGCGTCCGGTGATTCTGGCCGGCCACGGAGTGATTGAATCGGGCGCGATGGAGCAGTTGCGCACATTGGCTGAGCGCGCGCAGATTCCTGTCGGACTTAACGCTGCTGGGGCTGGGCGGTTTTCCCGCTTCGCATCCGTTGAGCCTGGGCATGATGGGCATGCACGGCGAGGCGTGGGTGAATCACGCCATTCAGGAAGCCGATCTGCTGATTGCGTGCGGCATGCGTTTCGACGATCGCGTGACCGGCACGACTTGCCACTTATGCGACAAAGGCCAAGAAGATTCATATCGAAGTGGACCCGGCAGAGATTAACAAGAACGTCAAGGTGGATGTGGCGCTGGTGGGCGATCTGCGCGAGGTGCTGGAGCAGTTGCTGCCGCGTATTGGCGGGCGCGACGGCTCGGCATGGCTCAAGTCGATCGAGGCCAGCAAGGGCGAGGTTGCGGTGCGCGACATCAAGAACCTGCCTGACCTGGGGCGCTTGTACGCGGCGCACGTGATGCACGACCTGTGGCGCCTGACCGGCGGCAACGCAATTGTGGTCACCGACGTGGGCCAGCATCAGATGTGGGAGGCGCAGTACTTCCGCCACGAGCAGCCGCGCACGCTCATCACCTCCGGCGGCCTGGGGACGATGGGATTCGCGCTGCCGGCGGCCATCGGCGCCAAGTTTGCCTGCCCTGAAAAAGAAGTGTGGGTGATCGCGGGCGATGGCGGCTTCCAGATGACCGCGTCGGAGCTGGCCACCATCGTGCAGGAAAAGATCAAGATCAACATTGCCATCATCAACAACGGCTACCTGGGAATGGTGCGGCAGTGGCAGGAGTTCTTCTACGAGCGCAATTACGAGGCCACGCCGCTGGTGAGCCCGGACTTTGTGAAGCTTGCCGCAGCGCACGGCATTCCGGGGCGCGCGGTGCGCACGCGCGGCGAAGTGGAGGCGGCCGTCGCGGAGGCGCGCTCGGCTCCGGGAGCGTTCCTGCTCAACTTCATGGTGAGCAAGGAAGACTCGGTGTACCCCATGATTCCGGCAGGCAAAGCGCTGCACGAAATGATCCGCAGGCCGGGTCAAGACCCGCTGGAAGAATCGGCGGACGATAAATAACAGAGATCAGAGATCAGAGATCAAGCTCTCCGTGGGGTCAGATAGGAGCCGCCTTGCATGGCGCAATCATTTCGGGATTTGATTGTTTGGCAACGGGCGATGCAATTGACCGTCGCGATTTACCGGTTAACGAAGGAGTTTCCGCGAGAGGGGATCTACGGACTCACAAGTCAGATTCGGCGTGCGGCAGTGTCATTGCCAAGCAACATCGCCGAAGGGCATGGGAGATTGAACAAAGCCGAGTTTCGGCAGTTTCTTGGTATTGCGCGCGCCTCGAATTTTGAGTTGCAGACACAACTACAGATCGCGCGCGAGCTTGCAATGGGGAATCCTAAGCTGGTTGATGAGGCTGAGGGCCTTTCTCATGAAGTTGGCAAGATGATTTTCGAAACTCTGAATTCGCTGAAGAGCTAAGTCGGACGAGAGACTCGGAAAACTGATCTCTGATCTCTGTTCTCTGATCTCTGGAGAGGCATTTATGCTGCATACATTCGTTGCATACGTTGAAGACAAGCCAGGCGTGCTGACGCGCGTTGCGTCGCTCTTCCGCCGCCTGAACATCAACATCATCTCGCTCACGGTGGGGCGCGGCGAGCGCGTCGGGCTCTCGCGCATGACCATCGTCGCCGAGGCATCGGCTGAGGCCGGGCACCGCATCCGCGCCAGCCTGTTTAAACTGGAAAATGTCGTCGATGTGGACGACATCGCCCAGGCGCCATCGGTCACGCGCGAGCTGGCGCTCATCAAAGTGGCGGCCACGCCGCGCAATCGCGCGCAGACTCTTCGATCTGGTGGAAGTTTTCCGCGCGCGCATCGTCGATCTGACCTCGGAATCGCTGATTATCGAGATGACCGGCGTGGAGAGCAAGATCGAAGGACTGATCGAGGTGCTGCGCGAGGACGAGGGCCGCATTCTGGAGATTTGCCGCAGCGGCAAGATGACCATGCGGCGCGGGCACCACGTGAGCAGCGTAGTGAAAGCGATGGGCGTGGGCGAAGCCGAGGCGGCGGGCGAGCAGCAAGTAGAGGACATCGCGGCGGGCGACCTGTGAAAACGAGCCGCGACGGGGCGCGATGCCTGGCCGAGCCAGATGGCTACGCTGATGTGGAGGGATCGACCCATGGACGCAGACGCAAAAGCCTGTCCGGTATGTGGGGAGACAATCAAAGCAGCGGCAATCAAATGCCGCTTTTGCAATACCGACCTGCAGGCATTTGCCACTCAAAGAGATCAGGAGGCTGAGAAAACTTTGTTCTCCGGTCATCCCGCGGTCGTGTACACCGCCAGGCAAACGGTGCCCTTTATCGTGCTGCTTGCTCTGGCGATCGCCGGAGGCTTTTTTGACGGAACCACGGAAGGGGTTCTGATTGCGATCGCGGCATTTCTGGTTCTTAGCGGCATCGTGTGGCTCACCTTCCTGCTCAAGCGGCTCGGCACTCACTACACCGTCACCACGCAGCGGATCATTCTGGAGCGGGGCGTTTGTCCAAAGTGCAGGAGTCGCTGGAACTGTTTCGCATCGACCATTTCGAGTTGGATAAGCCGCTGGGCATGCGCTTGATGGGGTAGTGCGCGCTGCGCATTTTCACTTCCGACGCAGAACTCGAAAGGTTCTCCATCTATGCCGTTCCCGGGCTGGAGAGCCTGGCGAACACGCTGCGCGAATGCCAGTTGCGCGAGCGCAGCCGGCGCAATCTTACGACCTTTGTCAAAGCTTAGCGGCAGGCAATTCTTTTCCGCTTTAACACACCACTCAAAACGAACTACAGAAAAGGAAACCACGAAGTATGGCGAAGACCTATTACGATCACGATGCCGATCTCTCTCTGATCCAAGGCAAGAAGGTGGCCATCATCGGCTACGGCTCGCAGGGGCATGCGCACGCGCTCAACCTCAAAGATTCCGGCGTGCAGGTGAAGGTGGGCCTGGCGGCGAACTCGAAATCGATTGCCAAGGCGCAGAAGGCGGGCCTTGAAGTGACGACGGTCGCCGAAGCCGCCAAATGGGCTGATGTGGTCATGATCCTGGTTCCGGATCAGACGGCGGCCAAGTTGTATGCCGAAGAAATCGCGCCGAATCTGAAGCCGGGCACGCTGCTGATGTTCGCGCACGGATTCAATATTCACTTCAAGACCATCGTGCCGGCCGCCGGCATCGACGTGGGCATGGCCGCGCCCAAGGCGCCGCGGCCATCGCGTGCGCGAAGTCTTTCACCGAGGGCGGCGGCGTCCCCTGCCTCATCGCCGTGCATCAGGATGCGACCGGCAAGGCGCATGCGCTCGTGCCTCAGCTACCTGAAGGGCATTGGCGGCACGCGCGCCGGAGTGCTGGAGACCACCTTCAAGGAAGAGACCGAGACGGATCTCTTCGGCGAGCAGGCGGTGCTGTGCGGCGGCGTGAGCGCGCTCGTCAAGGCGGGATTTGAGACGCTGGTCGAAGCCGGCTATCAGCCGGAGAGCGCCTACTTCGAATGCCTGCACGAGCTCAAGCTCATTGTCGACCTGATTTATCGCGGCGGCCTTGCGTACATGCGCTACTCCATCTCCGACACGGCCGAATATGGCGACTATGTGAGCGGCCCGCGCGTGATCAGTGCCGAGAGCCGCAAGGCGATGAAGCAGATTCTGGCCGAGATCCAGGACGGGACGTTCGCCAAGCGATTCCTGGC
>CAWCXX010000039.1:0-74139 GCA_963799445.1 uncultured Acidobacteriaceae bacterium | reverse complement strand
CGCGGCTGATGGCCCAAAGCGGCCAATAAGCCACCCGGCCGGGCCTGGGAGCTACCCGGGCTCTTTGCCTCTACTGGCGTGTGGCGGCATATCGCTCGAACTGTCTACCCGTCTACTTTTCCTGGCGGGTGAAGGTGAGCGAGGCGGAGTTGATGCAGTAGCGCAGGCCGGTGGGGCGGGGGCCGTCAGGGAAGACGTGGCCGAGATGGCCGCCGCAGCGGGCGCAGGTGACTTCGATGCGGCGCATTCCGTAGCTCAGGTCCTCGTGCTCCTCGACGGCTTTTGAATCGGCGGGCAGCATGAAGCTGGGCCAGCCGCAGCCGGAGTCGAATTTGGCGCCGCTGAGGAAGAGCAGAGCGCCGCAGCCGGCGCAGTGATAGTTGCCGGTTTCGTGGTTTTCAGTGAGGGCGCCGGTGAAGGGCCGCTCGGTGCCCTTCTCGCGCAGCACGTGATACTGCTCGGGCGTGAGCGCGGCGCGCCACTCGGCCTCGGTGCGGACGATCTTTTCCTGAGATTCGCTCAAGTTGACCTCCATGGAGAGCTGTTGATGCGCCGGCGGCAGATTCGGAACGCGTCAGACTTCGGCAACCAGTTCAATTTCGACGAGCACGTTCCTGGGCAGGCGCGAGACCTCGACGGTGGTGCGCGCGGGCGCTTCGCCGTCCGACTTCGAGATATTCCGCGTAGACCGCGTTCATGGCGGAGAAGTCGCTGAGGTCTTTCAGAAATACCGTGGCCTTGACCACGCGGTCGAGGCTGCTGCCGGCCTCTTCGAGGATGGCTTTCAGATTTTCCATCACGCGCTTGGTCTGCTCGGCGATGCCGCCGGCAACCACCTGCTGCGTTACCGGATCGATGGGGATCTGGCCGGCTGTGAAGATGAGATTTCCCGACGCGCACGCCTTGCGCATAGGGCCGATGGCGGCGGGCGCCAGTCAGTTGTGATGACCGATCTTGTCATAGCTCGATTCTACGGCGATTCCAGGGGAGCTATGCCCCTGCGAATTTTCTGCCCGGTCACACGAACGCGGACGGCTTGAAGGAATCTGCTCCACAGCGGGATGGTCTGGCTGGCATATGCAAAGGGACAATTCCACGAGGAATTGTCCCTTGAGCGCCGCAGGAAAAATTTCTTAGCGGATCGCCGCGAGGAGGCCGCCGCCGAGCGCCATGGCCAACAGCCAATAGGCGGCATTGATAGCGAACAGATTGGCGCGACGGCCCTCGAAAATGTGCTGCGTAAAGAGCGGGGGGGCTATAAAGCCTACCCAGCAAATCACGCCGAGCTTGGCGCCCTTGGTGAAGAGCGTCGCTCCCGCCCACATGTCAACGTGCGCCATCACGAACGACAGAAGAAGGCAGGCAACGAAGGCCACGATCATGGCAAAGACGGCATTCTTCGGTTTTTCGCCTTCGGCAAGGCCGACCAGCTTCCTCCAGGATTTACGGAAGAGCAATCCGTACCATAGAGCCCCAGTATCCACTGACAGACCGCCGATACCAAAACCATAACCCAGATTAACATGCATATGCATTCGTGAATCCTCCGCAACGGGATTGATGTCCGGCTCCCACGTACACAAGCCCCACCGGTGGGTTCACCGCTGGCCTAATTGACAGGAGTCGCCGCATCCACTCTGCTGCAAGCAAGGATGCAATGTCAAGGCAATTCAGGCGATATGACGCAGAAGTGGTAACACTCTGAAATTTGATGAAGATGGCGGCCGCGCAGGGGATCAGCGGCGCTTGAGGGCTTCCAATTCGTCCAGTGTGCGGGGCCAGTCGGAGCCGAGCAGGCGCGAGAGGCTGCGGTCGGCCAGGACTTTTCCGCCGGTCTGGCAGGCGGCGCAGTAGTTGGTTTCGTTGTCGGCGTAGCGGATGCGCTGGATGGGGCTGGCGCAGCGCGGGCAGGGCTGGCCAAAACGGCCATGAACAGCCATCTCCGGACGGAATGCGGTGACGCCCTCAGGGAATTTTTCCTTGGCTTCGGCGGCGAGGCGGTCGATCCAAAGAGCAAGCGTGGAGCGCGTGGCGGCGAAGAGGCGTTCCCACTCATCGGGCTTGAGCTTGTGGGTGAGCGCGATGGGCGAGAGCCGGGCGGCGTGGAGGATTTCGTCGGAGTAGGCGTTGCCCACGCCGCTGATGAGGCGCGGATCGGTGAGGGCGCGCTTGAGGGTGCGATTCTCGAGGGTGAGGGCGGCGCGGAAGGCTGTCGAGAGTGGTTTCGGCGCGAAGATTTCGATGCCGCCGGGATCGATGTCGCGGAGGGCCTGTTCGCCGCGGAGGAGATGAAGCGAGGCGCGGCGTTTGGAGCCGGCCTCGGTCAGAACCAGACTCCCGTCAGAAAAATCGAGGGCGAGAAGCGCCTGGCGGCCGGCGAGTTTGGCTTGCGGCGGGCGCCAGTGGAGGCGGCCGGCGATCATGAGATGGAGGACGAGCCAGAGGTCGCCTTCGACGCCGATGGCGATGCGCTTGCCGATGCGGCGCAGGGCGCGAACGGTGCGGCCTTCGACGGATGCGAGGGGAGGGTCGGCGGTGCGCAGGAGGAAGACGCTTTGCAGGCGCACGCGCTCAAGCCGCTGGCCGAGGATGCGCGGCTTCGAGCGCGGTGATGTAGGCCGTGATGTCGGGCAGTTCCGGCATTGACTAACAGATTGAAACGCCAGCGCGGGTTCGCGCAATGCGGTTTTTGAGTTCGTAACCGGGCCTAGGCTAAATTATTGCTCGTTGCCATTGCAGCTTGCCTGAACTGCGCAGCGAGTTTTTTCATTGCTGCATTTTCGCGGATAACTTCACCAGCCTCTCGACTGTGCAAAGCTATCTCTGCGGCGATTGAGCGACCGAGAATTCGCTGATCGATATTGCCAAACGGCCCAGGCACGAGGCTTCCCAACCAACCGACCCAGGCCGGGGTATGAGCGTTGCCGACAATGATGCCGGGGCGAAAGATGGCGAGGCGGGTAAAACCGATGCTGCGCACGGTGTCTTCCTTCATGCCCATTACGCGGACATAGCGAAACCGGCTGCGGGCTGTGCTTCCTACCGCAGAAAGCAGGCAAAACTGGGCGATTCCGGCGTCATGGCAGCCACGCGCAAAGGCGCCGACGACGCCGACTTCAAGTCGTTTCAATTCTTCTTCGCTCCAGCGCATCGATCCGGAACCGACACCCACACAGCTCACGGCGCTGACGGGACCTTGGCTTAAAACTTCGCGGGCAAGGGCGGCAGTGCGCTCGGCAAAGTCAGCAGCGCCGGTATCAAGAACGACGTTGCGCACCCGCGATCGCGCCGCAATGGGCTTTCTGGTGACCATCACCACTTCCCGGCATTCCGGAATTGCCAGCAGCTCCGCGACGGCTGCACCACCGACTTGCCCGGTACCACCGAGGATAATTGCGGCGAAATTCTGCTTCATAAATAGGACCTCTGCTTAGGTATGGATGCGACAGCCGATCATCGAATGATCACTTCTGACCAATTCACTGACCACTTCTGACCAATCCACCGGATTTTTGCATCGAGTCGACTTCAGCCGAGGATTGTGTTGTCGATAAGGCGGGTTGAGCCAACGTATGCCGCGACGGCGAAGAGTGTGCCGGGAGCGGCGGTCGAGACCGCCTCCAAAGTGGACCAATCCACCAGCTCGATGTAGTCAACGCGAATTGCGGGTTCGGCGGCAAAAACTTCACGCGCGGCGGCGATGAGCGCTTCGCAGCGGCGCTCGCCATTGGCGACCAGCAACTCAACGTGGCGGATGGCGCGGTTGAGAGTGAGCGCCTGCTCGCGCTCGGCGGGGCTGAGATAGGCGTTGCGCGAGCTGAGCGCGAGGCCGTCGGCATCACGAATGATGGGGCAGACGACGATTTCTGTCGCGAGACGCAAGATCCGTGACCATACGGCGAAGGATGGCGACCTGGGCTGCGTCTTTCTGGCCGAAGAAGGCGAGATCGGGCTCGGCGGCGATGAGAAGCTTGGCAACGACGGTGGCGACGCCGCGAAAGTGGCCTGGGCGCGATGCGCCATCGAGGCGCTTACTGAGGCCGGGAACCTCGACAAACGTGGAGTCGGGGCCGTTGGGGTAGAGCTCTTCGACCGTGGGTGCGAAGAGGACGTCGGCTCCTTCAGATTCGGCGAGCGCGCAGTCGGCTTCAAAACTGCGAGGATAGCGGGCGTAGTCCTCGTTGGGTCCGAACTGCGTGGGGTTGACGAAGAGGCTGACGGCGACCGCGCCGCACGATGCCTTCGCAGCTCGAATTAAAGATGCGTGGCCGGCGTGGAGCGCGCCCATGGTGGGCACCAGACCGACGCCATTCGTGCTTTCCCAGGTCCCCAAATGCGAGGGACCTGGGGCACCCGCGTCCTTCAGGCAACGGAGTGAGCGGGACCAGCGGCGAAGTTCGGCGACGGTGCGGAGGACTTGCATTGGGTCTGGCTTAACTTGCCCAATCCTCGAGGGCGTCTCGATTCACGATGGCGTCGGCAGCATCGAAATCAGGTTCGGCGCCGGTTCCGAGCGCATTGCGCGCGGAATTGGGCAGGTGATAGCTCTCCGCGTCTGACGGAAAGGCGCGATGCTCGACATCTTCGCGGTAATGCTCGATGGCGGTGCGGAAGAGCGCGGAGGCATCGGCGTAGCGGCGGACAAATTTAGCGGCCGGCGCAAAGGTGAGATTCACGAGATCGTGGAAGACGAGGATCTGGCCGTCGCAATCGGGACCGGCGCCAATCCCAATCGTCGGAACGGGCAGCGCGGCGGTGATTTGTGCGGCGGCTTCGCGGGGAACGCCTTCAAGAACGACTGCGCCGGCGCCTGCCTCGGCAAGCGCGAGGGCGTCGGCCTGAAGCTGGCGCGCAGTTTCAGCGGTGCGGGCCTGCACGCGATAGCCGCCCATGCGGTGCACGCTTTGCGGCGTGAGGCCGAGATGGCCGACCACGGGAATTTCGGCATCCGTGAGAGCGCGGACGAGCTCGACGCGCGGGCCTTCGATCTTGACGGCTTCGGCGCCGGCCTCCTTGACGAAGCGGACGGCGTTGGCGAGTCCCTCGGCGACCGTGCCGTGATAGCTGCCGAAGGGCATGTCGGCCACGACGAGCGCGCGGCGCACGGCGCGGCGCACGGCGCGTGTGTGGTGGAGCATCTCGTCGACGGTGACGGCAAGCGTGTTTTCGTGGCCGAGAACGACCATGGCGAGCGAATCGCCGACGAGGATGAGATCGACGCCGGCCTCGTCCACAAGGCGCGCGGTGGCGTAGTCGTAGGCGGTGAGCGCGGAGATGGGCTTGCCCTGGCGCTTCATTTCGCTGAGCGCGGGCATGGTGACTTTGGGGAGGGAATCGCCGGGCTGCGCGAGGCGCGCGTCCGAGGGAAACTCGGTGAGGCTCATGTCTTCTCCAGTGCCGCTCCGAAGACTCAGGATGCGACCCGAACAAGGCCAGTATACGCCGGACGGGCGAGGTACGAAAGCGGATACGGGGACACTCGTTACAGGCTCCTAAAATGCTATAAGGGATGAGGAATCAGAGCAGCGGGAATTGGTGGCCGGGCCGGGCGGCCTTGGTAATGCTTCGGCTCCGCGGAGGAAAGAATGGCCTACGATCTGGCGATCGTGCTTCCCACATTTAACGAGAGAGGGAACGTGGGCCCGCTGGTTGAGCGCCTGGAAAAGGCGCTTGGCGGCATTCATTACGAAGTGATTTTTGTGGATGACGACTCGCCAGACGGCACCGCGGACGCAGTGCGCCGGGTGGCCGAGCGGCACGACAATGTGCGCGTGCTGCACCGGATTGGACGGCGGGGGTTGTCGTCAGCGTGCATTGAGGGAATTCTGGCCGCGTCGGCGCCTTATGTGGCCGTGATGGATGCGGACCTGCAGCACGACGAGAGCATCCTGCCGGAGATGCTGCGCCGCATGCGCGAAGAGAATCTCGATCTGGTCGTAGGCTCGCGCAACATCGCCGGCGGCAGCATGGGACAGTTTGCCGCGTGGCGCGTGAAGCTGAGCCAACTGGGCAAGCGGTTGAGCCTGATGGGCGCGGAGCATCCGCTGAGCGATCCCATGAGCGGCTTTTTCATGGTGCGATTTGCGGCGTTCGAGCGGTTTGCGCACCGGCTTTCGGCCATCGGCTTCAAAATTCTGCTGGATATCGTGCTTTCGGCGGGTCCGGGCCTGCGCATCGGCGAAGTGGCTTACCGCTTCAGGCAGCGCGAGCACGGCGAGAGCAAGCTGGACATCATGGTCGGCCTCGAGTACTTCGAGCTGCTGGTGGACAAGCACTTCGGCGACCTGGTGAACGTGCGCTTTGTGCTCTTCGGCATGGTGGGCGCGTTGGGCGTGGGCGTGCATCTGTTGATATTGCGCGCGCTGCTGCGGGTTGGCGGGTTTGAGCTTCGCCAAGGGCCAGGCCATTACGACGGTGATCGTGATGATCCTGAACTACGTGTTGAACAACTCCGTGACCTACCGCGACCGGCGGCTGCGCGGATGGAAGTTCTGGGGCGGCCTGCTGACGTTTTGCCTGGCTTGCGGATTGGGCGTGGTGGTGAACGTAGCCATATCGAACGAGGCGTTCCGGCGCGGCGTTCCGTGGGTGCTGGCGGCGCTGACGGGGCTGCTGTTCTCGGCGATATGGAACTACGGCGTGACGTCGGTGACCACGTGGCGGCAGGCGCGGCGCTCGAGTGAACAGCGCGCCAGGCGGCGGATGCAGGCGGCAGCGAACTCCAGCGCAACACAAGGCGGAGCGGAGCGGCGAGGGAAAGATGCCGGCGTAGATGGTGTCGATTACGCGCAGCCGCGCGGCAGCTGGCCTACGCCCGGCACGAACAGCCGGACTGCGGAGTCCGGCGCTACACGGGCGACTTGCGACGCGCGTTGTTTGCCCGCGTCCTGTACGCCGCCGCATACTGAAAAGCAGAATGATTTCTCCCTCGACTACCGAGGTTTATGCCGGATTGGGCGCGGCTGCCTGCGCAGGCCTGGCGGCGGGCGCTTACTGCGTATGCGGCCATGTGGCCCAGCTCGCGGATCTTCGGCAAGGCGCTGATTGCGCCGGCGCGGCCGGGCGAGCTGGCGCTGACCTTCGACGACGGGCCCAACGCAACGTGGACGCCGCGGCTGCTGGAGATTCTGGCGCGCCATGAGGTGCGGGCGACGTTCTTTCTGCTGGGCAGCCGCGCCGAAGGCGAGCCGGAGCTGGTGCGGCGGATTGCGGCGGCCGGGCACCTGATCGGGAATCATTCGTGGTCGCATCCCAACCTGGCGCGCAGCTCTTCGAGCCGCGTTCGCGAAGAGCTGGAGCGGACCAACGAGACGCTGGAGCAGATCACGGGCGCGCCGGTGAAGTTTTTCCGGCCGCCCTTCGGGGCGCGGCGGCCGGCGGTGCTGCGCATTGCGCGCGAGCTGGGATTGACGCCGGTGCTGTGGAACGCGATGACCTCGGATTGGAGCGAGCCCTCAGCGGAGCGGATTGCGGACGCAGCTGACGAAGGCGATCGAGGGGCAGCGGCGGCGCGGCCGCGCGGCGAACATCGTGCTCCACGACGGCGGTCACCGGGACCCGGACGCGAATCGCGAGCCCTCAGTGACCGCGGCGGGGATGCTGATCGAGCGGTACAAGGCGACGCACCGGTTTGTGACGGTGGATGCGTGGAGTTGAGTATGCGTCTCGCAGACTAGATCAGACAGAAATTCAGACTGGAAGGCCTCACGCGCGGCAGCGATGGTCGCCTGCACCTCCGCGTCGCCGTGGGCGGTGGAGATGAACGCGGCTTCAAACTGCGACGGCGGGAGCCAGATGCCGCGATCCAACATGGCGCGGTGGAAGCGGCCGAATGCGGCGGTGTCGGAGCGGGCGGCCTGTTCGTAGTTGGTGACGGGGCCGGGCGTGAAGAACCAGGTCCACATGGAGCCGACGCGGTTGGTGGTGAGCGGAACGCCGGCGCGAGCGGCTTCGGCGGCTACGCCTTCGGCGACGGCTTTGGATGTGGCTTCGAGCTGCGGATAGACTTCGCCGGCGTGTTCCTGCAAATAGCTGATGGTCGCGAGGCCGGCGGCCATGGCCAAGCGGATTGCCGCTGAGGGTTCCGGCCTGGTAGACCGGCCCCAGAGGCGCAAGCATATCCATGAAGCGGCGTTTGCCGCCGAAGACGCCGACGGGAAGGCCGCCGCCGATGATTTTGCCCAGCGTCACGAGGTCGGGATCGAGCGAATAAAGCTGGCACGCGCCGCCGAGTGCGACACGGAAACCGGTCATGACTTCGTCGACGATGAACAGCGCGCCTTGATTTGCGGTGAGGGCGCGCAGACCGGCGAGATAGCCCGCGGCCGGCGGAATGCAGCCGGCATTGCCGACGATGGGCTCGATGATGATGGCGGCAATTTGGCCGGAATGCGCGGCAAAAGCGGCTTCAACGGCGCCCAGATCGTTGTAGGGCAGAGCGAGGGTAAGGTGTGCGATCTCGTCCGGCACGCCTGCCGATCCCGGAATGCCAAATGTCGCGACGCCGGAGCCGGCTTTGACCAGAAGGCCGTCGGCGTGGCCGTGATAGCAGCCCTCGAATTTGACGATGAGCTTGCGGCCGGTGGCGGCGCGGGCCAGGCGGATAGCGGACATCGTCGCCTCAGTGCCGGAGCTGACGAAACGCATTTTTTCGATGGCCGGATAGCAGCCGGCGATGCGCTCGGCGAGATCGGCCTCCGCTGCCGTGGAGGCGCCGAAGCTGGCCGAGTTGCGCGCGGCGCGCTCAATGGCTTCGACAACCGGCGGGAACGCGTGGCCCAGAATCATCGGTCCCCAGGAGCCGAAGTAGTCGATGTAGCGATTGCCGTCGGCGTCGTAGAGGGTTGCGCCCTCGGCGCGCTCGATGAAGGGCGGCGCGCCGCCGACGGCGCGAAAGGCGCGGACCGGCGAGTTGACGCCGCCGGGGAAGAAGCGCTCGGCGCGCTGCTGCAGGACCTGGGATCGGGTGCGAACGGTCATTGTGGTTCCAGTATAGAGGGCGGTCGCCTGCAGCAGCGCGGCCTAACTCTTTGGACGGTTGGCGCTGATGCGCACCAGCATGACGAGCGCGGCAATCTCCAACACAAGACCCAGGCCCATGCTGAATCCGTGGAAGAAATCGTTCTGCGCGGTTGAAAGATGGAGGAGGGGCGCGAAGACGCGTTGCCATGCGACGCCGCAACTCAACAGAAGCAGTCCCACGGAGAGCAGCAGCGGAGCAGCGGAGAGGCTTTTCTTCGAATCGTTGAGCAGCAAATTCGTTTCCTTCCGGAAGAGGTTGGCGTTACTCCGGGCAAATTGGCTTCAATCGTGCTGCGGACCGCGACTGCTTTGCATAGCGCGTCTGGCCCAAATGCGCGCGAGTTGGAAGACAACCAAGACGTCGATGGAAGAGCCTATCCCCGAGCAGACACCGCGACACAGGGCGTCAGGTGCAGGTGTCAGATGCAGCAGCGACAAGAGCGCGCTCGGCCATCCGGCGGCGCTGGCCAGATCGATCTGCGCCACGACGAGCAAGGCGATGAGAAACGGCAACGATTTTTTCGGACTGCACGTGTCGAGTTGAAACATCGGAGTTCCTTTCAGGAGCGAGAAGCGCAGCCGCCGCTGCGGCGCGCGGACCAGTAGAGCAGTCCTATGGCCAAGCCCAACAGCAAAAAGCGCAGAGCGTCAAAGGCCGCGGAGTGTGAACGGCCGACGCCGTGCTCATAGAAGAGCGTGGGCACGACGCTGGACGCGAGGCAGAGCATGCCGGCGGAGTAAATGCGGCGCGATTTTGGATCGAGTTGACGGCGAAACAGGCACATGGAATGACTCCTTAAAGAGAGTTAGTTTCTGAAGCGGTACCAGAGCATGAGGACGATTTTTGTCGCGCCAATGGCATAGATCACGTCGATCAGGTCCCAGGGGACGCGGTGCTCGACCAGCAGGCGATATTCGAGCAGCACAAATGCTGTGACCGTGCCGACGATGGCTGCGGCGCTGGTAGAGCGGCGTTGGTGCTCGCGAAACCTCTCGTCTGCAACGTGGTCGAGCATTAGGATGCGGCTGAGGACAGGATGGGTCATGATTGGCTCTCCAGGTGGAAGATTTGGTCGGTGGAGCAGGAAAAGATCTGGGCAAAAGTGAGAGCCAGCTCCAGCGAGGGCACGTAACGGTTGCGCTCGATGGAGTTGATGCTCTGGCGGGAGACGCCGGCGGCCTGGGCCAACTGCTCCTGGGTCCAGCCGAGGGCGATGCGGAGTTCCTTGACGCGATTTGTGATGGTTTGAGCCATGTAAAGCTTACTTTCCAACTCAGAGTAGCCTGAAAGACTTTTGATGTCAAGCCAACTCGATATTATTCACTTGACAAACCCACGACGAAAATGGCATATTGCCTCGTAACCCGCTGCTAGGAGCGCAACACATGACAAACGATAAGGAATGGATCACGCAGTTCGTTGTTTCTCATCTTGCGTTGTCTCTCGAAGATGCATTACGGCGTCTTGAGGCATACAGGCAGATCGTCACGAAAGAGGCTAAACACTTGCTGCATCGGATTGACGAGTTGGACCAAACTCTGCCGGATTCTCCCCTATCGAAACAAGGTATTGCACTACATACTCAGGCAGTTCAAGCACTTCGCGACCAAGATACAACCGCGTTTTCTGAATCAATCGCAGACTTGAGAGGATTAGCTCATCTGAGACAACGGCAGGGGAGGACATTATGAACCTCGATCTAAATTCAATCGCTCAGCACTTCTCAGACTCGGAAGCTGCAAGACAGTTCCTTGAGTCTCAGAGATGGCCGGATGGGGTTATTTGCCCCTTCTGCGGGCTGGTTGGGGAAGCATATAGGATACGACCCAGCATAGGCAGTAAGACCCCTGTTAGGCCGGGGGTTTGGAAGTGTGCCGGATGCCGCAAGCAATTCACCGTAACAGTCGGCACAATTTTCGAGGATTCGCACATTCCCTTGAATACATGGCTGTTAGCAATTCACTTGCTTTGCTCTTCCAAGAAAGGCATGAGCGCCCATCAACTCCATAGGATGCTAGGCGTTACCTATAAATCCGCGTGGTTCATGGTCCATCGGATTCGTCACGCCATGCGCCAAAGCGATCTATTCGCTAAAATGGGCGGAACTGTAGAGATTGATGAGACTTACATCGGCGGAAAGCGCCGGGTTCCGAATACGGGTCAACCGGGCAGACTCAAGAAAACTGCCGGTCAAGCGCCATTCGCCAATAAGCAAGCCGTGGTATCGCTGGTCGAACGTGACGGGTCTGTGCAATCTCACCACGTCCGGCGCGTCACGGCTGAAAACCTCAGACCCATCATTGACGCATCAATCGCCCCAGATGCCGTGATTATGACGGATAGCTCAACCGTATTAGGCAGCGTATTGGCGCAACGTAAGCATTTTCAACTAGATCACACGAACAATGAGTTTGTACGCTATGAAAACGTGTAGTTGAAAATCACGACAAACACGGTTGAGGGGTTCTTTGGACTGTTAAAACGTGGCATCAATGGCGTTTATCACCACGTAGGCGAACAGCACTTGCACCGCTATCTCTCAGAGTTTGATTTCAGGTACAACACTCGGAAGATTACGGACGGAGAAAGAACCTCACGGCTCATCCGGCAGGTACATGGCAAACGGCTTATGTACAAGCAAGTTAAGCCGAGCTAGACTATCAGCAACTCTACGCGATAGCAAATGGCAGAGCGGGTCAAGTTTTGATCTTGACCAGTACCACTTAACGCTTTTCAGGGGGTTCTTTATGACCCTGTTAGTTACTGTGCTGGACTGCATTTTCCGTGCCGTCCAGATTGTTTTGGCAGTACGGCAGATAAAATCCAGCCGATAGCATGGAAGTAAGCGTCCCGAGTTCCCCTCTGGCGTGGGGTTGGGTGGGAGTCGGACTATGCCGTCATGGGTGTTGCAGAGGAAGCAGGTAGGGTACGACCGGTCCGCCGGTGGCGGACGGTATCGGAGAAGCGGCGGATAGCGGAGCTGACATTTGAGCCCGGTGCGAGTGTGGCGCTGGTGGCTCGTGCGCACGGTGTGAACGCGAACCAGGTGTTCAAGTGGCGTCGCGCACTGAAGCGGGGCGAACTGAACGAGCCGGCGGCAGCATCGACGGCGCTCCTTCCAGTCACGTTGTCTGCTCCCTGTGAATCGGCCAACGGAACTGGAGAGAGTTGCCGTGAAGAGCCAGCCGACACCGGGCGGCGCGATTCACATCGAGTTTCCTGGCAGGGCCATGATCAGCGTGGAGAGCGGAGCTGATCCGGCACTGTTGCGATCGATCCTTGAGAGTTTGCGCAAGTGATCGAACTCCGCACCGGAACGAAGATATGGATCGCCGCCGGGGTGACCGATATGCGTCGTGGTTTCGATGGCCTGAGTGCGAAGGTGCAGACCGTTCTCGAACAGCAGCCGTTCTCCGGACACGTCTTCGTTTTTCGGGGCCGCAGAGGCGACCTTGTGAAGCTTTTGTGGTGGGACGGAGACGGCTTGTGTCTGTTTGCCAAGCGTCTTGAACGAGGACGATTTATCTGGCCGCAGGCCACCGAAGGTACGGTTTGCCTGACGCGAGCGCAGCTTTCGATGCTTCTGGAAGGCATTGATTGGCGGAGACCGAGCGCACCTGGGCGCCGCAGCTCGCAGTGTGAGTGACAAGTGTGATTCCCCTGTATTCATGCGGGTTTCGTACCAGTTTTCCTCGCATCTTCATGGCATACTGCGTCCATGGATTGCGCATCGCTCCCCGATCTCGATTCGCTCGATGTGGAAGCGTTGAAGGCGCTGGCCATTCGACATCGAGTTGAGATCGCCGCCCAGAGAGCCGAGATCGCAGCCAGGGATGCGGAGATCGCAATCCGGGAAGCTGAGATTGCATCCAGGGATGCGGAGATCGAACAACAGCGCCAGACGCTTTCAGACGAGCTCGCGGAACTGCGGCGTTCCAGCAGCGAGCAGATCGAGCATCTGAAGCTGGTCATCGAGAAGCTGCGGCGCAGGGTGTTCGGCATCAAGAGCGAGAAGATCGTTATTCAGCTTGAGCAGCTGGAACTTCATCTGGAAGAGCTGGAGTCCTCGCAGGCCGAGATGGAAGCCGCCGTGGAGCGAGTGCTACCGGCTGCGGAACCTAAGACGAGATCCCGGCGCAAGCCGCTGCCCGAGCATCTGCCGCGGGAGGTTGTCAGCCACGCTTTTCACGGTGACTGCTGTCCCGACTGCGGCGGCCAGTTGCGCCAGTTCGGCGAAGATGTCTCCGAACAACTGGAGTACATCCCCGACAGCTTCAAGGTCATTCGCCACGTGCGGCCGAAGTTCGCCTGCAGTGGCTGTGAGCGCGTGGTTGAAGCGCCCGCGCCATCCCGTCCGATTGAGCGTGGCCTTGCCGGACCAGGGCTGCTGGCCCACGTGCTGGTTTCGAAATTCGCAGATCACTTGCCCCTCTATCGACAGTCGGAGATTTACGCCCGCCAGGGAGTTGAGATTGAGCGCTCCACGCTGGCCGGCTGGGTAGGCGGAGCCAGTGAGTTACTGGCTCCGTTGATCGATGCCATTCAGAAGCATGTGCTCGCAGGAGCCAAGCTTCACGCCGACGATACACCGATGCCGGTGCTTGCGCCTGGCAGTGGCAAGACCAAGACTGGACGTCTCTGGACCTACGTGCGTGACGACAGGCCCGCCGGTGAAGATACCGCGCCCGCTGTCTGGTTCGCGTACTCGGAGGATCGCAAAGGCGAGCATCCGCGGCAGCATCTGAAGAACTTCAGGGGCGGCCTTCAGGCGGACGCCTATGCAGGGTTCCATCATCTGTACGGCGATGGCGCCATTTATGAAGTCGCTTGCTGGGCGCATGCACGCCGCAAGTTCCACGAGATCCATGTCATTCACGCATCACCCACAACAACCGAGGCTCTGGCCAGGATCGGTGCTCTCTACGCGATTGAAGACGAGGTGCGCGGCAAGCCCGCCGATCTAAGGCTGAGCGTTCGTCAGGCGCGA
This sequence comes from uncultured Acidobacteriaceae bacterium, assembly GCA_963799445.1. Lineage (GTDB taxonomy): Bacteria > Acidobacteriota > Terriglobia > Terriglobales > Acidobacteriaceae > Telmatobacter. The sequence goes on along the minus strand of CAWCXX010000039.1, from coordinate 60,130 downwards.
GCAAGGCCACTGCTTGAGGATCTGCGTAAATGGATGGAGAAGGCACTTCATTCGCTGTCAGCGAAGAGCGAAACCGCGGCTGCGATTCGATACGCGCTCTCGCGCTGGCGTGCCCTTACGCGATACACCGAAGACGGATTGTTGGAGATCGACAACAGCGCAGCCGAGCGAGCTCTGCGGGCCGTGGCTCTTGGACGGAAGAACTATTTATTTGCGGGTTCCGATTGCGGTGGAGAACGGGCCGCCGCCATGTACAGCCTGATCGGATCGGCAAAGCTGAACGGCCTCGATCCGGAGTTCTATCTCCGCACCGTGCTCGCCCAGATCGCCGACCATCCCATCAGCCGTATCGAGGAACTGCTGCCCTGGAACCTCGCCCTGTCTATACAGACCCAATCCTCCCAGGCCGCTTAGACACACTCATCAGGTGTCCACCAAAAAGGTAGTGGGCACTTCATGAGATGACTCCTCAACTAGGTCAAGAGGGGAGATCGGGACGCTTACGCATGGAATACCGCCTGCCCGGAGCGTTATCCGGGCACTAGCTCGGCTCTCTTAGGAGGACTCATGCAATTCGCAGGAAAGACGGGAATTGCGGTTTTCATCCTGTTACTTGTTGTTGCGGCTGCGGTCGGGTTTGGTTCCGGCTTGCTTGTCGGTCGTCAGTTTCCGGCGCACCGCTTTGAACGAATGGGCGAAAGTTGGTACATGATGGATGCGACAACCGGGAAAGTCTGCAATCCGTTCAAAGACCCCAACACTCCAACAAACCCGATTGACCAAGCCTTGACGAACAACCAACCTAACACACCAAATTTCTACTCAAAAGCGATTAACCCTAGTTATCCCCCACCGTGCGAGAAATAGTCCATTATTCGGACGGTTTTCGTTTGGGCCTTCTGGCCGGTTTGGGTTTCTTAGGCTCAGGCTTCGCCTTGAGCAATTCCTTAACGGCTTGCTCAAACTTCATCGGATGCAGAGATACCGGCTTGCCCTCATAGGTCATATTCACGATTTTAAGGCAGCAATCCGCCTTTCTAGTTCCTTCCGAATTCTCTTCTTCCTCAGAATCTCATTCGCTGCAATCGTTAGCTCGTAAGTATGCTGATCCGTCCAGTATCCGCTGGGTTTGGTCGTAGGCTCCAGCACGCCAATAACCTCTAAATGCTTTGCAGTCTTGCTATGTTCGGGCGGCAATAAATGACGGGCGGACGTGCCCGAAAGATACCAAGCCAATACCGTTAGCTCTTCGGGGGAAAGAGCAAACAAAGCACGTTTCAATCTAATCCCGCGACCAGGGTTTCGCCATGCCCATTCTCCCCCCGACCACACGCTATACAAGCCCGAAAATACCGCAATTCCGCCAACCCAAAGAACATGAACCTGAACAAAAGCAGCGAGAACAGGAAACCGATTAACCCACGGAAACAGCAAAGACGCGAAGATAACAAAGAGAATGAACACAACTTTGAAAGGCCAGTTTGCAGCGTCTTTAATGAATTTGAGAAGGGCTAATCCGTCCATGGTTGCACCGATGGAAGATTAACCTGTTTTTGCCCTCAACTGTAAGATATTTCTATAGTTAAGGGCATTGGGTTTGTCAAATATACAATTCCCAGCCAACTTTCCATTTTTCTGAAAAGTCTTGCGGGGGGCAAAATCAGCCTGCCGGGGAGGGCCTGACCCAAGTCTATCGTTTTGTGGGAAATCCGCCGCGCAATGCTGCTAGAATTCAGGTTTCCGGCTCAACCGCGCCGAATCAGCTTCCTGAACAGAAAGCCCGCACCGTGCCCAACGAAACCGCACCCAAATCCGTGACTTACGCCGACGCAGGCGTGGACCTGAGCCGGGGCGACCGCGCCAAAGAGCGCATCAAGTTCCTGGCGCAGAAGACCTTTAACCGCAACGTGTTGGGAGGGATTGGCGGGTTTGGCGCGCTCTTCCGGCTGGATATGCAGCGGTGGAAGAACCCCATCCTGGTGAGCTCGGCAGACGGCGTGGGGACCAAGCTGAAGGTGGCCTTCGAGCTAGGGCTGCACCAGACCGTGGGCGCGGACCTGGTGAACCACTGCGTGAACGATATTGCCGTGCAGGGAGCCACGCCGCTCTTCTTTCTGGATTACCTGGCGACAGGCAAGCTGGACCCGGACGTGGTGGAGAGCGTGGTGAGCGGGCTGGCCGATGCGTGCAGGGCCAATGGATGCGCGCTGATTGGCGGCGAGACGGCGCAGATGCCGGGGTTCTATCAGGACGGCGAGTACGATCTGGCGGGATTTATTGTGGGCGCGGTGGACCGCGACAAGATGGTGACGGGCGCGAGCATCAAGGCGGGCGACGTGCTGATCGGGTGCCCTCTACCGGCCTGCACACCAATGGCTACTCGCTGGCGCGCAAGCTGCTGTTCGAGGTGGGCGGCTACAAGCCCACGCAGTACGTGACGGCGATCAGGGAAAAGGCCGGCGCGGCGCTGCTGCGCACGCACCGCAGCTATCTGCATGTGATTCAGAAGCTGGTGGCGGCGGGGCTGACGACGGGCATGGCGCACATTACCGGCGGCGGCATTACGGAGAACCTGCCGCGCATTCTGCCCAAGGCGGTCACGGCGCAGGTGGAGATCGGCTCCTGGCCGGTGCTGCCCATCTTCGAGCATCTGCGGGAGCTGGGCAACGTGCCGCAGGAGGAGATGATGCGCACGTTCAATATGGGCATCGGGCTCATCGCGGCCATTCCGGCGGCCAAGTTTACGCGCGCCAAAAACCTGCTGGACCGCGCCGAAGAGAAGTTCTACGTGATCGGCCGGGTGGTGAAGGGCGAGCGCCGGGTGCAGTACACGTAGCAGCGGAGCTGGCGGTGCTAGCGGAGTTAGCGATTTGCTCTGACTGCCCTTAACAGCTTTGAAAGGGCACGGCTTTACAGCCTGTTACGAAACGCAATTGGAACCGGGCTTTGTAAAAGGGCACGACTTTAGTCGGGCCGCAAGGCATTGAAAAATAAGGGCGGGCTTTAGCCCCTGCTGTTTCAACTCGCCAAAAATGATCGGCCTCCGCGAGTTTCGTAACAGCCTGTTTAGGCGTGCCGAAACAGCCGCATAAAACTCGGGGCTTTAGCCCCTGAGGGATGTCTTTGCACGCTTCCCGGCCAACTCGTCTCGGCATCCTGCTCTCCGGCCGCGGTTCCAACTTTCTCGCCATTGCCGAATCGATTCGCGCGGGGCGGCTGAAGGGCGTCGAGATCGCAGTGGTGATCTCGAATGTGGCCGAGGCCGCGGGCCTGGCAGCAGCGCGCGAGATGGGTCTGCCCACGGCGGTCTTTGTTTCCGAAGGGCCGCAAGCGCCAGGAGCACGACGCCGATGTAATCGCCTGCCTGCGCGCGCACGGCGTCGATCTGGTTTGCCTGGCCGGCTACATGCGGCTGCTGTCGAAAGGAGTTTGTCGCCGCGTTCCGCAATCGCATTCTCAATATTCATCCCTGCGCTGCTGCCGGCGTTTCCGGGCCTGGAGGCGCAGACGCAGGCCTTCGACTACGGCGTCAAGGTGACGGGCTGCACGGTGCACTTTGTCGACGAGGAGCTCGGACCACGGCGCGATCGTGGTGCAGCGCGCGATTCCCGTGCTGGAGACCGACGACGCGCACTCGCTCGCCGAGCGGATTCTCGTCGAAGAGCACATTGCCTACACCGAGGCGATTGCCCGCGTGGTGAGCGGGGAGTATGAGGTGCGCGGGCGGCGGTACGTGAAGGCAGGGAATCGGGAATAGGGAACAGCAGCCAATTGCGAACTGTCAAATTACAAACCGTCTCACCCAAGGGGTTCACCCCACATCGTGTCAAGAGAGCTGGCGAACCCTTCTGCTGTAACTAGATTATTTTTCAATGACTCACGCTTTGCGCAGATTTGCAGGGAATTGGCGCGCAATCGCCTAACCTTATAAACATCGAGACAAACGGCGGACGTGCCGCGCCAGGCGAATGAGTACGCCCTCCCCCCTGCGGTTCTCTGATTCACTTGCCCATTTTGAACTTTGTGCAAGGGCTTCGGAAGGAAGCCATTGGAGAACCGCCGCAGCGGATGGCGCCGGGGCGTGGGAACGCCGTTTGTCTGCTGCGGAACAACTCTGGAGCTGGATGCCGGGCCGGAACCACGGAGACATCCAGAATCGGAAGAGCCGCTTTGCGATCCTGCGCGCGGCCGGCGAAGCGAAGGACGCCGGTCCTGCGCAGGAAGAGTTCTCGGGCGCAATCCGGAAACGTTCAGGCGCAATCGCAAAAACATGTCAAACGAATCGCGCTCGCCGCATCGAAGGGCCGCGGCGCAAAGGAGTTTTTCATGAATTTCATCACGAATATCTGGAATCATCCGAAGACGTCGGCGGCCGGGCTGCTGATCGCCGTGGCGAGCATTGCCGGAGTGTTGTCGCAGCAGGGCATCACGCTGGGCAAAGCGGGAACGGGCACGGTGGTGTCGCTGGTCACCGCGCTGGCCACGGCGCTGCTGGGACTCATGGCGAAGGACCCGGAGACGGCAAGCCAGTCCGTCGCGGCGGGCAAGCCGGCGAGTCAGCAAGCGAAACTGGGCGCGTGGATGCTGATTGCGCTCTTGATTCCGCTGCCGTGGATGCAGGGATGCACGGCAACCGGCGTGGCACAGGACATTGTGAACTGGACGCCGGCCTTGCAGAGCGCGGTAGCAACGGTGGACTCGACGGCAGCGCTGCTGGCGCCGGCGGACGCGCCCATCTTTGCCGCCGCAACGTCAAGGCTTCGACGCGGCCAGCAACCTGCTGGTGGCACAGGCAAAGGCGTACCTGGCGAATCCCTCGGCCAGCGTTCTGGCGCAGCTGCAAACCCAGATTGTGACCTTGCAGCAACAGGTGAACGCGGCGCTCTTGCAGGCGGCAAAAATTGTGGATCCGGCCAGCCAGCAGCATGCGCTGGCCGCGATTCAAGCGGTGGGAACAATTGCGAGTTCGATTCTGGCGCTGGTTGCGTCGATTTCGAGCAAGGCCGCCGTTGCGCACATGGCGGCGCAGTCAGGCGTCAAGCTTTCGATGGTGCGGCCGTACCTGAATGACTCGCGCGCAGCGGAGATTGTCGCCGCGCACTACGGCGAGCCGGTCGCGCTGGCGCGCATGCAGGTGGCGCAGGCCGAGCAGGCGGAGATGAACGCCGGCTTCTGAATGACAGTAATCAGTGGGTCAGTGAACAGTGGTCGGTGAATCAAGGCCGGCGAGCGTTGGTGGTTTCACTCGACGGCGTCGTAGAAGGGCTGGGAACCAGGCTTTTTGCGGCGCCGCTACTTTAACGGCAAATACACATCGGTGATCATTTCTTCTTCTCGAACATCTGGTCCGACGTTGACATATTGGAAGAAGATTGGGAAATCGCCAGGCGCCTCTCCGCTCTTAGGCAGCCATGTTTCATATAGATAGACTGCAGCCTCGTTGTTATAGCGAGACCCAATGTCCCGAGCGAGCGCACAGCGGTTGCGTGGAATCACTTTATTGACAATGCCGAAAGAGTTGGTCCCAACGTCGTGCTCGATAGAAAGACAAAAATCAACGCGATGATTTGAGGGCAGCGTGGCGCGTGGGTCCGTATAGTGGATGCCAAAGCTGCGGTACTTCAATGGGTCGAAAAGGCGCTGCTCAAGCTTCCACGCGATCAATTTCCGCACGGTGTCGTGCTCAGTCGCTGGCGATCCGAGATGCTCAATCGCGGCAACTTTCGTCTGGGGAAATACGACGATCTGAACCTCCATAAGACAGTACCCCTTTCTTGTCGTTTGAGCAGAGGGTGACTCCGACAGGCACCTATAGCAAAACCAGAGATGCTGTAACCCGAAGCCGCCGCACTTAAGTCGCCGCGACCCTAAGGAGCGGCGACCTTCAAAAAAGCTGAACAGGGCACACCTTCACTGGTTTTGCCGTAGTTCACATCTACGTATTCGCGTCCCGCGCTTCTCCCAGAATCAACTTGAGAGTCATCTGTTTTTTGCCGCGCACGATGGTCACGCTGATGGTGTCGCCGGCCTGGTGCTTGTCCATGATGGCGTTGATGTCCTGCGGATCGGCAACTTCCTCGCCGTCGATGGCGACGATGAGGTCGCCGCCGAGCATGATGGGCGTGTTGCCCACGTAGGCCTGCTGGTTGCCTCCATGCAGGCCGGCGCGCTCGGCCGCTCCGCCGGGAAGCACGCGCTGAATGAGCACGCCTTGATCCGCAGAGAGGCCCATCTGCGAGGCGAGATCGGGCCCGATGGCGTAAGAGACGATGCCCATCGAGGGCCGCTTGACGCGCCCGAAGCGGATGAGGTCGCCGAGCACGGCTTTGGCGGTGTTGATGGGAATGGCGAAGCCGATGCCGGAGCTTTGGTCGGCGCCGTTGGAGGCGATCATGGTGTTGATGCCGATGACCTCGCCCGAAGAGTTGAGCAGCGGCCCGCCGGAGTTGCCGGGATTGATGGCCGCGTCGGTCTGGATGGCGTCTTCAATCGGCGCGCCGTCCGCGTTGCGAATTGACCGGATGGAGCTGATGATGCCCCTCGTCATGGTGCCGCTCAGGCCGAAGGGATTGCCGATGGCGTAGACCTTCTGGCCCACGTTGAGCTGCGAGGAGTCGGCCAGCGTGACCGGCTGCAGGTTGGGCGCGTCGATCTGCAAGAGAGCCAGGTCGTGAACCTTGTCGGTGCCCACCACGCGGGCCGCGTAGCGGCGCTTGTTCGAGAGCATCACCTCAATGCCGCGGTTGGCGCCCTCCACCACGTGATAGTTGGTGAGAATGTGGCCGGCCTTGTCGAGGATGAAGCCGGAACCCTGGCCCTGCTGCGGCACCGTTCCATAAAAAAAGTCGAAGACCAGCGTGGTCGAGGTGATGTTGACCACCGAGGGCAGAACTTTTTTGTAGATGGCGATGTTGTTCTGCTCTTCGGCATCGTAGGCGGGCGCGGCGTGAGCCTCAGTGAGCACGAGCGGAGCGCTGGAGCCGCCATCGCGCCCGAACAGCGAAGAATGGCCCATGGACAGGCTGTGCGGAAGATGCGTGGTGACGAACCAGAATCCGCCCACCAACAGCAAAACGATTAAGAGAATCCGGCTCAATTTCATTGCTCGTACACCCAAAATCCTTCCTGAAAACATCCTTCCCTGGGTCAATTGATTCCCAGAATCAGTTACGGCGGCGCAAGGCTCCCCCGACCGTGGCGCATCCGCCTCCTCTTATTTTAAAGACAAGTTTTGCTACGGATTGTTGCGCTGTGCGTTGTTTGCTCGCTCTCTTCGCAAGGCGCGGCCAGAGCGCGTCAACCTGGGCGCGCAAGGCCGGCAATATCGCCTGAGTTATCAAGAACATAATCGGCCTGGGCAGCCTTTTCCGCATCGGGAACCTGGTGCGCGAGGCGATTGCGTGCGTCGGCCTCGATGGATTCCCGGTTTGCGGTTCGTGGGCGCGATGCGGGCGGCGTAGCGGGCGATCTTGAGTGCATCGGGCGCGGTAACGACAATGATGCGATCGATGCGGCGGCGCCAGCCGGCCAAAGCGCCCTCGCTTTCGCCGCGGGCGCGGGCATCGCGCATCACTTCAAAGATCAGCGCCGACTCGACGACGGCAACAGCCCAGGGATCGCGCGCAAAGACCTCGTCCATCCACTTGTGTTGGGCCTCGATCACGGGCGGATGGATGATGGAGTTCAGCTCCTGCAGGCGGCCTTCGCGAAAGGCAAGCTCGGCCAGGCGGGCGCGGTTGAGTTGGCCGTCGGGGTTGACCACCTGCGGGCCAAAATGCTCGACGATTGCAGAATAGACCGGTTGGCCGGGCTCCATCAGCGCGCGGCCAAGCTCATCGGCTTCAATCACGTGAGCGCCGAGTTCGAGCGCAACATCGCGGCCACGGTGCTTTTGCCGCTGCCCAGTCCGCCGGTGAGGCCGACGCGCAGCATGAGCTAGAGTCCTCCGCCCGCAACTTTCTCTCCATCTTCCGCGCGCCGGGATCGCAGACCTCCAACGGGCCCGGCGATACCGACATGGGCATCAAATGGAACTTCCACAAATCGGACCGGTCCCTGAGCGTCCCGGCCCTCTCTGCAAGCATGTACATCGAATTTCCCACTGGAGATACGAGCCAGCAACTCGGTTCCGGTCTAACAGACTACTGGCTTAATTCAATCGCCCAGGAGCCCCTCACGGAGAAGACCCGGCTCGGCGCCAATTTTGGATTTTTGTTCGCCGGCAATACCAGCACCGGCGTTCTGGGTACGCGGAACACTCGTGGCCACGTTTACACCGGAGGACTCTCGCTGGTGCACGACTTCAACCAGCGCCTCAGCCTGGGAACGGAGGCGTACGGCGCGATAGCGGACAATAAAGGCCTGGGAAAAGACCAGTTCCAGAGTCTTGCTGGAGGCTGGTACCAGCTCAACAGCCGTACGGCCGTAACCTTCGCTCTCCTGGGTGGCAGCCACATTGCCAGCCCAAAAATCGGCGGACAGATCGGCTTTGAAGTCGATTTCCCACTGCGCCGCGCTCCCGCCGCCAAACAAATCGCATCGACATTCCCAAATTGGAGAACGCCATGACATGCAGCCCGGAAGTACTCAAGGGTGTCCCGTTGTTTTCCCTGCTCGACGATGACGAAACAGCAATCCTTGCCGGCCAGGTGGAAATGAAGACGTTTGCGCCACGCGAGCGCATTTACAAAGCCGGAGATCCGGGCACGCAGGCATACGTGCTGGTCTCGGGCCAGGTGCAGGTGACCACGGTGGACGAGGACCAGCAGGAGGTGATTGTCGATGTGCCGGGGAAGGACGATTTCTTCGGCTTCGCCTCAATGTTTGAGCAGACGCCCCATCAGACGAGCGCGGTTGCGCTGGAAGAGAGCACTTGTATCGAGGTATCGCGAAACGATATCGCAGTGCTGATTCAGCGAAAACCCGATGCGGGCATGGACCTGTTGACAACTCTCGGCCATCAGCTTCATGCGGCGCAGCAGTTGGTGCGGTTGCGCGCCACCCGCAATGAAGGCCTGCGATTCCAGAACTGCTATACCCTTCTCCGTTTCTTCCATGCTCGCCGCTCCCTGTTGCTCCCACCCCAACGACGAAGACCTGACGTAGGGGAGCCCAGGTTGGTCGTGTTCTCACTCGAATTCATCAACTCCTAGGTACAGTCGTTCCGGTATCGCTTTGGGCCGGAACGTGGCTCGGCCGCGCCGTCGAGACTTCTTGCCATCCAGCTTCTCAAAACTCATCGTATCGCTTCCAGCCCCCTCCGCGGCGCTCGCTCACTGGAGTGCCCAGGATGTGTAACCGGATGTCTTGGAGTGATTTCCAGACAGCGTGGGCGCGGCTCCCGCCGCTCATGCAGTTGACGATCTGTCAACCACGATGCCGATAGGTGCGAAGGCGTCACATCCGCTTGTGATTCATCTCACATCAACCATGGGGTAGATTCCATTAAGGTCAGAGGTGGCGGAAGTGTTCCAGATCACTCGACTGATCACAAAGGACTCGTCCGGCGTTGCTGAACGGAGATAGCATTTGATGAGCAGTTTTAAGGATACAGGACATCTTTTCCGGTTTGCGGGGCTCTTTGTTATCGCATTTCTTGTATTTTGGGTGATACGCGGCTACGTAGTCCCGAAGAGTTTTGGACAGTATGGGCATTATCGCGGGGCAGCCCTGGGCGACATTGCCGCGCACCCGGCAAAGTTTGCGGGGCACGAGAGCGTGCGAGACCTGCCACTCGGATATTGCCGACACCCATGCAAAGGGCGCGCACGCGCACGTAAACTGCGAGGCCTGCCACGGGGCGCTTTACCAGCGCCTTCCCGTTCCTGAGCAGCCCAAGCCGAATCTTTACGAGCGCTTCGTGGCCTTGATTGTGAAGCCCATTCCGCCGGACCCACCGATTCTTCTTCATGCGGACGATCCCGCGTCGGTGATGCCGGTGAAGCCGGATACGGCGGTGCTGTGCGTGCGCTGCCACACGGCGAACGCGGCCAAGCCCAAGGGCTTTCCGCAGATTGTGGTGGCAGACCACTACCCGGCTGCCTGCGAGAGCTGCCATAACCCCCACAGCCCGGCCATCGGTCAGAGCGCACGCCGCGGGAGGTGCGAAATGAACATCAGCCGGCGTCATTTACTGGTTCTTTTGCCTGCGGCGGCCGTTGCGTGGAAGTTCGTTGAGGCCGGCACACCCGAAGCCTCGCCGAACTACACCATGAACGAGCACTGGTGGGGCATGTTGCTCGATATTACCAAGTGCATTGGCTGCGGCAACTGCGTGCGCGCCTGCCAAACGGAAAACGACGTGCCCGACGGATTCTTCCGCACCTGGGTGGAGCGGTATCACCGGTCGGACTATCCATCTCGAAACTCCTGATGTGATTTCGCCGGACGGCGGCAAGGAAGGATTTCCTGCGGTGGCGGAGGGTGCGGAGGGAGAGTATTTCTTCGTTCCCAAGATGTGCAACCAATGCGCCGACTCGCCCTGCACGCAGGTGTGCCCGGTGGGCGCGACGTTCATCAGCCCGGATGGCGCGGTGCTGATCGACCCGAAATACTGCCTGGGCTGCGCCTATTGCGTGCAGGCTTGCCCGTACGGCTGCCGCTACATTCATCCCACGAAGCAGGTGGCGGACAAGTGCACGCTGTGCTACCACCGGATCACCAAAGGACTGACGACCGCGTGCTGCGAAGCCTGCCCGACCGGGGCAAGGCAGTTGGCCGATTTGAAGAACCCCAAGGATCCGATTCACGAGTTCCTGAAGACCCATACCGTGCAGGTGTTGAAGCCGCAGATGGCAACAGGCGCGAAGGCTTTCTATAACGGGCTGGATGGGTCGGTGCGGTAAAGCAGCTTCAGCCTCTAGCTCCCAGCTACCAGTCGGTGCTCCAGCGGGAAGCCGATGCGGTCGGAATCAGCAGGATGAGCTGGCAGCTAGAGGCTAGAAGCTAGGAGCTAAGTTTTATGAGCGGCGTTGAAGGTTATATGTATCCCAACGAGATCACGCTGTATTGGAGCGTGCTGATCGTTTTGTACCCCTACATCACGGGGCTGGTGGCGGGCGCGTTCATTCTGGCGTCGCTGGTGCGGGTCTTCCGCGTGGAGGCAGTTGCCCCTACGTACAGGCTGGCGCTGCTCACGGCGCTCGCGTTTCTGCTGGTTGCGCCGCTGCCGCTGCAGTTCCACCTCGGCCACCCGGAGCGCTCGCCGGAGATGTATTTCACTCCGCACAGCTCCTCGGCGATGGCGATGTTCGGCTACATTTACCTGTGGTATCTGATGGCCGTGCTGGTGTTCGAGATCTGGCTCGATTACCGGCGCGACATCGTGCTCATGTCGCAGCAGTCGAAGGGCGTGTTGCGCTTGATTTACAAGATCATGACGCTGGGCTCGAGCAACATCAGCGAGCACTCGCTGCACATTGACGAGCGGGTGGGCTGGATCGTCACGCTGGTCGGCATTCCTTCGGCCTTTCTGCTGCATGGCTACGTGGGCTTCATCTTCGGCTCCATCAAGGCCAATCCCTGGTGGTCGTCGCCGCTGATGCCGGTGGTGTTCATCTTTTCGGCCATGGTTTCGGGAATCGCCGCGGTGATGCTGATCTACATGGCGACCACCAAGCTGCGCGGGTTGAAGATCGACGTGCGCTGCGTGGACACGATCGCGATGTACATGTTCTATATCTTCATCATCGACTTCACCCTGGAGATGCTGGACCTGGTGCACCGCATCTACGAGGCCGACGAATCGTTCCGCAGCCTGAATTTCATGGTGCACACCAAGCTCTACTTTTCGCAGATCGTGCTGCAGATTTGTTTGGGCACGCTGCTGCCGCTGGTCCTGCTATTCCTCACTCAGATCGATGAAGTTCACCGAAATCGTGCGCAAGCGCATCTACGTTCTCTGCGGCTCCCTGATCCTGATCAGCGTTTTCGCCATGCGCTGGAACGTGGTGATCGGCGGGCAGTTGTTTTCGAAGAGCTTCCTCGGTTACACGACGTACAAAATGGCACTGGTGACAAAGGAAGGGTTGCTGGCGGCCATTGGCTTGACCATCCTGCCGCTGCTCATCCTGTGGGTGCTGGTAAAGCTGCTGCCTCCATGGCCTGAGAAGAGCGCGCCCGCAGCCGCGGCGGGCGACTGAGCAGTTCCCGAGTGGACGTAGGCGGACAAGCTCACATCGAAGGTCTTTCCCTGAGGAAAGAAGCTTCACGATGAACGGAGTGCACGTAAATTCGGGAATGCCCTGAGCGAACAGATCCGGCTGACCGGTTGGGAACGTTGCGACTCGATGAGCGATCTTCCTGATGGTTGACCGCTCACCAAACGCCTGCAAGCGCTGGAGCAGCGCCTGGAATCTCTATGGAGCGGCGTGTTGATGCGCTGGAGCACCCGCTTGCGGCGCACTGGCCGCATCCCTCGCCGGAGACTGAGGCAACGCCCGCGCTGGCCGCGGCCGCTGCCCCGCCGATTGCCCAATCCGGCAGCATGTTCCCAGTGTTGGGCAGGGCCATGCTGGGCATTGCCGGCGCCTACGTGTTGCGGGCCGTGGCGGAAACCAGTTCGCTGCCCAGGCTGGCGATCGCCTCTGCCGGCATTGCATACGCATTTCTGTGGCTGGCGTGGGCGGCGCGCGTGCGCGGCGGCCCGCGGTTCACAAGCTCGCTCTATGCCGGCACTTCCGCGCTGATTCTTGCTCCCATGCTCTGGGAGCTGACCCTGCGCTTCAAAGTACTGCCGGCGGCGATCGCGGCCGGCGTGGTTTTGCGGCTATGCGCTTGCGGCGTTGGCGCTTGCCGTATTTGGCCGCGCCAAATCCGATCGTGAATCGCCACGCGACGCGGCGCCGGTTCTGCGCGTGGCCTTCATCGCCGCGGCCGTGCTTTCGCTGGCCCTGGCGATTGCTTCGCACGCCATCCTGCCGTTTATTGTTGTGCTCGCTGATTCTGACGGCGCTCTGCGAATTTGCTCCGGGACTGGATCGCATGCCGGAGATCGGCGCGCTGATGGCCCTCGCTGCCGACGCGGCGATCTGGATTCTGATCTATGTCTACTTCGCTCCGCAAGGGGCAAGCGGAGACTATCCGCCGCTGGCGAGGGCCGCGCTGCTTGCGCCCGGCATCGCGCTGCTTCGTCCTCTTCGCGGCCAGCGTGGCTTCAGGACGGTGCTGCGTGGAAAGCAGATCACGGTCTTTGCGACCGTTCAGACTACCATTGCGCTTCTGCTGGCTGCCGTGAGCCTGGCCGACTTTGGGCCGCCGGCCGGCATCGTGATTTTGGGGGTGGTTTGCCTGGCATTGTCGGCGGCATGTTATGCGGCAGTCTTTACGGTTTTCGAGCGCGCACCAGAACAGCGCGACAGCGCGATCATTGTCGCTCGGCGCAACGCCCTGGTCTTTGCCGCCTGGGCCGCGGCGCTTCTTCTGGCAGGGAGTTTCTTGTGCCTGCCGCCGTTGCCCGCTGATCGTGCTGCTGGGCGCGGCTGCGATTGCGGCAACCTTGTTAGGAAGCCGGAAGAGATTGCTGGCCTTCGAGTTCTATGGGATGGTGTTTCTCGTGGCCGCGGCGGCGGCATCGGGATTGTTCAGCTTTTTCGTGAGCGCGCTCGCCGGGACGCCAACCGGCACACCGGCGCTGGGCGTTTGGCTGGTTACGGTTTGCGCGATTCTCTGCTACGCGGCTGCGATGCCTCAGGGAAGGTGAAAGCTGGAAGCCGCAAGCTCTTCATCTTGCTTTTGCCGCTCTGGCCACGGGTGCGGCAGCGGCGCTGATCGTGCAAGGACTGGTTTCGCTCGTCGCGTTGAAGGTGGTTCCCGGCGCGCATCATCTGGCGTTCATCCGCACGCTGACTCTGTGCGCGGCAGCTCTGGCGCTTGCGTTTGGCGGCGCGCATTGGCGTCGCGTGGAATTGACCCGGCTGGGCTACGCAGTCCTGGCGCTGGTCGCGGTCAAACTCGTCTCCGAAGACCTGCGCCACGGCCACCTGGCATACATTGCCGCTTCCATCTTCCTTGTGGCGCTCACGCTGATCGCGGCGCCGCGCGTAGCCCGCACGCGCCAGAAGGCCTGAGACGCGGACTGCTGCAAAAAAGATGCTGTGAACCCGAAGCCGCTCACTTAACGCCGCGACGGAAAGGAGCGGCTCAAGCTGGCGCAGCAAGTCTACGACTGCCTGCTTGCTTTTTGCATCACCCTTCGCCGCGGGCGAGTTCACATAAGCCAATGCTGTGTTGCCGATTTTGTCTTTGGCATTGACGTCAGCCCCATGGGCCAACAGCACTTCCGCCGCACTTTCTTGCGCCAAAAGTGCAGCCATCATCAAAGGAGTCGTGCCTGCGATGTTTTGAGCATTGACATCCGCGCCGTTTGCCAGCAGCAAATTCACCACCCCCGGACCGGACATCGCCGCGAAGTGCAGAGGAGTATCGCCCAGGTCGTCTCGAGCTTTGACATCCGCGCCCTTTGCCAGCAGCAGAGTCGTCATCCCGGTCGAACCGTCGAACGCCGCATCGTGCAGCGGCGTCCTGCCTTGTTGGCCTTTGGCGTTGACATCGGCTCCGTGGGCCAACAGCAGTCCCACCACGTCCTTGTGACCCTCGTCGTCTTCCCAGTCCGCATTGTGCAAAGGTGTATCGCCGACGATGTCCCTGGCATTGACATCAGCTCCGTGAGCCAGCAAGAATTCCACAACGTCCTTTTGGCCCGCCACGGCCGCCATGGCCAGGGGAGTTTTCCCTAACTCGTCTTTGCTGGAGATTAGAGTGGGGTCCCCTTTTAGCAGCGCCTGAACCTGTGCCAGATCGCCCTTCCTGGCCGCATCGTGGATCGGGCCGCAGGATGCGGGAACTGCGAAAGCAAATGCAAACAAACCAGCCAGCGCAACCAGCCTGGCCGGAGCGCGGTACAAGCTTGAGCAAAATCTGGGCCCGCAAGAGAACACGTTCGTGCGCATAGTCCCTCCTTCAGTGGCCCCGGGGACTGTCGATGGATTTCGCAGCGAGTCTAGCACGATTCTGCCGTCTCACGCTGCAAAACAATTCAGATCGTTTTTTTCAGAGGCCGGTCCTCATACCGGCTGCCCGAGCGGCGTCTTGCGCCGCTCGGGCTGGAGCGCCGCTCAACGGTAAATCTCCGGCCGGACCATCGGCTCCGGATGAATGGGGCGCGGCTTCGATGTATGGCGCTCCTCGCTGCGCAACTTCATCTTGCTGATGTGCACGTCGTAGCCGGTTCCGGGCAGCAGCGACTCCAGCACGAATGTCTCCGTGCCGCCGCTCTTCAACTCGCGATAGCGGTAGACGCCGACATCGCTGGCGCTGGTTTCAGATCCGCTCGCGGGCGCATCGAGGAAATGCTGTGCGTCGGCCACGCTCGGCGCCGCATGGTCCTCGCCTTCCGTCAGGCTCTCGGCCGCATAGGAACGCACCAGCTTGGTCCAATAGCGCGAGAGCAGGTCGGTATTTGCAAAGAGGTCGGCCCAGATGATCTCTCCGCGCACCGCCACCACCACGCCGATGGCGTGTTCGTCGCGCAGCTTGGCCAGCACCTGTTCACGCGCCTGCATCACGGGAGCGGCGGCCTCGTCCACTTTCTCGCTGACTGCCTCGCTCTGCATCACTTTGGCGTAGCTGGTTGTGCCGGAATGATAACCCGATCCAGCGCTCGCGCCGCGAAGCGGCGGAGCCGCGGCCTCCATCTGCGAGATGGCGCCATGCACTGAATCCCACACCTGCTGCTGGTCCTGGTCGGCCATGGCGCGCTCGCGCACCGCGGGCTGGACCATCATGCTGCGCGCAGACGACTTGGACGAGGCGCCAAAGGTAGACGAACTCTCAGTCCAGCGGCCGGGCTCGATACAAAACACGGAAAGATCGATGGGATCGGCCTCGGCAGGCACAATGCGGTCCTTGGCTACGATCCGGTCCTGCTTGCCGCCGGTCACGATTTCGCCGGCCAGCAGCAGCAGAGGCCGCTTGGAGTGATTGACGAGAACCAGCGTGTTCACCTCGTCGCCGCGCGAGTAATTCTCCTGCGGCTCGGCCCGCGGAGGCTGCGGACGCTCAATATCCTGGCCGTTGTTATACGGAGGCACGCCGATCGATGTCGCTGCGCGGCCGCACCAGTCCCCGCGCCCGGCCGGCCTCAGTCACTTCCACTTCTCCGTTCTTCAGGCCTTCGTCGAGCGTGATAAACGGAGTTTCCGCGACCGATTTGCCATCGGCCCGCACCACCGGAAAGAGCAGAAGATTGCCGCTGGCAATGGGATCAAGGACCCGGTAGGGGCTGCCTGCGGGCTGCGCGGGTCCACCGGCCGCTTTCACGCCGCTCAAATGCTGAAATGCCGCGAGCGCAAAGAGCAGCGCCGCCACCAATCCAAATCTGCCCAGGTTTTTCATCAGTCTCCTCCGCCGGCCTTCGCTGAATCGCACCGGCTTTCGACCGGAGAACGGCGGGCGGAGGGGTTCTTGCAGAATTTTTTTGCGCCCGAAGCCAGCCTGGAACTTTCGCTCCAGCCCCGGGTTCGTCGAATAGAAGCGCCATGATTTAAGAGAGCCGGGTTTTAGGCGTATCTTGGGGGCGTGGGGATGGCGCCAACGGAATCCGTGGCAAACGCGGCAGGAGCAGGGATTGCGGCCCTGCCGGGCGCGCTCGACCGCGCCCTGCTGGAGGAGTTGTGGCGCGCAAGCGATGCGGCAAGCTGGGGCCTCGCGCAGGACGAATTCGACCGGATTCTGCTGGAGGCAGGAACGGCGTGGAACTAGCGGCTCGACGGAGGGCCCGCAGGCGATCCCGGCAGCAGCAAGCCGCCTTCTTCCGCGGATTGCGCCTGGCCGACCTGGTGCTGGCGCGCGCCTGCGCCGGCGGGAACGAGCGGGCCTGGGAGCGTTTCATTGCGGTGTACCGCCAGCCGCTGGTCCGCGCGGCCATTGCCATCACCGGCAGCGAGACGCTTGGGCCGCGATCTGGCCGATCAACTCTACGCCGAGCTCTACGGCCTGACGGTGCGGGATGGAGAGCGGCGCTGCCCGTTGCATTCGTACCGCGGCCGCGGATCGCTGATGGGCTGGCTGCGGACCACGCTTGCGCAGCGGCACGTGGATCATCATCGCCGCACGCGACACGAAGAACCGATTGAAGAATTCGACGCGCCGGCGCCCGATCCCGCGCCCGAGCAGCCGGCCGGCGAGCTTTCGCTGCTGGAAGCGCGCGATTGAAGAGAGCTTTGGCCAAGCGGGAAGCGGAGGACCGGTTCCTGCTGGCCGCCTACTATCTGGACGGGCAGACGCTCAAGCAGATTGCGGGCGTGCTGCGCGTGCATGAAGCCACGGTGAGCCGCAAGCTGCGGCGCGCAATTGAGGAAATCAGGAAGCAAGTTCTCAGGAATCTGCAAAGTGGCGGGCTTAGCCGGCGGGCGGCGCGAGGAAGCGCTCGGCGCCGATCCGCGCGATTTGGACATGAACCTGAAAAAACTGCTGCAAAATTCGCAAACGGAGACGTTCCAGGAACAGACGGCGCAATGAATGCGCGACGAATCAAGCGAAACACGATTTTCATCCCGATGCGGAGAGCCTGAGCGCATTTGCCGAGCAGGCGCTTAGCGAGCGGGAACGCGGCCAGGTGCTCGCGCATCTTGCGGTGTGCGGCCGATGCAGGCAAGTGGTTGCGCTGGCGCAAAAGCAGCGGGTCTTGACGCGGAAGTCGCGCCGGCCGCAGCGAAGCGCGCGGCGATTCAACCGTATGCGTGGCTCAGAAGCTGGCGGTTCGCCTGGATTCCGGCGGCAGCGCTGGCCGCCTCCGTTGCGCTGGCAGTCTTTGTGCATATGCGGCATGTGGAGCAGAGCGCGGAGATGGCGAAGAACGAACACCAGAGGGTCACGCCAGATCGCGGCCACACCCGCGCCTCCAGCGCAGCAGGAGCAGGCGCAAGCTGCGCCGCCAGCGGCTGCGCCCGCGCCCGCCAGGTCCCCGGCGCGAAGTTTCAAGCGAACGTCTGAGGGCACGGCGCCTAACCGTCCGTCGCAAGAGTCTGTTGTAACGGCCGCAATGCCGGCTGAGCCCGGCGGCATCGAACACCCCGAAGGGACGCGCGAGGAAGCAGCGCCAGCTTCGGGAGAACCGAAGCACCGGGATTCGCGGGCGAGGGCTCGGCGGGAGAGCAAACAACGGCCACGTACACGCCGGAGCCTGCAGTGGATGCGTGGCAGCAGGAGCAGAAGCAAAAAGCAGCGGCCGGCGCGGAGCAGAGACGCTTGTACGCCGCCAAGGCGCCGGAGCCGGCCAGCGTGCACGGCGCAGAAAGCGGCGCAGCGGGAGGAAGCAGCCAGCAGGTCACCGTCTCTGTCGATCAGGCTGCGCCGCAGGCGCAGCCGGCTGCGCGATTTGCCAAGCAGAAAAAGCCGCTGGCCGCAGGAATTTATGCCGGTGCGATGAAGGCCATCCATCTGCCCAGCGGCTTGGCCGCCGTGTCGATGGCCCAGGCGGGCCATCGCACACTGGCCATTGACCCGGCAGGCACGCTGTTTCTCAGCGTCGATGCGGGAAATCACTGGGAGACTGTGACGCAGCAGTGGACTGGCCGCGCGGTTGAGGTGCGTACAGAGACGAAATACAGTGCTTCAGCGGCGTTTGCCGCGCGAGCGCCGGCAAATAGCTCCAGCAATGCGGGCGCTGCGCCCTTGCCTGCCTCATTCTTTGAAATCCTTAATGACAAAAATCAGGCCTGGCTGAGTACCGACGGAGAATCCTGGATCGCAAAATGAGTTCTGGCGCGCCGTTTCCCATATGGCGATGAATTCTCACTCTTGAAAACCCTGCCCCTTGCCGAAAAAGGACTCATTGGGATACGTGCGGTTTCGACGGTGCACCGGGCCGTTCTGCGTGTGGAGAGAAAAACCGATCTTCGCGCCCGCAGCGGTTCCACAATTGCTTTACCCCGAAACCGCGGTCGCTGAGTGGCTTTTTCCTTAAGAAAAAGCCACATTGCTCGGCGCTGGAGAGGGCCCGCGAATTGTGGAACCGCTCTGGCAAGAAGATGCAGGGAGGAAAGGGGCGCACCTCCGGTGGAGATGATAGAGCAAAACGGAACAAGCGGTCAACATGCCCTGGGCACATCTGCGCCTTCCGCCTTTTCCCCAGGTTGCCGTCAAGGTCTTGCGGCTGGCCAACGATGAGAACTTGCAGTTGCACCAACTGTGCGACCTGATCTCTTCCGATCCGGCGTTCGCCAGCGAAGTTCTGACAGTGGCGAATTCCCTTCTCTACGCGCCGCGCTATCCCTCCACGAGCATTCTGCAGGCCATTGCCGTTCTCGGCGCCAACACCTTGCAGGGCATGTGCGTCACGGTGGGCGTCAGAGCCTATCTCGGCAAGGCGATGTGTTTTCCGTCGATGCGGAAGTTATGGCGGCATAATCTGGCGAGCGCCATTATCGCGGAACGCATGGCGGCGGCGGGGTTCATTGACGAAGACATGGCGTACACCTGCGGCATCCTGCACGACGTGGGGCGCATGGCGCTGGCGGTGATTCAGCCCAAAGCGTACGCGGCGCTGCTTGAGAAGCATTGCGGAGATGCCGCGACCATACTTGAGGCCGAGCGCGAATTGTTCGGCTGGGATCACTGCGAGACAGGGAGGCGACTGGTTGGCGACTGGAAACTGCCGGACAACTTCGAAGCCGCAGTCGCGGAACACCACACGGCGCGGCGCACGGACGGCGCGTGGGATGTGAGGGAATTGGTGAAGGTGAGCTGCGCGATGGCGGGCGCGGTGGGTTACGCGGCTTTTCCAGGATGCGAGACGACCCCCTATCCCGATCTGCTGGAGCAGCTTCCGGCGAGCGAGCGCCGGCTGTTCCAGGCCGATGCGGAAATCCTGGCGCGCGAAGTCACCGAAAGCATCCACGCCATCGAGTCGGTGTGAGTCTACGCATTCAGCTCCCATGGCGAAATGCCGCTACGCGCGCATCAGCCTGCGCTGCAACTGCTCCAGGGTTTGCCCCTTGGTCTCCGGATATGAAGCCAGCACCACGAAGAACTGCACTGCCGTCATGACCGCAAAAAACACAAACGGCGTCGCTGTGCTCATTCTGTTCACCACAACGGGAAACATCTGAGCGATCAACGCGTTCATGAACCAATGGCTCGCGCTGCCCACGCCCTGCCCCTTCGCGCGCACCGACGTGGGGAAAACTTCTCCGAGATACACCCAGATGACCGCGCCCTGCGAAACGGCGAAGAATGCAATGAAGGCGATCAGCAGCCAAAGCAGCGCACCGGGATGCGAATGCGTGCTGAACAGCCACGCCACGCCGGCCAGGCACGTCGCGCATCCCGCAGAACCGATCAGCAAAAGCGTCTTTCGTCCTGCCTTGTCGATCAACGACATGCCGGCTATCGTGAACAGGAAGTTTGTCGCGCCGATTGCGATCGCCTGCTGGTCGCTCGAGATCTGGCTGAAGCCGGCGGCCGTAAAGATGTTATTCAAGTAGTAAAGAATCGCATTGATTCCCGCCAGTTGATTGAAAGCCCCGATCGAAATCGCGAGAAAGAGCGGATAGCGGTACTTCCATTGAAACACGGGCTCGTGCGCCGTCGCGTGCTCCTGCGCCAAGGCCGCCTGGATGTCGGCCAGTTCCGCCTCAGGGTTCGGCGCACCCATCATCTTCAGCACGGCCAGCGCCTCGTCAATCCGGTTCCGCGAGGCCATCCACCGCGGACTGCGCGGAATTCCCGACAGAAGCGCCAGGAAAACCAAAGCCGGCGCAGTTGCGACGCCCACCTGCCATCGCCACTCGGTCGCGCCCAGGTGCAATGTGCGAATCAAATAATTTGAGATGTAGGCCAGCATGATGCCTAACACAACGTTGAATTGAAAGGCAGACACGAGCCGGCCACGCCACTTTGCCGGAGCCAGCTCGGCAATGTAAACCGGGCCCAGCACCGACGACGCGCCAATGCCCAGCCCGCCGGCAAATCGAAAAATCATGAACGACGGCCAGTTCCAGGCGAGCCCGCACCCCAGCGCAGACGTGACATAGAGCAACGCCGTGATGCGCAGTGTCTCGCGGCTGCCGATCTTTTGTCCTATATGTCCCGCGCCCAGTGCCCCGATCACCGTGCCTACCAGTCCGATGGCTACCGTGAACCCCTTTTCCTGTGGGTTCAGTCCATACAAGCGAACCAGCGCGTCGATCGCGCCCGAAATCACGACCGTGTCGAATCCGAAGAGCAAGCCTCCCAAAGCCCCTGTTAACGTCGCTCTGACCAGATTGGAATTGAGTCCCATCGATTTTGATCCTTGATTTTCCAAACCATGCTACAGGCTGGCGGCGAAGACAGTAAACCGGAAGAATGCCCGGTTTCCGACCGTGTGAATTTGTACCGATGATGGGTGCCCCAGGTCCCGATTTTGAGACCTGGGATAGCACGGACCTAAATACTTCTTTACGCGGTCACGGGCCTAGGTCTTTGACAACTTGATTTTGCACCATCCTGGGGTGCCCCAGGTCTCGATTTTGAGACCTGGGATACCAATGCACGAATTCATGTTGTCAGAGACCTGGTCCGGCGAGTGACAAAAGTCGCTGCCGCGCCGGGAACTAAGGTCTAGCTTTGAACCATCAGGAGGTTTTCCATCATGATTGATTCCGCAGCCACGCTACGCTCGATTGCTCTGGAGCAGCCCGCCACCATTCGCGTCTTTGAGCGCTTCCATTTGGACTATTGTTGTGGAGGCAACCGGCTGCTGGCCGAGGCTTGCGCTGAGAAAGGCATCGCCATGGACGAAGTGGTGGCCGCGCTGGCCCAGGCCACCGGAACAGAAACCGGCGAGCAAGACTTTGCACAAGCCACGCTCACCGCGTTGATTCAGCACATTGTGCACGCGCACCACGCCTATGTCCGCAGCGAGCTGCCGCAACTGCAGTCCATGGCGGAGCGCGTAGCGGCCAAGCACGGCCCCACGCACCCTGAATGCACTTCCATCCAACGCCATCTGGAGCAACTGGCCGAAGAGTTGATCTTTCACCTCAACAAGGAAGAACGGATTCTCTTCCCCTACATTGAGGGCTTGGAGCGGAGCCGCGACGAGAACGCTGCCACGCCCAGCGCATGTTTCGGTTCAGTCGAGGGTCCCATCCAGGTGATGATCAACGAGCATGAAGGCGCCGCCACATTGCTCGGCGAGATGCGCGCAGCCACGCATGGCTTTGTTCCGTGGCCGGAGGCTTGTCCTACGACGGTGGGCCTTTACCATGGCCTGGACGCCTTCGAGAGCGATCTCCATCGGCATGTGCATCTGGAAAACAACCTGCTCTTCCCGCGCGCTATCGCGCTGGAGCATGAGGTCCTGGCGGCGCAGTAGCTTCCACTGGATCCATCGGCTGCAGCGAGAGCATTTTCGCTTCACAGATCGGCATTGCAACACCGTGCCAAGTGGCTTTTCCCTGAGGAAAAGCCACTTGGCATCCGGATTTCTGTAAGCAGCTGAATCGAAAATGCTGAGCCCGTCGCAAGGCGCTCGCTTGTCGCGTAAAGGCGCAAAAGTCCCGACGCTCTTCAAAACCTCTGCGAATATTCCTATAATCGCCGGATCGGCACGATTCTCGAATATCGAAACCGGAGTTCGCGGGAATTTGCCGGGACTTGTTCAGGATGCCTGGGCAGGGTGCGCGAGCGCTTGTCTGGTACCCTGTTTCTGGGGTTCGAGGAGAACGACCATGATGCATGCAATGCGCAGAGCGATGAAATCCGGCCTGGCGTGCGCGGGGCTGATGAGCCTGGCGGCCGCTCCGATCGCGCAACCTGCGGCTGGGCAGACGCCTAACTGGCAAACCTACAGCTATTCCACGGATGGTTTCAGCGCCTCATTTCCAGCGCAGCCGGAGGTGCAAAAAAAGAACGTCAGCACCGACGCGGGCACCTTTGAATTGCGCTCCTATATCGGGACGGATGGCGAGGTGGCGTTGATTGTCGGAGTTTGCGATTACGGTAATGCGACCGCGGGCAAGAACCCCGACGATCTCCTGCAAGGAGCCAAGAACGGAGCCCTTCAAAACGCTAGCGCCCATCTTCTCAGCGAGACAAAGACCACTCTCGGCATCTACCACGGCCTCACCTTTGAGGCAGAGAGCGATCAGGCGCACTTTTCGCTGCGTATCTACATGGTAGGCTCCACGCTTTACCAGACACTGGTTGTTGTACCCCTGGGCAAGCCCTACGCGGATACGGCGCGCTTCTTAGACTCGTTCCAGTTGATCGCGCGCACGGCGCCATAAGTTTCTAACCGGAAAGAAATGATCCTGCGCTGGTAGCGCCGGTCTATGACGGCATGCACGGCATAGCCTGGCAGTGGCAGGCAGCCGACGGGGCGATGGGAAAAGCTCCGCTGGCAACCCAGTGTGCAGGCCGGAACCCGACCGACCGGGGGAAAAAAAGGACGCAAACGCAGCCTGTTGGTCGACGGCCGTGGACTCCCGCTGTCGATCGTCGTCAGCGGCGCCAACGTGCACGACTCGAAGCTGCTGGATCGGACTCTGGCTCGGGTCGTGGCCCGGCGTCCTGAAGTCACGGCCTGGAACAACCAGCAGTATCTCTGTCTGGATGCCGGCTACGTCGGCTATCCAGTCAGCAGGATCGCCCGCAAGCATGGCTACTATCTGCGCGTAAAGTCACGCGCCGAAGAGCGGCTGCTGAAATATCGGTACCCGGACTCGAAACCGCGCCGCTGGGTCGTGGAACGGACCCACTCCTGGCTCAATCGCTATCGCAAACTGTTGGTCAGCTTCGAAAAGACCGAGGCCAGCTACACGGGCCTCCTGCAACTGGCCGCCGCCCTGATCTGCTCCAGACCGGCTGTACTGGCGGCGTCCACGCCGACAGATCGGTATCTTTCGTCGGGGCGCGCCTCCCATTGCTCAGCTTGCGGCGCGAGCGGCGCTGGGCAAGATCGCCAGCACGCGGCAGCGGTCCTTGTCGGCCGCGCTCCAGGCCAGCGGCATCTCGCTCTCCATGCACGCGCAATCGCCAGTCTCGAGCACCTCGTGCAAGCCGCCCGCGTCCAGTCGCAGCCTCCCTTCGAGCACATAGACCACCGCGCCGGTTTCGTGGAAGGCGTTGAATGCGACCGTGGAACCGCCGGGGGCGAACTCGACGATCTGTGCAACCAGGCGGAATCCTTTCCCTTCAGCGTTCAATGGCGTCACTTTGACGGATTCCGGGGCGCGCCCGTCGCCCTGCAAATGGGCCTTGCGCGTAATGGAGAGCGCGTGGCGCGCGGGCTCGGCGAAAAAGTAATTCAAACCCACGCCGTAGACGCGGCTGATGATGGCCAGCGTGGCCAGAGTGGGAATCATCCGGTCCGTTTCAAGCTTCGAGAGCAGAGCGGTAGAGAGCCCGGTCTCGGCTGCCAGCCGGGAAAGCGTGAGCCGCTTGCCAGTGCGCAAGGAGCGCAGCTTGAGACCGATGCAATAAGGTTCCAGTGGCCATTGGACGTGCGGAGCAGTCTTGGACATCGCAAACTCCCGCCGGGGCGAGTAGCCGATCCGGGGCGAATAGCCTCAGACGGGAGAACAGACCCTGGCGCCGTTGGTAAGTCTGTAAACCAGTCTAAGCCAAACCTCCGATACATGCAGCGCGAACCAGACTGGCGATGGTAGTTCTTAAGCGACGCATAAGAGCACACGGCGGCAACAAAGCGTTGCGGCCCGTCTCGCATTGAAGAAGACCACTCGGGCTGGTTATCATCGGACCGTAGCATCTTCCACCTTACATCTCGAAGAAAGGCAATCATCCCCATGACCACCTTCCCCATTCGCACGTTGATTTCCACGTTGTATCGAGGCCTTCGCACCGCAATGCAGGCCGCCGCGCTGGGCGCGATGGCTGTTTGTGCCGCGCAGAGCAAGCCGCCTGCGCCCGCAAACCCCGCGCCCGATGTGCTGGTGCTGGGCAACGGCGACACGCTGCACGGCAAGTTCGTCAGCGAGACAGCGGGCAAAGTCACCTTTCATAGCGATCCGCTGGGAGACATCTCTGTTCCCTGGGACAAGATCAAGGAGCTGCACGCGACAGAAACATTCGGCGTGCTGAATTCAACCGTGAAGCTGCGCGGCAAACAGAGCGCGGGGCAGATTCCGGTGGGAACGCTGGATGTTGCGAACAAGGCGGTGACGGTGCACCCTGCGAATGCCGCGGCCGGCGCGCCGATTCCGGTTGCGGACGCGCAGTACATCATGGACGAGGCGTCGCTGAACAAGCAGGTCTATCACCAGCCGGGTTTCTTTTCAGGATGGAGCGGCCCGGCGACCGCGGGCGCCACGTTGGTGACCGCGACTGAAAACCAGTACACATTTTCCGGCGCGGCGAACCTGGTGCGCGTAGTGCCGGCGGTCAACTGGCTCAATCCGCGCGACCGCACCTCGATAGGTTTTAGCGGATCGTCCGGAAAGATTACCGAGCCGGGGTACACGATCCCGGCCTCCGGCACAACACCGGCAACAACCGTGGCGGCCGTGACCGAGAAAACCGCGATCTATCATGCGGGCGCCGAGCGCGACGAGTACTTTTCGCCGCGCTTCTTCGCTCTCGGCCAGGCAGCCTTCGATCATAACTATTCACAAAATCTCGCTCTGCAGCAAATCTACGGCGGCGGCATCGGATTCGTGGCGATCAAGACGCCGAAGCAGGAGCTGGACGTGAAGGCGACCGTCCAGTATGAGGTGCAACAGTTCCTCGGCACTCCCGCCACGGCCGCAAATCCCACTCCGCCGCCGCCCAGCCCCAGCGTGAACCTGGTTGGTTCCACCTTTTCGGCGAATTACACGCGGCACATGAAGCTGTTCACCTACACACAAAGCCTCGCGTTTATTCCTTCCTACAATGATTCGCGCGCGTACTCCGCCACCGAAACGGATACGTTTGCGTTTCCCGCGTACAGGAACCTCAGCTTCACGCTGGGCACATTGGACAGCTATCTCAACGACACTCCAGTATCGGAACCGCCCACAAAGCCAAACTCGTTCCAGTTCACGATGGGATTGACGTACGCAATCAAGTCGAAGTACTGAAGGCGAGCCTCCAGGTCTTTGACAACTTGATTTTGCACCATCCTGGGGTGCCCCAGGTCTCGATTTTGAGACCTGGGATACCGAGATACCAATGTACGAATTCATGTTGTCAGAGACCTGGCTCGGTTTCCGGCTCGTCCGATTCTGTGGCCCTGCGAAAACATTGCTCTCGGGCATAGGTCCAGGCCGAGAATGGAACTGGTGCGATGGTGGGGGCGTTCGTTTGAATGAACGGATCGGGGCCAAAGGCCACATAGCTTTTGTACAGCTCGTCGCCTGAAAGAGGCTCTCCCCTGCGGTTTTTCTCCAGAAATTCGTCCACGATTCGCCGGCACGCATTTATCGCGGCATCGAGGCTCGTGAAAGTGCCAAACGTGAACCGTTCCGACTCATCCATGTAATGGAAGTTGTCGTCTACAGCCACCGTATAACGATACTGGTCCGCTTTCATAGTCCTCGCGGGAGGGCGCAGAGTTCACACCTTCACAAAAATTCTCTTGCGATAAAGCAGACAGACCGGGATAAAGCACACAGCAGTATAGCAAGCCGAGTAGACGAATGCTCTCCAGCCCGAATCGGTAATCATCGCGAAAAAGTTCTGGTTCGAATAGATCAGGGGGTTGGTTGCTCGCCCGCCAGACGTGAAATGAATGAGCTCGATGGCGCTGCCTGGCAGTTCGCTGATCATGTAGGCCGTGATGGTGATGCCGCGCAAAACGTCAACCGAAACCGACCGTTTGGGTCCGGGGAAAAGGGCCGGAATGGTCATTCGGTTCTCCGTTGCTGCCGATTCCAGCGATGTTCAATACCCTGCGCGCACAGAGCCGAGTTCGCCAGGTTTTGCAATGGGGCCTTCCCCGGTCCTCTGGCGAGCGGCGGTGTGACGCCCTGCCCCTCCCGCTGCTACACTCGCCCTTTCAGGGATTTCTCTTCAACTTCGCTTGCCATGATCCGGAGGCTAACCTTGCCCGACTTTCAGCCCTTTGTTCCCGCCGCTCAAAAACCACCCGAGTTCACCATTCGCGCCGTGCTGCTGGGCGCATTTTTCGGCATCATCTTCGGCGCCGTCACCGTCTACGTGGGCCTGCGCGCCGGGCTCACTGTGGCCGCCTCCATTCCTATTGCCGTCATCTCCATCAGCTTTCTCCGCGACAAGGGCAAGGTTTCCATCCTCGAATGCATCATCGTCCAGACCGCGGGCAATGCCGGCCAATCCATCGCCGCGGGCGTCATCTTCACTCTTCCCGCGCTCATCTTTCTCGGCTTCGATCTCGAATACTTCCGCATCTTCATGCTGGCGCTCATCGGCGGCTATCTCGGAGTCCTCTTCATGGTGCCGCTGCGCCGCCCGCTCATCGTTGAGGAGCACGGAACCTTGAAGTTCCCTGAAGGCACGGCCTGCGCCGACGTGTTGATGGCCGGCGCGAAGGGCGGCTCGTTCGCCAGCCGCGTCTTCTTCGGCCTCGGCCTCGGCGCCGTCTACACCTTCTTCCAGAACGAGAACCTCTTCGGCGCATGGCCCGGCACGCCAGAGTATCAACCCGACCTCGGCCTGCAGCACGTGCTCAAAGGCGCATCCATCAAGGCCGACGCCACGCCCGAGTATCTCGGCGTGGGCTACATCATTGGCGCGCGCACCGCGGGCACCATGTTCGCCGGGGGCGTCTTCTCCTGGCTCGTGCTCATGCCGCTCATTTACTTCTTCGGCAAAGATCTGCCGCATCCCATCTATCCCGGCACCGTACCCATTGCGCAGATGGGCCCCAGCGACCTGTGGATCACCTACATTCGCCCCATGGGCGCGGGCGCCGTGGCCGCCGCCGGCGTCATCACCCTCATCAAAACGCTGCCCACCATCGTGGGCGCGCTGCGCTCCGGCTTCAAGCAAATGCGGCACGGCTCTGCTGCCGCCGCCACGCAGCCCATCCGCACTGAGCACGACTTCGCCATGAGCACCGCCGTCTTCGGCTCCATCGCGCTCATCGTCCTCATGTTCTTCTTTCTCGAGTTCAAGCCCGTGCCCGGCGCGCAGGTGGGCGTGCTCGCCAATGCCGCTGCTGCCGTTCTCGTGGTCGCCTTCGGATTCCTCTTCGTCACCGTCAGCTCGCGCATCGTGGGCCTCATCGGCAGCTCCGCCAACCCCATCTCCGGCATGACCATCGCCACGCTCATGGCCACCTCCGCCATCTTCCTCGTCAGCGGCTGGACGGCGCCCGCCTTTGGCGCGTTAGCCATCACCATCGGCGGCGTGGTCTGCATCGCTTCAGCCGAGGCAGGCGACACCTCGCAGGACTTGAAAACAGGCTTTATCGTCGGCGCCACGCCACGCATGCAGCGCTTCGCCTTCCTCATCGGCATCGCCGTCTCCACCGTCGCCATTGGCGGCACGCTCGAGCTCATGAACCAGAGCCTGCAAACCTTCCGCGCCGCGCCGCAGGTCTGGGACATCAACGCCTCCCATCCCGGCGTCGAAATTCAGAACGACACCCACGGCCTCATCGAACAATTCCCCGTGATCGGCGCCGACAAAACCACCACCACCCACAAGAAGAGCGAGTACATCGTGCTCAACGCCATTGGTTCGGCCGAGCTGGCCAACGGCAAATATCTCTACTCGCCCGCAACCGGCCGCATTGAGGTGCGCTGGATCTCCGGCATCGGCAGCGAGCGCGCCGCCGCGCCCCAGGCGCAACTCATGGCCACGGTCATCAACGGAATCCTCAGCCGCAAGCTGCCCTGGGGACTGGTCATGATCGGCGTCTTCCTTGTCATCGCCGTTGAGCTGCTCGGCATCCGCTCGCTCTCGCTGGCCGTCGGCGCCTATCTCTCCATCGGAACCACGCTGGCCATCTTCACTGGCGGCGTTGTCCGCTGGCTGGTCGACGCCGCCGTCAAGCGCGCCGGCGGATCGGACGAGGGCGACGTCTCGCCCGGCTCGCTCTACGCATCCGGCCTCATCGCCGCCGGCGGCATCATCGGCCTGCTCGGCGTTGCCCTGCAAGGCTACGAAAACTTCTTCGACAAGTCCGAACCCCATCGGCTGGCCCCACACCTTCGTCTACAACCCTTGGGTCTCGGTCGTCGCCTTCGCGCTGCTTGCCTATTCGCTGTATTACTTCGCCCGCAAGCCGCTGAAGAAGTAAGACCTAAGTCCTCTCACTAACTTGTCATCCTGAGCCTTTCATTAAGTTGTCATCCTGAGCCCTTCATTAAGTTGTCATCCTGAGCGAAGGCCGCTCGTCGCGGCGAGCGGCCGAAGTCGAAGGATCTGCGGTTGCCTCTAAGCAGGATGTCTCTTGTGACGGTTGCAGCGGTTTGGCCGTGATCCCCTGATTCCCATCGTGGTAGAGTGTGAGCGAGGGGTTCTGCGTGAAGTCAAAGACGACATTCACCGTCGTGATTGAACGCGATGAGGAAGGTTATCTCGTCGCCACGGTTCCAGCCCTTCGTGGCTGCCATACACAAGCCAAGAGTCTCGATACTCTTATGCGGCGTGTGCGCGAGGTCATCCGCTTGTGCCTCGAGGAGCAAAAAGACCATCCCAGCCCGCTTGAACTGGTCGGCATCCAGCAAGTCTCCGTATGACGCGCCCTCCGCGCCTCAAGGGAAAACAGATTGTCCGTGCCTTTGAAAAAGCTGGCTTTCAAGCCGAGCGCTCAGGCCAGCAGTTTCGTGGTCCCGCTCATGAGCGTCCTCACTTTCTTTTCTTCAGGTGAAGCAACTCTGTGAGAACGCGTCGCTGCTCCCCTTGTTCGAACCATTTGAGACATGTGACGAGATCGTCGGTCCAGACCGCATTTGGAGTTGCGGCAACCGGCTGAAAGATTTCGATGAGTCTTGCGTTCGCGGGCCGCGGCAACAGCCACGATGCAATGGTATAGCGAAAACTCTTCCAGCTTCCGCAAGACGGATGCATATTCACCGCGAGGATATCGAAGTCCGCAAAGCTATAAGGCCTGGTTTTCTGGTTAATAGGCTCGGTCGTCGTGATAGCCGTTTCAGTTTCAGGTAGGGCCTTCTTTGCGGTCCTTACTCCCGTTCGCGTTTTCTGAACTTCAACAACAAATAGGGACCCCTTCTCATAATGTTTGGGGTAATAGAGCTTCGGTTCGCCCTCTTCCATGCGTTGCAGCTTTACCTGAATGCGCGCCGCAAGCTCGCCTTTCCGGAGCAGCGCGTCGTAGGGATGATCGCCATCGAATTCGACAGGTCGCCACCCAAATTCTTCAACCTTGGGAACTATCTCATTCACAAAAACAGCCTCCGCGATAATGCCGCGGACGCCCCGCTTCGATAGGTCGGATGATCTGTCGATTGCGCTGAGGATTGTGTCTGCATCGATACCCCACTCCAGTTCGAGGGGGTGAGGGAGCAGCTTGCGCAGATACACTTTAAGGGCCTTGCGGTCCTCCTCAGAGCATTCGTCGATGAGTTTACTGATCGCTTCGAGCGATTCGCTCATTTGCTGGTCGTCCTGGCTGCTCGGGAACAAAGTCCTCTATTTCTGCGCGGCTCAAGAGCACCTTGCCGCCGATCCTAAGTACCCGCAGCCGTCCTTTCTTGATGAGTCGGGAGATTGCCTGCCGGGAAACGCCGCGGATACGCGCCGCTTCCGCCTGTGAGACCCAATCATTCCCGTTTTGAAAATCGGTTGACAATGTAAACCTATTTCTGCTACCTTTCTCCTTGGTGAAGCCTTACTATGACAACAATCATGTCCTCCATGCCGCCCAAACCGGAAACCGCCATTGCCAATGGGACGATGCTGCCCTTAACCGGAGCTGGCCACGTACCTGACAAACTTCCTTTGGGCCACCCGGCTCGCTTGATCGAGAAGAGCCCATACTTCGTATCCGCGCGCGGAGCCGCATATTGTGGCGATTCACTGGAGATGCTTCGGTCACTCCCTCCTGCGAGCGTCAACCTGGTTGTGACTTCGCCGCCTTATGCATTGCATTTTAAGAAAGCATACGGCAATGAGCATAAGGATAGATACGTGGAATGGTTTCTGCCGTTTGCAAAGGAGATTCTCCGTATTCTCACGGACGACGGCAGCTTTGTCCTGAACATCGGAGGCAGCTACAACGAGGGCATGCCTACGCGATCTATCTACCACTTCAAACTGCTCATCGCGTTGGTTGAAGAGGTTGGGTTCCATCTGGCCCAGGAGTGCTTCTGGTATAACCCCGCGAAGATGCCAGTCCCTGCCGAGTGGGTCACCGTGCGCCGGGTGCGTGTCCGCGATTCCGTCGAATATGTTTGGTGGCTCTCGAAAACTCCCTATCCGAAAGCCTCAAATCTTAACGTCCTCAAGGAATATAGCGAGGACATGATTCGCCTGAACCGAAACGGGGTCCGTGGCACGATCAGACCTTCAGGGCATGTGATCCGAAAATCGTTTGACAAGATTCACGCCGGTGGCGCAATCCCGCCTAACGTGACGGAAGCAGACTTCGACATCCCCGAAACCATGATGAAGATGGGCAACAACGCGGCCAATGATATCTATACGAAACGATGCAAGGAAGAAGGCATTAAGATCCACCCGGCGCGCTTCCCAGCCCTCTTGCCCAAATTCTTTATCAAATTGCTTACCGATCCGAACGACCTAGTCCTTGATCCGTTCGCCGGTTCACTCACTGCGGGCGCAGTTGCCGAAGAATTGGACCGGCGCTGGATCGCTGGTGAGGCAGTCGAAGATTACCTCAAGGCCGGCACGTTTCGTTTTCAGGAATTGTTACAAAACCCTTCGCTCTTCGCGTAGGCCGAGTGCCCATCCTTTGCACATTTTGCGAAGGGTAGGATTGAAGGAACCTACGCCACCACTCTCAGCCGCACGCCCTCCCGCTCCTGCAGGCAGGCAATGATGTTGAACAGGTTCGCCGCCGTCGGATTCCCCTTCGGCCCGAACATCTGATGCAGAGTCTTCACGTGAATCCCGGTGTTCGCGGCCAGCTCGGGAAATCCCACCGTCGCATTGATAAAGTCACGAAGAATCTCGCGCCCCAGCGCATTCTCGCCCGCAAGCAGCGCTTCGATCGCATCGCGCAGCAATCCGCGGCGGAACTTCTCGTCTTTCCGCACCCGCGCCTGCACCGTCTCTCGAAAATCGCGCGTCAATGCCATGCCCCGCTCCTCTT
The DNA here is from genome assembly GCA_963799445.1 of uncultured Acidobacteriaceae bacterium. GTDB lineage: Bacteria > Acidobacteriota > Terriglobia > Terriglobales > Acidobacteriaceae > Telmatobacter. The sequence goes on along the minus strand of CAWCXX010000039.1, from coordinate 27,930 downwards.
TTGCCGTTTGTAGTTCTCCCAATATTCTTTCGCCAATGTAATGTCGTTTTGCTGGCGCAGCTTCGTTCCGCCGCACAGCAGAATCACGATCTGCTCGCCGTCTTTTCCAAGGTACCGGCGCATTGGGGTGATGCGGCTGCGCAAGACGCAGCAGGATGTTGGTGTCGAGAAGAACTGCCATTTACAGGCCGCGCGCGCCATAGATGGATTCCCGGTCGATGGCTTGATCCGGGAGCAGCGGCGTGGTTGCCGGGTGGCTCTCGCTCCACGCGGCCAGTTCCCGCAACCAATCTTCCGCGGACGGCGAGCCGATGAGCGTATAGCGCGCTTTCAGCCTTTGCCGGATGCTCGCAACCCCAACCTCAGCCACCTCGGCCTGAGTGCGGATCAGGCCGGCCCGGATAGCTTGCCCGACGACGCGCTCCTGTTCGGGATTAAGTTGAATCGTCATAGCGACTAAGCACCTCGCCTCTATATTTTACGCCCGTTTATGTTTTCACCAAACGAATGCATGCACCACCACCCGCAGCCGCACCCCCTCCGGCTCCTGCAGGCAGGCAATGACAGGAAACAGGCTCCGCCTACTCTCACGCCACCAGCGACACTTCACCCTGCCGGCCGCGTGCCGGTTTCACGCTGATCTCCACGTCCTGGCCGAGAGCAGTGAGGAAATCCATCAGCCGCTCGACCGAGAAAGATCCGGAGCGGTTGCGCATCAACGCCGATACGTGCGGCTGCTTGATGCCCAGGATCTTCCCCGCTGCGGCTTGCGTGAGGCCACGTTTCCGGATAAGGCGATAAACCTCGAGCGCGAGCCGCGCCTTCAACAGTTCCTGTTCGGGGTGGGGGAAACCAAGATCGGCAAAGACGTTCCCGCTGCTCTTTTCTGCCCTGATGGGATCTTTCGCTCGAGTGCTCATGCTAGTTCTGCCTTTCTCCGTGCAGACGCTCGGCCTCGGAGAGGCGGCGTTTGATCAAGTCAAGATCCTGCCTGGGTGTCGCAATTCCGCGTTTGGACCTCTTCTGAAAAGCGTGGAACACGTAAACAGCCTCGACGTAGCGAACCGTGTACACAGTGCGCCACGTACCGCCTTCATCCTTCGCAACAATCTCGAGCACTGACGCACCGCCAAAGCCTTTGAGCGGTTTGGCCGCCGGATCGGTTTCCCCCTGCTGCGCGGCATACAAAGCCACACCCATTTCGCGCCGGACTTCGCGGGGAAACGCGCGCAGGTCTCTGCGGCTGGAGCCGAGCCAAACGAGCGGACGCGTCGATTCGCTCACGTATACAAAATTACGTCTAATTGTATACTCCTGTAAAGCCGGCGCTCCAGACTGCGCCACCACCCTCAACCCCACGCCTTCCTACTCCTGCAAAAAGGCAATGATGTTGAACAGATTCGCGGCTGTCGGATTCCCCTGCGGCCCACGGGCCACAATCTCCAGCACCGACGCTCCGCCAAGTCCCTTCAAAGGTTTTGCCGCTGGATCGGTTCCTCCCTGCTGCGCGGCATTAGAGAGGCGCGCCCACCTCGCTGTCTTTGCCTCTACCGCAGGCGGCCAAATCGCGCGAAAACGTGCGCAAATTGGAGCAAAAGTGAGCATTTGGGACCGCTAAGCCCTGTTTCGATGCACTTTCGGGAAATTCTCAGGTGCCACTTGCTCTTATTCGGAACTTTTCTTGGTTCTAACTGCTAATTAAAAGGGCAATTTCCAGGTATTTGTCTCAAAGAATCGCACCCTCTCAAGCGAACTTTTGCGGGGCAAGTGCAACCTCTTGAGCGAACGTTTGGCCGGTCCCGCGCACCGATTGCGCCAACATTTACATGCACTTAAGGCGCATCTGTTTGCCGCGCGTTTACCGTGTGCCCGAGGGCCGCCGAACCTCTCCGCTACAATAAGGAGAAGCTCCTGCCAGCCGGGAACCGGGGTCCCCGCGGACAGGTCTTCGTCCGTGGGGTGAAGAACCCGAGTCCCTGGTCCGCCAGGAGCATTGACATATTATGCTGCCTGAAAATTTACCTGAAGCCCTTACCTTCGACGATGTGCTGCTGGTGCCCGCCTACAGCGAGGTGGTGCCCGCGCATGTAAGCACGCAAACGCAACTGACGCGCACCATTACGCTGAACGCGCCGCTGATTTCCTCGGCCATGGACACGGTGACCGAGTCGCGCATGGCCATCGCCATGGCGCAGCAGGGCGGCATCGGCATTGTGCACCGCAACCTCTCTATCGCGGACCAGGCCGGCGAAATCGACAAAGTGAAGCGGTCGGAGAGCGGCATGATCGTCGATCCGGTGACCATCGGCCCCGAGAAGTTGATCGGCGACGCGCTCGACGTGATGCGCCGCTACCACATCTCCGGCGTGCCGGTGACGCAGGGCAAGCGGCTGGTGGGCATTCTGACCAATCGTGACCTGAGATTTGAAACGCGCACCGACATTCCCGTGGGCGACGTGATGACCAAGGAACACCTGATCACCGTGCCTGTGGGCACCACGCTGGAAGAGGCCGAGCTGATCCTGCACAAGCACCGCGTAGAAAAGCTGCTGGTGGTGAACGATCAGTACGACTTGATGGGCCTGATCACGGTCAAGGACATCCAGAAGAAGCTGAAATATCCCAATGCCAGCAAGGACGATCAGGGCCGTTTGCGCGTGGGCGGAGCGATCGGAGCCACGGGAGATTATCTGGAGCGCGCGGCGGAGCTGGTGCGCAACCGCGCCGACACGCTGGCCATCGACTCGGCGCATGGGCATTCTTCGCGCGTGCTGGAAGCGGTGCGCGAGGTGAAGAAGCGCTTCCCCGGCGTGCCGGTGCTGGCGGGCAACGTGGCCACGTACGATGGCGCGATGGCGCTGATTGACGCGGGCGCGGATGCGATCAAGGTAGGCATCGGACCCGGATCGATTTGCACCACGCGCATGGTGACCGGAGCGGGCATGCCGCAGATCACAGCGATTGCAGAGGCCTACCGGGCCGCGGGCAAGCACGGAATTCCGGTGATTGCCGACGGCGGCATCAAATATTCCGGCGAAATCACAAAGGCAATTGCCGCGGGCGCGAGCTCGGTGATGATCGGCTCGCTGTTTGCGGGCGTGGATGAGAGTCCCGGCGAGACGATTCTCTACCAGGGACGCAGCTTCAAGAGCTATCGCGGCATGGGCTCGCTGACGGCCATGAGCCAGGGCTCGGGCGAGCGCTACTTCCAGGGTTCAGCTGATTTGGCTACTGCGGAAGGCGGACCCACGGACGTGGTGCAGCGCGAGCGCGCCAATGAAAATCGGCTGGCCAAGTTCGTTCCCGAGGGCATCGAGGGCCGCGTGCCCTACCGCGGACCGCTGGAGGCGATGGTCTTCCAGCTCGTGGGCGGATTGCGCTCCGGCATGGGCTACCTGGGCTGCGGCAGCATCGCGGAGCTGCAGGAGAAGGCGAAGTTTGTGCGCATCTCCGGCGCCGGATTGCGCGAGAGTCACGTGCACGATGTGATCATCACCCGCGAGGCGCCGAACTACCGTGTTCGAATACGACATCCGCGGGGACCTCGGTTCTGGATCGAGCTGAGCGCGTGGCTGCCCGTAGCCGTGGGCATCGCGCTCGTCATAATGGAGTCGACAGAGTATTTCGGATCGGACCACACCTCACATCCCCTGCGGTGGCTCGTGCAGTTGCTCTTCGGACACCTGAGCGATAACACCTGGGACTCTATCCATCACTACATTCGCAAGTCAGGTCATTTTTTCGGCTATGGAGCGCTGGGGCTGGCATGGCTGCGCGCGTGGTGGATGAGCCTTCCGGGATCCCGCTTTTCGGTCGACTCCCTGCTCGGATTGACGGGTACGGCGCTGGTGGCCAGTTGGGACGAGTGGCACCAGACATTTCTGCCCAACCGCACGGGCTCGCCCTGGGACGTGCTGCTCGACTGCTGTGGCGCCCTGGCCATGCAGTTGATCGTCTACGTTTTCATGCGTATGTTTCGGCCCAAGCTGTTGGTTCATGGAGATTGACAGGCTTTGCCTGATCCCGGGGAACAGTTCCAATCAAAAGCTTGCTGTAAATGCCCTGTTCCTCTGCCCGGCTTCCATCCACGGCGTTCGCGCATCAGAAGGCCGAAGCCCGCTCGGCTGCAACCGGCCGATCCACGCTCTGCGCTATGAGCCTGCGTGCGCTGGCGGGCGCCGGAGGGAACGCCCGCGATGCAGTCCCTTCGTGTCCCGTTGCAAAGTCCGGCAAGCCGGAGATCTCTTCCAGGGCAGCGGTATTCCAGCGGCGGAGAAGGGTGTTGACGAGGAGGCGGAGATCGGACAGGAAGGTGGCGCGGGCCATGTACTCAACGTCCAGTTGCTGCTTAGCGGGCAGTGAGACGGCATGAAAGTAGGCGTCCAGACGATCCTTGGGCACGCAGGCGAGAATCGTCTCCTCGCGCGCGAAGACATTCGTGGCCATGCCCGTGATTCCCGGGCGACAAGAAAGGTCGAATATCGCATGTTCAGGCATCTTGGGGCGGGGGCCTACCAGGCTCATGTGCCCGAGCAGCACGTTGGTGAGCTGGGGCAGCTCATCCAGCTTCCAACGGCGCAGGAAAGGCCCGATTGGAGTGAAGCGCTGGTTGTTCGATGTGGTGATAGGATGGTGCGCCGCGCCAGCGACGTGGACCATGGTGCGGAACTTGAGCATGGTGAAAGTCCGGCCGTAACGGCCCATGCGTTTCTGCAGAAACAGGGCCGGGCCTGACGAGGTGAGGCGCACGGCCGCGGCGAGCGCCAGCAGGAACGGGAGCAGCACAGGCAGCGCCAGCAGCACGGAGGCGCAGTCGAAGAGGCGCTTGGCTGCTGAGCGCGACCAGGGGCTCAGGCCTTTCCAGGAGGTGCGCACAGGCGCCTGCTCTTGGAAGGCGCCTGTTTCTTCCTGTCCGATTTGCGCCAGGAATGAAGAGGTCTCTTTAGAAATGAAACTTTGATGGTCCAACAATTCAGCCCGCAAGCCGCACCTCCCAGGAAATGGAAGTGATCGATTCCCGGCAGAGCTGAAGGAGTTGCAACATCAAGCGGCCGGCAGAATTGCGGCGAGCGTTACCAATTCACCGCTTGTTCTGCGCTATGGCTTGCAGGCTAAGATATAGACTTTTCTTCTGTTTCCACGAGGGCTGCGCTCAGGCGCAAAGCACACCTGGAAAGGAACAATCGCATTCGACGGGGCAGTGCAAACACTATAGCACAGGACTGAATCGCCTTTCACCTCTCACTGCAAAAAATAAACGCGGGCACATCCCGATGGGGATATGCCCGCGTGACTTTGCGAGTGGAGCGAAGAAAGCGCAAAACCGCTACGCTTAGGCGGCTTGTTCGCCACCCTCTGTTTCCGCTTCCTTTTTCTGCTCTTCGAGCTGTTTTTCGAGCTCGGCGCGCTTCTTGGCCTTGATGTCGGCGCGCTTCTGTCGCTTGACTTCAAGCTGCTTTTCGGCGCCAAGCAGCTCGATGAACGCCTTGTCGGCGCCGTCGCCCTGCTGAAAGCCGGTGCGTACGATGCGCAGATAGCCGCCGTTGCGGTCGCCGTAGCGCGGAGCCACGACATCGAACAGGCGCTTGACGGCCGTATCTGTCTGGAGGAAGCTGAGCGCCTGACGGCGCGCGTGCAGGTCGGCCCTCTTGCCCAGAGTGATCATTTTTTCGATGTGCGGACGGACAGCCTTGGCCTTGGCCACGGTGGTCTCCACGCGATCTTCCACGATGACGGACGTGACCAGATTGCGCAAAAGTGCGCGGCGATGGCTGGTATTGCGTCCGAGCTTGAATCCTGCATTGCGATGGCGCATGACTATTCCTTCTAGGGACTGAGGGACTAGGGACTAGGGACTAGGGACTAGGGACTAAGCACGCGACGGTCTTTCTAGTCCCTATTCCCTATTCCCTATTCCCTGTTTCTTAAAAATTCTCCGTCTCGGTGGGCAACTGCAAATCCACCGAGTCGAGCGGTTCGTCTTCGTCGTCGTAGTGGCCATATCCCGCGGCCAGCGCCGCCTGCGGCAGGATGCTGGTGGGCCCGGGGACCGCGTTGCCGCTGGCGTCGATCTTCATGCCCAGCGACAGACCCATCTGCGCCAGAATCTCCTTGATCTCGTTGAGGCTCTTGCGGCCGAAGTTCTTGGTCTTCAGCATCTCGGCTTCGGTCTTCTGCACCAGCTCGCTGATGGTCTGAATGTTAGCGTTCTTCAAGCAGTTGTAGCTGCGCACCGAAAGTTCCAGCTCTTCCACGCTGCGGTTGAGGTTGTCGTTGGGGAACAGAATGCGGCCTTCCTCGCCGCGCGCTTCGGTTTCGATCTCCTCTTCGAAGTTGATGAAGATATTCATGTGGTCCTTGAGCAGCTTGGCGGCCAGGCCGACCGCGTCTGCGGGCAGCACGGCGCCGTTGGTCCACACTTCCATCGTCAGCTTGTCGTAGTCGGTGATCTGGCCCAGGCGGGCGGCATCGACCGCATAGTTCACGCGGCGCACCGGGGAGTGGACCGAATCCACTGGAATAAAGCCGAGCCCGAGGTCGGCGTCGAAGTTCTTGTCGGCGGCGATATAACCGCGGCCCCGCTTGAGGCGCATCTCCATATCGAGCTTGCCGCCTTCTGAAAGAGTTGCCAGATAGACGTTCTTGTCGAGGATTTCGACGTCGCCATCGGCCTCGATCATGCCCGAGGTGACCACGCCGGGCTGGTCGGCGCGCAGATACAACGCCTTGGGACCTTCGCCCGCGAGCTTGAAAGGAACCTGCTTGAGGTTCAGGATGATGTCTGTGGCATCTTCGACCACGCCGGTAATGGATTGGAACTCGTGCAGCACGCCCTCGATGCGAACCGCGGTGACCGCCGCACCCTCGATGGAGCTGAGCAGCGTGCGCCGCAGGGCGTTGCCGATGGTGGTGCCAAAGCCCCGCTCAAATGGCTGGGCGCTGAACTTTCCGAAGGTATCGGTAAGCGTCTCGGCATCGACTGCAAGGCGCTTCGGCTTCTGAAATCCTGTCCACAACATAATTTGTCTCTCGTTTCCCGCGCGGCATGTACGTCGCGATGCATTTTGCGGCGGCCGCGCAAGTGCTCCTTTTGTTGAGTTGTCAGTGATCAGTGGTCAGTGATCAGTTACCCTTCGCCACAACTGGCGCTGACAACTAACCACCGAAACTCGATCACTGCATTTCTTGCACCGTTACATCCCGGCCCTCAAACCAGCAGCCGGCCCAACCTGATTCTGCCAGTGATCAGCACCATCAAACTGAGCACTGACAACCGACCACTGATCACTTATTTAGAGTACAGTTCCACGATCAACTGTTCGTTGATCGGCAGGTTGACGTCAACGCGCCTGGGCAAATGGAGTACACGCCCGGACATATTCTCAAAGTTGACTTCCAACCAGGCGGGAACGGGGTTTTGCGCGGCAAACTGCGTGCCTTGCTCCACGATCAGCAGTTTCTTGGCGCTGTCGCGGACGGAGATCTCGTCGCCCACGCTCACCTGGTAGGAGGGTATGTTGACCTTGCGGCCGTTCACCGTAACATGCCCGTGGCGAACCACCTGCCGGGCCTGGCGGCGCGAGATGGCAAAGCCCAGCCGGAAGGCCACGTTATCCAGGCGCCGCTCCAGTTGCTGGATGAGCAGCTCGCCGGTGACGCCGGTGGCGCGGTTGGCTTTCTCGTAGTATTCGCGGAATTGGCCCTCGAGCGTGAAGTACATGCGCTTGGCCTTCTGCTTTTCATGCAGTTGCAGGCCATAGCCCACGATTTTGGCCCTGCGATCCTTGCCATGCTGTCCCGGCGGAAAGTTACGCTTCTCCAGCGGGCAGCGGTCCGAGGTGCACTTGGTGCCCTTCAAAAATAACTTGGTGCCTTCGCGCCTGCAAAGGCGGCAAACTGCTCCGGTATAACGTGCCATTTCTTCTCCTGACTTCGGATGACGGCCGGTTTACGCGCGATGCGCTTCATCCCGGCCCGTTGTTGTTAGGCATTAGGCACGAGGCATTAGGCAGTAGTTGAAACGATGCAACGCTCAAATCGCTACGCGATTCCTAATCTCTATTGCCTAATGCCTATTGCCTGCCTCTTAAACTCTGCGTCTCTTCGGCGGACGGCAGCCGTTGTGCGGCACCGGCGTCACGTCACGGATGGTGCGCACCTCGATGCCGGCGGCTGCGAGAGCCCGGATGGCCGACTCGCGGCCCGATCCCGGACCGGAAACCCGCACCTCGCACGCCCTCACGCCGTGATCGCGAGCCATGCCGGCGGCGTTCGACGCCGCCTGCTGCGCCGCGAAGGGCGTGCCCTTGCGCGAACCGCGGAACCCCAGCGAGCCCGAGCTCTTCCAGCTCAATGTGTTGCCCATCTGGTCGGTGATGGTGACGATGGTGTTGTTGAACGAGGCCTGAATGTAGCGCAATGCCAAACGGCACATTCTTGCGCTCGCGCTTCTTGAACTTCTTGGTCTTGCCCTTTTTGCCGGAGTCGGCCTTCTGTTCTGGTTTCGCCATTAGGTCTTCGCCGTCGCTTTCTTCTTGCCGGCAATTGTGCCCTTGCGCGGGCCCTTGCGAGTGCGGGCATTGGTGTGGGTACGCTGGCCGCGCACAGGCAACGAGCGCCGGTGCCGCGTGCCGCGATAGCTCTGGATGTCGATGAGGCGCTTGATGTGCATCGTGACGTCTTTGCGCAGATCGCCCTCGACGTCGCCTTCGTCCTCGATCACCTGACGGATGCGGTTGACCTCGTCCTCGCCCAGATCCTGGACCTTCTTGAAGGCGTCAACGTTCGCCTTGTCCAGAATCTTGCGGGCGCGGGGCTGGCCGATCCCGAAGATGTAAGTGAGCGCGATCCGTGCCTGCTTGTTGCGGGGCAGATCGACGCCAGCAATTCGTGCCATTTGAATTCCTTTGCTGCTTCAGGTTGTGTGCCTCCGGCCTCAACCGGTTCGCACGGGTTATGCAGAATACTTCCAGAGGTTCATCGCAAGCCTTGACTCCAGCTAACTAGCCTCGTGCTTCAGTTATCAGTTATCAGTTGTCAGTTTCCTGCGGTACCTGTGCGGGTGTGCTCTTAACTGACAACTGACCACTGATCACTGACAACTAACGTGGAAGTCTCCCTTCCTGCCAGGGCTTGCTTATCCCTGGCGCTGCTTGTGTTTTGCGTTCTCGCAGATCACACGCACCACGCCGCGGCGCGTAATCACCTTGCACTTGACGCAAATCTTTTTTACCGATGCCCGGACCTTCATGACTTTGTTGCCCTTCTTCGCAGCTTCCAGCTTCTAGCTCTTGGCTGCGAATTCTGACATCACGCTGCCCCAGCACGAACCAGCTGGAGGCTGAGAGCTGGCAGCTGGCAGCTATTTGTACCGGTACACAATCCGTCCGCGATTCAGGTCGTACGGACTCAGTTCCACGGCCACGCGGTCGCCGGGCAAAATCCGGATGAAGTTCTTGCGCATCCTTCCCGAGACATGGGTCAACACCTCGTGATTGTTCTCGAGTTTGACCTTGAACATGGCGTTGGGCAACGTCTCAATGACCGTTGCCATCACCTCAATCGCATCTTCCTTCGACAATCGGCGTCCACTTCTGCCGTCGCGCGCCTTTGGCTTTTGGACCTGAGTATCGCTACTCGGTCAAAATTCTCGCGCCGTCCGCGGTCACTGCAACCGTGTGCTCAAAATGAGCGCTCATGCTTCCATCGGTAGAAACCGCCGTCCAACCGTCGTCCAGCACCTTCACATCGGGCTTGCCGGCATTCACCATTGGCTCAATCGCGATCACCATGCCCGCTTTCAGTTTCATGCCCTGCCCGCTTCGCCAAAGTTCGGCACCTGCGGATCCTCGTGCATCTGCACGCCGATGCCGTGGCCCACAAAATCCCGCACCACCGAGAACCCTTCACCTTCGACCACACCCTGCACCGCAGCGCCCACATCGCCCAGGGTTGCCCCCGGCCGAACCACCGCAATGCCTGCCCGCAACGACGCTTCAGTCGCCTTGAGCAGCCGCGCCGCCTTTGCGTCGATGGCGCCCACCGGCACGGTGATGGCCGCATCGCCGTAATAGCCGTCCACCACCACGCCAAAGTCCACCGAAACGATGTCGCCTTCACGCAGCACCCGCTTCGGAGAAGGAATCCCGTGCACCACTTCGCTGTTGACTGAGGTGCACAGAACGCAGGGAAACCCGTGGTAACCCTTAAATGCGGCCTTCACGCCCAATCTCTTCAGCCGCGCTTCGGCGGCTTTCTCGAGATCGTAGGTCGTGGCGCCCGGCTTCACATGGCCGCGTACGAGCTCCAGCACTTCGCGGACAATCTGTCCCGCCCGGTGCATCTTCTCGATCTCTTTCGACGACTTCAGTACGACGGCCACGAAAACCAGCTCACAGTCATCAGTGGTCAGTGGTCAGTTGCATCCCGTGCGTACGGGCTGCATCCGCTGATTCTGGCCCCGATCAATCCAAGTCGCTGCTTCAGAGTGTCGAATGTCGATTGCTTTAGCAGCATGCAACTGACAACTGATCACTGACAACTTACTTTTCAAACGCACCAACCCGCCATTCGGGTAGCTACGCCATATGGCGCAACCGCTCGACGGCGGAAACAATTCCAGCCATCACCGCTGCAATCGGCCGGTCTCCATCCACTTCCGCGAATCGTCCCAGTCCCCGGTAGTGATCGACGACAGGCGCGGTGAGGGCCTCGTAAGCGCGCATGCGCTCCTTGAAAACCTCTTCCGTGTCATCGGCTCGCTGGGTCAGCGCTGCGCCTTCTACATCGCAGAATCCATCCTTTTTAGGCGGATTCATAAAGACGTTGTAGATGGTCTGGCAGACAGGGCAATTCCGGCGCCCGGTTATCCGGCGCAATAACTGATTATAGTTCACTTGAATGCTGACGGCAACCACCGGCAGCGCCTCGATTTGCGCCGCCAGTTGGCCGTCGAGCCACGCGGCCTGCCCCAGAGTGCGCGGAAAGCCGTCGAGGATATACCCCTGGGCGAGGTCGGGCTCCAGCAGCCGGGCCGCCACCATTTCGTTGACCAGCGAATCTGGCACCAGCTCGCCCCGCCCCATGATCTCTTTGGCGGTTTTTCCCAGCGGCGTTCCCTGCGCGACGTTGCCGCGCAGCAGATCGCCGGTTGAAATCTGCGGGATACCCCACAGCTTGACGAGCCCCTTGGCTTGGGTTCCCTTGCCCACTCCCGGCGCTCCCAACAAAAGAATCGGGCCGGGAACGGTCTTCGATTCCGTCGCCCGGCCATTTTCCACTGAACTTACAGATGAAGACATTACCAGGTTTTCCTTCCGCGGATGCGACCGGAGCGCGGGGAAAAGCCGTCATAGTGACGCATGATCAGCTGCGATTCGATCTGGTTGACTGTATCCATGGCCACACCCACCACAATGAGCAGTGAGGTGCCGCCAAAGTAGAAGTTCACGTTCATGCCGTGAATCATGAACGTGGGCAAATTCTCAAAGAGCCTCCCGACAAGCCAAATCTTGTCGAACCGGATGCCCGAGATGAGAAAGGTGGGCACCATCTGCACCAGAATGAGGTAAAGCGCGCCCACCAGCGTGATGCGGGTGAGAATGTCGTTGATAAAGTCGGACGTGCGCTTGCCGGGCCGGATTCCGGGAATAAAGGACCCCGATTTGCGGAAGTTGTCGGCAATGTCGTCTGGCCGCATCACAATCGAAACATAGAAATAGGCGAAGAAGATGATGGCCAGCATGTCGAGGAACTCGTACCATGGGTAACCTGGCGCGAGCGCCTGCATGATGGGCTGCAGGAACCGGCTGTTTTGCACCCAATCCACCTGGCCGAAGAGCAAGGGTGCCGAGAGAATGGAGCTGGCGAAGATAATTGGCATCACGCCGCCGGAGTTCACCTTCAAAGGCAGGTGGCTGGATTGGCCGCCCATCATGCGCCGGCCCACGATGCGCCGCGCGCTTTGGATGGGGATGCGCCGCTCACTGCGTTCCACAAAAACAATGAATGCAACAACCGCGGCCATGCCCGCCACCAGCACCAGCACGAGGAGGAAAGTCATCGCTCCCCAGGCGCCAGTCTGGACCTTCTGGATGAGGTCGCCTACGCCGCGCGGCAGGCCGGCCACAATGCCGGCAAAAATCAGCAGGCTCATGCCGTTGCCGATGCCGCGGTCGGTGATCTGCTCGCCCAGCCACATGATGAAGGCCGTACCCGCGGTGAGCGTGAGGACGGTCAAGAGGATGAAGCCGGGGCCCGGATGCAGGGCCAGCCCCTGCTTGGTGAGAATGGCCGCGATGCCGATAGATTGCAGCGCGCCCAGAACGACCGTCATGTAGCGTGTCCACTGCGTGATCTTGCGCCGGCCCAGTTCGCCTTCCTTCTGGATGCGCGCCAGCGGCTCATATACCACGGTGAGAAGCTGAAAGATGATGGACGCGGTGATGTAGGGCATGATGCCCAGCGCGAAGATGGTCATGCGGCGCAGCGTGCCGCCGCTGAACATGTCCATGAGGCCGAGAGCCGACCCGCCCAACCCATTGAACATCAGCTCGAGCTGGTGGGTGTTTACGCCCGGGGTGGGAATCCACGCGCCCAGTCGGTACACGGCCAGAATCCCCAGCATGAAAAGCACCCGCTTGCGCAGGTCGGGAATCCGAAAGATATTGAGAAATTTCTCAAGCATAATGGGTTATCCGCTTCAGGCGCCTGCCGCCACTCAAATCCCCGGTCCGTTCATCTTCGAGCATTTTCCGGTTTTCCATTAGTTTACCGAAAACCCGAAAACTCTGCCCATGCGGGCCGTCTCACTACTTCAGGTGTAAGGGGTCAGGTTTCAGGGATCAGAATTCACCAATTGTTGAATTGCGTGCCTCTTGACTGACACTTGAAACCTGACTCCTGCTTTTATGCTCGTTGCCCAATCCTTTCTGCGTTTTTTGCGGAAAGGGTGGGAAACCACAACCCTAAACCGCGGCCGCAGCCGCTTCGCCACCTACAACCACTGCCTTGCCGCCGGCCTTCTCAATCTTCTCGGCTGCCGACTTGGAAAACTTGTGTGCTTGAATCGTCACCGCCTTGCTCAACTCGCCGGAGCCGAGAATCTTGATCAGCGCCTTCTTCTTGGATGAAAGCCCAAGCTTCAGGTAGTCATCGAGACCGATCTCGGCAACGCCAAGCTCGGCGATCCGCTCCAGATTCACGATGGTGTACTCAGTGCGAAAGATGTTGGTAAAGCCGCGCTTGGGCAGCCGCCGGTGCAGCGGCATCTGGCCGCCTTCAAAGCCGCGCATCAGGCTGACACCGGAGCGCGAACCCTGGCCCTTGTGGCCGCGGGTTGAGGTTTTGCCCATGCCGGATCCCATGCCCCGGCCCACGCGCTTGCGCCCGGTGTTGGCCTTCCGCGGCGCACGCAAATTCGATAGATTCTTCGCCATATTCTCCTCGCTATAACGCCGGGGACTGGCCGTCCAGGCAACCCCGACTCGCGTTTTCGACAGTTATCGGTTACCAGTTTTCAGTCGTCAGTTCCGTCAAGCCGCCACGAGTCTATGGACTGACAACTGACAACTGATATCTGACAACTAGCTCTCAAGAATTCTCACCAAATGCGGAATGGCCTTGACCATGCCGCGAGTGGATTCCGTGTCCACGCGCTCGACAATCTGATTGAGCCGCGTAAAACCCAGGCCCTTGACCACGGCCTTGTGCTTGGCGGGCGTGGAGTTCTTTGAACGGTAATATTGAATGCGAATTTTCTTCGTTTCCGCCATGGCTTTAGAGCTCCTCCACGGTCTTGCCGCGCATCGTCGCTACCGCAGCCCTGTCGCGCAACTGCACCAGCGCGTCAAAGGTCGCCTTGATCACGTTGTGCGGGTTGGGCGAGCCAATACTCTTGGTCAACACATTTTGTACGCCAGCCGAGGTCATCACCGCGCGCACCGCACCGCCGGCAATCACGCCCGTGCCTTCCGGCGCCGGCTTCAGCAGCACCTGGCCGGAGCCGTAGCGGCCCAGCACCTGGTGCGGAATCGTGGTCTCGGTCAGGTTCACGCGAACCAGGTTCTTCTTGGCGCTCTCGATTCCCTTGCGAATGGCCTGGGGAACCTCCTTGGCCTTGCCCGAACCGTAGCCCACCACGCCTGATGCGGCGTCGCCCACCACCACCAGCGCGGCAAACGACATGTTCTTGCCGCCCTTCACCACCTTGGTCACGCGATTAATGGCCACCACCTGATCTTTCAGGTTGTACTGGTTGGCATCGAGTTTCTTTATCAACATAGTCATTTGCTCTCTCGTCTGTCGATTATCAGTTGTCAGTTATCAGTTTTCAGAACTCAGGCAAAGCCGGCACGAACAAACTGACCACTGATCACTGAGAACTGACAACTGCTTCTAGAACTCCAATCCCGCTTCACGCGCGGCATCCGCCAGCGCCTTCACGCGGCCGTGATACAGATAGCCTCCGCGATCGAAGACCACCTGTTTGATCCCCTTGGCGACGGCTTTCTCCGCCACCGCCTTGCCAATCTCTTTCGCCGCCGCCACGTTGCCGCCGGTGCTCAACTTAATTGACGAGGCCGAAACCAGCGTCTCACCCTTCTGGTCGTCGATGACCTGCGCGTAGATGTGGTTCAACGAGCGGTATACATTCAGCCGCGGCCGCTCCGCCGTCCCCGCGAGCTTTTCGCGGATGCGTGCGTGAATGCGCTGCCGGATCGAGTTTCTCTTGTTCTGCGTAATCATGTTTTCTCTCACCTATCGGCGGAGCCGCCTTGCGGCCCCGTTCGGATTTTCAGAGATCAGAGATCAGTGTTGCCGTGCTGACGCTCGCCGATTGACTGATCTCCGATCTCTGTTCTCTGACAACTGTTTTACTTCGCTCCCGTCTTGCCGGCCTTCTTCTTCAGCCGCTCGTCGGAGTAGCGCACGCCCTTGTTCTTGTACGGGTCCGGCTTGCGCAGCGAGCGCATGTCGGCCGCCACCTGGCCCACCTTCTGCCGGTCGACGCCGGTGATGGTTAAATGCGTCTGCTTGGGATCGATGGCCACCTCGATGCCCGTGGGCAGCGGAAACTCGATGGGATGCGAATAACCCAGCGTGAACACCACCGTGCCCTTGCCCTTCAATTCGGCGCGATAGCCGATGCCGACAATATCCAGCTCGCGCTTCCAGCCCTTGGTCACGCCCTCGACCGCGTTGTTCACCAGCGCGCGGGTCAGTCCGTGCAGCGCGGCTTTGTCTTCACTGGCGCGCTCCACCTCGAGATGCCCATCGACCGTCTTCAGAGAGATGCCGTCGGCGATCAGCGCTGCAACCGTGCCCTTGGGGCCTTCCACCAGTACGGTGTTGCCTTCAACCTTGTATTTCACGCCCGCCGGCAGCGGGATCGGTTTCTTTCCAATGCGCGACATTCTTGAAAATCTTTCTCTTGGCTTGCGAGTCCCGCAAAAGCTTTCGCTCCGCGTTCCACTGCAGCCGGAAAAACCAGCCTTTAGCTGTTAGCCATTAGCTTTTAGCCAATCTAGCTTGACGCACGCCCCATCGAGTCAGCACGACGGAGCTAATAGCTAAGAGCTAATAGCTAACGGCTGTCTTACCAAACTTCGCACAACAACTCCCCGCCCACGCCCTCGCGGCGCGCTTGGCGGCCCGTCATCACGCCCTTGGGCGTGGTCAAAATGGCAATACCCAGCCCGCCCTGTACGCGCTTGATCTCGTCGCGGCCGATATACACGCGGCAGCCGGGACGCGAGATGCGCGCCAGGTCGCGGATGGCCGCCTCGGTGGCGCCGTACTTCAGGTACACGCGCAGCACCAGCTTGCCGTCCTCTTCCTGGGTCTTGTAGTTCGAGATGTAACCCTCTTCTTTGAGGATGCGGGCAATCTCGGTCTTCAGCTTCGAAGCGGGAACATCCAGCTTCTGATGACGCGCCCGGATCGCATTGCGAATGCGCGCCAGAAAATCTGCTACTGGATCGGTCAGACTCATTCCTTCTCCTTCATTCCCCGTTCGCCCGCCGCTCGTTCGGCGGGAACCAGCGGGAATGTCTACTACAGTGATCAGTGTTCAGTGATCAGTTGTCAGCCAATCTTGCTCCGATTTGACTCAGCGGTCAGTACCTGCACGAACAAACTGACCACTGACCACTGTTCACTGACAACTGGTCTTCTACCAGCTCGACTTGTTGACACCGGGAATCTCGCCCTTGAGCGCGAGCGCCCGGAAACACAAACGGCAAACGCCGAACTTACGCAGAAATCCCCGCGGCCGCCCGCAGAGCTGGCAGCGATTGTGCTTGCGGCTGCTGAACTTCGGCTTCCGCGCGTCCTTCACTCTTTTTGCAGTTGTTGCCATAAATCCTCGACTCTCTTCTCACGCGCCTTGCCGGAAAGGCATGCCAAAGTGCTTGAGCAGCGCCCGCGCCTGGTTGTCGTCTCTCGCCGAGGTCACGATGGTGATGTTCATGCCCTTCAGCTTTTCCACCTTCGCGTAGTCAATCTCAGGAAAGATCAGTTGGTCGCGCATTCCCAGCGTGTAATTGCCGCGGCCGTCAAAGCTCTTCGTCGACAGCCCGCGAAAGTCGCGCACTCGGGGCAGAGCGATTGCGATCAGGCGGTCGAGAAACTCGTACGCCTTGTCGGACCGCAGCGTGACCATGGCGCCAATCGCATTGCCGGTGCGGACCTTGAAGGCCGCAATCGACTTCTTGGCTTTCGTGGTCACCGGCTTCTGCCCGGCGATCTGCGTCAGGTCCGCCACCAGCGGGTCAAGCAGTTTGGCGTTCTGCGTGGCCTCGCCCAGCCCCATGTTGATCACGATCTTTTCCAGGCGCGGAACAGCCATCGCGTTCTCCAGCCCCAACTCCTTCTGGAGCGCCTGCTTGATCTCTTTGTGATACTTCTCTCTCAGCCTTGCCGCCATGTTGCTCGCTCCCTTTCTTCCGCTTTTTGGATTGGGCAAAACACTCAGCCCGTTTACCGCTACGGAAGGTGTTCCAAATCAGCCGGTAGTCAGTTGCTCGGAGCCGGTAGCTTCTGGCTAAAGGCTACAGGCTGTCTTTCTACTTCTTCGTGGGCAGTTCCGACCCGCACTTCTTGCAGATCCGCACACGCGATTCGCCCTCGACCTTGAATCCCACGCGAGCCGGGCCGCAGTTCGGGCACACCAGCACCACGTTCGACGCGTTGATCGGCGATTCCTGCTCGGCGATGCCGCCCTTGCTCCGCTGCCGGGTCTTGCTCGAAACCGTCTTCTTGACTACGCGCACGTGCTCCACCAGCACTGTGCCTTTATCAGGGAAGACGCGCAGCACGCGGCCCGTCTTGCCCCGGTCCGCGCCCGTCAGCACCTGGACCGTATCGTTGCGATGAATCGTCAAACTCGCCATCTCTTCTCCAAATTCAGCTACTAGCCTCTAGCTACTAGCCCCTGGCTCGCTTACATCCTGCTTAGCTCACCTTCCCATCGATCAAGCTAGAAGCGAGAAGCTGGTAGCTTGCCACGCTCGTGGCTACACAACTTCAGGAGCCAAGCGAAGCAATCTTCAAAAACTTCTTCTCGCGCAGTTCGCGGGCCACCGGCCCGAAGACGCGCGTGCCGATCGGCTCATGGTCGTCACCGATCACCACCGCCGCGTTCTCGTCGAAGCGGATGTAGGTGCCGTCGCGCCGCCGGTGCTCCTTGCGGGTACGCACAATCACCGCCTTCACCACCTTGCCCTTTTTCACGGTGCCGTCGGGCGAAGCTTCCTTTACCGCCGCAGTCACAATGTCGCCCAGACCGGCATCCTTGCCCAGTCCGCCGCCCAGGGGCAAAATCACCTGCAGCTTGCGCGCGCCGGAGTTGTCGGCCACCGCGAGCATCGTTCTCATTTGCACAGCCATGGTGTACTCTCCCTCTCGCCCGCCTTACTTCTCTGCGGCGACGGTTTCGCCCGGCAGAACAGCGTCTTCGATCTGTCCCAGCGACGACCGCCGCACAATCTCTTCAAGCGACCACCGCTTCAGTTTGCTCTTCGGACGCGTCTCGCGGATGCGCACCACATCGCCCAGCCGCGCCGAACTCTGCTCGTCGTGGGCATAGAACTTCTTGGTCGTACGCACGATCCGCTTGTACTTCGCGTGCGCCTTGCGCATCTCGACCGCGACCACGATGGTCTTCTGCATTTTGGTCGAAACCACCTGGCCAACCTTCTCGTTGCGCCGCGCGCCCGCCGCCGCCGGCGCCTGAACTTCATTTTGAGTCGCCGTCATTTGCGGGCTCCCTTCGCTTTCACTGTCTTCGTCTTCGCGGCCTTCTTCGCCTTCGCCGCCTTCTTTTCAACGGCGGGTACGGCTTCCTTCATCCCCACCGCCTTCTCTTCGGCAACGGGCGCGGAAGCCTGCACTTCCTTCACTTCGCCGTGAATGCCCAGCTCGCGCTCCCGCGCCACTGTCTTGATCTGCGCGATCTCCTTGCGCAGTTGGCGCAGCTTCTTCACTCCGTCGTTCTGCCCCATCGAGACCTGGAAGCGGAGCCGGAAGAGCTGCTCCGAGGAGACCTTCTCCTGGTGCTTCAGCTCCTCGTCGCCCAAATTGCGAATCTTTGCCAGTTCCATTCTGTTACAGCTCCTAGCTTCTAGCTTCTAGCTTCTAGCTCGTCCTGCTCACGCATAACTCTTCGAATCAGCACGAAAAGCTAGCAGCTAGAAGCTGTTTTTTTACTCGGCCTTGGCCACGGCCCTTTCGGCGCCGGGCCGCTGCACAAACTTGGTCTTCAGCGGCAGCTTGTTCGACGCCAGGCGCATCGCCTCCTGAGCAAGCTCCGGGGAGACGCCCTCCATCTCGAAGAGAATCTTGCCCGGCCGCACCACCGCGACCCAATGGTCCAGCGCGCCTTTGCCCGAGCCCATGCGGACTTCCGCTGGCTTCTTGGTGATGGGCTTGTCAGGAAACAGCCGCAGCCAGATCTTGCCTCCGCGTTTCACAAAGCGCGTCATGGCGACGCGGCTGGCCTCGATCTGCCGGTCGGTGATGTAACCGCACTCCATCACCTTCAGCCCGTACTCTCCGAAAGACAGCGTTGACCCGCGCCAGGCCTTGCCTCTGCGCTTGCCCTTCTGCTGCTTGCGGAACTTCACCTTCTTTGGCATCAACATAACGAAAACCCTCAAAACAGTGGTCAGTTGTCAGTGATCAGTGGTCAGCTTGTCCTTGCCATTACTCGCGCATCAACGGCCACTTAGATCTCGACAACTCCATTACTCATAAACCACAAATTCAACCGCAGCACGAATCACTGACCACTGACCACTGCCCTTTAAAACGCCGTCTTGCCCACCGGCGGAGCCTGGCGGCGCTTCTGCTCGTAAATGTCGCCGCGGTAGATCCACGTCTTCACGCCGATTACGCCGTAGGTTGTGTGGGCTTCAGTAAACCCGTAGTCGATATCGGCACGCAGCGTGTGCAGCGGCAGACGCCCCTGCAGATACCACTCCGAGCGCGCGATCTCATTGCCGTTCAAGCGGCCCGAGACGCGCACCTTGATTCCCTTGCAGCCGAAACGCAATGCCGAGTCGACACTCTTTCTCATCGCCCGGCGAAAGCTGACGCGTTTTTCCAGTTGCAGGGCGATGTTTTCTGAGACCAGTTGCGCGTCCAGCTCCGGCTTGTTCACCTCGATAATGTCGATAAACACGTCGCGGTTGGTGCGCTTGCCCAACTCGGTCTTCAGCTTCTCGATCTCTGCGCCTTTGCGGCCGATTACGATGCCCGGCCGCGCGGTGCGGATCAAGAAGCGCAGCTTGTTGCCCGGCCTCTCGATCTCCACCGAGCTGACGCCCGCCGCTTTCAGCTTCTCGCGCAGCTCTGCCTTCAGCTTCACGTCCTCGACCAGGAGCTTGTCATAGTCGCGCTCAGAGAACCAGCGCGAACGCCACGGCTTGTTCACGCCCAGCCGGAATCCGTAAGGATGGACTTTCTGTCCCATATGCTTCCTCTCAAAACTCTCTAGGCCTTCTTGCCGGCCTTTGTCTTGGTTGCTTTCGACTTCGCCGCCTTCGACTTTGCCGCCCTGGGCCCGGCTTTCACGGGCGTCGACTCCTCGACCTTGGTCACCAGACCCACCGCCGATTCGCGCTCAGCCACCGACAGAACAATATGCGTGAGCCTCCGCTGGTAGCGGTAAGCCCGTCCCATCGGGGCGGGGCGAACGCGCTTCATGCGTGGCCCGTCGTTGGCTATCGCCCGCTTCACGTAAAGATTGTCCACGTCCAGGTCGATGCCTTCTTCGTCGGCTACGTGCTTGGCGTTGTCCACCGCCGAGGTCAGCAGCTTGTGCACCACCGGGGCAATCCGCTTCTTGGTGAAGGCTGCCGTATCCAGCGCCTCCTGTACTCCGCGCCCTTTGATCAGCTCGAGCACCAGGCGCGCCTTCTGCGGCGACACGCGCTGAAATCGCGCCTCGGCCCTGTATTCCCTTGTTTCCACCGCCATACTCATGCCTTCCTCAACCGCGAGCTTCTAGCTTCCAACTTCTGGCTTTTAGCTTCCTCCGTACCTGAAGCCGCTCCTTGCTTGTTCAGACTTCACAATCGTTCATTGCTTCGGCCGCCGGCTCCACCCCGTTCAGATAGAGGCTGGAAGCTGGAAGCTGCATTTCTACCGCGCCGGCGCCGGCTTGGCGGCCGCCTCAGAAGAAGCCTTGCTGCCGCCGGTGTGGCCCTTGAACGTGCGCGTGGGCGCAAACTCGCCCAGCTTGTGCCCTACCATGTTCTCGGTCACGTACACGGGAATAAATTTCTTGCCGTTGTGCACGGCGATGGTGTGGCCCACAAACTCGGGAAAGATCGTCGAGCGCCGCGTCCAGGTCTTCACCACTTTCTTGTCGTTGGCCTTGTTCAGCGCCTCGATCTTTACGTTCAGGTGCGCATCCATAAACGGCCCTTTTTTCGTCGAACGTCCCATAAAAACCAGCTCCTAGCTTTTCGCTCTCAGCTTCTAGCTTTTCCTTACCCAAGCTAGCCGCCAAGCTCTCGCCTGAAATCTTCCATTCGCCGCCATTTAGCTAGTAGCTAGAAGCTAGAAGCTAGAGGCTGCTTCTCTACTTGGCCCGGCGGCTGACAATAAACCCGTCGGTCCGCTTGTTGTTGCGCGTCTTGTAGCCGCGCGTCGGCTGGCCCCACGGGGTCACCGGATGGCGTCCGCCCGAGGTCTTGCCCTCGCCGCCGCCATGCGGATGGTCCACCGGATTCATGGTCACGCCGCGATTGGTCGGCCGGATGCCCAGCCAGCGATTGCGTCCTGCTTTGCCGATGGTTACATTCTCGTGATCCGTATTGCCCACCTGCCCGATGGTCGCCATGCACTCGGCAAGCACCCTGCGTGTCTCCCCCGAAGGCAGTTTGAGCAGGGCGTAATCACCCTCCTTGGCCACCAGTTGCGCCTGCGTTCCTGCGGACCGCGCCATCTGCGCGCCCTTGCCCGGCTTGAGCTCGATGGCGTGCACCGTGGTGCCCGAGGGAATGTTCTTGAGTGGCAGCGCGTTCCCCACCAGAATGTCGGCCTCGGGACCGGAGGTCACCGTGGCGCCCACCTTGAGCCCCACTGGCTGCAAAATGTACCGCTTTTCCCCGTCGGCGTAGTGCACCAGGGCAATACGAGCAGACCGGTTGGGATCGTACTCGATGGTCGCGACCTTGCCCGGCACGCCAAATTTCTCGCGCTTGAAATCGATGGCGCGGATTTTCTGTTTATGTCCGCCGCCGTGGTGGCGGATCGTCAGGTCGCCCGAGTTGCGGCGTCCGCCGGTGCGCTTGCGCGTCACCAGCAGCGGCTTGTGCGGCGCGTCCGTCGTCAGATCGTCATTAACCAACGACGTCTGAAACCGCAGCGTCGCAGTCACCGGTCTGTATGTTTTGATTGCCATGGTCAATGTCCTTGACGAGCTATTAGCTTCTAGCCTCTAGCTCCTAGCCCATCCTGCTTAACAAACTTCTTCATTCGGCTCCCAGGTTCTTTGTTCTCGCAACTTCCGAGCTAGAAGCTGGGAGCTGGCAGCTAGTAGCTGCTTTTACAAATTGCTCACGTACTCCGGCAGCTTTTCGCCGGCCTTCAACTTGACGTAAGCCTTTTTCCAATCCGGCTTGTACCCCGCGTACCTGCCGCGCCGGCGTTCTTTGCCCGCTACATTTGCGGTGCGTACCGCTGCGACCTTTACCTTGAAGAGCGCTTCCACGGCCTGCTTCACTTCAATCTTGGTTGCCGAAGGCGCGACATCGAACACCAGCGTTCCTTCGGTCTCCTTCACGCCCAGTCCCTTCTCGGTAATCAGCGGGCGGCGAATTACGGTATAGGTCGTCGGCATTACGCGGCCTCCTTCTCGGCTGCGGCCTTGCGCGCCTCAGCTTTGCGTTTTGACGCGCTCTTCTCCAAAGCCTCAGTCAACTGCTCAATCGCGGCCTTCGAGAAAATCGCCCGCTCATAGCGCAGCAGATCGTAGGGGTGCACCTCGTTGTTCAGCACCAGTTCCACGCCCTTCAGGTTGCGCGCGCCCATCACCAGCGCCTGCGTCAGGGTCTTGCCGTTTTCCACAAGCAGCACGGTGCGCGTAACGTCGAGCTTGTTGAGCGCCTCGCGGTAGAGCTTGGTCTTGCCCTCCTTGATTTCGAGCGAATCCACGACCGTCAGCTTGCCATCGGCCAGCTTGGAGGCCAGCGCCGAGCGCAACGCGCCCAGCAGCTTTTTGCGCGGGAAGGCATAGTCGTAGCTGCGCGGCTGGGGTCCGTGCACCGTGTAGCCATGACGCCATAGAGCAGATCGAACGGACCCGATGCGCGCCCTTCCCGTGCCCTTTTGCTTCCACAGCTTCTTGCCGGAACCGGCAACTTCGGTGCGGCTCTTGGTCTTGTGCGTACCCTGGCGCAGCGAGGCGCGATAGTGCTTCACCGCCTCCCACAACAAAGCCTCGTTCACCTGCTCCGGCGCAAACACCGCGTCGGCCAGTTCCACAGAGCCCACCTTCTTGCCGCTCAAATCCAATACATCCACTTTTGCCATCGTCTTCTTCCTAAGCCTGGAGCCAGTAGCCTGCAGCCCGTAGCTACTTCATCCACAATGCAACGAATCTTGCCGTCCCCAAAACGCTGGCTACCAGCTGCTGGCTACGAGCTAATAGCTGCATCACTTCCTCTTCGCCGCCTTCTTGGCCGCCTTCAAAGGATCGACCGTGCCCAATCCGGCAAAGCCGCGGCGCTCGCGCGGCGGTGTCTTGGCCTTCGAGATCAGCACATAGCCCTCGCGCGGCCCCGGTACTGCTCCTTCGACCATCAACAGATTCTCGTCCAGGTCGATGCCGCGAATGCGCAGATTGCGCACCGTCACCTGGTCGGTTCCCATGTGGCCAGGCATGCGCTGGCCGGGAAACACCCGCGACGGAAAGCTCGAAGCGCCAATGGAGCCCTGCACCTGGAACATGTGCCCGTGCGACTTTGGGCCTCCGGCAAACTTGTGCCGGCGCACCACGCCGGCAAACCCGCGGCCCTTTGAAGTCCCGATTACGTCCACGAACTTCGCGTCGCTGAAGATATCCACCAGCACGCGGTCGCCGGCCTTGGTCTCGGCAGCGCCTTCGGCGGCAGCCTCGACATCCACTTCCTTGATCACCTTCACCGGCGGCGCCTCGCTCTTCGCCAGGTGACCGTTCTGCGCCTTGGTCATCCGCGAAGCCTTCACAAACTCCACCAGCCCGATCTGCGCGGCGTCGTAACCGTCTTTCGCCGCCGTTTTCAACTGCGTAATCACGCAGGGGCCGGCCTGCAGCACCGTAATCGGATGCACGTCGCCCTTTTCGTCGAAGACCTGCGTCATGCCGATCTTTTTTCCTACAATCCCCGTAACCGCCATCTCGTCCTCACCTCATCATGCGAGCTTGATTGCCTCGCACTGCCGGAAAAACCCGTTCTCAGTTTCATTACCAGTTGTCAGTTCACCGCATCCATCAGCCGCCAGACGATTACTGATAACTGATCACTGACAACTGACACATTTTTCAAACGCCTTGATCTCGACATCCACGCCGGCCGGCAAATCGAGCTTCATCAGCGCGTCTACCGTTTGCTGCGTTGGCTCCAGAATGTCGATCAGCCGCTTGTGCGTTCGGATCTCGAACTGCTCCCGCGACTTCTTGTCGACGTGAGGAGAGCGCAGCACGCAATACTTGTTCTTGATCGTCGGCAAGGGAATCGGCCCCGCCACCGTTGCCCCGGTGCGCTTGGCCGTGTCCACAATCTCGCCGGTCGAGGTGTCCAGCACGCGATAGTCGTATGCCTTCAACCGGATGCGAATTCTCTGTCCTACCATGGCTCTGCTCCTTCCAGCTTTCAGCTTTTAGCTTTCACGCTTTCAGCCCCGGCATCGCGCCTTGAACTGAGAGCCGAACTAGCTGACGGTTGAAAGCTTGCAAACTACTTGACAATCTCGCTAATCGTTCCTGCGCCCACCGTGCGGCCGCCTTCGCGAATCGCGAACCGCAACCCCTTTTCCAGAGCCACCGGCGTAATCAGCTCCACCGTCAACTGCACGTTGTCGCCCGGCATCACCATCTCCACGCCCTCCGGCAGCTCCGCCACTCCCGTCACGTCCGTCGTGCGGAAGTAGAACTGCGGCCGGTAGCCCTTGAAGAACGGCGTGTGACGCCCGCCCTCTTCCTTACTCAGCACGTACACCTCGCCCTTGAAATTGGTGTGCGGCGTGATCGAGCCCGGCTTGGCCAGCACCATCCCCCGCTCCACGTCCTCCTTGGGAGTGCCGCGCAGAAGAATCCCCGCGTTGTCGCCCGCCAGCCCCTCGTCCAACTGCTTCTTGAACATCTCCACGCCCGTGCACACCGTCTTGCGCGTCTCGCGGAAGCCCACGATCTCCACGTCCTCGCCCACCTTCACCTTGCCGCGCTCGATCCTGCCCGTCACCACTGTGCCGCGGCCGGAGATCGAGAAGATATCCTCGATCGGCATCAGGAAAGGCTTATCCACCGCGCGATCCGGACGCGGAACATACTTGTCCACCGCCTCCATCAGCTCGTCGATCTTGGCTTCCCACTGCGGCTCGCCATTCAAGGCGCCCAAAGCCGACCCGCGAATCACCGGCGCGTCCTCCGGGAACTGATACTTGCCGAGAAGCTCGCGCACTTCCATCTCCACCAGCTCGATCAGCTCCTCATCCTCGACCGCGTCGCACTTGTTCAGGAACACCAGCACGCAGGGCACGCCCACCTGCCGCGCCAGCAGAACGTGCTCCTTGGTCTGCGGCATCGGCCCGTCGGTCGCCGCAACCACCAGAATCGCCCCGTCCATCTGCGCCGCGCCCGTAATCATGTTCTTGATGTAGTCGGCGTGGCCGGGGCAGTCCACGTGCGCGTAGTGCCGGTTCGCCGTCTCGTACTCCACGTGCGCCGTCGCAATCGTGATGCCGCGCTCCCGCTCTTCCGGCGCGTTGTCGATCGAGTCGAACGAGCGAAACACGATCTTCGGGTTGTGCTTCTGCAACACCTTGGTGATCGCCGCCGTCAACGTCGTCTTGCCGTGATCGATGTGACCGATTGTCCCAACATTCACGTGCGGCTTCGAACGGTCAAACTTTTCCTTCCCCATAAAAAGCCTCAAATCCTTTCCTGGCTCTTACTGCCCGTTTCTCCTCGGGGCGCCGGCATTCCGGCTCCAGCCCCAAAACCCTAAATGCAGCTTCTCAGCCTCTAGCTATTAGCTCCTAGCTTCATCCCGCTCAACCCCAGCCTCAACTCTTCGCTTTTCCACCACCAAAGCTAGAGGCTAGAAGCGCAGTAGCTACTTCCCTTGCGCCCTGCCGATAATTTCGTCGGCAATCATGCGCGGCGCCTCTTCGTAGCGCGCAAACTGCATCGAATACGACGCCCGGCCCTGCGTGGACGAGCGAATATCGTTCACGTACCCGAACATCTCCTTGAGCGGCACCACCGCCTTGATCACCTGCGAGCCGCCCACGCGATCCATGTGCTCAATGCGGCCGCGGCGCGAGTTGATGTCGCCGATGATCGTCCCCACAAACTCTTCGGGAACGGTGACCTCGACGGACATCACCGGCTCCAGAAGCACCGGGCTGGCCTTGCGAGCGGCTTCCTTGAAGCCGATGGAACCGGCGATCTTGAAGGCATTTTCGTTGGAGTCCACCTCGTGGTAGCTGCCATCGAACAGGGTCACCTTCACATCCACCATGGGGAAACCGGCCAAAATGCCGTTCTCCATCGCTCCACGCACACCCATGTCGATCGGCTTGATGTACTCCTTGGGCACCACGCCGCCCTTGATTTCGTTGATGAACTCGTAGCCCGCGCCCGGCTCGTTCGGCTCCACGCGCAACCAGCAGTCGCCATAATTGCCCGAACCGCCAGTCTGCCGGATGTACTTGCCCTCGGCCTCGGCCTTTTTGCGGATGGTTTCGCGGAAGGCCACCTTGGGCTCGCCCACATTGGCTTCCACCTTGTGCTCGCGCTTCATGCGGTCGACAAGAATCTCGAGATGCAGCTCGCCCATGCCGCTGATAATCGTCTGGCCGGAATCTTCGTCCGTGCGCACCTTGAAGGTGGGGTCCTCATCGGCAAGCCGCGCCAGCGCAACGCCCATCTTTTCCTGGTCGGCCTTGGTCTTGGGCTCGATGGCGACAGAGATGACAGTCTCGGGGAAGGTGATGGCGCCGAGAGCAATCGGATGGTGCGGATCGCAAAGCGTGTCGCCGGTCTTCAGATCCTTCAGTCCCACGCACGCGCAGATGTCGCCGGCCAGAATTTCGTCCACGTCCTCGCGCTTGTTGGCGTGCATCTTCACCAGGCGGCCGATGCGGTCGGTCTTGCCGGTGCGCGGATTCAGCACCGTGTCGCCGGTCTTTAAAGAACCGGAGTAGACGCGGACGAAGCACAGCTTGCCGTAGGGATCGTTGATGATCTTGAAGGCCAGCGCCGAAAGCGGCTCGTTGTCGTCCGGCTTGCGGCGTTCGATTTTGGAGTGATGCTTCGGGTCGATGCCCTCGACGGGAGGTTTGTCGAGCGGGCTGGGCAGGTAATCGACGACTGCGTCGAGAAGGGTCTGGATGCCTTTGTTCTTAAACGCCGAACCGCAAATGACCGGGAAAACCTTCAGATCGATGGTGGCCTGGCGAATGCCGGCTTTCAATTCCTCGATCGTCGGCGTCTCGCCTTCGAGAAATTTCTCAAGCAGCACGTCGTCGGTCTCGGCGATGACCTCGATCAACTGCATGCGGAAAGCCTCGGCCTTCTTCCTTAGCTCGGCGGGAATCGGTTCCTCAGAGAACTCCGCGCCCAGCGTCTCGTCGTGCCAGACGATGGCCTTCATCTCGATCAGGTCGACGACGCCCTTGAAGTTTGCCTCGGCGCCTACGGGAATCTGCAGGGCCACAGGCCGCGCGCCCAGGCGCTTGCGGATGGTTTCGAGAACGTGCTCGAAGTCCGCGCCGTTCTTGTCCATCTTGTTGACGAAGCAGATCCGGGGAACCTTGTACTTGTCGCCCTGCCGCCACACGGTCTCGGTCTGCGGCTGCACGCCGCTGACGGAGTCGAAGAGGGCCACCGCGCCGTCGAGCACGCGCAGGCTGCGCTCCACCTCGGCGGTAAAGTCCACGTGGCCGGGGGTATCGATAATATTGATGCGGAAGTCGCGCCACGTGCAGGTGGTGGCGGCCGAGGTGATCGTGATGCCGCGCTCCTGCTCCTGTTCCATGTAGTCCATGGTCGCCGTGCCCTCATGCACCTCACCCAGCCGGTGCGTGATGCCGGTGTAAAACAGGATGCGCTCTGTCGCTGTCGTCTTCCCGGCGTCGATATGCGCCATGATGCCGATGTTCCGGCAGCGATTTAGAGGTACGGTGCGAGCCACGGCTGATCATCCTTGCGGGATGTCTCTC
>CAWCXX010000038.1:0-19647 GCA_963799445.1 uncultured Acidobacteriaceae bacterium | reverse complement strand
TCGCCACCGGCGGCACGATGGAGGCGACGGTGAAGCTGGTGAAGCAACTGGGCGGAAAGATCGCCGGGCTGGGCTTCGCCGTCGATCTCGATTTCCTGAAAGGCCGCGAGCGATTTACCGAATACGACGTCTTCAGCCTGCTGCACTACGACGAATAGGCAAAAGCCGCGCCTTTCGCTCAGGTTGCGTTCTTCCGGTGAAAACTCTTGATTCCTTGACCCCGTTTTCCTCGCCGCCGGCTCTTCCTGGAACATCTGCGCGTCGGCAAACCGGTAGCCGACGTAGACGTCGGTCAGCAGGTAAAGAGGCTTGGAGGGATCGTCTTCAATTTTCTTGCGCAACTGGCGAACGAAGGTGCGCAGATACTCGACCTCCTCGCGGCATTCGGCGCCCCAAACCGCGGTCAGCAGCTTGGCGTAGGTCACCACGCGGCCGGCACGACTCATCAGGCAGTACAGGATGTCGAACTCCTTGCGCGTCAGCTTCACCGGCGCGCCGCGCTTGGTCACCAGCCGTTTCACCGGCTCCAGGCGAATCTCGCCGATCTCGATGGGCGCGTCCTCGGGCCGTGCCGGGGCGCGCACGCGGCGCACCGCGGTGCGGATGCGGGCGATCAGCTCCCGCGTGCTGAAGGGCTTGGTGACGTAGTCGTCGGCGCCCATGTCGAGCGCCTCCACTTTGTCCTCTTCCTGGTCGCGCACCGTCAGCATCAGCACAGGCAGGCGCGGCGCGAAGGCGCGAATTCGCTTGAGCGTCTCAATGCCGCCGATGCCGGGCATATTGATGTCAAGAAGCACGGCATCGTAGGCTGCCGCGCGCAGTGCCTGCAGCGCCTCCTCGCCGCGCGAGGCCTCGGCAACCTGAAAACCGAGTTCCACCAGCGGAGGCCGCAGCGCCCTGCGGATGGCCGGCTCGTCGTCCACCACCAGAATGCGGATGGCTGGTTGCATCATCACGAACTCCTCCTTCTCCTTTATAAGCGGAATGGCTGCAAAGAATGTAGTGCCTTGCTCTTCATCGCTGGTCACCCAGACATAGCCGCCATGAATCTGCGCGGCCCGCTTGGCCACTGAAAGGCCGATCCCCGTGCCGGGAGCGCGGTTCGAGTAAGTCGAGGAGCGATAGTAGCGGTCGAAGATTCGCTCGCGGTCCGCCATGGGAATCACCGGCCCGTAGCTGTTCACGGAAAAAATCACCTCGGCAGTGGCAACCAGGACCCGGATGGTGATTGTTGTGCCGAAGTTGGAATACTTGCACGCGTTGTCAATGTACTGGGTCAGCAGCATCACCATCAACTGGCGGTCGCAACTCAGCACCAGGTCCTCGTCCTCGATTTCCAGAGCGACCTTCATGCTGGCCAGGCGATCTTTCAGCCCCGCCAGAATCTCTTCCATCAGCGTCCCAACGCTCACGGGCTCCACGTGGATGGCAACCTCGTCTCCGTCCAGGCGGGCTGTGGTCAGCAGGCGGGTCGTCAGCTCGTTCAGCAGCCCCGTCTGCTCGTTGATCAGCGCCACCAGATCCGCCTGCCCCGGCGAAAGGCGACCCATCTCGTTCAAGCCCGTCGAGGCCGCACGAATCGCCGTCAGCGGAGTCTTGTACGCGTGGGCCAGGCTGTCAAGCACCGTGGCGCGAAGCTGCTCGGTTCGCCGCTCGGTCTCGATGCGGCTCTCATTGGCAAAGGCGCGGTAACGGTCGAAGGTAATCGCGATCAGCGAGGCGATGGCGTTGTTGGTCAGCGGGTTGGTTTCGCCGCGCACCACCAGACTGCCCACAGGCACAGCTCCCAGGCGCACCACGCGCCGACCCATCCCCGTCGCCGCATCGTCGTCGGATGTTTCAAAGTAGTACACGTTCTGCGCCAACTCCTGCGGGTCCACGGGCCAGTATCCTGCCTGGTACACATCGTGAAGATCAGCGTCAAACACTGCCACCGCCTCAAGATCGAAGATCTCATGCAGGAGTTCCGCCAGTTGCGGCCCCGGTTCCAGGTGAAGGTTCATCTGCAGTGTCCGCCGCGTGAACTCGTAAAGATCGTGCATCTGCTCGACCTGCAATTCGGCCTCTCTTGCGTGGGCGGTCACGCGAGCGGATAGACGGCTGACCGTCAGAGCCGCCAGCAAAAATACCACCAGGGTAATCGTGTCGGCCGGCGCGGACGCCAGAGAAAGCTGCGGCTGCCGAAAAGTAAACCAGCTCTGCACCACGACTGCCGACAGTGAGACAATGGCCGCCTGCCAAAATCCGCAAAGTAGGGCGGTCGAAACCACCATCGAGAGATAGAGCAACACAGCTACCGGCAGCAGCCAGCTGAACCAGTGCGCCAACGCTGCCACAAAAACCACGGCCATTACCCCCAACCCAGACTCCAGCGTGAACAGGAGCAGCCGCGGGCCGGAGCCGCGCAAACGCCCTGCGCTGAAGACGGAACGCGCAAGATAGCTCTTAGATAGCCGGGCACTCATTTTTCATTCTCGAAATAACCGCGAATAACTGTCAGGTGCACAAACCGAAAGGCTGGGAGAACCGGTGCTTTCGCCTAAGAATTCGATGACTGGCCCTAGCCGACTGCGCTCCGCTCTTAAATTTCCAGGGGATCGATGCCGGTTCAAGGCGGAATTGCCAGTCAATTCCAGAGTCTTAGAGTGAAAAATAAAAGTTTAGCAGGTTCTTTAGCGTCTTCTCACGCGTTCCCATCCAGCTGCGAACTTCTCCAATCGCCAAAGTCCTTGAAAAGAGGCACTCTGCGTCCTCTATCGCCGCCGGGAACGAAATCTTCTTGCTTTCCTCATTTTTTCTTTATGCTTTGTTTGCATTACTGGTGTTAGTTCGCTTCAACCGATTAGGGCACCACCCAACAAAACGCGATTGCCAATCTCGGCGCTGGGAACGCAAGCAGCAAGTACGCGCATCGCCCAGTTGCCTCGATGTGCCGATACACGGCGTCGCGGAGGACGAGGTCGACTACTGTCCTTACGGGCTCTATTTCATCTCGCGTCATTACAACTTTTTCAGGAGGTATTGTGCAGATGTACTTCAGCGCCAAGGTCATACTTAAATCGATCACTGGAACCGCGATGGCAATCGCACTCCTAGCTAGTGCGCAAACCCCAGCGCCTTCGCCCTCTCCGGCGCCAGCTCAAGCGCCAGCGCCTGCCGCTCAAGCGCCCGCTGCTCCCGCGGCAGCGCCCGCTCCGCTTTCCACCTTCGTTCTCACGGGTCCGCTGCAGTGGCTGCCTCCGGCGGTCTTCGATGCCGGTCCCTTCGGCAAGCTCTCGGTCAACGGCATCATTACGGGCTTCGCGGTGGGGCAAAACAACCCCGTTCCGGGCGACGACACCGAGGAAGCTACGCTCAGCAACGGCGAGATCTTCATCCAGAAGGCCGACGGAAAGTTCCAGTGGTACGTCCAGGCCGGCGAGTACACTATGCCGACCCTGGGCAGCCCGTATCTTGACGCCCAGGACACGGTCAAGGATTTCTACGGTCCGGTTCCGGTTGCCTTCGCCAAGCTTGCGACAGGCAAGACCACCACCTGGCAGATTGGCGCCCTGCCCACGCTGATGGGCGCGGAATCCACCTTCACCTACCAGAACTTCGACATCGAGCGCGGCCTGCTGTGGGCGCAGGAGAACGCGGTCAATCACGGTATTCAGGTCAACCAGACAATCGGCAAATACCTGACCGCTTCGTTGAGCTGGAACGACGGTTATTACTCCAACCGTTACACCTGGCTGAGCGGTTCGGTGACCTTCACCAAGGGACCTCACAGCCTGGTCTACGACGGAATGGGCAACTACGGCCAGACCGTCTTTGAAACTCTGGCGACTCCAGTGCAGAACAACAGCTACATGCACACCGTCATCTACACCTACACCAAGGGCGCGTGGATCGTTCAGCCGTACTTCCAGTACAGCAAGGTCCCGACCAATCCCAACGTGGGCGTCGTGTTGGGCGCAAGCACCACCGGCGGCGCGCTCTCCGTCAGCCGCGCCTTCAAGAACGGCTTCGCGCTGCCCGGCCGCTTCGAGTACATCTCGGGCTCTGGCGGAACAACAGAGATTGCCGAGAGCTCCGAGTTCAAGGTCAAGACTGAGGCCACCGGTACCATCGTGCCCGCGGTCAATCTTCTTGGCTTCGGGCCCGGCAGTTCGGCCACCACCGTGACGGTCACACCCACCTATCAGAAGGGCGGCTTCTACTTCCGCGCCGACTTCGCGGTGGTGCACGCAACCAACTACACCACGGGAGATGTCTTCGGCCCGCTCGGCAATGACGCCACGCAGTTCCGCGCCGTTGGCGAGTTCGGCTTCATCTTCGGCGACAACATTGTCAAGAAATGACCGCTATGAGGCGCTGGCTCCGCAGGGCGCCAGCGCACCCATCCTCACAAAAGACCGCACGTTCGGCGCGGTCAAAACACACCCGGCAATCATCGCAGCGATCGCTGCCTTCTTTAGCCGGAAATGTTCAAGAAACATACTTTCTCTTGGCTCTTTATTTTGTCCTCATGGGACGGACGATAGACTCGCAGCACCGAAATCGATACCGGGACCGGCCAAAGATGTATTGAGCAATTGGCCGGACCTACTCCGAGTTGGCGCCGGCGCTCGATCCGGCGCACGGTAAATTTTTTGCCCGAAACCAGCCTGCCGTAAGAACATCTCGGAGGCCGCCGCCGGGAAAAGCCAGACGAACTTCAACCCTTTAGGAGAATGCTCATGGCAGATCAGAAAGCACCTCAGATGCAGGCCACGCTCGGTCTCACCGGCTTGACTGCGAACGCAATGGCGCTCATCGCCCCCGGCGCCTTCCTCTGGCTCACGTTTTACATCCAGGCCACCACTGGGGTTGCCGGCCAGCCATCTACGGCTCCCGACATGTGGATCGGCATCTTCATCTCCCTCCTGCTCTGCCTGGCCACGGCCGTAGCCTACGCCGAGATATCCAAGCTTTATCCCGGTACGGGATCGAGCTACTACTACGCCGAGCAGGCCATGCTCTCCAAAGACAAGGCCTTCAAATACGCCCGCGTGGCCAAGTTCATCGTCGGCTGGGGCTCGCACCTGTATTACTGGGTCTATCCCGGCGTGATGGTCGCCGTCACCGGCATCTTCGTCGGCTACGTGGTCGGGTTCCTCTATCCGAACTTCATGAGCGGCTCGAATCCCGGGCCCGTCTTCATGGCCCTGATCGCTGTGATCTTCTCCTTCTTTGTCGCCTGGATCGCCTCCAAGGGCGCCGGCGCATCGACGGCAGTCAACATTGCCATCAACATCGTGCAGATTTCAGCGCTGGTCGTCTTCAGCGTTCTGGCTCTGGGCTATCGCGCCAACCATCCTTCGGGGCGCCGCCGGCTTCCAATACGACGGGCAATCGCTGGCGACTTATACCTACCAGTTCGCCACCAATCCCAAAGATGGCTCGATCATGCGCGATGCCAGCGGTACGCCGCTGCCGCTGCTGGATAAGGCCGGCAAGCCGGTTCCCTTCCAGATCACCTACCCGACGAATGACTCCACCGGCAACTTCCTCACCCACCCCAACGCAGCCTCTGTCGTCAGCGTCCACAAATTCAGTTGGATGTTCATTCAGGCTACGGTTGCGATTCTGATTCTGGTCGGCTTTGAATCGGTCACCTCGATGGGAGGCGAGGCCAAAAATCCAACCAAGCACATTCCCATCGCCGTCATTGCATCGCTGCTGATCCAGGGACTGTTCTGCTATTTGTTTGAGTACTTCTGCGCCAACTACTTTCTCAACTCCGGGTACACCATGCAAAGCGCCGCCAGCTCGGCCGCGCCTATCGGCGACATGATGATCATCGTCGGCGATCAGCTTCTCGGCCAGGGCCATGGCAAGTACTTCATGCTTGTGGAAGCCTTCACCGTCTTTCTCGCGCTCATCGGCACCACGCTCAGCTGCATGAATACCGGCGCCCGCGTTACCTACGCCATGGGCAAGGACAATGAGGTTCCCGAACACTTCGGCATCCTGCACGCCGGATCGCTGTCGCCGCGTCGCGCCATCTGGACCCTGGCCACCATCTCGGCCGTTATCGGCGTCATCGCCGTCGCGCTCGCCTTCGGCGATGCCGGCGCTCCGACCGACGCCTCCATCGCCGCACTGCCTCACGGCATCTTTTCCAGCTTCGGCTACACCACGCACGACAAGATGGCCGCGCTTCCCAACTCCCTCCTCGCGCTGACGCTCACATCCAACTTCGGCACCTTCATTCTTTACGGCTTGAGCTGCCTGCTGTGCATCATCGCCTATTCCGAGCGTCACGATAGACACATCGTGGTGCACTACCTCATCCCCGGTTTCGGCCTGATCGCCAACCTGACCTGCATGGCCTTCTATCTCATCAGCCCCGTCTTTGGCCTCGGCACCAAGATGGAGCCATTAACTGCACTGGGAATTGCGGCCCTTTGGGGCCTTTACGGAGCGGTCTACTTCCTCCGATCCTCGAAGGCGCAAGGGAAGGCGGCATTTCTGGAAACAAAACATCAACACTCATAACACCGCGTTAACAAGCACATAACATCCGGGTGGATTCTCTCCCCGGCCTCTTATGAGAGGCTGGGGAGGGAGGACCACCCAATCGCCGTTTTCTAGGTGGACTCCCAATGCTTCAAAGGATCAGCGTCTCGGTCGCGCAACGGGTCGAGATGCTTCACGTGGCGGCGCACATGTTGGACGTACAGTTCGGCGAGGCAAGCGACTTCGGCAAGGTTCGCACCAACAATGAAGACGCCATGGGTTCCTTCATCCCTGCTTCGCGCCAGCAGGCCCGTTCCCACGGCTATCTCTTTGCGGTTGCCGACGGCGTGGGCGGGCTCGACCTGGGTGAAGTGGCGTCGGCCACGGCCATCTCAGTCGTCACCGAGCAATTTGCCAGGGCACAGGCCGGCGCCATGCTCATCAGTCTTCTGCCGCGCCTCGTCCAGCAAGCCAACGCCGCGGTGCATGATCGCGCGCTCGAACCCGAATACCGCGGCAAGTCAATGGCCACGACACTCGTCGCCTGCGCTCTACGCTACGACCAGGCCGTGATTTCCCATGTCGGCGATTCGCGCTGCTACCTGGTTCGCAACGGCCAAGCCCGGCAAATCACCCAGGACCACACTCTGGTCAACGAGCAGCGCAAGATGGGCCTGATCTCCGCCAGCGACATTGCCTCCTCCGACTCCCGCCACGTGCTCATCCGTTCCCTCGGCCCTGAGATGTTTGTCTCTCCCGACGCCAACGCCCTCACGCTGCAGCCGGGTGACGTGCTGGTGCTATGCACCGACGGGCTGCACGATGAGATGAGCGAAGCCGAGATCGCCGCCATCGCCTCGCAAAAGAAAGACGCCGCCAAACTCGCCCGCGAACTCGTCGCCCGCGCGGTCGAGATCGACGGCGGCGACAACACCACGGCGCAGGTCATCCGCGTGCGTTCGGTGGAACAGGTCGGCATGTACCGCGGCCGCCCCTACCGCCTGCCGATTTAGAATCGCGCCATGGTTGTTCCGTTGCTCCTCGTTCCCTTTTCCCTGTTTCCTCGTTCTTACAGATTCCTTACAGTTCCAGACATTATTCTCTATACAGTAGAGAGAGTCCTGGTGGAGCGTACTGCACAATGAGTTTTTTCGATGCGCTGGAAGCCGGTGGCAAGCTCGATTTCTACCGCATCGATGCGCAGGTTGCGCGAAGCGGCATGGCCACCATTTACCGTGCTACGGACGTGCGCGACAATCGCACCGTCGCCCTCAAAATTCCCCACCCCGACATGGAAGCCGATCCCATCTTCTTCGACCGCTTCAAGCGTGAGGGGGCTATTGGCGAAAGGCTCCGTCATCCCAACGTCATGCAGGTCTTTGGCGGAGAAAAACGTTCGCGGATGTATATGGTCATGGAGTGGTGCGAGGGCCGTCTCTTGCGCAAGATCCTCGACGAAGGCAGAATGTCTCAGGACCGCGCCATGCGCATCGCCGTCGAAGTCCTCAAGGCCCTCGACTACATCCATGCCAACGGCGTTGTGCACCGCGACCTCAAGCCGGAAAACATCATGGTCGACGACAACGACCACATCAAACTCATTGATTTCGGCATCGCTAGCGATTCTGCCTCTCGGCGGCTCACCTACGCCAACTTCACCGCCGCGTTGGGAACTCCGAACTACATCGCTCCCGAGCAGGTGAAGGGCAAACGCGGCGACGGGCGCACCGACATCTACTCCATGGGCGTGATTTTGTACGAGATGCTCTCGGGAAAGCTGCCATTCTCAGGCCCTACGCCTCTGGCCGCCATGAACGACCGCCTGCTAAACCATCCCGTCCCCCCCCGCGTAGCCGACCCATCCATCTCTTCCCAATTGCAGGAGATTCTGTACCGAGCGCTGGAGCGCGATCCGAAAAACCGCTATGCGCACGCCCAGGATTTTTTGCATGACCTTCAAAATCCCGATCAGGTGGGCGTTGAAGATCGCGCCGAACTGCGCGACTGGCAAAAGCGCAAGTCGCAGCTTTCTCGTAAAATACTCTATTATTGCGGGTTAGCACTCATTCCAGTCGCCATTCTCCTGCTCATGATCCTCATCGCGCACTTCCACTGATCAAGGGTCTGCCACGGTTTTCCACATCCTCACGCTCCATATCTTCACGTATTCTTTATACGATCAGGAATAGGATTCCTGAAGGTTTGGGGCGCGTGTCCGATCTGTCGCGAAATTGTGCTCCGGACTCGGCCCTGCCTGCTTTCCGCTGCGCTCCTCAGCAGCAAGGTGGGGCGAAGACCACTTAGCTTTTTTCAATTGCTGTAACAGGAAGCTAATTTATCCACCAAACCCATTCCTGGTGTGCGCCGGTTCCGTCCAGGCAGACACGGTTCTCTAAAACGCTCCGGGAATACGAGGAACGCTCTTATCGAGATTGCCTTTTTTGCGGCTGCCACAGTTTGGTTTAACCTCACCATTGAAACCTGTGCTTGAATGTCACAGCGAGAAGCGAAAGGAGAACTTAGAATGCCGCGTACCCCCGATGACGTGAAAAAGCTGGCTAAAGAATCCGGTGCGAAAATCGTTGACCTTCGGTTTATCGACTTGCCGGGCATGTGGCAGCATTTTTCCATTCCAGTTGAAGACCTTGACGAGGATCTGTTCACCGAAGGTATCGGTTTCGATGGGTCCAGCATCCGCGGATTTCAGCAGATTCACGAAAGCGACATGCTGCTGATTGCCGACGCGGAAACGGCGGTGATGGATCCGGTTCTCTCGATCCCCACGATGAACATCATCTGCAACGTCTTCGACCCTCTGACCCGCAAACCTTACAGCCGCGATCCGCGCTACGTTGCGCAGAAAGCCGAAGCCTATCTCAAGAGCACCGGCCTCGCCGACATCAGCTACTGGGGTCCGGAGGCGGAGTTCTACATGTTTGACAGTGTCCGCTATGACCAGAACGCGCAGAGCGGGTACTACTACATTGACTCCAGGGAAGGCGTCTGGAACACCGGGCGGGATGAGAATCCGAACCTCGGCTACAAGCTGCGCCACAAGGAGGGCTACTTCCCTGTGCCGCCTTCGGATCAGTTGCAGGATATCCGCTCGGAGATCCTCCTCGCCCTCAAGGACGTGGGCGTGAAGGTTGAGGTCCACCACCACGAGGTGGGCACGGCCGGTCAGGCCGAGATCGACATGCGCTTCGGCCCGCTCGTGAAAATGGCGGACAATCTGATCACTTACAAGTACATCATCCGCATGATCTGCAAGAAGCACGGCATGACGGCCACCTTCATGCCCAAGCCGCTCTTTGGCGACAACGGCTCCGGCATGCACGTGCACCAGAGCTTGTGGAAGGGCGACACCAACATCTTTTACGATCCCAAGGGCTACGCGCTGCTCAGTCAGACCGCGAAGTACTACATCGGCGGCTTGCTCAAGCACGCACCGGCGCTGCTCGCCATCTGCGCTCCGACGACTAACTCCTACCGCCGTCTGGTGCCGGGCTACGAAGCTCCGGTAAACCTGTGCTACTCGCAACGCAACCGTTCAGCAGCGGTGCGCATCCCGGTGTACTCCACCAGCCCCAAGGGGAAACGCATCGAGTTCCGCTGCCCCGATCCCGCAACCAACCCGTATCTCTGCTTCGCGGCCCTGCTCATGGCTGGCCTGGATGGCATCAAGCACAAGATCGAGCCCGGCGAGCCCATGGACAAGGATCTGTACGAACTCGAGCCGGAGGAAGCCAAGAAGATCAAGAGCACGCCCGGATCGCTGGGCGAGGTTCTCAACGCGCTGGAGAAGGATCACGCTTTCCTGTTGGAGGGTGGGGTCTTCACTCCCGATCTGATTGAGACCTGGATCTCGTATAAGCGCACACGCGAGTTGGCGCCCGTCAATTTGCGCCCCGTACCCTACGAGTTCTTCCTCTACTACGATCTGTGAGGCGAAGTCGCCGTCGCTGCTGAATCAAAGGCCCGGTCTTCCGCTTTGGAAGATCGGGCCTTTTGACCGTTAGACGGCTATCGCTGCCTTTGAGAGGCAATGCCCCGCTGGTTCGCCTCTGCCCCACAGCAAAACCATTCTCCCATCCTTCTATGGGTATGAAGTCGGCGCATCC
Source organism: uncultured Acidobacteriaceae bacterium (assembly GCA_963799445.1). Taxonomy (GTDB): domain Bacteria; phylum Acidobacteriota; class Terriglobia; order Terriglobales; family Acidobacteriaceae; genus Telmatobacter. The sequence continues at coordinate 9,043 of CAWCXX010000038.1, read as the reverse complement.
AGCGCATTCGGCCTTCTTGCCTGCGAGGCAACGATGCGGCCCATGGCCCTACAGACTTCGATCGGCTTGATCTCCGCATATTCCAGCACACCCACGTCCGTGAGGACGCCTTCAACTCTGTTGCCTTGACTTAGGACCGGTACGCGTCTCAGATGACGTTTCGCCATGGCCTCCAAGACTTGCTCGACATCGTCCGACGCCTTGCAGCAGAGGAGGTTGCTATGAGTCATGCAGTCCTGAAGCGTGGTTTTATCGGGGTCGCGATCGACGAGAATCCTGAGAACAAGATCTCGGTCAGTTATGACGCCGATGAGCTTTCGGCTGGCCATATCCTCAACGATCAAAAGGTTCCCAACGTTAAATTGTTGCATCAGGTGGGCAGCCTTGCGCGCACTTGTCGTCGGTGTACATAGGACCGGATTGCTCATGATCTCTGTGACTTGCATAGGTTCGCCTCCTTGTTTCCCTCGAGGGATCAGATTACTCCTACTTATACCCAACCTGCTAACGCAAACCGGCCGTTTTGATTCCCGCCTCAATCTCCTCGGTCAACGCCTCAGCAGCGTCGATGCATTGGCCGCGGCTCACGTCGCGGTGCGTCACCAGGCGAATCGCGTCCGGCCCAAACGCGCCGGCCAGCACGCCGCGCGCCTTCAGCCGCGCTGCCAATTCGGCCGCACCTGACCCCGCCGTCAATCGGAAAATCACGATATTGGTCTCAACCGTTTCGAGATCGATCGCCACGCCTTCGCTGTTGGCCAGGGCCTCCGCTAGCAGGCGCGCATTGGCGTGATCTTCCGCGAGCCGCGCCGGTCCGCCTTCGAGTGCAATCAGCCCGGCAGCGGCCAGCACACCAGCCTGCCTCATGCCGCCGCCGAGTGCCTTCCGGTAAACCCGCGCTCTCGCCATCAATTCCGCCGAACCCACGAGCATCGATCCCACTGGCGCGCCCAACCCCTTCGACAGGCAAAACATCACGGTGTCAAAGCCGCGCGTGAGCGCCTTCACGTTCACGCCCAGCGCCACGGCGGCGTTGAAGATGCGCGCCCCGTCCAGGTGCGTGGGGAGCCTGCGCGTTTTCGCTCCCTCCCAGATCTCCTCCAGGACTTCGAGGCGCGTGCAGCGGCCACCGGCAAGGTTGGCCGTATTCTCAATTTCAATCAATCCGGTGGCGGCGCGGAAACCTCCATACGGGCTGATTGCCGACTCGATCTGCTTCCACGTCAGAATGCCGTCTTCGGCCGGCACGGCGCGAATCAGGCAGCCGGAAAAGACCGCAGTCGTCGCCATCTCGAAGTCCAGAATGTGCGCACGCGACTCCGCGATGACTTCCTGGCCGGGTTGCGTCAGCAGGCGAATCGCGATCTGGTTGCCCATAGTGCCAGTGGGCACAAACAGCGCCGCCTCGCGGCCAAAGGTCTCCGCCGCGCGCCGCTCCAGCAGATTGACAGTGGGATCCTCGCCGTAAACGTCGTCGCCCACTTCGGCCGCCGCCATCGCCGCCCGCATCTCGAGCGTCGGCCGCGTCACGGTATCGGAACGCAGATCAATGATTGTCGCCAAAGCTTCTCCACTTCTCTTCCATCAGAGTTTTAAGCAACGGACCAATAAGCCCCATGGCGACGATTGCAAATAATCCGCCCGCAACCACCTGTCCGAACCTTCCTGAAATTGCATCTCCGACCAATCCGGAGCAATAGATCAAGGGAATCGACAACGCGCCAAAGGCTCCAAAAAGGCGTGCGGCCCTGCGTTCTCTCCGCTCGTAGCGGCCCAACAAAAAACGTACCAGCCAGCGCGCCCCGAAATAATACAGGAGCCCAATCGGGATGCAAAGCAAAAGCGCGATGTTAATAGGCATGCGTCCGCCTTTTCGCTATTCCCAGTTCTTACGGTATTTGCTTCATCGGCAATTCCATCACCGGCGTGCGCTTCCCGTCCTTTTCCCCATACGCCCAAAGCCCATGAAAATTCGCCCGGATCCCCGGCTGCGCCTTCAAAAACGCGCTCATCACAGCGGTTGCTTCGGTTCGCAGAGCGGCCGAATCGGTGACACCGATCGACTCATACACCACTGCTAGGTCAGGCTCGTGCAAAGAGGGATCCAGAACCACGGCATCGATCTTCCACGTGCGGTCTCCATCCGGCAACGACAAAGGAAACGCGCTCTGCGGCGAAGGCGTGATCTGCGATTGCTCCTGGCGCAGCTTGTCCAGATTGGGCGAGGAGAGAAAGTCAACCGGCAGCAGCAGGTACCGCGCCGCGTCATAGCTGTACCAGGCGCTCCACGGATCTTCCTTGGCAAGTGCCCGTCCGCGCGCCCAATACCAAACGCCGTCATGCCCGTCGAAGATTCCCGGCCGCACCGTGAGCCCGGCCAGTTTCCATGCGGTCGCGGCGCCGTCCCACGCCAGCACCAGCCCCAACTGCCCGGCCAGCGGCGCACCCGCCGCATCGGCCAGCACCACGGCGTAACGTCCCGGCGGCAGAGCGCTCATGGTGATGGTCACCGTCAGCGATCCGGTCGAATTGGAGCAGAAAAACTGCGTATCGGCCGGCGCGGTCTGGCTGGTCGCGTCCAGCAGGTACACATTCCGCAACTGGAACTGCCCCCCTTTGACCAGCGGCCTCGCCTGTTCCACCGTCGCGCGAATGCCTTCCCACTCCGATGCTTCCTGCGGAAGCAGATCGGCCTGAAGCGTGGCATAATCCTGCCCGGTTATCGCATTCGCCAGACGGCCGGCAATCGTCGCCAGCGCATCGCGGTCCAGCGAACCCAGCTCAGCCTCCATGGTGCAGCTCACCGCACGGCCTGCCGACGGTGACAGCAGCAACGCCAGCCCTATCGAAACCGCCGGCATGATCGAAAAAATCCGCTGCGAGCGCATCCCTGAACCCATCCTCTCTGTTCCGGAAATCTCTTCTTAGATGATCCCTTGAACGTTTGACGATCACTGCTAGTCTAGTACAGTAGAGCGGCGGCGCATCGCCCTAGCCAAGCTGGCTACGCAGCGCCCTAGCCAAGCTGGCTACGCAGCGCACGCAGCCGCCAGGAACGGATTCAGGAGTCGCTTTCGATGCCAGCCTGCGACCTATCGCAACCGGAACCTTCGCGGCCTCTCCGCCCGTGCCGCAGCCTTGGTTCGGGTGCGCGCAACTTGCCGGCATTGCAGGCGGTCACCGCGGCTCTGTTTGCGGCATGCATCCTCTTGCCGGGCGCGACAGCCGCCGCGCAAGCTTCGCCGGCGCCGGCTGCCGTTGCGACAAAAAAGCCGGCCGCGGTTGCCCCAGGCAGCCATCCTACGGGCCCTCAACCCGCCGCCCAACCTGCTCCAGCGGCAACGCCGGCCCAGCCCAATTCTCCCGATTGGCCCGCAAACGATCAACCCTCTGAGGCTACTGTGGTTTGGGACAGCCAAGGCCTGCGCATCGTGGCCTCCAATTCCAGCCTGGCGCAGATATTGAAGGATGTCTCTACCAAGACGGGCGCTACGCTGGAAGGAATGGGTCAGGACCAGCGGATCTTCGGCGTCTACGGGCCGGGTCCCGCACGCGATGTGCTCTCTCAGCTTCTCGATGGCTCGGGTTACAACGTCCTCATGATCGGCGATCTGGGCCAAGGCACGCCGCGCCGGATTGTGCTGAGCGCTCGCCCTATGGGACCGGCGCAGGCCTCCGGCCCGAGCACGTCCAACCCCGAGGAAACCGACGTCGAGCCACAGCAGCCTGAGCCGCAACCAGCGCCGCCCGGCGTGCCAGTGCGCCCCCAGCCGATGCCCCCCGACATACAGCAGCGCCAGCAGCAACAGCAGCAGCAAAACCCGCAAAACTGATCAGGAATAAACTAAGAAACGCGCGCAGCCTGGGGCTGGGACTTTACCGCTGCCGGACGCCGCTGCGGGCGCATCAGCGCAAAACCAGCACGCAGGATCGCATAGGCAGCCAGAATGCCAAACGCCATCGCGCCAACCGACGCACAAATTAACATCGCCAGATCCAACAAATTCGCCATTGTTACCGCCTCTGGGTTAAATGCGTCTATATGGCCGCAACATACACATCCTGGAGCCCCGCTGATTTGCCCTGCCTGCGCGGCAATCGTCTAAGCGATTGTCGCAGATTACGCGGCGAATTGACCCTTCTTTCTGTTGCCTAATAGAATACCCTCAAAGCGTTGCGCTGCGGTTGTTACGTGCAGTCAGCAACACACCAAAGTACCCGCCGTCTTCGTACAATCCATGTCCATTACGCACATCTCGGTGCGCGGGGCGCGCCAGCACAATCTGCGCGACATCAACGTGCGCATCCCCCGCAACGCTCTCACAGTTGTGACGGGGCTCTCCGGCTCAGGCAAGAGTTCGCTCGCCTTCGACACCATTTACGCCGAAGGCCAGCGTCGCTATGTCGAGACGCTTTCAGCCTATGCGCGCCAGTTCCTCGACCAAATCGAGCGGCCCGACGTGGATTCGATCGAGGGGCTCAGCCCGGCCATTTCCATCGAGCAAAAGACCACCAGCCGCAGCCCTCGCTCCACCGTGGGCACCATCACCGAGGTTTACGACTACCTGCGCCTGCTCTACGCATCGGTAGGCACGCCCCACTGCCCCAACTGCGGCCGGCCGATAGCCCGCCAGACCGCCGAACAAATCGTGCTGCGCATCCTGGAGCTGGGCCGCGGCGAGCGCGTGACCGTAATGGCGCCCATTGTGCGGGGCCGAAAAGGCGAGTTTAAGGATTTGCTTGATCAGCTTGATCAGCAAGGGTTTCGCGCCCGCATCGACGGCGAGGTGCAGGACCTTTCCGAACCTGTTTTCCTCGACCGCCGCAAGAATCACACCATCGAAGCCATCGTCGACCGCATCCTACTCAAACCGCCCGCATCCGAAACTCCGGTTGCCTCATCCTTGACGCGTTCTTCAGCGGCAAGGGTGGGAAACCAGGACCTTCAACCGGCACCTGGTCCCGGCAAGCCCTCCGTGGAAGCGCGCGTGGGCCAGGCCGTCGCCAAGGCCCTGCAACTCGCCAATGGTCTGGCGCTGGTGGCCTTCAGCGAGGGCCAGGAGCAGTTGTTCTCGTCCTCCATGGCCTGCCCCGATTGTGGCCTCGACGTGCCCAAGCTGGAGCCGCGCAGCTTCTCGTTCAATTCCACCTTTGGCGCCTGTCCCGAGTGCCACGGCCTCGGCTCGCTTTACGACTTCGACCCCGCGAAAGTCATTACAGACTGGTCCAAGCCGCTGCTCGACGGCGGCCTGGGCCCCGGCGCCTCCTCGCAATACCTTCTCAGGCTCATCCAGCTCGCCGCCGACCGCTACAAGATCGACCTCAAGATTCCCTTCGAGGATCTGCCGTCAAAGCAACAGCACCTCCTCGTCTACGGCCCGCCGAAAGGCGAAGCGCCGCGCACCGGCTTCCACGGAATCCTGAGCTACCTGCGCGACAACGCGGAGGATGCGCGCAGCGACAGCTATCGCGAATACATGATGAGCTTTATGTCGGCCACGCCATGCCCTGTTTGCCGCGGCAGGCGCCTGCGCCCGGAGTCGCTGTCCGTCAAGGTCGGCGGCCTTTCCATCGCCGACCTCACCGCGCTGCCGCTCAACCGCGCGCTCTCGGCGGCCATCAACCTCAAATTCACTGAACGCGAGTCGCTGGTGGCTGAGCGCATTCGCCGCGAGATTGCCGAGCGCCTCGAATTTCTCTGCGCCGTGGGATTGAATTACCTTTCGCTCGACCGCAACGCCACCACACTCTCCGGCGGCGAAGGCCAGCGCATCCGCCTGGCCACGCAGATCGGCTCGCGCCTGCGCGGCGTGCTTTACGTACTTGATGAGCCTTCCATCGGCCTGCACCAGCGCGACAACAACCGGCTGCTTCAGGCTCTCGAAAGACTCCGCGACCTCGGAAACACCGTTCTGGTCGTCGAGCATGACGAAGAGACCATCCGGCACGCCGATTATGTGCTCGATCTCGGTCCCGGCGCGGGACGGCTGGGTGGCAACGTCGTCGCCGAAGGCACCCCGGCGCAGATCATGGCCTCGCCCGCGTCACTTACGGGACGTTATCTGAGCGGCGCCGCCTCCATGCTGCAGCGCGCCAAACCGCGCCCACTCACCGGCAAGTGGCTCGCCGTCGCCGGCGCGCGCGAGCACAACTTGCACGACCTCGACCTGCGCATTCCGCTCGGCGTCATGACTGTCGTCACCGGCGTCAGCGGTAGCGGCAAAAGCACCCTTGTCAATGACATCCTCTACCGTTCTCTCGCGAAGTCGATCTACGGCTCGCGCGAGGAGCCCGGCGCGCACGACGCCCTCACCGGCGCCGAACAGATCGACAAAGTGGTTCGTATCGACCAGTCGCCGATCGGTCGCACGCCCCGCTCCAATCCCGCGACGTATACCCAGGTCTTCTCGCCCATCCGCGATTTGTTTGCCATGCTGCCTGAGGCGCGCGAACGCGGCTACAAGCCCGGCCGCTTCAGCTTCAACGTCACCGGAGGCCGCTGCGAGGCCTGCCAGGGCGACGGACAGCGGCGGATTGAGATGAATTTTATGCCCGACGTCTACGTGCAGTGCGAGGTTTGCAACGGACGCCGCTACAACCAGGAGACGCTGGCCGTCAAATTCCACGGCCATTCCATCGCCGACATTCTCGACCTCACCATCGAAGACGCATTGCCGTTGCTGGCCGACGTGCCGCAGGTACGCCAGAAGCTGCAAACCCTCGTCGATGTCGGCCTGGGGTACGTACACCTGGGCCAAAGCGCGACTACGCTCTCCGGCGGGGAAGCGCAGCGCATGAAGCTGGCCCGCGAGCTCTCCAAGCGGCAGACGGGCAAGACACTTTATCTGCTCGACGAACCCACCACCGGCCTGCACTTCGACGATGTGCGCAAGCTTCTCGAGGTGCTGCACCGCCTCACCGACCTCGGCAACTCGGTGGTCATCATCGAGCACAACCTCGACGTCATTCGCAACGCCGACTGGATCATCGATCTCGGCCCTGAGGGCGGCGAAGACGGCGGGCGCATCGTTGGCGAAGGCCGTCCGGCAAAGATCGCCGCCACGCCCGGCTCCTATACCGGCCAGTTCCTTGCGCGCTACTACAAATCCAGCGATGGCCGGCTGGCGCCGCTTGACCCCGGAGATGAATCTGCCGATTTCCTCAACATGCATCCTAAGGAGAGTAAGCTCGAAGAGAAAACAAGAGGAGTCGAAGAAGAAGCCGCTTCTTCCCGATCGAGAGCAAAGAAATACACCCCACGCAGGAAGAAAACGGGACGACCATGAGCACCTTGCCCGAGCCCGACCCCCTCAACCCGGGAGATTCCAGCAAGCCCGCCGAAGCTCATTCCCCGGGACCGCTGCCCATGGAGGACTGGCCGCCCCAGCGCTGGGTCTCGGAGGCGTTGCTTTCCCGGCCCATGCCCGCGGAACCGGTCTATACACCCTATGAGCAGCCCGCCGCTGAACCGTCTCTCTTCCAGTCCTGGACTCAGCCTTCGATTCGCCCTCTCGTACGAATCCCGCATTTTGGCCACGTTTTACTTTTGATCCTTCTTCTTGGCCTCAGCTTCGTTGTCGCGGTCATCCTTTTTCTGGCCGCCATCCACTTCCACCTTTACGGCGTCTCGTCCCCTCAACAGGCTGCTACCGATATTCATTACCTGCTGGGCACCGAAGCGATTCTTTATCTCTTCACGTTCGGCTTGGCCCTGTTGATCTTTCCGCTGTTCTGGCACAAGAGCCTGCTCGCCGGACTGCAATGGAATGGCGCAACCGCTGTGCGCCTGCGCTGGCGACTGGTGAGTGCGGCGTTCGTCTGCTTTCTTCTGGCGATGGTGAACGGTGAATTCATGCCCGGCCCCACCAATGCGCCCATTGAGAAAGTCTTCCAAGCCCCCGGAGCGGCATGGATCCTCTTTGGCTTCGGCATTACCTTTGCGCCGTTCTTCGAGGAGATGTTCTTTCGTGGATTTCTGCTACCCGCGCTGTCGACAGCCTACGATTGGTTCGCCGAAAAGACCACTGGCGAGCCGCGCCGTCCCCTCGGCGAGAATGGCCATCCGCAGTGGTCGTTTTCCGCCATGGTCGTCGCTTCCATCGCCACCAGCATCCCTTTCGCTGCGTTGCACGCCGAGCAAACCGGTTATTCCATCGGTCCGTTTCTGCTTCTGGTTTGCGTCAGCCTGGTGCTCTGCGCCGTGCGGCTCTCCACGCGCTCCCTGGCCGCGAGCGTCATGGTCCACGCCTGCTACAACTTCCTGCTCTTCTCGCTCATGCTGGTCGGCACCGGCGGATTCAGGCATCTGGACAAAATGTGAAAAGCAGCCAGTAGCCTGTAGCTTGTAGCCAGTAGTTCCTTCATGTTTCAAGCTACGGGCTACCGGCTACAAGCCACCGGCTAGAATGATCTCAATGCCCACACCTACCCACGCCCAGCAACTGCTCTCGCTTCTCGCGCAATCGAGTTTTCGCCTCGGCCGCTTCAAGCTCTCTTCCGGAGGAACCAGCGACTACTACATCGACTGCCGGATCACGACGCTCCACGCCGAGGGCGGACGCCTCACCGGGCACGCCATCCTCGAGCTGCTTGAAGCAAACCGGGTCGCTGCGGAAGCCGTTGGCGGTCTCACCATGGGAGCCGATCCCATCGTCTCCAACGTCGCCACCGCCAGCGCCTGGCGCGCTCTCTCGCATCCCCAATCCGAAATTCGCCCGCCGCTGCTGCACGGATTCCTGGTGCGCAAAGCTGAAAAAGCTCACGGCGCCGGCCGCCGCATCGAGGGCTTCTGCCGCCAGGCAGCGCGCGTGGTGATTGTCGACGACGTTTGCACCACCGGCGCCTCAACCATCGCCGCCATTGAAGCGGCGCAGGAGGCCGGCATGAAAGTGGTTGCCGTGGTTTGCATTGTCGAGCGAGAAGAGGCGCGGGGTCGCCCCGCAGTCGAAGCCGCCGCCAAAGGCGCACCGTTTCTGCGCCTCTTCACTGCCAGCCAGGTCCGCGAGGAACACGTAAAGCAGCTTTCAGCCTCTAGCTCCTAGTA
>CAWCXX010000037.1:0-23457 GCA_963799445.1 uncultured Acidobacteriaceae bacterium | reverse complement strand
GAAGGTCGATAGTGGTGCATTTTGAAAATCAGGCTCTCAACAACATCCGCAGCCATGACCTTGCCAAGCCGATCTGCCCTCCTTCACGAGGATCGGAACAGCCACCAAAGCGGCAACCGAATCGAACCATGCAACATGGAATGCTGCATTGATAGCGAGGCCAGCCAGCGCGATGAGCGCAAGATAGGCGCAAGTAGCGGATTGCACTGCATCGGCGGCCAAGGCTGCATTCTTACTGCGACGAGCCTCACGGCGCTTGAGGAAGGCTAGAACAGGCATTGCGATCAGCGCCGCGATGGTGATGGCTATGCCCGCGTAACTCGTTGCAGGCCGCAACCGCAGAGCCAATGACGCAACAGCAATCGCTGCAACCACGAAGGCGAGCACAAAAAGCAGAGCTCCGGCTGTTCGGCTTGCCCTCCGTTCCGAGATAGACATGCTCGGAATCCACTGCAAGAGCACAACCGTAGCGGACAGGAGCTCTACCAGGCTGTCGGAGCCAAAGGCCAACATCGCAGGGCTGTGAGCCGTTACAGCCGCATATGCAGAGACGCCGAATTCCACAAGCATCCATGCCAGCGTCACACCCTGTATCCAAAGCACTGAACCGCGCGGCTTCGAAGCACCAACAATGGCAGACTTCGACGGCTGAAAACCGATCTGTACGAGTTCAGGCATCTTGTTCCATTCATGATTTCAGGCTCTCAGAAGAGGCGCAAGGGCGCGGGCCAGCTCCAGGGCCAACTCTGGAGGTTCAAACTGCACCACTACCCAGAAGCACCGCTCCACGTGCGATCGTCGGGAAATGCGCCTACGGATTCGCCGGGCGCGACGTTTTGGCCGGCCAGCACGATGGCGTGGCTGGCGATGTGCGCTCCCGCGCCGATGACCGTGGGCTGAAGCCGGATCTTCTCGTAGTCGGCGGCATCGTGAGAGAAGGAATAGATGCGGGAGTAGGAGCCGATGATGGCGTTGTTGCCGATGGTGATGCCGCCGCGATCGTTGAGCAGCGCGCGCTGGCGAATGATGACGCCGTCGCCGATGGAGAGGTTGTAACCGTAGGTGAGGTCGACGCCGTGATGGATTCTTACCCCTGAGCCGAGGTGCTCAAAGATGTGACGCCCCAACATGCAGCGGAAGCGCAGGCCCAGCCAGTGGTTCAGGCCCAACGGCGAGCGGTCGAACATTTGCCAGAACCAGAGCAGGGGTTTGCGCGCATTCGAAGCGTCTCGCGATCGACTTCGGCATAGTGCTCCGCCTCCATGGTCACGTTCTGCGGGTCGAGCGAGAGGCTGACCACGTTGCCCGGCAGCTCGGAAGTGAGCGTGAGATTGAGCTTGCCGCCGTGAGGACGGCCCAGATAGATCTGGATAGAGCTGGTCGCGCACAATTTCGGCGCGGCGCTCCGGGAGCTGTGGCGCGTGAACTCCTCGTCGAGAAAGCTGAATCCAGCGGCGGTAGATCTCTTCGGCCTCCGGCGCTGGATGCGGAGCGACGATGGGTGCTGTGGCCATTACTCCTTGACGATAAAACAGGGTGCGGGGAATAGGGAATAGGGAATGAGAAACAGTTATCAGTGATCAGTGATCAGTTGTCAGTTCCCGAACCGAGATTCGGTCGCTGATGATTGACAACTCAACGGGCATTGCTGACCACTGATAACTGACTACTGACAACTGCTTTACCGCCGGCCCTGGATGGTCTTCGGAGCCACGCCGGTCTTCTTGGCGGTGCGGCGCGCGGCGATGGCGTGCATCTCCTTGCCCCAATGCGAGCGGTTGATACCGATCTGCATCGCCAGATAAAGGATGTTGCTGGTGCCCCAGTAAAGGGCCAGACCCGAGGCGTAGTGCCAGAGCATGAAGCCGAAGATGACCGGCATCATGAAAGCCATCATGCGGCGCTGCGCGGGATCCATGCCCGGCGAGGGCGTGATGTACTGCGTGAGGAACATGGTGATGATGATGAGGATGGGCAGAATGTGCGTGGGATCGGGCTGCGAGAGATCGGGAAGCCAGATCCAGTGCGCCTGGCGCAACTCCACCGCGTTGAGCAGCATCCGGTAATACGCGAAAAAGAGCGGCATCTGCAACAGCATGGGCAGGCAGCCGCCGTACATGTTCACGCCCTCGGTTTTGTAGAGCGCCATCATCTCCGCGTTCATCTCGGCCTTTTTGGGGTCGTTCATCTTGAGATTCGCGTAACGCTTCTTGATGGCCTCCACCTTGGGCTGGATGCGCATCATCTTCAGCGACGACTTGGTCATCATGATGCGCGTAGGCAGCAACACCAGGGTGAAGACAGTAGTGAAGATGATGATGGCCCAGCCCCAGTTGTAGATGCCGTGACTCACCATGAAGCGCAGGATGATATAGAGCGGCTTGGCGATGAAGGCCCAAAAACCAAATTCAATGAGCGGTTCAAGCGAGGGCCCGTCAGGTTTGCCGTCAGCGCCCGTTGCGTGGATGGACGATAGGACCCCGGTGGCCTTGGGCCCGGCAAACAATCGCAGGCGCGTAGAACCGCTGGTGTCGCCGACGGCCAGACCGAGCACGTCGGCAGGGGTCTTTTTGCTGTTGGGATCGCTGGGGTCGGCGGGCAAGTCGATGGTGTTGTGCAGCGTGACTACAGTGGTGCGATCGGGCGCGTCCGGCAGGAAGGCCGAAGCAAAGTAAAGATCCATGATCGCCGCATACTGGTATGGCTGGTTCAGGGTATTGTTCCCGCTCACTTTGGGCGCGAGCTGCGATTCCTCTTTGCCGTCAAGCGACCAGGCAAAGTAAGAGGGCGTGCGTACCTGCGTGCGGAGCATCCCTGACTGTTGAAACTCCTCCATGTCGCCCAGACCGGCCGGCCACTCGATGAGGGCGCGGACGGGTGCGCCATTCTGCTTGACCTCGGTTTCGACTGTAACGACGTAACTCGAGTCGAAGCGGAAGGTTTTTTGGGCGTCGATGCCATTGGCTGCGTAGTGAAAGGTGACCGTCGTGGGCGCCAGCACGAGGCCGGTGGCCGTGGGCTGTACGCCGGCGACCGTGACCTGGTAAAGCGCCTGATTGAGCTGGGTGGTGAGCGCCGGCTCATAGGTAAAGAACGCGAGCGGCAGACCGAACTTGTCGGAGGCCTGGGACTGCACCATGTCGAGCGGATGGCCGGCCGAATCGAAATATCTTTTGAGGATCCAGTGCTTCACCTGACCGCCGCGATTGGTGAAAACAATTTTGTAGAACTCATTTTCGACGGTGATGCCGGTCTCGATAGAAGCGGAGATCTGTGGCGTAGCGACGGGGGGGTGCGCGGTGGCCGCGGCAGGTTGCGCCTGGCCCTGCGCGGACGGAGCGGCCGGGGCAGCGGGCTGCGTTTGCGATTGTGTCTGCGCCGGCGGCTGCGGTTCCGGCTTGGGCTTCATGAAGAAGTACTGGTAGCCGAAGATCGCGGCCATGGCAAGGAGCATGAAGGCCATGGTGGAGCGCATATCGCCGCCACCGCCGCCTTTGGAACCTTGCGTTTGGAGATTGGGATTCTGAATTTCGGGCAAAGGATACTTCCTGTCGTCGGTCAAGGGCGGCCAACCGGGCCGCCGCTTCTTCTATGGTAACGGTTGCTGGGGAATCGCACTCGATTTTGCGGACGGAGGGGGCGCCGAGATGGGACTGGGGCGGGACTGCGGCGGGACTGGATCCAAGCCTCCGCGGGCAAAGGGATGGCAGCGCAGCAGCCTCCAGGCGGCAAGCGCGCAGCCGCGCAGCGGGCCGTGCGTCGCGATGGCCGTGGCTGCGTACTCTGAGCATGTAGGCAGATACTTGCATCCGCCAGGGCTGATCGTATGCAGCGCCGGCGAAAGCCAGCGGCGATAGAAGGCGATGGTGGCAAGCAGGATGCGCCTCATATCCTCCAGCCTACGAGCACTGATCCCAATAAGCCAGACCCCCGGGTTCCGGCCGCTCTCCTCATCGCTTCAACAATTCGGCCAAAGTCATTCCCATCATCGAAATACATTCCCCGTCCAGAAACTGCGAAGCATTCTTTTGGAAGAGCAGATTGCAGCTTGCGGCGAATTCTTCGTCGCGATCATTGAAAAACAGGTAAATCGGCACCCGAGGCAGGGCTGGAAGTTCATAGGTAAGCTGATAGGACGCCACCGTTGAAAAAGGCTTACCGCCCAGTCGGCGACAGCGCGCTTCAAGTTCCGCCGGCCGCCCGGAAAAATGTTGAGAGATACGCTTTTCCGCAGCGTTCATAAAGCCTGCAGCATGTGGAGCGGCATCCTTAAAATCGTTGTACGTGACCAGTTCGCCGCTGCCAGACACGGCTGTGGGGCAGAGCAAAAGATACTGACACAGAACCACGCTAACGGCGTGACGGGGTTTGTTCCCAAAGGAATCGGCAATGGCTGCAGGCGTGATGGTGAACGGCGTATTGAAAAAATCTATCTCTACGGTTTTCCCGTCCACCCTGATACCAAGCAAATCAACTTTATCAGACCAGTCGCGGGCCGCGATGCGTTCCAGATAGTCCCTGTATATTTTTTCAAATGCAGGCGCTTCCTGCATGGATATACTCCTTAAACTTAACCACAGGAATAACTCGAGAAAATACCCTCGCTTGATCTTTCCGGAAATTGCCTATAGCAAAACCAGAGATGCTGTAACCCGAAGCCGCTGCACTTAAGTCGCCGCGACCCCAAGGAGCGGCGACCTTCAAGAAAAGCTGAATAGGGCACACCTTCTCTGGTTTTGCCGTAGAGGCCGAGGTCATTCAAATGCTCTCTACGCTATTCTCGTATCGCTCTACCTCGTGCGGGCGTAACTGGGGCTCGATGCAGGTTTGCGGACAGCTTGGCTTCGCGCCGCCTCGGCCCTGGCCTGTTCCAGAATACGCACAACCTCTGCCTCAAGTTGCACAAATTCCATGGTGAGCACGTTACGCCGCGGATGGAAGATAAGATCGAAGCCCGCGGGCGCCAAATCGACGTGGCGGCGCAGAGCTTCGCGCATGCGGCGCTTGATGCGGTTGCGCTGGTGCGCCTGACCCAGCACTTTGCCGACGGTAAGGCCGATGCGAGGCGCGGCGGCAGCGCCGGCAGCCGTGCCCTCGAGCGTTTGCGGCGCCAGGAACCAACTCATGGTCGCGGATTGCCGCTTGCGGCCGTTTGCGTAGGCTTGGCAGTAGTCGGCATGTTTGCGCAGGCGAAGACCTGCCAACGATTGGGGCCTGGCGGGCTTCAAAGGAGGGTTCATGAGGAAGGCTCGATACGGATCGGCTGCACCGCGCAGCACATTCCGTTGCAAACAGGACCGCCCGGAGGGGCAGAACCGCCTGAAGGGGATCAGTCGCGGTGCCCGGCGCTCACGGACACGCGCTTGCGACCGGCGGCGCGGCGGCGGCTGAGCACGGCTGCGCCGCCCTTGGTCTTCATGCGTGCCCGGAACCCGTGTGTTTTCACACGGTGGCGGCGGTTGGGTTGAAATGTACGCTTGGGCATGGTTACCCGCTCCTGTTTCTCAAAGAAAATCTCTGTCTTATCAGCAGCTTTGAGTATATCGCAGGCCGCGATTTGAATCCAGCGCTTGGCGCGGGCTCTCAAGATGTGGGAGCCCGGACAAGAAATGTAGGGCATCATGGATGAAAGCCAGATAAACAAAGAACGAAGGACAGTCTCTGTCCTTCTCTTCGGTAACGCCTGGTAACCAACGCACGCAGTTTCACCATCCGTGGTGCAACTCTTTGCATGCGCAGAAAAGTTATGTGAAAGAGAGATTGCAACGGCCTCGAAATGTGCTACTATCGGGACCGTTCCAGAAATTTCGCGTGAGGTTTGGCGCGCACCGCGTTACGGGCTTTTTCAAGCGCCCCGGGCTGACTCGTGAGGGGCGGACCAGCAGTCTACAGGCATTCGGTCGACGGAAACAAAATGGCGAGCAAGCAGCTTTGCTGCCAATAGAGAGAGCCGTTGCCTGAAAAACGAAAATTTCCGCTTGGCGCCCCGCCGGCGGAAATAGCAAGGATTGTACGATGGCATTCGCGACTTCGCCGGCGACGGCACTTAACCCCTGGCTCCAGATTCTCGCTGCGTTAGAGAAGAAGGTTATCCGCCAGTCCTTCGAGACCTGGCTGAAGCCCACCCGCTTCAGTCATGCCGCAGGCCGCACGCTTTATGTGCGCGTGCCTTCCCCGGAGTTCCAGCACATCGGCGACAGGTATGGAGATTTGATTCAGGAAGCGATCGATCTGCAAGCGCTCGAGTTTGACGACGTGAGCTTTGTGACCGTGGAGGAGGATCCCTCGATTCCGCCGCAGCGCAAGGACGGCGGCTTCGGTCCGGTGCCCTCGCACGCGCCTACTGCGCCGCCTCCCGCTCCATCGCGCACGCCAGAGCAGGGGCGCTTCGACTGGTCCACGGCGGCTCAGCTCAACTCGCGCTACACCTTCGATGCCTTCGTGATCGGCAACGGCAACCAGTTTGCCCGCGCCGCGGCTTTGGCGGTCGCCGAGCGCCCCTCGCGCGCCTACAATCCGCTCTTCCTGTATGGCGGCGTGGGCATGGGCAAGACCCACCTGATGCACGCCATCGGCCACGAGGTGAAGCGCCGCCAGCCTACGGTGAACATCTGCTACGTGTCGGCGGAGAAGTTCACCAACGAGATGATTAACTCCATTCGCAACGATCGCATGACCAGTTTCCGCGACCGCTTCCGCACCGTGGAAGTGCTGCTGGTGGACGATATTCAGTTCATCTCGCAGAAAGAGCGCACGCAGGAGGAGTTCTTCCACACCTTCAACGCGCTGCACGAGAGCATGAAGCAGGTGGTGATTGCTTCGGATCGTCCGCCCAAGGAGCTGACGGAGATTGAGGAGCGGCTGCGCTCGCGCTTCGAGTGGGGATTGATCGCCGACATTCAGCCGCCCGACCTTGAAACCAAGGTGGCTATCCTGCAGAAAAAGGCGGAAAGCGAGCAGGTGCAATTGCCTACGGACGTGGCGCTCTTTATTGCGTCGAACGTGCGCACCAACGTGCGCGAGCTCGAGGGCGCGCTGGTGCGGCTGATCGCGTGGTGCCAGATGAACCGCATAGAGATCACGCTGGCCGCCACGCAGCAGTGCCTGAAGCAGTTCATCGACATGCAGGTGCGCAAGATTACGATTGAGGCGATTCAGCGAGCCGTTGCCGAGCAGTTTGGTATGAGGGTGAGCGACCTGAAGCAGAAGAACAACTCGCGCAACGTGGTGGTGCCGCGGCAGATCGCGATGTACCTGGCGAAACAGATGACGGAAGCGAGCCTGCCGGAGATCGGGCGCCAGTTCGGCAACAAGCACCACACTACGGTGATGCACTCGATTGGCAAGATCGACGAGCAGCGTCGCACCGACAAGGACCTGCATCGCACCCTGAGCAAGCTGCAGGACGTGCTGAACTGCTAAGAACAGTGATCGGTGATCAGGTTTCAGGGGTCAGCGCGGTTCAGGTGCGACTGGGAATGCGAAATGTGCGGAAGATCGTACCCCGAAGCCTCCGTGTTTCATGCGGTGAGTAGCGCCGCCGAAATTTGAAGCCGCTTTCCTTCTCCGCTTGCATTCGCCCGCATTCTTTCCTATGCTCGACACATGGAATTACTTACCCATGATGAGCTTGTGCGTCTGACCCCGCCGGAGCGCCTCGCGTTAATCTCGCAGCTTTGGGATAGCCTGGAAGACGACCAGCTTCCCCTGACAGCCGCGCAGCAGGTGGAGCTTGACCACCGCCTTGCAACTCTCGACCAGGACCGGCGCGTTGGCATCACCTGGGCGGTTCTGAAGGCCGAACTCGAGCAGCGTTGCCCGTAGTGGTTCCGGTTGTCTTCACCCCGACAGCGCACGCCGAGTTAATCGACGCGCAGGACTGGTACGAGAACGAAGTTCCCGGCCTGGGCCGGCGTTTCCGCGCAGAGGTTGGTGTCGTGGTCCAGCGCATGAGCGCCAATCCCCGGCAATTTCCTGTCGTCTACAAGAGCATCCACCGCGCCCTGCTCCGCCGCTTTCCCTACGCGCTCATGTTCGTCATCGAGACTGAGGACGTTGACCGTTATCGCCTGTTTCCACGGCAGCCGCGATCCGGCGAAATGGCAAAAGAGGGCGTGAGCCACGGCCGCGGGCGGCGCTTGCGGCGGTTCCCCGGAAAGTTGGTTTTTATGCGATTGCCTACACTCGCACTGGCGGCGATTGGCGCATTGACCGTAGCCGCATCGGCACAGACGCCGATAGATGTGCAGCCCGTGAAGGAGATAAAACCGACCGGCAAGCTGAGCACTTGCTTCTACCGTCCCATTGCGGCCGAAGCCCCTTTCTTTGCCAAACTCAGCGACAAAGAGAAGAGCAACGATCCTGATTTTGGCGGCGACTACACGATCCACGGCAAGACTGGCACGTACGTTGCGTGGTTTGGCATTGTGCGCGGCATTACGCCGACCGCGCAGGCGGGCGGTGAGGTGACACTGCTGGTGCAGCACCAGTTCTTCGACGGGATGACGGACTGCCACATCATGCTGGTGGCGAAGACCGGCGATGGAGACTTTTTGGCCAGGCTCAAAGTGGACCCGGCAAAGATTCCGGCGCTGTCTCTTGTGCGTATCTACGGCAAAGTGGCCGGCGAAACCGCGGGAGTGCCGGAGGTCGATGTCGAGTACATCCGCGTGTGGCCGTGGCTGACGTTTACCTTCACCGATATTGCGGGCGAGGATCATAGCAATCCGCGCTGGCAAAAGTACTCAAGCGTGAAACCGGGCGACGAAATCTATGTGCCTTACCCGAACGAAAACTACTACTTGAAAGTGCTCGGCGATCCGGCGGATTTCGGAGTGAACCTGAAGCCGGAGTAAACGCCGCGAGTTCAGCCGGCCGACTCCTTGAGATAAATCTCCACGTAGTCCAGGTAGTTTTGCGCGTATTCACGAATGAGGGCGCGGTCTTTTTCGCCGAGTTCGCGGCGGAGCTTGGCGGGAACGCCGGCCCAGAGGGTGCGCGGCGGAGCCACGGTATTTTCGGGAACCACGGAGCCGGCAGCAATGATGCAACCCTCGCCGATGCGGCTGTTGTTCAAGACCCGGGCCCCCATGCCGATAACACACATATCTTCAACCACGCAGCCGTGGACGGTGGCATTATGGCCAATGGTGACCCAGTCGCCCACAATGACGGGATAGAGGTTGCGCTGGCCGTGGAGCACGGCGCAGTCCTGCACGTTGGAGCAGGCACCGACACGAATCGCGTTCACGTCGCCGCGCAGGACGGCGTTCATCCACACCGAGGAGCGCTCGCCCAGGATGACGTCGCCGAGGATCTGTGCGGAGGGGTCGATGTAGCAATTGCCAGGGATTTGGGGCGCATGGCCCTGAAAGGTTCGGATCATGGCGATCTCTTTGGCGGCCTCTTAGCAAAGTTTACCCTTGCGAGTTGCAACTTCAGGCAAATTCGACACGTCAATACGAAGGTAGGGAATTTTTCGGGGCTGGAACGGAACCTGTCCACGGGGATCCTCGGAAAACTCGGGTTGGCTCCTGACTCAACTTAAGGTATGATCTATAAAGCTTTTAGGCGGGTTTGGAGGTGGAGACATTTGGCTGAGGTTCGCGTTCAGGAAGGCGAACCGCTGGAAAATGCGCTACGCCGGTTCAAGCGGAAGGTACAGACGGAGGACATCATCAAGGAAGTAAAGCGTCACTCCTACTACCTGAAGCCAGGCGAGAAGCGCCGCGTCAAGGCAGCTTTGGCGCGCAAGCGGAACCGAAAAAAGGCTCGTAAAGAGCAGGATTAACCCTTAACCCGCAGCGAGATAGGCCGTTCCTGCGGCTTTCGTTTCATGCAAACGGAAGCCGCGAAACTCCCTCGAGAGGACCGGGACGGCAAGGCACGGCGGCGCAATTGCAATTAGCATTTCTCGAGTTTCCGTGGTTCGAAGCCGTTGCGACTTTTTTGCTCCTCAAAACAAAAGAGCCATCGGCGCAACTCTGAACCACACGGAGCCTTGAGGATCGCGGGAAGTCGCCATGCATGCAATTGGCATGCGGCGTGATAGGCTGCCCAGTTTAACCAGGCAGTATGAACGATGCCGCTCTATTTTTGTGCGGACCGGGCCCTTGTTGTGCATCACGAACGAGAGCAGGGAGCCGGGACCGGCAAGCCTTCCAAATGGCCGAGTTCGGCGAGCGTCCCTGTTTAGGGGAAGCCGGCCAAAAATGGAATTCCAGGATCGAGTACTCAAGTGTACAGACTGCGGCGCCGACTTCATATTTACTGCGGGCGAGCAGGTCTTTTTCCACGACAAACAGTTTAAGAATGACCCCAAGCACTGCAAACAGTGCAAGGCGAAACGTGTGCGGGGAACGCAGAGAGTGCGCCCCGAGACGCGCACCACCTGCTCGGAGTGCGGCGCGGAGACTACCGTCCCGTTCAAGCCGACGCAGGGCCGCCCGGTGCTGTGCCGGTCGTGCTTTCAGAAACACGGAAAGGCGAAGCCTGCGCCGGAGCCTACCGCAGCGCAGGACTGAACAGCAGGTCGCCACGGAATCCTGAGGGGAAGCCGGCGGCGCGGACCAGAGTGGCAAGTTGCGCCCAATGACGCTGGCTGTGGAATAGCGCATGGGCCGCGATCTTTCTCCGGGAGACGGTCCTCTGCTCCGGAGGCACCCAATCGAAATTGAGAACGTGGGGGTCGCTCCAGGTCGCATCCGGGGCGGTGAGCAGGTTGCGGAAGATTTCGACGGCCTGGAGATGAAGGTCGAAGAACGCGTCGAGCGGCCCGGCAGGCAGTTTTTCCCGGTCGATCACGGGCAGGCTCGCAAGACGCTGCGCCCAAAGCAGATCCACTACCCAAATGTGTCTGACAAACTCTTTTACGTTGTGCGTCCCGCCGATATCGCATGGCAGTTCGAGCAGAGCGGGGTTGGCGTCGAGGTGCGTCTTCCAATAGTTGGCTGACTGCTCGTTCCAGGCCAGTAGTTCGTCCAGTGTGATTGCAACGCTCATGACTCCCTCCATTTAGCGGTCAGCAGGTTGGCGAGCCGGCAAGTCAGCAAAGTAACCCCCGGCTGACTCGCTAACTCGTTGACTTGCTGACCTGTTTCTGTTTCAGCGCGCGATGACCGATGTCGCGCCGGTAATACATTCCGTCAAAGGTTATCTCCGCTATCGCCTGGTATGCGCGCGCCAGGGCCTCGCCAAGTGAGTCCGCGGCAGCGGTGACGCCGAGAACGCGGCCCCCCGCGGTGAGCAATTGCCCGCCCACTTGAGTTGTGCCCGCGTGGAAGACCTGTACGCCTGGAACCTGCGCAGCGGCGGCGAGGCCGGTGATGGGCATGCCGGTTTTGTAACTGCCCGGATAGCCGCCGGAACTGGCCACGATGCAGGCTGAGGCGCCACGAGCCCAGCGAAGCGCAACGTCGGCAAGCCGGCCGTCGATGCAGGACTCCAACACGTCGACCAAATCGCTTTCGAGGCGTACCAGGATGGCCTGGGTTTCAGGATCTCCGAAGCGGGCGTTGAATTCCAGCACCTGCGGTCCGCGCGCGGTCATCATCAGGCCGCAGTAGAGCACGCCGCTGAAGGGAGCGCCTTCTTCGGCCATGCCCCGCACGGCAGGCTCGGCTATGTGGCGCAGAATCCACTCGATCATCGCGGCATCGAGCATGGAATCGGTGGAGTAGACGCCCATGCCCCCGGTGTTGGGGCCGGTGTCGCCCTCGCCGATGCGCTTGTGGTCCTGCGCCGGCACAAGCGGCGTCACGTGCTTGCCGTCGCTTAGGCAGAGAAAGCTGATCTCGTCGCCTTGAAGGAACTCCTCGATCACTACCTGGCGCTCCGCCTCGCCCAGCAGCGTGCCCGAGAACAGCCCCTGCGCAGCCTCAACGGCGGTACTGCGCGAGGGGCAGATGATGACGCCCTTGCCCGCCGCCAGCCCGTCGGCTTTGACCACGATCGGCGGATGAAATACTTCGCTGGCTTTTTCCACCTCCGCCGCAGTGGTGCAGACGGCGTAGTTGGGGGTGGGGATGTTGTGGCGATGCAGAAACTGCTTAGCGAAGCCTTTGCTGGTTTCGAGCATGGCCGCGGCGCGCGTAGGACCGAAGACGCGCAGGCCGCGCTCCTGGAGCGCATCGACGACGCCGAGCGAAAGCGGCAGCTCCGGCCCGACGATGGTGAGGGCCGGCTGCTCGACCTCGGCTAGGGCAACCATGGCCGCCACGTCTTTGATATCGACTGGGACGCAGCGTGCGATTTGGGCCATGCCGCCGTTGCCCGGCGCGCAAACCACCTGCGTCACACGCGGGCTGCGCGCCACGGCCCATGCCAGCGCATGTTCGCGGCCTCCGGAACCAAGGATCAAGACTTTCATATGAGCGTTCTTCATCCGGGTTTCTCCAAGACCAGAAGAATAATGGTCGGCAATGGGGGCGGGGAAAGTCAAACGGAGAGCCGCTCTCGAGAGCGCCGTCCCTGCGGGACTGTTGAGCATCGGCGGACCGATAGCCCTACGCTGAAGCGCGGGGCTGACAAATTCGCCGCGGCGATCACCTCTGGTGCGGTTGCCAGCGTGGTTACACCTATACTGAGTCGTGGTGGAAACCCGCATCAAGCCGTACTACGAGCAGCAGGCCGAAAAGACGCGGCGCGAGGAACAGCGGCGCGTTTACCGGCGCAACCAGGTGTATGGGTTGTTGCTGATGGCGGCGGCGATCTGCATTTGGTGGCTCGTGCATACCAACCCCAAGTGGATCTTTCCGCCGGGATGGTGGCGGCTATGAGCGCTGTTCGCGGCGGTACTGAAGGCGCGCCAGAGGCGCGGCGTTTGTTAGCCCCGCGCTTCAGCGTGGGGAAGCTTTCCGCCGGATGGTGGCGGCTATGAGCGCTGTTCACGGCGGCACTGAAGGCGCGCCGGAGGCGCAGCGTTTGTTAGCCCCGCGCTTCAGCGTGGGGAAGCCGATCCCCTCCAAAGGCCGCAGTCCCGTAGGGACGGCGCTCCGCGTGTCTGGGCACGACTTCAAAGCCGGCCCTGAGCGCAGCCGAACGGGTGCCGGGCAGCCGCACTTCTCTATTGGGGCTTTAGCCCCTGCTGCGAGCCCGCTGGTCGTCATTTTGCTCGGCCCCACAGGCAGCGGGAAGACGGCTCTGTCGTTGGCGCTGGGCGAGCGGTTTGGCGGCGAGATTGTCAGTTGCGACTCGGTGGCCGTTTACCTCGGCATGGAGCTGGGCACGGCCAAACCTACAATCGCAGAGCGGGCGCGGGTGCCGCACCATTTGATCGATGTGACGACGCCGGACCGGCCGTTCACGGCGGGTGAGTACAGCAGACTTGCCCGAAAGGCCCTCCAGGAGATCGCGGCGCGTGAGCGCCTGCCGATCGTGACCGGCGGAACGGGGCTTTATCTGCGCGCTCTGACTGAGGGACTGTTCGCGGGGCCGGAGCGGCAGGAGCCGTTACGGGCAAGGCTCAGGTCCAGTGCGCAAAAGCGCGGAAGCGGATGGTTGCGGAAGCTGCTCGCGCGGCTCGATCCGGCAACGGCCGAGCGCATCCACGCCAATGACACGCCCAAGCTGACTCGTGCGATCGAAGTGTGTTTGGCCGCGCGGAGGCCAATGTCGGAGCTGATGGGGCGCGATCCGCTCACGGGGTTCCGGCTGCTTCGGATCGGGCTGAATCCGCCGCGACAGCGGCTTTACGACCGGCTGAACCAGCGCTGTGCAGCGATGTTTGCGGCGGGACTGGTGGAGGAGACTCGGGGGTTGTTGGAGCGATACGGGACGGTGAAGGCGCTCGACTCGCTGGGGTATCAGCAGGCACTGCGCGTGTTGCGGGGCTCTTGGACGAGCGACGAGGCTGTGCGAGTCGCGCAACAGGGGCACCGCAACTACGCCAAGCGGCAGATGACGTGGTTCCGTCGCGAGCCGGAGGTGCACTGGATTGCGGGGTTCGGCGATGAGGCGGAGACGGTGCGTGAGGCGGCGGAGCTAGCCATGAAGAGCGGCCAAAAGCGCTAGATTTGAAGTCCTGCACTTTCCGGCGTCCCTTTTGCTACAACGTGCTTGTCACTAAAGGCAAGATGAATCCACACTGCTAACCCAAGTACAAAGCAGAGGATTGAAAAACCGAACCCGGCGAAGATAAACGTGGAAACCGCGAATATGTTTTGGAAATTTGGAAGCGGCATGAATTCAATCCGAACCGGCAGGACGCAGCCCAAGAGGCCAAGGAGATAGCTCCACCCAAGGTGCATGACGATTCTCGGCGTGCGCCCAAAGGCTGCGGGCTTGGCAAGAGCGGATGCGTAAAGCGCTCCCCAGAGAAGGCAAAGCACTAAGACCGGCCAACGAAGGAGCAGTATTTCGATTTCCGTTCCACGGTAAACCCTGCCGAAGTTATGAGCCCATTGCAGCATGACTAAACCGAAGAGATGGGCGACAGAAGCGCTCAATGCAATATAAACGACAACGCCCACGAGCCAGATCGCAGCGACAGCGTAGGGCCGTTTTTTCATTTCTCATCTCCAGGTATGGGATTGGAACATTCAAGAATAGTACGGATTTTTGCAACTGACCACTGGGGACTTGCAGACAATTTAGACTGAGTGTGTATATGCGGCGCTCACGCACCAAAACGCGCCGGAATGGAGCTTCCCGTGCCTGAGACGAATTCTGAAACGATTTACGACGTAGCGGTGATTGGCGGAGGGCCGGCGGGGTATACGGCGGCGATTCGCGGGGCGGAGTACGGCCTGAAAATCGCCTTAATCGACGCCAGCCCCAAGCTGGGCGGGACGTGCCTGCACGTGGGTTGCATACCGACCAAGGCGCTCTTGTTCAACGCCGAGATTTGGGACCACCTGAAACACGCGGCCGAGTACGGCATTACGGGTATGGGAACGCCGGCGCTCGATTGGTCCGCGGTGCTCACGCGCAAGAACGCGATTATCAGTAGGCACGTGAAGGGCCTCGAGTTCTTGATGAAGAAGCACAGGATTGCGGTTTTTTCTGGCTTTGGAAGACTGACGGGGCCAGCGAAAGATGGCGTGCACACGGTGGACATGGACGCGAGCGGCGTGAAAAGCGCGGTGAAGGCAAAGAACGTGATTGTGGCTACTGGGTCGGAGGCCAAGATGCTGTCGGGACTGAAGGCGGACGCCACGATCCTGACCAATGTCGAAGTTTTGGAGCTGAGCGCGCCGCCCAAGTCGCTGGTTGTGATCGGAGCGGGCGCGGTGGGCGTGGAGTTCGCGTCGATCTTCCGCAGTTTCGGGACCGAGGTGACGATTCTGGAGTTCTTGCCGCGCGTGGTTCCTGTGGAGGACGAGGAGATTTCAAAGGAGCTGGCGCGAGTCTTCAAGAAGCGCGGCATCAATGTAAACACCGGCGCAAAGGTTGAGAAGGTGGAGAAGACCGAGAACGGCGTGCGCGTGAGCTATACGGATGCGAATGGAAACGCGCAGGTGAATGAAGCCGAGAAGGTGCTGGTGGCTGTGGGGCGCGCAGGTCGAACTGCAGACATTGGCCTGGAAAAGACGAAGGTTGAGCTGGAGCGCGGGCTGGTGAAAGTCGAATGAAGCGCAGGAGACGGCCGAGCCGGCCGTGTTTGCCATTGGCGACATTGTGGCTGGGCTGCCGCAACTTGCGCACGTAGGCGCGATGAGCGGCATGGTGGCCATGGCGAAGATTGCGGGGCGCAAGTACAGGCCGGTGCGGCACGATCGCATTCCGAGCTGCACGTATACCGAGCCGCAGATTGGCTCGGCGGGCCTGACCGAAGCGCAGGCCAAAGAAAAGGGCCACGAAATCAAGGTGGGCAAGTTTCCCTTTGCAGGCAACTCCAAGGCCACGATCGTGGGCAGCCACGACGGATTCGTGAAGATCGTTGCCGACGCGAAATACGGTGAGATTCTGGGCGTGCACATCATCGGGCCGCAGGCGACAGAGACGATTGCCGAAGCCGTTGCGGTGATGGAACTCGAAGGAACCGCGGACGAGATGATGTTTGCCATTCACGCGCATCCTACACTGAGCGAGGCAATGCTTGACGGCTACGCCGCAGTGGAGGGGATGGCCATCAACGCGTGAGGCAGCGGCGTTAGCGGGGCTAGCGGAGTTAGAAGGGCAGCATGGGAACTGGTGAGTATCTGCCAGTGATTTGCCCGCAAACCGTGATATCTTCCTTAAGTGGACTTGAGGACTCCAGAATCGCTGATTTGGTGAGCCTTATGCACACTTGCACCCGGAAAGGCTCGAGATCGTCTAATGAACAGGTAAGGTGAGCGCTACTTTGAAATCGGGTTTGGCCCAAGCAGAATCGCTTTGAATCCTCAAAAGGGAGAAAGGGTCAAAATGAATCGATTGACGAGCCGGTTGACACTGAGCCCATGGGAAATGGTCGATCAAATTCTCCAATGGGTTGGAAGAGGTGCTACCTGGCAACTGAAGAGAAGACATTCCACAGCAGAAGAGCGCACCGAGGATGCCACGACCGGCGGTGCGATTGTATACGCGGTGCTCGGCGCATTCGCCGGCTTCGCTTTTTTCCATTCTGCGCCAGATATAAGTGCGATTGACGCAACGATCTTCGGGGCTCTTTCAGGCGTGTGCACAGGAATCATATTCGGCGCGACTGTTGAGACTGGCGACAGCGCGATAAAGGACATCTTGAAATCTTTGGATTCAGAATAGCCCTCAAATCCCAAAAATCCACGCCCGCCTATCCCGCGCTATAGCAAAACCAGAGATGCTGTAACCCGAAGCCGCTGCACTTAAGTCGCCGCGACCCCAAGGAGCGGCGACCTTCAAGAAAAGCTGAATAGGGCACACCTTCTCTGATTTTGCCGTAAGCGAGGCAATGCTGGATGGGCATGCGGCGGTTGAGGGAATGGCGATCAATGCATTGAGCAGCGGTGTGAGCGGGGTTTCTCCGGCCGGGAATCTCCGGCTCGATGAGGCGTGGCTTTTCAAGATTTTCCTCTCTTGCGGAAATGACCGTAAGCACTGTATAAATCTCTTTCGATTGGATTCCATCATGCTTCAAAAATCCTTCTTCGGCCAAAGCCCGCTCGGGTTTCATCGTGTCGCCTATACGGAATGGGGGAAGGCCTCCTCGCGCCCGCCGGTTATCTGCGTCCATGGCCTCACGCGCAACGGGCGCGATTTCGACCATCTCGCGGCGGCATTACAGGCTGAACGGCATTTATTCTGCCCCGATATCGCCGGACGCGGCAAGAGTGACTGGCTGAGCGACCCCGCACTTTACGCCTATCCGCAATATATGAGTGACATGACTGCGCTGATCGCGCGTGCCGGTGGTGAGCAGGTTGACTGGGTCGGCACCTCGATGGGCGGGATTCTCGGCATGCTGCTGGCAGCGGTTACGAATTCGCCGATCCGCCGCCTTGTCGTCAACGATGTCGGGCCTTTTATTTCGCTCGAAGCTCTGCAGCGCATCGGCAGTTATGTCAACCAGGTTGTGGAATTCGACGATCTTGCCGCTGCCGAGCGTTATATGCGGCAAATCTATGCGCCCTTCGGCATCGAGGACGATGAAGACTGGTGCCGCCTGACGCAACACAGCGTGCGCACGCTGCCGAACGGCAAGCTTGGTTCCCACTATGATCAGGCGATCGGGCGCGCGTTCCTGAATCTTGAGAAGGGTGTCGATTTATGGGGTGTGTATGACCGCATCCGCTGTCCAATGCTGCTGCTGCGCGGAGCGCAATCCGATGTTCTGTCGAGCGGCATTGCTCTTGAAATGACGCAGCGCGGCCCGAAGCCACGTCTGATTGAGTTTCCCAATACCGGCCACGCGCCCGCACTGATTGACCCCGCGCAGATCGGTGTTATCGAAGAGTTTTTGCGCCCGTAACCGGGGGCGAAGCATAAGAGTGAGCCGTTTCCCGTTCTCGGTGTAGATTGCCCTCTATTCCCCGGCAATTGCTGCGCGCGTTGACTCACTGATGCTTCTCCTCAGGTATTGCCGCGTTCTCCGCGATCCGACAGCTCGCCCGGAAACCACGAGTCTTGGGATTCGTTGCACGTTCCGGCTGGCTCATTTGCTGTGACCTCCGGCGCATGCCCGGCGCGTTCCCTTTCAATCATCAGATCGAGGAAGATCTGAATCACATCAGCTTGATCGCTCTCAAGAACGGGGAAGTTGGGATGAATTGCCATTTTGCGCCTCCGGCCAGAATGTTTTGTCCTGTCCGTGCCACTCTTCCCGTCTTTCAGAATGCTCAGGACACCTTGGATAAGGCAATTCGCCTGCCAAATGCCGCATCGCAATGGGCATTCAACGCAAGGTTGTAAATAAAGAGCTTAAGGTCGAACTCGCCTCCGCGAAGTCGAGTGATTTGGCAACCGTGACGAAGCCTTGCTGCCGAAATATCGTCTCGAAGACGAGTTTTCGTCTGCGAAGGCAGAAAACTCATCGCTACTGCCAGCCCATTCATCGAACCGCTGCTGGGCCGCAATATTGTGTTCCGTGCCGGCTGTCGCCGATTCAGAGGTCACTCATTCGCCGGTCGAGCGTTCCTCTCCTTCTTTCGCAGGAGCTTCTCACAACTCGGTTGACTGGCTGGCCACCAGCGCTTTCGCTTTGGCGATGAAGTCGGCCAACGGCATGGAGCCCTGGTCGCCTTTGCCGCGTGTGCGCACGCTGACGGAGCCGGCGGCTTCTTCCTTGTCGCCGAAAACGAGAATGTAGGGCGTCTTCTGGTTGGCGAAGTCGCGGATCTTGGCGTTCATCTTTTCGTTGCGCGCGTCGGTTTCCACGCGGAGGCCCGCAGCTTTAAGCTCGGCTTCGACTTTTTGGCGCGTATTGAACGTGGCGCTCGCTGATGGGGACGAGGCCGATTTGCACCGGCGCGAGCCAGAGCGGGAAGGCTCCGGCGTAGTGCTCGATGAGCACGCCGAAGAATCTTTCCACCGACCCGAAGAGCGCGCGGTGCACCATGACGGGTTGATGGCGCTCGCCGTCTTCGCCCACATACTCGAGCTCGAAGCGCGCGGGAAGGTTGAAGTCGAATTGAACCGTCGATAGCTGCCACAGGCGGCCGAGCACGTCGACTAGCTTGACGTCGATCTTGGGGCCGTAGAAGGCGGCTTCGCCGGGCATCGTTTTGTACGGAATGCCCTTGCGACTCGAGGGCGCGCTGCAAGGAGCCCGATGGCCAGGTTCCAGTTTTCGTCGAGCCGGCATAGTGGGCGCGGTCGTTCGGGTCCCAGGTAGAAAGCTCGACCTTGAACTCGGCAAAGCCGAAGGTCTTCAGCACCGCTTCGGCGAAACTCGATGCACGCGATGACTTCGTCCTCGATCTGCCGGGGCGTGCAGAAGATGTGGGCGTCGTCCTGGGTAAAGCCGCGCACGCGCAGCAGGCCGTGCAAGGTGCCCGAGCGCTCGTAGCGGTAGACGTTGCCGAGCTCGGCGTAGCGCACGGGCAGATCGCGGTAGCTCTTGGGAGAATTTTTGTAGATGAGGATGTGGCCGGGGCAGTTCATCGGCTTGAGCCGGTACTCGGCGTCGTCCAGCTCCATGGGCGTGTACATGTTGCCGGAGTAAAAACCCTCATGGCCGCTGATCTTCCATAAATCGCGGCGCATGACGTGCGGCGTGTAAACGAGCTGGTAGCCGCGGCGCAGGCACTCCTCGCGCATCCAGTCTTCCATCACCTTGCGGATGATGGCGCCCTTGGGATGCCAGAAGATGAGACCGGGGCCGGCCAGCTCCTGAATGCTGAAGAGATCGAGTTGCTTGCCCAGCACGCGATGGTCGCGCCGCGCGGCTTCCTCAAGCCGGGCGAAGTGGGCTTCAAGATCTTTGTGCGAGAAAAACGCCGTGCCGTAGATGCGCTGGAGCTGCGGGTTCTTTTCGTCGCCGAGCCAGTAGGCGCCGGCGAGCGAGGTGACCTTGAACGCCTTTACGCGGCCTGTCGATGGGACGTGCGGGCCGCGGCAGAAGTCGACGAATTTGCCGTTGCGATAGAAGCTGACCTGGTCGCCGGGGACGGTGAACTTGGTGACGAAGTGGGTCTTCATGAAGTCGCCATCGCGCGCGAAGCCTTCCAGGCTTTTATCTCTTGGAGCGAATTCGTGTATAAACGGCTCGTTGCGCGCCACGACTTCGGCCATCTTGGCTTCGATGGCAGTGAGATCTTCGGGCGTGAAGGGCTGGGCGCGGTAGAAGTCGTAGAAGAAGCCGGAATCGGTTGCAGGGCCGTGGCCGAGCTTTGTCTCAGGGAAGAGCTCGAGAACAGCCGTGGCGAGCACATGCGCTGCGGAATGGCGCACGACTTTCAGCGCGTCGGGATCCTTTTCCGTGACAAGCTCGAGACGTGTCGAGGCGGTGAGCGGAGCGGAGAGATCGACGAGGCGCTGGGAGGCTGCTTCTTCGGCGGCGTACATGGCAGCCTCAGACGCCTCTTCGGCAGATTCCGATCGCACCTTTGCGCCGTCGAGCGGAGTGAGGCGGGCGGCGACCGAGGCCGCGGCTAGGCGCGGCGAGATGGAGTTGGCAATTTCGAGTGGCGTTGTGCCCGGAGGCACTTCGCGAATTGCCCCGTCGGGCAGGTGTACGGCGATCGTGTTCTTGCTCATGATGTGATGGATTCCGTTTTGGCCGCGTGCGGCGAGAAGCTTATTTTGAGGATAGAAGGATGAAGGGCGTGAAGTCGAGCGAAGCGGGCACGATGCGCGCCGACGGCCGGGATGCGGCACGGCTGCCGTGTGAGCGAGCGTCTCCTTAAGTCGTGTGATCTGGAGGCCCGCCGCAGACACACAAAAGCTAGTGACGCGCCTGAAGATTCAGGAGCGCACCCAGCCCTCGTGTGGAATGTGTCAGATTCTGCCGGAATCCGACCGAACAGGCTTAGAGAGGCTGTACGTCGGCAGCCTGCCAGCCCTTGGGGCCCTTGACTACGTTGAACTGCACGGCTTGACCTTCTTGCAAGCTCTTGAAACCACTCGAGTTGATCGCAGAGTAGTGCACGAATACATCTTCGCCGTTCTGGCGCGAAATGAAGCCGAAGCCCTTCGCGTCATTGAACCACTTCACAGTACCTTGTTCCATTTTGTTCGTATTTCCTGGATTGAATTGCGCTGGATGAATCGGAGCCACTGGCAGAATCTTGCTTGGTTGGGCGAGTACTGCTCACGCCCGGTTCGCTTCTAACGCTGACTCCATTATATCATCGCCCTCAAAAAATATCTGCACGAATGTGTGTCGGCACGTTACGAATGGTTTCCAGATTCAGAACCCGTTGCCAGCAGGTCGTGATTACACGCAATCAAGCATGAATGCTAGAATCACAGAACTCGGGTATTTCAACTCAGGGAGGACGAACAAGATGTTCGGAATGCACAATACCGTCCTGAGGCGTAGCATTCTGGCCGTTGCCCTGTTATCGATAGTCGCCACGGCCGGCGCGCACGCTCAACAATGGCAGACCTATAGCTATCCTGCGGATGGATTCAGCGCATCATTCCCGAGTGAACCTCAGAAATCGGCGAAAAATGTTCCCACCGATAAGGGCAGCTTTGAGCTGCGTGCATATCTAGTGGAAGAAGGCCAGGCTGCGATCTTCGTCGGGGTTTGCGATTACGGCTCCGCAATCTCTGACAGGACTCCGGACCAGGTGCTCCAAGGAGCCAAGGGTGGGAATATTTCCAATGTCAACGGCCACCTGATCCGTGAGAAGGCGGTCACGCTCGGCATTTATCCCGGTGTGGAGTTTGAGTTTGAAAACGATTCCATGCACTTTTATTCTCGCATCTACCTTGTGGGCTCCACGCTCTACCAGACTCTGACCGCTGCTCCAACCGGAAGTCCGTATGCCAGCGCAACGCGCTTTCTCGACTCATTCCAGTTGATCCCACGCGTCAGCAGCGCAGCAACCCCTTAACGGCCTGAAAATCTTTGACCCAGGTTTCCAGTGAGAAATGGGCTTTTCCTTGGTCTGGCCAAAGCCAACTCATACCCTCCGCCTTTTACACAGCACTTTACGTTGAAATATTGAGTGTTAGCAGCGCGCGGCGGCTTGTGTTACTTTGGGGAAACCGCCATGCCTCAGGATCCTGTTCCCGGTTTGCTCTCCCGCGCCACAGAGGTGCTCGATGCGGAGTTTCGCGCCCTGCCGGAATTCGACGTTGAGCCGGCCTTGAGCGCCGACGCCATGGCGCAGGTTCTTGAGGCCACGGCGCACCGGCTGGGCGATAACTACCCTTACTTTCATCCACTTTACGCAGGGCAAATGCTAAAGCCGCCGCATCCGGTGGCGCGGGCGGCGTACGCCTTGGCCATGAAGATCAATCCCAACAACCATGCCAGGGACGGCGGCCGGGCCAGCTCGGAGATGGAGGTGGAAGCGGTCGGTGAGATCGCTGGAATGTTTGGGTGGAAGGAGTTCCTGGGCCACCTCACCTCGAGCGGCACCATCGCCAACCTGGAAGCGCTGTGGATCGCGGGGCAGTTGGCGCCGGGACACCGGATTGTGGGCTCGGAGCAGGCGCATTACACGCACCAGCGGATTTCGGGAGTGCTGAAGCTGGAGTACGCGGGCATTGCGGCCGACAACCGCGGGCGCATGAGCCTGGAGGCGCTTGAGAACGATCTCCGCAAGGGCGGCGTGGGCACGGTGGTGGCCACGCTAGGCACGACGGCGATGGGCGCGGTCGATCCGCTCGACGAGATTCTGGCGTTGCAGAAACGGTACGGGTTCAGGGTGCATGTCGATGCGGCGTATGGCGGCTACTTCGGCCTGATTGCGGGAGCGCTGGACGAGCCGGCGCGGCGCGCTTATGCGGCGATCGGCAGGGCCGATTCGATCGCGATTGATCCGCACAAGCACGGACTGCAGCCGTACGGCTGCGGCTGCGTGCTGTTTCGCGATCCGGCCGTGGGGCGCTTCTACAAACACGATTCGCCGTATACGTACTTTACGTCGAAGCAGTTGCACCTGGGCGAGATCAGCCTGGAGTGCTCGCGCGCGGGAGCCGCGGCCGTAGCGCTGTGGGCCACGCAGAGGCTGCTGCCGTTGCAGCCGGGCGGGGAATTTGCTCGGGGCCTCGAGCGCGGGCGCAGAGCTGCCGTGGAACTGGACCGAAGGCTGCGCGGCGACGGGCGATTTGAGGCGCTGGCCGGCGGCGGACCAGAGCTGGACATTGTGGTGTGGAAGCTGAAGGCGGAAGACGCGGAGCGGGCTTCGGAGCGAGCGCGAAAGGTTTTCGATGCGTGTGCTGCACGTGGACTGCACCTGGCCCTGGTGCAATTGCCGGAATCGTGGTTTTGGGCTCCCGACCGCGCGAAGACGGGTGGCGCCTCAGTCACCTCTCTGCGCTCAGTACTCATGAAACCCGAGCACGAGGCGTGGCTGGACGAGATTTGGCAACGATTGAGCGCGGCGTGCGCGGAAGTCCTCGGCGACCCGCTGGATACTGCGAACGTGAAATTGCTCTAATCCGCGG
>CAWCXX010000036.1:0-62371 GCA_963799445.1 uncultured Acidobacteriaceae bacterium | reverse complement strand
ATGCTGACCCAACGTGGGCCACATCACAAATGGTGGGTCTGGAGCGATTTGGTAACGCTACGGCAAAACCAGAGAGGGTGTGCCCTATTCAGCTTTTTTTGAAGGTCGCCGCTCCTTGGGGTCGCGGCGACTTAAGTGCAGTGGCTTCGGGTTACAGCATCTCTGGTTTTGCTATAAGCCGGCTAATTGGGAGCTTTCGCGCGACCGACTGCGAAAAGCAGGGAGTAGGGAGTGGGGAGTAGGGAACAGAGAACAGAGAACAGAGAACAGAGAACAGAGAACAGTGTGGTTCGTGCTCTCCCACCCTTGCGATTGAACGACAAAATGCAGGTCCTCATTCGACCGCGCTCAGGGACTCGTGCCCCGAAACGAAGCCTGATACGAAGCGGCGCGCCTGTCACACCGGTCGCCGCATCCCCTCACCCCCGGCCCGTGATCTCTGACCCCTGACCTCTGTTCTCTACTCCCGCAAAATCGCGCGACAACATGAGCAAATTGGAGCAAAAGTGAGCATTTGGGACCGCTAAGGCCCATTCAGACGCTCCTTTGGGAAATTGTCTGGTGCTACTTGCTCTTATTCGCAACTTTTCTTGGTTCTAACTGCTAATTAAAAGGGAAATTTCCCGGTATTTGTCTCGAAGAATCGCACCCTCCCAAGCCAACGTTTGGGGGGGGCAGATGCAACCACCTGAGCGAACATTTGGCCGCTTCCGCGCACCGCCAAAACCAACATTTGGCTTGATTTGAAGCGACTTCCCGCCCTGGCGGCAAAATGACACATCATCACGCTTACTCGACCAGCGCGTCGGCGATTCCCAGGTGCTCGTCGAGCGAGGCGATTCCGAGATCCAATTCCTCTTTGGTGACGATGAGCGGCGGGGCGATGACGAAGTGGCTGACCCAGGACTGGATGGAGACTCCCTGCGCCATCATCTTTGCAGCGATCTGGTCAACAATTAATGACTTGCCTTCGACCTTGTCGCGCATGGTGTTGAAGAGCTGCTTCGTCTCGCGGTTCCTCACGATCTCGACGGCGAAGAAGAGGCCGATGCCGCGGACGTCGCCGACTGAGACGTGTTTCGCCTTCAGCGCTTCGAGCTTTGCGCGGACGTAGGGCTCGAGCTCCGCAGCGCGCTCGACGAGCTTGAGGCGCTGCATCTCCTCGATGGTGGCGACGGCGGGGCCGAGGGTGAGCGGGTGCGCCTCGTAGGTGTGGCCGTGGGAGAAGTAGTGCTCCTCGAAGTATTCGGCGATTTTGGTTGTGGTGGCGCAAAGGCCGAGCGGCACGTAGGCCGAGGTGATTCCCTTGGCGGTGGTGAGGATGTCGGGCTTGACGTTCCAGTGGTCGACGGCAAACCACTTGCCGGTGCGGCCCCAGCCGGACATGACTTCATCGGCGATGAGGAGGACGCCGTGGCGGTCGCAGATCTCGCGCAGGCGCGGGAAGTATTCGGGCGGAGGAACGAGGACGCCGTTGGTGCCGACAACCGGCTCGACGATGATGGCGGCCACGTCGCTCTCGTTGCGGATCATGTGCTCGATGTAGTCGGCGCAGGCGATGTTGCAGGCGGGATAGGTGTGCTTGATGGGGCAGTCGTAGCAGTTGGTTTCGGGCGCGAAGACGACATTGGCGATTTTGCCGGCCGGTTCCATGGCCCAGCGGCGCGGATCGCCGGTAGCTGCGATGGAGCCCGCGGTCGATCCGTGATAGGAGCGGTAGCGCGAGATGATCTTGTTCTTGCCGGTGAACATGCGGGCGATTTTGAAGGCCGCTTCAACGGCCTCAGCGCCGCTGGTGGCGAAGAAAAATTTCTCTATTTCCTTGGGAAGAACTTCAAGCAGTTTGGAGCTTAGGCGCGCGCGGGATGTGGTGGCGTAGCCGGGCGCGACATAGCAGAGTTCGCGCGCCTGTTCGGCAATGGCCTCGACCACGCGGGGGTTCTTGTGGCCCAGGTTGACGCACATCAACTGCGAGCTGAAGTCGAGATAGCGCTTGCCGGCGCCGTCAGTGAACCAGCAGCCCTCGGCATCGGCGATGTGCAGCGGTTTCCAGCTCTTTTGGAAGCGCCAGGTGCCGTAGTTGGTTTGGCGCGTGATGGTGGAAACCTGCTCGGTGGTGAGCGGTGCGGATGCGGAAGTCTCACTCATGGTTGCGGTCCTCTCCTGGGGATGCTTCAAATCGTAACATTTGGCACCAAGTGGGGAACGAGGGAACAAGGGAACAAGAAAGCGAGGATTCAGAGGCGGCCAGGGTTTGGCGTGTGATGCTCGCCGATGAGCCGGTCCACGAGGGTGATGAGTGGCTCGCCGGTGCGCGGCAGGACAAAGGCTCCGGTGGCGGGGTTCCAGTCGAGCTTGAAGCTGGTGGTGAGCGCCGAAATCCAGATCTGGCGGACCGGCGTATTGGGCGTGATAACGAACCGGGCTCCCGGTTCCTCGAAGAGAACGTTCAGGACTCCGCTCTGTTCCTCGACCTCGAAGTCCGCCTGCTCGGCTTCTTCGCGCAGAATCAGATGCCGCTTCAGCCCGTCGAGCGCCGCTTCGGCCGCGCGCCGGAACTCCTGTTCATCCTGCATGGCCCCAGTGTAGCAAGTTCCTTTTGCGCGGACCCGGCGGCTCTCCTTTCCGGGCGGCATTTCCGCGGTTTCGGTGCTTATCCAGGTTCCGCTGCCGTTTTTCTTTAGGACTGCCCGGAAATCGAACACAAATGGCTCCGGAAGATTAAAGTTTCTCCCTTTTGCAGCCGATAAGACGCCGTAGGACGAGAAGCGAAGATGGAAATTAGCTCCCATCCCCGGAATTCGCGCATTGCCCGCCGTGAGGGCGCAGCAGGGAGATTTCCGGCCGCCGGCGATCTTCGATATCGACGCCTCGGCGAAAACCGGGCGAAGGCGGCGGGCAGAGAAGCAGCAGGAAGGCAGCGGGCGCGGAAGAGGACGGCGAAGAGGATCTCCTGCTTGACGGCGAGATCGAGCCCGGCGATGAAGCGATCGAAGACGTTCCCGCGCGGCAGGTCGACTATTTCGCGTAAATACGCGTTGAATCAGTTTACGGCAAAACCAGAGAAGGTGTGCCCTATTCAGCTTTCTTTGAAGGTCGCCGCTCCTTGGGGTCGCGGCGACTTAAGTGCAGCGGCTTCGGGTTACGGCATCTCTGGTTTTGCTATAGGTGAGCTGAGAAGAACACACGGCGCAAAGTTTGCGTGGCAGGGTGGGTGCTTTCTCAGGCTGTGGCGGACTCGCGCAGGTTGCGTTCCGCAAAGAGCGGCTCGAGACGGCTCGGGCTCGGCGAGGCGGATGAGCCGGTGCAGATAGGCGCGGGAGATGCACAGGCTGCGGGCAGCCAGCGTCTTGTTGCCATTGTTTTCGCGAACGGCCGCGACGGCCAGCTTGACCTTGTAGTCGCGGAGCTGGCGCTCGAACGAACCGTCCGGCTGGTAATCGGCGATGTCGACGATGTCGTCGAAGACGGCAGCATCTTCATCCGGCACTTTAAGGTTCAAGTCTTCGGCGCGGATCATGCGGCCGGGAGCGAGAATGATCGCCCGCTGCATTACGTTTTCGAGCTCGCGCACATTTCCGGGCCAGGGGTAGCTCTGGAGCATCTCCAGCGCCGCGGGCTCGATCGAGTCCATCGGCTTCTGGAAGATTCCCGCGTAGTGGCGCATGAAATGCCCTGCGATGAGCGGGATGTCTTCCGGCCGATCCTGGAGCGGCGGCGACTCAATGCACATGACGTTGATGCGGTAATAGAGATCCTGGCGGAATTTGCCTTCGGCCACCAGCTTGGAGAGATCCTGGTGGGTGGCGAAGATGAGGCGCGCGCGCAGGGGAACCAGCTTGTTCGAGCCCAGGCGGCTGAACTCCATCTGCTGCAGGACGCGCAGGAGCTTGACCTGGGTAAAGAGGCTGAGGTCGCCGATTTCGTCGAGGAAGAGGGTGCCGTCAGCGGCCTGCTCGAAGTAGCCTTCGCGGGCGCCGACGGTGCCGGTGAAGGCGCCCTTTTCGTGCCCGAATAATTCGGCCTCAATCAGGGTTTCAGGGATGGCGCCGCAGGAGACGGCTACGAAAGGCTTTTTGGCGCGGGAGCCGAGATTGTGAATGGCGCGGGCGATCAGCTCTTTGCCGGTTCCGCTTTCGCCGGTGACCAGGACGGCGGCGTTGAGATTGGTTACGCTGCGCACCAGCTGATAGACGCGCTGCATGGCCGGGCTCGATCCGATGATGCGGTCGCAACTGCCAGGCGCCTCGATCCTCTGTTGCACGCTGTGGAGTTGCTGCTTCAGCGCGGAGGTCTCGCAGGCCCGGCTGAGCATGGTCTTGAGATCGCGAATGGAAGGCGGGCGGCGGCAGTAGCCGAAGGCCCCTGAGCGCACAAGCTCGAATGCGGTCGAGCGCAGGCTGTCGTCGGCCATCAGGATGGCCGGTACATCCGAGGCGATCAGGCGCCGCGCGCACTCGATGCGTGTTTGCAGGGAGTCCTCGTGCGAGTACAGATCGAGGATCATGACATCGCAGGCCCCGCCGGAGACGAGCGAGTCCATTCCATCCCCTTCCGGCTCAAGCAGAACCTCGAAGTCCTTACCAAGGGCAGAAGAAAGAAGCGGGTGCAACGTGCGATCTTCCGAATACAGTCCAATTCTGATCATTCGCGTGCGATCTTCCATGTCGCTGGAATTTACGGTGCCGTTCTACGGGGATTGGCGATGTAACTGTATGATCGTCAATCGGTAACGAGCCGCCTATTCCTCTTTGGTGGTAGGAAAATGCGACCCTGGTCACCGCCATCAGCCGGAGGCAAGCGGCACGACGCCGCGCCCCCGCGGGCTGCCAAAAGTAGCCGGGTAACGCAGTTGGACAAATACCTAAAATTCGCCGGAAAAACCAAAAAACCCGACGTTTCCTGAAGCACTCCGGCGCGGTTTTTCGACTGCCGTCTGCGGCTCATTGGCAAACTATTGCGCCCATTGTTTTGTGGATCATCCCGATTTGCAGTGATGACTTTGGTACCTTGCGCGAGGTTTGAGGCGGAGCCGTCTTGAACAGCGCAAAGCAGGTGCAGACTGAAAAAAGTGAACGGCAACTGCACCGTATGATCTCGAATTCCGCTGGTGTGAATTGCGATTTTTCCGCCTGCAGATCGGCTTCGACACCACGACAAGTGCAGCTATTCCATTGTTTATGAGTGACTTGGAGGGGGCAAGGTAGCGGCTCTGGTCCAGCCCCTGGCGAGGGCGGAGGTGTATACGGTCGTATACGGTCCACACCAAGTTGGGTTGGGCCGTAAACAGGCGTATACACCTGGGGCAATGGCGCAAGGCTATGTTACTTATATCTATTTGAATTTAAATGACATGGAAGCAACGGAAGTTTGGTTGGGCAATTGCTGTAAGGGGCAGTAACCCCGTAACGCCGGGGGAACAGGAGCAGTGGCAATGCACTCGGTCGCTTGGTGGCCGGCCGTTATTGTTTTGAGCGTGGCGACCTTCACGGATCTTCGCAGCCGGCGTATTCCGAACTGGCTGGTGCTTCCTTATCTGCTGGCGGGGATTGCGGTTTCAAGCTGGCTCCATGGCTGGCACGGCGCCGGGCAGAGCCTTGAGGGCGCGGGGTTGGCGCTTCTGATCTACGGATTTCTTTTCTGGATGGGCGGGATGGGCGCCGGCGATGTGAAGCTTTGCGCCGCAATTGGGGCGTGGATTGGCCCGAACCAGTTGTTTATCGCGCTGGTGTTGACCGGCCTGGCGGGGGGAGCGATGGCTCTCGTCTGGGCGGTGCGGGGCGGATTCCTGAAGGAGTTATTTCAGCACACCGGCGGTCTGCTTTTCAGTGCGAAGGAGCGCGGGGAGGCGGTTCTGAGCAACCCGCAGCGGCGCAAGATGCCGTATGCGCCAGCCATCGCGATCGGGACGTTGATTTCGTTTTTTGCGCGTTAAGGACGGAGGCAGGACAATGTCCAGCTTGCAAAATGCGAACTTTGAATTGCCGGCGTCGCCGACGAGCGCGCCGCAGAAGCGCCGCATGGCAAGGAGTAACAGCAACGTGGCCACCAACCCTTCCCCTTTTCTGGTGAATCCCGGCCCCGGTGAATTGATCGGCGCCGAGGCGCTCTCCATTGCGCTGATCGGTCCCGACGATAATCGCCGCGCGGCGGCAGTCGAGGCCCTGGCCGGATGCGGCGGCTAAGGAGATTTGCGAGTTTTCCAGCTATCCGCCGGGATCTGGACGATGTTCCCCGGATGCTGGAGCAGAAGTACGACGTCATCGTCATCGAGCTGGACAGCGATCCCGAGTACGCGCTGGAACTGGTGGAGAGCATCGGCGCCAACGGCGTAGCGACGGCAATGGTGTACTCGGAGAAAACCGATCCCGAGCTTTTGATGCGCTGCATGCGGGCCGGCGCGCGCGAGTTTCTGACGCTTCCGTTTGACCGCGAGGTGATGGCGGAGGCGCTGGTGCGGGCCGCGGCGCGGCGGCCGGTGACGCGGACCGAGAAGAAGGCGGACGGGAAAGCTGCTGGCGTTCATGGGCGCCAAAGGCGGCGCCGGAGCGACCATGCTGGCCTGCAATTTTGCCGTAGCGCTGGCGCAGGAGCCGGAGCAGAAGACGCTGCTGATCGATCTCGATCTGCCGCTTGGCGACGCAGCGCTGAACCTGGGCATCGTGGCCGAATTCTCCGCCATCGACGCTTTGCAGGCGGCCGACAGGCTGGATGCGCGCTTTCTCTCGCAGCTTCTGGTCAAGCACAGCTCCGGCGTCTGGGTTCTGGCGGCTCCGGGAAAGTTTGTCCAGTACCAGGCCAGCGACGAGGCCATCGACCGGCTGATGGACGTGGCGCGGCAGGAGTTCGACAACGTGGTGGTGGATTTGGGGTCGAAGCTGGACCTGATGGGAACATCGGCTTACAAGGAAGCGACCGCAGTCTATCTGGTGACGCAGGCGAGCATTCCTGAACTGCGCAACTCGAACCGGCTCATCTCGCAGTTTTTCACCGCACCCCTGCCGAAGCTGGAGATCGTGATCAACCGTTTTGAATCACGCGCCCTGGGCTTCTCGGAGGAGCACATCACCAAAGCGCTGACCAGGCCGGCGCAATGGAAGATTCCCAACGACTATGCGTCGGTGCGGAAGATGCAGATCGATGCCACGCCGCTTGTGCTTGCGGATTCGGCGATTGCGCGCCAGATCCGGAAGATGGCGAATGCGGTTTCAGGACAGGAAGAGGCAAAGGCAAAGGCCGCCAGCAAAAAGAAAGCCTTTCGGCTTTTTTTGATGAGGATCGAAAGAACGAATTTCCCCAGTTGGATGGAAGGTAAAACGTGGAACTGCTGAATTTGGAAAACTACAAAGCGGAGATTCACCGGACGCTGATCTCGAAGCTGGATCTGGAGAAGCTGTCGCGCGTGAATTCCAGCCAGGCGCGCCAGGCGGTTTCGGGGCTTGTGAAAGAGATCATGTCGGAGCAGCGGGTGCCGCTGAACTTCGACGAGCAGGAGAAGATCCACGCCGATCTGCTGGACGAGGTTTTTGGGCTGGGTCCGCTGGAGCCGCTGCTGCGGGACGCCAAGATCTCCGACATCCTGGTCAACGGCAAGGACCATGTATTTATCGAAAAGGGCGGGCTGCTGCAGAAGGTGGATACGTC
Organism: uncultured Acidobacteriaceae bacterium; assembly: GCA_963799445.1. Lineage (GTDB taxonomy): Bacteria > Acidobacteriota > Terriglobia > Terriglobales > Acidobacteriaceae > Telmatobacter. Next base: position 54,727 of record CAWCXX010000036.1, on the reverse strand, counting down.
GTTTCGCGACGACCGGCATCTGATGCAGATCATCGACCGGATCGTGTCGCGGGTAGGCCGCAGGGTGGATGAGTCGTCGCCCATGGTCGATGCCCGCCTGCCCGACGGGTCGCGCGTCAACGCCATCATTCCGCCGCTGGCGCTGGACGGGCCGTCGGTGTCGATCCGGCGCTTCGGGACCGGCCCGCTGGCCGCCAACCAACTGGTGCAGTTGAAGAGCATTTCGGCGGAGATGATGGAAGTGCTGTCGTCGGCGGTGCGGGCGCGCATCAGCATCCTGATCTCAGGCGGCACGGGCGCCGGCAAGACGACGTTTCTGAACATCCTGTCGCAGTACATTCCGAACAACGAGCGGCTGGTGACCATTGAAGACGCCGCCGAACTCAGGCTGGCGCAGGACAACATTGTGCGCCTGGAGACGCGGCCGCCGAACATCGAAGGGCAGGGCGCGATTCGCCAGCGGCAACTGCTGATCAACGCCCTGCGTATGCGCCCCGACCGCATCATCATCGGCGAGGTGCGCGGCGAGGAAGCGTTCGACATGCTGCAGGCCATGAATACCGGCCACGAGGGCTCGATGACCACGATTCACGCCAACACGCCGCGCGACGCGCTGTCGAGGCTGGAGTCCATGGTGGCCATGACGAACATGAATCTGCCGGAGAGATCGGTGCGGCAGCAGATGGCTTCGGCCATCACGATTGTGGTGCAGGCCACGCGCATGAGCGATGGAACGCGCAAGATCACCAACATTTCAGAGATCACGGGCATGGAAGAGAACGTGATCAGCATGCAGGAGATCTTCACCTTCCAGAAGAAAGGCATCGGGCCGGACGGCCGCGTGATCGGCGCCTTCGTGCCCACGCGCATCCGTCCCCAGTTCCTGGAACGGCTGCGCGTGTCGGGCATTGTTCTGCCGCCCAGCCTGTTCGAGAAGGAAACGCCGGTCAACTGAGGAGAAAGGAGGGAGCAGAGATGGGATTGATTGCTGGTTTGGTATTCGTGGGCGTGTTCACGATCATTGCGCTTCCGCTGATCGGCAGCGCTCTGTCGCCCTCCCGCAGCTCGCGGCAGGCGCTGGCCACGCTGGACTCGGCGCTCAAGGCGGAGAGCCAGGAGACGCAGCCGCTCAGGACCTGAACCTGCGCAAGAACGAGGTGCTCAGCAGCATTCCCTGGCTGAACAAAAAGCTGCTGAAATTCGAGCTGACGCCCTATCTGCGGAGAATGCTGGCCCAGGCCGCCTTGGATTGGAGCGCGGGCCGTCTGCTGGTGATGACCGCGGCCGCTTTTGTTTCTTCCGGCCTATGTTCTTTACCTGTACTTCCAATACATTCTTGTGTCGCTCGGGGCAGGGTTGGTGTTGGGCGCCGTGCCGTTCGGCTTTGTGCTGTTTAAGCGCAGCCGGCGCTTGGGCCAGTTCGAAAAGGGTTTGCCGGAGGCGCTGGATCTGATGGTGAGCGGACTCCGCGCCGGGCACAGTCTGCTTGCGGCCATGGCCCTGGTCGCGCGCGAGTGCGCCGATCCGGTGGGCGGCGAGTTCAAGATCTGTTTCGAGGAGCAGAACTATGGGCTGGAGATGAACCGCGCCCTGGACAACCTGATCATCCGGGTTCCGCTGCAGGACATGAAGATCACGGCCACCGCCATCCTGATTCAAAAGGAGAGCGGAGGCAATCTGGCCGAAGTGCTGGACAAGACCTCGCATGTCATCCGGGAGCGCTTCCGCCTGAAACGCCAGATTATGGTGCACACGGCGCAAGGACGGCTAACGGGGTGGATCCTCACCTTGCTGCCGATCGTGCTGGGCATAGCCATCTACTTCGTAGACCCGGGAATGATCAGCATTCTGTGGCATCGCGAAATCGGCATCAAGATGCTGTGGGGCGCCGCGGGCATGATCGCTGCTTGGGCGGGTTTGTGATTCACAAGATCGTCGACATCGACGTGTAAAGGAGACGTATGGGATTTGCCGTTGTCACATTTCTGGCCATCTTCCTGCTGATCGCGAGCGGCGGGCTGCTGCTGTTCTATCGCGAAGTCATGCTCAAGCGGATCAGCGAAGCCATCAACCCGCATCCCAAGCAGAAAAGCCTGACCTCGGTCATAGAGCAGACCAAGTCCTCGATCGGCCACGTCGTGGAGCGCTTCGACCACATCATGCCGAAGAGCGAGAAGGAAGTCTCGGTCGTCATGCAGCGCCTGACGCGCGCGGGCTATCGCGACGAGCAGGCGGTGAAGTTCTTCTATGGCTGCAAAGTGGTGATGCCTCTGTTGCTGTGCCTGGTGGCGTACCTGAGCGGACTGGCGAACTTGTTGGGCCCGTTTTTTGTGTATCTCGTGGCGCTGGGCGGAGGGTTTCTGGTGCCGGACTTCTGGCTGGGGAAGAAAGATTGAGAAGCGGCAAAAGCGGATTACCCGCGGACTGCCCGATGTGCTGGATCTGCTGGTGATTTGCATGGAAGCGGGCCTGAGCCTGGACCAGGCGACGGCGCGCACCGCGCAGGAGTTGAGCAAATCGACGCCGGATCTGTGCGACGAGCTGGGAGTTGTGGTGCTGGAACAGCGCGCCGGACGGGCCCGCTCAGAGGCCTGGAAGAAAATGGCCGAACGCACCGGTGTGGAAAGTTTGCGCAATCTGGTTGCCATGCTGGTGCAGACGGAACAATTTGGAACGAGCATTGCGAAGATGCTTCGCGTTCACGCCGACACGCTGCGAACGCAGCGCGTGCAGACGGTCGAGGAGATGGCAGCGAAGACATCGGTCAAGCTGGTATTTCCCCTTGTGTTCTTCATCTTCCCTGCGCTATTTCTGGTTACACTGGGACCAGCCGTGATTGTGATGATGGAGTCATTTAGCAAAATGACCGGAAACTGAGGCAGGAAGGGGAAATAGACATGGACGACAACTACGATTATCAGGATTGTTGCCGGGGTTTTGGCAGTCATTATCCTGGTGATTTTGATTCAGCGCCGCCGCACGCGGGTGAAGTAAGCGGCAGCGCGCAAGACCCCGGGCGCCGTGAGACCATCGTGGCGCCACGGGCGGGTTAAAACATTCCGTTGCCTGGGGGACCTGCCGCGCAGGCGGCAAATGCCTCAGCGGCCTGCCCAGGCAACGGAAAGGGTGAGTTGTACTCTTTTGCGCCTTGGCGCACGCAGAAAGAGGGGACCGGTAGGCATGGAAGTGATGGAAAAGGTCGAATGGGAAGCCGGAGGGCGGACGAGCAAGAGGAGCCGCCGCACTCGCGTTTCAGGTGAAAGGGAACATGGATTCACGGACTCATTGCGCCTATAACCAAACCCGGGAGTGCTTTCTTGGCCTGGAGGTGAAGGCTGTCGACCTTCCCGCTATGCGCGTCGGGGAACTGATGGCGGCGCGGCCGCTGAAGTCGGGCGATGGCGTGTGGATGATGCCGTTCCGGGGGATTCCGGCGGCAGAGATGCCCGCGCCCCTGGATCTGATCTATCTGGACGATGAATGCCGGGTGATCGATGCGGTCGAGTCGTTTCCCACCTTTCAGGTGAGCTCGTCGAGCCCGCGGCCGGAAAGCGTGCTGGCGCTGCCGGCGCACTCGATTTATTCCTCGCAGACCCAGCCGGGCGATCAGCTTGTGCTGTGCGTGGCCGAGGAGATGGAGCAGCAATTGGAGCGGTTGACGGGTTCCCGCAGCGAGGCTCCGGCAGCGCCTGCCATCGCGCACACAACGTTCACCGCAATCGAAGAGACTCCGGCCATCGCGGGCGCGGTGCTGCTGCGCGAAAAGCCGCTGTGGAGCGGCGGTCCGGGGCTGCTGGAGCTGGAAAACCGCACCGGCCAGGAGAATCCAGCCGCGCAAAAGACCTACGAGATGGATCTGACGGCGCCGGGCAGGAAGACGGTCAAGCAACCGCGCAACTGGTTGGAGCGCTGGTGGTCGCCCGATCCGCGCAAGGCTCCGCGGACGCCGGCGCCGGGGCTGGCCGCGTATTACTGGAACGGCTCCGCGCCTGACGCGCACGGAATTCGCGATATCAGCTCGTCGGGACTCTATCGTAGTTACCGAGGAACGCTGGTATCCGGGAACCCTGGTTCTGATGACGCTGCAGCGGACCGACTGCGGAGAGGAAGTTGCGGAGCGCACGATTGCCGTGCAGTCGCGGGCAGTGCGCTGGGGCCCCGATGGCGTAGGGCTGCAGTTTGTTCTCCCCGACGACAAGGACCAGCGCCAAGGCAAATCCCCCATTCTCGACGCCGCCGGCAAGAAGGAATTCGATCGATTTCTGGAGCAGTTGAAGAAAGGCAAATGACGGGCGCAATGGAGCGCGGTAGAGGCGCGGCGGGAGCCGGATTGCAGGGACAGCGCGACGGCAGGCAGAACGATGATGATTGGTTGCGGTCTGCGCAGACCTTAACCGTTTCGGCCAGGTTGGGGATGTGTTCACCCCAGAGGGACATTGCCGCAGGGAGTGTTCGCAGGTACTACAGCAAAACCAAAGAAGGTGTGCCCTATTCAGCTTTTTTTGAAGGTCGCCGCTCCTTGGGGTCGCGGCGACTTAAGTGCAGCGGCTTCGGGTTACAGCATCTCTGGTTTTGCTATAGCGCTCAGGCTATTGTGATTCGGTAATCGTTCCAGGGCAAGCGCAGGCCTGGAGGCCCGCACCACAGCCGGTCTACCACCCAGCGACGAAGACCTGTCGTTGGGGACCCCGGTCAGGAGACCGGCGTCACATCGCGGTGGTTGCAGAAACCTGCGGTAACGTTACTTGGCACGAAAGTGTCATAGCAGGCGGCTCGATGAAGGAACATCATTTAAAGACCAGTTCTCCGCGAAGTCACCGAACTGCCAGGGAGGCTTTTGAAGCTGGCACGGCCGAATTCGAATTGCAGTGACGGCCGCGCCGGGAGGAAGAGCGATGAAAATCCTGAACGATCTGAGCGGGCAACTCATCTTGCTTGCCCGGAGCTTGAAACGCGGCGCGAAGGCGCGGAAGGTTTGCGCGCCGGCACGTGGCAGACGCTTGTGGGATGAGCACGGGAGCATGCTGGTCGAGATCGCGATCGCGATGCCTGTGCTGCTCCTTATCTTCACGGGCATCTTCGATTTCGGGATCGCCTACAACAATCAGCTCACGCTGAATCAAGCCGTGGGCGCCGGCGCCCAGTATCTGCAGCAAATCAGAACCAGCACGACGGATCCCTGCGCAGACACTCTTACGGCGCTCGAGAATGCGGCGCCGACACTGACTGCAAGCAAAATTTCACTCACGCTCAATCTGAACGGAACGCCGGAAACGAATAAGACTACGTGCTCCGGCGCTCAGCAGTACCTGGCGGAGCAAGAGCCCGTGACAGTCACGGCCACGTACCCCTGTTCGCTTCCGATCGTCTTCACCAGGGGCACAACGTGGGTTTCCACCTGCTCGCTTACCGCTACGGTGACGGAGTTCGAATACTAACGCAACGACATGGAGGTAGTTTCCATGATGAAGATCATTGGTTTATTGGCAAAAAGGCTGCTCGGCGAGCAGCATGGGCAGGCGCTGGTCTGGACGGCCATGGTAGTGACCGGGGCCCTGGGAATTGGCGGGCTGCTAATCGACGTCGGCCGCGCCTATGTGGTTCGCAGCCAGCTCCAGAATTACGCCAACGCTTCGGCGCTGGCGGCAGCCGGAGAGGTGTACAACACATCGACCACCAGCGGCGCAACCGCCACCGCAACTACTTACTCCGGTATCGGAAGTACAGATGAGAACTACAACGGCAGCCTGGGAGCGGTCAACACCACGATCACAAACATGTGCGTGAACATGCTGATGCCTTCAGGAGTTACCTGCACATCGAGCACCCCGGCCAACGCCATCAAGATCACCGAGACCGCCAGCGTGCCCACCTTTTTATTGAGGGTGTTAGGCATCAAAACCATTACGGTTGCCGCAAACGCGATGGCGTCGATGCAGGGCGCGCCGCAGCCGTGGAACGTGGCCATCGTCCTGGACGCCACCTCGTCCATGGGCGATGCTCCTCCCGTCGGAAGCTGCAGCGGCTACAGCACGGAGTTTGCGTGCGCACTGGCCGGGGTCAAGACCCTGCTGCAGAACGTGAACTCCTGCGGGGGCGTCTCCAGCTGCACCACCGCGACCGCCAAGTTCCGCGTGGCTCTGTTCTCGTTTCCGAATGTGAGTACGAGTACGGTCTCCGACTTCTGGAGCTGCGGCAATAACGCTCCGACGACTCCGACCCACGAGCCGTACACGTTTCCGGCAACCAATCTCAAAGCTTATGCACCAGTAGTTTCTACAACCGATCCTCTTACCTATGCCACCTCGCCTACGGTTGCAACAACTTATGAGGACACGCCCGTAAACACAAGCGATGGCGATGCCAACGGCTTTGTATCCGACTACTGGTCGGCAACCTCCTCGAACTACCTGAACTCCAGTTCGAGCATCGTCGCGGAGCTTGTGGGCGGGACGCACGGCTCGTGCATGACGAATCCGGGCAACGAAAGCACGTATTATGCCGGTGTTATCTATGCCGCTCAGGCGGCGCTCGATGCCGAGCAGACGTTGTATCCGAAGTCGAACAACGCCCTGATCATCCTCAGCGACGGCCAGGCGAACGTAACCGATACGGGCAAGCTTGCTGGCGGCGCGCCACATGCCACAGCCGGTGGCGCACCTGCTACAGATTACCTCCAACTGATATCAAGTCCCACCAAAACGAGCTATTATCCTTCGGCTACCGATGAATGCCAGCAGGCGATCACGGCTGCTCAAACCGCCCAGAATGCCAACACGACGATCTACTCAATAGCCTTCGGCTCCGAATCGAGCGGATGCACAACAAGCAGTGGAGGAACAGACTCGGCAATCTGGGCTTCGGCGACAAGCGGCAATCCCGCGCTTTCGCTCGCCACGCTCACGCCCTGCATCGTCATGAAGAACATGGCCTCGCCGGCCACCAGTTCAATGTCTTATTTCTATGCCGACACGTCCAGCTCCAGCAGCGGCTGCACGGATACGGCGCACACGGTGTCGACCATCGCACAGATTTTCGACGCCATCGCGGCTACCTTTACGACCCCGCGCCTACTGCCGAGCAACTCCAGCGGAGTCGTCATCGGCACCCCAACAGTCAACTAACAAAACGGAAGACGCTCGAAGGGTGTGGACTTCAGGTCCACGCCCTTCTCTTTTTTCGGCGCGCCGAGGAGGCGCCGCCGACCGCGCGAAAGTTAATAACAGCCTCTCGGTTCAGTTGACGGCGACATATTCCTATACGATGAGCCTCGCGGACTTTACGCATTATATTCTCAGTTACTTCTCCAAGACCTTCAGTTTTTCCAGCACCTCGCAGATGGCGATGCGGCAATAGATCTCTTACGGCAAAACCAGAGAAGGTGTGCCCTAGGGCGGAATCAGAGTAAGCGTGCCCTTGCGTTCGGTCGTGAAAGGTGGCTTTTTCCTGAGGAAAAAACCACTCAACTGACGTGCTTTCGGGGTACATCTACTCTGGTTCCGCTGTAGTTGGCTTTTTTTGAAGGTCGCCGCTCCTTGAGGTCGCGGCGACTTAAGTGCAGCGGCTTCGGGTTACAGCATCTCTGGTTTTGCTATAGGGCGTTTCGTTGAATGGCGCCTGCGCAGGGATATCGAGAAGATCACCCGAGGGTAACCATTATTCATTACCAATACTCGTTCTAACTCAATGACTTATCCGCCATCGCGTTTACCCAAATGTTGAATTGTCTCTTGTGGTACAGAGAGGCAAGATAATACTGCAGCGCAATAAGGTTCCCTCATTGCTTAGGAGTAGAACGATGAAAATCCTGAATGATCTGAGCGGGCAACTCACCTTGCTTTCCCGGAGCTTGAAACGCGGCGCTATAGCGAGGAAGATATGTGCCCCGGCAGATGACAGACGAGCGTGGGACGAGCGCGGGAGCGTCCTGGTCGAGATTGCGATCACGATGCCGCTGCTGCTCCTCCTCTTCACGGGCATCTTCGATTTCGGGATTGTTTACAACAATCAAGTCACGCTGACTCAAGCCGTGGGCTCCGGCGCCCAGTATCTGCAGCAGATCAGAACGAGCACGACGAATCCCTGCGCAGACACTCTTACAGCGATCGAGAATGCGGCGCCAACCCTAACTCCAGCCAGCATTACTCTCACGCTCAATCTGAACGGAACGAAAGAATCGGGATCGTCGTGCCCCGGCGCTCAGGAGTACCTGGCGCAGCAAGAGCCGGTGACGGTCACGGCCACGTACCCCTGCTCGCTTCCCCTGGTCTTCACCAGGGGCACAACGTGGGCTTCCACCTGCACGCTTACAGCTACGGTGGCAGAGGACGAGTACTAACGCAATGACACGGAGGTAGATTCCATGATGAAGAAGATTGGCTCATTGGCAAAAAGGCTGCTCGGCGAGCAGCATGGACTGGCGCTGGTCTGGATGGCCGCAGGAATGACAGCGATCCTGGGAATTGGCGGGCTGCTGATCGACGTCGCCCGCGCCTATGTGGTTCGCGGCGAGCTCCAGAATTACGCCAACGCCTCGGCGCTGGCGGCAGCCGGAGAGGTGTACGACACATCGAGCACCAACGGCGCAACCGCCGCCGCAACTACTTACTCCGATATCGGAAGTGGAGATGAGAACTACAACGCCAACCTGGGAACGGTCAACACCACGATCGCAACCTGGTGCGTGAACGTGCTGCTGCCTGACGGATCTACCTGCACTCAGAGCTCCCCGGCCAACGCCATCAAGATCACCGAGACCGCCAGCGTGCCGACCACTTTCCTGAGGGTGTTAGGCATCAAAACCATGACGGTTGCCGCAACCGCTACGGCGTCGATGGAGGGCGTGCCGCAGCCGTGGAACGTGGCCATCGTGCTGGACGCCACCTCGTCCATGAGCGACGCTCCGCCTTCAGGAAGCTGCACCACCAGCACGGAGTTTGCCTGCGCCCTGGCCGGGGTCCAGACTCTGCTCGGGAACATTCCCAACTCGAGCGCGAATTTCCGCGTGGCTCTGTTCTCGTTTCCGAATGTGACAACGGGTTCGGTCTCGAGCGATTGGACATGCACCGGAGCTCCGCAGAACGAGCCGTACACGTTCCCGGCTGCCACCATGAAGTCGACCTCGCCGCTCACGTATAGCGACAGCCTGGCGTCGTACACGCCGCTCACCTACAACTCCGTGGACTCAACCTATGAGGTCACGCCCATCTCGAGTGCGCATCCGTCGCAGGACGGCGACGCCAACGGCTTCGTCTCCGATTACTATTCGGCAACTTCCTCGAACCACCTGAACTCCAGTTCGAGCATCGTCGCAGAGACGGGCGGGTGCATGAAGAATCCAGGCGGCGAGAGCACGTATTATGCCGGAGTCATCAATGCCGCTCAGGCGGCGCTCACTGCCGAGCAGAAGTTGTATCCGAGTTCGAAGAACGCCTTGATCATCCTCAGCGACGGTCAGGCGAATGTGGACAGTACCAGCAAGTTCGCCTCCGGCTCGGTGACCCCCTCGGCAGATGGGCTCGCCTACATTTCAAATCCCTCGTCCACGACCGGGTATTATCCTTCGTCGGTGGATCAATGCCAGCAGGCGATCCTGGCGGCGCAGGCCGCGCAGAACGCCGGAACAACGGTCTACGCGGTGGCTTTCGACTCGGAATCGGACGGATGCGCGGTTCAGGCACCCCGCGGCCAGAGTTCCGTTACGGTGACGGACACCTCGCTCATTGCCTCGGCGACAAGTGGGAATACCGCACTTTCGCTCTCCACTCTCACGCCCTGCATCACCATGAAGAACATGGCTTCGCCATCGACCAGTTCAATCTCTTATTTCTATGCCGACACATCCAGCGCCAGCAGCGGCTGCACGGATTCGGCGCACACGGTGGGGACCATCTCAGATATTTTCAGCGCCATCTCGGCTACCTTTACAAACCCGCGCCTGCTGCCGAACAGCTCGGGCGGAGTCGTCGTCAGCACCACATTGAACTAACGAAAACGCAAAATGCACGAAGGGTGTGGACTTTACGGCAAAACCAGAGTTGGTGTGCCCTGTTGGGTCTTTCGAAGGTCGCTGCTCCCTGTTGGTCGCATCGACTGAGCGGTTGAGGCTCCGGGGTACAGCGACTCTGGTTTTGCGTTAGGTCCGCACCCTTCTTTTTTGGGCGCGTCGGGAAGGCGCCGGTCGATACTCGATTCGACCCTCGATTCAATCCTCGATGTCCGGAATAATCAGCAACACTTCGACTCTGATAGGTTGGCCATCCTTCATGGCGGGCCTGAATTGCCATTGCTGGAGTGCGTCGAGTACGAACTGCGCGCGCGGAAAGGCGGGCGGAAAGGCGACGCTCAAGGCCTTGAAGCGGCCCGATTCATCGATAAAGCCGTGGATCATGAGGGCATCGGCGTTGACCGAGCCGGGCGCGAGATTGGGACGCACGATGTTAAACGGCCAGGGCGCATCGAGGCGGGCGACGGTGCCGCCGGCGGAGGCATCGGCGTCGCGCGGAAGCGAGTACTGCAGGAGCCAGCTCTTGGCTAGTCCTACGTGCAAATAAGCGGTATAGGCAATCCTGCCTCTCCATGAGCCGGCGATCTCGGGATATTGATTTTCAAGGGCATTCCCCACGATCACGGCGCTGAAACGGCCGTCCCTGGGCAACGCGATCTTGGTGAGCGCGTACTGGCCTGACGATTCTGAAGGCAGATCCGCTCCCTGGGCGGAAGCGGACGTTTCCGGTTTGGCGGGGCCGGAGCCGGTTTGTCCCAGCTTCGCAGCAGAGTCACCGCTGCCCTGCGGTGAAGAATCCTGCACCCGGTCCGGCGCCAACGCACCCTGCACATTCGCCGCGGCAGACTCGTTCACCGGCGGCAGCGCGGCGGTTCCATTTTTCATGCGCAGGTCAGAAAGAGAGAGAATCGCAGCCGGAGTAGGCTGTGCCGAGTTCTGTGTGGCGGAGACGGGAGGCAACTGGACCAGCTGCGGCTGCTGGACCGCGACGGGCGATGTAGTGCTTGCCAAAACCATGTTCCTGGGCGAGGGCAGGTCGCTGGATGCGATATTGATGTCGGCCAGGTTCACCTCCTGGTTGGGCACATCGATCGTTGGCTTGACATCGGCAGCGGTGGGCTTCTGAGGCAGGGGCGGCACGATGTTCTTGACCGGCGTCTTGCTCGGTGTCCAGATCACAACCTGAGGCACAGGGATCTCCTCATTCAGCGTGACGATAGCAGGAAGGTCGGGCTGGATGAGGGTTTGCAGCCCTGGCTTGGCTTGCACCATCTGGCGCAGGACCGGCGGACGGTTGTGCGAGGGTTTGCTTCCGGATGCGGGCTTGGAGTTAGCGGCCTGCGAGCGGGGATAGGCGGCGTCGGCTTTGTGATCTTGCCACTGTTGGTCAGGCATGCTCAGATCGAGAAGACGAGCCGTGTAGTGCTCCTTATCCAATTTGGCGAAGGGCGGCTTGTACGCAAATCCGAACAAGATGATGGCCGCTGCGAGACAGTGGACGAGGATCGATACGACGAAAGATGTAGGACGCGGGCCAGCGTCGAACCCGTACGTGAAAAGTGTAGCGTCGGGGGAAGGCATCTTCGATGGGGAGATCTCTCTTTGCGGCCCGTTGTAAATGAGCGTCAAACCACTGGGTGCGTGCACAAAGGATTCTTGCGCGGAGAGAGCCGGCTCCTGCTCAGTCGGCCTGACAAAGGCTTTAGCGAGAAGATGCAATTGCGACTCCTGATTCCTGAACTAACGGTACCCCGCCGCGCCGTCGAGCGCCAGACACGAAGGTAACTAGAAGCCGAGTTGTTCCCTTCCGGGAATCCTGTGTGCCTACTTCCAGCATCGCTCATTCCGGCGCTTAGACTCATAGCTCTCTTGGTACCTTAGTGTAATTGACGGTAATTCTTTGCCCGGTTAACTTAGCTTTCGAGGACTAAACTAGGAACACATTCCCCGTTGAGCTCGTTGGAGATGTATTGGGACGGGGCGAGGTGTACTGCTTCAGGACAGCTTGCCGGAAAGGGCAAGTGAGCCCGATGTAGAAAGGCGGAGTTGGCGCGCGAGCCGGCTCCAACAGGTTAGGGATGAATCGAAGACTACTTACGATCCTTCTCATTGCGTTCGTGATCGCCGGTATCTGTGCCTGGATGGTCTATCGCATCGTGGGCGGCCGCCTGAATGCGGCAAAGCCCGTGTCGACCACGAAGGTGGTCGCGGCAGCCAAGGATATTCCACTGGGAGCGGTGCTGACAGCCGCCGACCTGACCACAATGTCGATTGCCGGGACGCCTCCCAAGGGCGCAATTACGAAGCCGGAAGACGCTGTTGGCCGGGGTGTGTTGGCGGAGATCTATCAGGGCGAGCCGGTCATGGCAAGCCGCATTTCTGGTCCAGGCGCGGGCGGCGGTTTGGCGCCCACCATCCCGAAGGGCATGAGAGCGTGCGCCATCAGGGTGGATGAAGTGGTGGGCGTGGCCGGCTTCGTGATACCCGGCATGCGCGTTGACGTGATGGCTTCAGGTAACCCGCCGGCCGGCGCGGGCCCTGCCGACGGCCCGGAGACAGAGACCATCCTGCAGAACCTTCAGGTTCTCTCCGCGGGCACCGACATTCAAAAAGACGCCGAGGGCAAGCCGGTGCAGGTGCAGGTTGTGAACCTGCTGGTTACGCCCGAGCAGGCCGAGACGCTGAGCCTGGCCGCTATCAATCTGAGGCTCCAACTGGTGCTGCGCAACCCGCTGGACACGGAGGTCGCCAAGGTCGCGCCCACGGCGATGCGCAACCTGTTTACCGGTCAGGCGCCTTCCACGACGCCATCGCGGGCGGCTGGCAGTGGCCATCGCAAGCCCCCGCAGCAGACCTACACGATGATCGTCAGCAACGGACCCAAAACTACTGAAGCGAAGTTCGCTTCGCCTGGGGGACAGCAGTGAGAGCGACAAACTGGATCGCCATCGCATATTGCAGTGCGCTGTCCCTGGCACTTTGTGCCGGACAGGTCGCGCAGGCTCAAGGCGCAGCGTCTAACCCTCCAACCGCGGGAGCAAGGTTTGAAGACTCCACCAACGAGCTTTCGGTGGCGGTCGGCAAGGCTGTGCTGGTGGATTGCGCGCAACCGATTGAGCGCGTGGCCGTGGGTCAGGCCGAAATCGCGGAAGCCTCGGCCATCAGTCCCACGGAAATCATGATCAACGGGAAGGCCGAGGGCGAAACCAGCCTCATCATCTGGGACATCCACGGCGGGCGCCAGTTCTTCAACGTGACGGTACGGGCCAACGGCTCGGTATCGGGCGACAATCTTGACATGGTGCGGCGCGAGTTGAAGATCGAATTGCCGGGCCAGGATGTGCGGTTGAGCTATGGCAATGGCAATATCTTTATGCGCGGCACGGTCAAGGATCTGACTAGTTCGGCGCGGGCGGTTGCAATTGCATCGACGGCGGGGAAAGTGGTGAACCTGCTGAACGTGGATGTGCCCTCCTCCGAACCGCAGATCCTTCTCAAGGTGCGCTTTGAAAGCGTGGATCGAAGCAGAGCTATTGCACTTGGCATCAACCTGTTCAACCTTGGACTGGGAAACACAGTTGGCGGAATTACCACCGGCGAGTTCACTCCGCCGACGATCCAGGGAGGCAGTAGCAGCTCGTCGTCGGGTTCGGGAGGGTTTTCTGGATCCGGTGGCAGCGTGTCGCTTACCAACGATCTGAACTTTCTTGCCTTCTTCCCCGGCTTGGGCGCTGGCGCCGACATCCAGGCGCTTGAGAACAAGGGAATTGCAGACGTTCTGGCGCAGCCGAATGTGATGGCATTCAACGGCAAGGAGGCGAGCTTCCTGGCCGGTGGAGAATTCCCGTATCCCGTGGTGTCGGGCACGTCAGGAGGCACGGCCGCGGTCAGTATCGAGTTCAAGGAGTACGGTATCCGCCTCAACTTTATCCCCACCATCACACCGCGCGGAACCATCCATCTTCAAGTGGCGCCGGAAGTGAGCTCGCTCGACTACACCAATGAAGTGGCAATCTCCGGATTCGAAGTGCCGGGGCTTACCGAACGCAGAGTGAATACCGAGGTGGAGCTGAAAGACGGCGAAAGTTTCATGATTGGCGGCCTGCTCGACAAGAGCATCACCGACACCTTCCAGAAGATCCCATTCCTGGGCGACATTCCGATCATCGGCAAGTTCTTCCAGTCCGAGTCGAAGACCAAGAACGATACGGAACTGATTGTGATTGTTACACCGGAGATCATTGCGCCGTATCCGGCCGGGGCGCCGCTGCCGGATCTTAAGTGGCCGGATAAGTTCATGCCACCCAACTCGAATATTGCCATGCACCAACCGGATGAGAAGACGGCTGAGAATACGCTGCCTCCTTCTCCGCCATCGCTTCCGATCGAAAAGCTGCTTGAAAGCATGAAGCCCGAGAAGCCGCTTATGATCGAAAGCGGGTCGGGTGGATTCGGCACCGGGGGAGGGACGATCAATAGCGGCGGTTCCTCGTCAACGTCCACAGGTGCTCCGCAGCAATAGGGCTTTTGAGCCGCGGGCGCGCTCAATGCATAGAGGAATCTACGGCAAAACCAGAGAAGGTGTGCCCTATTCAGCTTTTTTTGAAGGTCGCCGCTCCTTGGGGTCGCGGCGACTTAAGTGCAGCGGCTTCGGGTTACAGCATCTCTGGTTTTGCTATAGGCAGGCGAATGAAACTGCTCGAAAAGATTGCGAAGGGCCTGCGGGATTTCTTTGCGCCGCACCCACCGGCCGCGCCCGCGGGGCCTCGGCAAGCCGTGAACGTGACGCGGGGTACGGTGTTGTCAACGCAGCTTGAGCTTGCCGGGACGGGGCCTTCGCGGAAAAAAGGACTGCTGGGGCGCGAGTGCTTTTTGCCGGGCGAAGGATTGTGGATTGTTCCCTGCGAGGCAGTGCATACGTTTTTCATGCGATTCCCCATCGACCTCGTTTATCTGGACCGCAAACACCGCATAAGGAAACTGCGCAGCAGCGTGGGTCCGTGGCGCGTGTCAGGGTGTATGACGGCGCACTCCGTGATGGAACTTCCCGCCGGCGCCATTCGCGAGACGCAGACAGAACCAGGGGACACGATCGAGATCGGTCCCGCGCCCACGCACTAGAGCGGAACCAGAGTAAGCGTGACTTTGAGGTTTCGGTGAAGGGCAGAATCGAAAATGCTGTAAGGGTGGATCGCTTCTTCCTAAAGTCATCGAAACAGGGGAACCATTCCTGAAACTGCCGTAATGGCCAAACGCCACGATGCCCTCAGCTTATCCTGCAGATCCTGCACAACAGCGCTCTCGCGGGCCAACTTCCCGTCACCTGATCGCAGGTGTCGAGCTCATCGGTGGTCAAGACATTGACATTCGATTGCCACAAACCATGCAAAGAGGGTTCAGCGGCGGCAGCCTCGGGAAACCACCAATTATGCTCTGCATGGACAACCCGCGGATGGATCCCGGTTGTTAGTTGCGCCCTCATCGTAATGGCGCCGCGAGGAGTCTCTATGGTGGCCCAGTCCCCTTCCTGAATACCAAGTGCGCACGCGGTGTCGGGGTGGATCTGTACCAGCGGATCGGGGTGCTGCTCCCGCAGCCCCATGCCGAACTGTCGATGTTCAGACTGGAATTGCGGCAGGAACCGTCCTCCATCGATCAGAATCAGGGGATACTCCGCCGCCAGCTCCGGGGTTCGCACCGGGCTTTCCGGCGGCTCTTCGTAGTAGGGCAGCGGGTCGTATCCCAGTTCCTTGAGCAGATTGGAATACAGCTCGAACTTGCCGCTCCCGGTCGCAAACCCCGTGATTTTTCCGGTCCGCGGGTTGATCTTGTCGTAGGTCCAGGGCTCAGCGCTGGCAATAACGTACCTCTTTGTGGCCGCTTCTTCGAAGGTAATGCCCACGGGTTGCAGACGATAGTTATAAAACTCCTCGTCGGTCTTCCAGGGGAAGTACTCGCCGAAACCCAGGCGAATAGCCAACTCGCGGAAGAAATAATAATCGGACTTGCGCTCGCCCAGGGGCACGATGGCGCGCTCCCCCGCGACAAATACCGAGGTGAAGT
The DNA here is from genome assembly GCA_963799445.1 of uncultured Acidobacteriaceae bacterium. GTDB lineage: Bacteria > Acidobacteriota > Terriglobia > Terriglobales > Acidobacteriaceae > Telmatobacter. Next base: position 38,658 of record CAWCXX010000036.1, on the reverse strand, counting down.
CCTCCATGGTGGACAACGTTCCTCGTTCCAGCTTGCTGGCCACCGGCAGCACATAATCCGCCAGCATGGCGGTCGGCGTCATGAAATGTTCGAGAACTACATGAAGGTCCAGGTTGGGACTCTTCAGGGCCTTATAGACCAGCTTGGTATTGGCCGCGTTGAGCAGGGGATTGCTGCCCCAGGTGATCACCGCTTTGGTCGGATACGGGACACCATCGACGATACTTCGCCAGATAGCGGGCTCGGGAGCGGAAAAATTATGGCCGCTCATTGCAATAGGCACGCCGTAGGTTTGCTCGTATAGCGGATTCATAATTTCGTAAGCGGGCCAGGTCATCAACTTGAAACGATCGCTGCCGAGCTGCTTGGCGCGCTGTTCCGGGGAGCAACGCTCCGCCATTTGCAGCATGGAGTCGCGCATCGCCATGACGCCGTTGACCACCGGTCCGGGGCCTTCCGGCGCCATCCCGGCGGCTTCCCCCTTCATATTTCCGGTGATGGCGTGCAAACAGAGCTTCGCCTGTTCTACCCGTATAGCGTTCAGGCCAAACTGATCGGGGGCCAGGCCGGTATTGATGCAGCCCGGTTTGTTGCTGGCATACACAATGGCGGATTCGACGATTTGCTCCGCCGGTATCCAGGTAATCCCGGCGACCCGTTCCGGGGTATACTCCGCGGCGCGGTGCTTGAGCTGCTCGAAGCCGTAGGTCCATTGCTCGACAAATTCGCGGTCGTAGAGGCCGCGCTGGATGATCACGTTGATCCAAGCCATGAGCAGGGCCGTATCCGTTCCTGGGCGAATCTGCAGCCAGATGTCAGCCATTTTGGCCATTTCCGTTTGCCGCGGATCGATCACGATCAGCTTGGCTTCGGGCTTCAGGGTGCGCCATTTCTGCATGGGACGGCGGCGCACCGGGTTCGAGTCGGTATAATCGCGGCCCAACATTACCAGGCAATTGAGCTGCTTGATGGGCGGCGCCAAAGTGCAGGGGATATTCGCTCCCGCCAGGGCGAGGGCCAGCGCGACCTTGTTGCAGGCACACCCCGTGCCGGGCGCGCCCACGTTAGCGGGATTGCCAAACAGGTTCAAGAAGCGGGCGCGGATGGCATAGAAGTCGCTGCGATAGGTTCCTTCGATGGTGGACAGGCTCTCCGCCCCATACTGTGCCTTGATCGTCTGCAATTGCGCGGCAATCTCGTCCAGCGCCTGTTCCCAGGAGATGGTCTCCCATTGGTTCGCGCCGCGCGCTCCCTTGCGTTTCAGCGGATGCATGAGCTGATCGGGATGGTCCAGCCACTGCCGGAAATGCGGCGACCGTTCCCCGCAAATCGAGCCGCGACTGTAAGGAAAGTCCGGATTTCCCCTGATGCTCAGGATCTTGTTGTCCTTCACACGCACCAGCAAGCCACAATTGCAGTGGCAGCCCGGAGATGGCCAGCAGACAGCCTTCCTGATCTCTACTCCTTGCTCCTCGTCCACCTGATCCATAATCCCTTCCTCCGGGACTTCAATTTTTTGCATGAGATTTTCGTATCAGTTTACTCTCAACCAACCCACCTGTGCCGGATTTCTTGAAATTCTTCATTTCGAGCGCGTCTGTATCATCGCCGCCGGGAGCGGCTGATGAGGCCGGCGCGGCAGGAGGGTCTGGCGATCAAGCAGAGTTATCGGCATGTGGGCAAGCGGCTGGCGCTGGCGTCGACGGCAAAACCAGAGAAGGTGTGCCCCATTCAGCTTTTTCTTGAAGGTCGCCGCTCCTTGGGGTCGCGGCGACTTAAGTGCAGCGGCTTCGGGTTACAGCATCTCTGGTTTTGCTAGTGGCGCCATCTTCTGCGCCTCGACACCCCTGCATTCGGCGGGCCCGGCGATTACTTTGGCGTTGTCTGCGGAGGTTGACTTGGAGCAGGGAAGTTGGCCTGCAGCAGGTGAGTCACCGTGTGCACGTAGCGCAGCTTGCCGTTCACCAGGCGGAACAGATGGCTGTCGGTGGGTCCGCTGACGCCGAACGTGCAGAACACCTGAACCACGCCGAGCTCCGGGTCCACGATGAAACGGCGATTCGCGATATTGACTCCTGCCGGAACGCCCACCGCGCAGGTGTCCTGGGGAGAGCCTTTGCCCGTGTACATGCCGCCCTCGAGCCGCACACAGGGATAACCCCACGGCACAAGGTCGGTCTTCTTCTCGAGGAAGGCATCCAGATAGGCGTTGGCCGCGGCAACCAGCGTTGCGGGCGAATCGCGCGTGTCCGCGGGGATCGGACTCCAGTCCTCCTCCGAGGTATGCTTCAGGTAGGAATCGGCGTCGAATCCCCAGTAGCCCGTCGTGGTCCACAGGATCTCGACCTCGGCGATCTTGCCGTGGTTGACGCGCAGCCGCGTACCGAAGACGTAAGGCGCCGCATTGTCGGTCACGACCGACTCGGTGAACGTCTGGCACGTGGCGTCATCGAAGAAGCTGCGCTCATGAACGATCCCCAGCGGCTTCGTGACGAAGCCCGTGCGGATGTTCGCGACCGCCCCGTTCTCCCAGTAGCCGACGCCCTCCGCGAGCGGCAGGCCGGAAATGTCGCCCTTGGCCTGCGCGGCGAGGTAGAGATCGACGGCCTGGTGGAGCCCCGCCCCGGTACACGACACCTCCGCGCGAGCGAGCGCGGAAGCGAGCAGCGCGCCGAGCGCGAGACAGAGACTTACGAGACTGATGCGTTTCATTCGATACCCTCCATTGTTGGCCGCCAGCTTGCCGCGCCGCAGCCTGAAAATGACTCTATCAGGATCGACCAAGTCATTAAACGCGTAAAGAGGTCCTTTACGGCAAAACCAGAGAAGGTGTGCCCTATTCAGCTTTTTTGAAGGTCGCCGCTCCTTGGGGTCGCGGCGACTTAAAGTGCAGCGGCTTCGGGTTACAGCATCTCTGGTTTTGCGATAGGTTTGTGCTATCCCAGGTGCCAAAATCGAAACCTGGGGCACCCAACATTGGTACAAATTCATACGGTCAGAGACCCAGGCTAAGAGATTCTCAGGCCGTTACTGTCCCGATGGGCGCATCTTCCGCCGGCTCGTGCTTCTCCGGTGGCGCCGGTTTATGCGCGCGCCGCACATACACCCACAGGTAGAAAATGGCCATCGCCAGCAGGATAAGCGGAGCCGGCAAGACCAGCGCGGCGATCAGTATCTGTCCGGCTTGCCTCGATAAGGTCAGGTGCAGGTCTCTGAGGGGGCCGAGGACGAGTACCCACGTAAGGTCTCCGGTCAACACAAGGCCCGCTGCATTGACGGCGAGCGCAAGCCGCGCCACACGGCCGCCCTCGGCCCAGAGCATGGCGCAGGCCGGAATCGTAAGCAGCAGAAGCGTGGCATCCACTTGCCGATGATAGACAGGCAGCAGGGAAAGAGGCACAATGGCCGCCAGCGCCAGCGAGCCGCCAGCGGGCGTGACGCGCGAGCGGAGAGTCTTGAAGGACCATACGAGCAGCAGGACTCCGCATACCAGAAAGGTGGCAGGGTTGTAGAAGCGCGGATCGTCCCTGAAGAAGCTCAGGCGGTTTGCAGATTGATCATCATGCCGATTCCGTGGGCGCCCGATGACGCAGGGCTTGGGTCGTTGAGACCACCATGCACCGAAAGCGCCGACATATTGGAACTCAGTTCCTGCATCCAATGCTGAGAAACCTGCGTGACCCACAGGATGACCGGCAGACTGAGCGCGGCAAAGACGGCGAGAGTCTGCAGCGCGCGCTTGCGATAGACTCCGCCCGCCAGCAGGAAATAGAGCCAGACCAGGCCAGTATCGTGCGGTTTGAGCGCGAGGCCGATGGCAAGGCACAGGACGCCAAGCGCGGCAAACCGCTTTTTGTAGAAGCACCAGACGGCCAGCACGCAAAAACTTATGGCAATTCCGCATGTGTTGCCGATAATTACGAGCAATTCGGCGTTGGCCAGAAGGAAAAAGAGCAGAGCTCCGGTGACGATTGGGGCGTAGTCTGCCCCGAGATCCCATATCAGGAACGAGGCGAAGATAAGACCGCCAACAACCAACGCCATCCAAAGCAGATGAGCAGGGCCAAAGGGCAACATGGCGAAGGGAACTGTAAAAGAAAACGCGGTAGGCAAATAGATATACTGCGTCACAACCTGCAGGTCCCGGGCGGACTCCGATGGACGCTCTCCGCCCTCGTCCCTGTATGTGCGCAGAACGTTGCTTTCATTGTACGGATCGGAATGATGAAGAAGGCAGCGCGCGCTGTAGTAAACCACCTTGAAATCTGACATCGAAGAAGGAGAAACGCTCTCCAGAGCCGTGCCCAGAAAGAGAAACACCGCGCTGCCCAGCAGCAGCAGATACAGGCCGTCCTTCCTGGCTTTTTTCATGCGTATACACACTGACTATCACGCAGCGACAACGGGAGCAACAGTTTTGCGGGCAGAGGCGCGCGCAAACAGGTACCATACAATCCACGCCGGGGCAATCCAGAGAAAAGCGCGCGAGTGGAGCTCGACGTGGAAGCCGATCTGAAATTCGATCAGGAGATAGATCAGCGCCAGAACATATATCCAGATTTGCGACGGCTTCCGGGATACGGCGTAGAGGACGGCTGGTATGGCCAGGGTCTGATCGAAGATCCAACCGAATGGCGCGACCAAAAGGGAAACAAGCACGAGCAGATTGCCGTTTTCGAGCCAATCCCAGGTGTGGCGGCGCGGCCAGAACCATGCCAATGCCCAGACACAGGCCGCCACGCAGGGCACAAACGCGAGCCACTCCGCTGAGGGATGGATGGAGTCGCGCAGCACATCGCCCAGGCAGGGGGTAAACTCATGCGTGACGACCGAAGTGCGCATGTAATACGCGTACTGGCTCCAGGCCGCGGGGTCGATGCACGAAGTAACGGCCGCGCCCGCCGCGAAGGCCGCCAGGCTGCCCATCAGAATCCGATAGCTGCGCGATACGGCGATCCAGACCAGCAGCACCAGAGCAAAGGGAAGGAACAGGTGCGGTTTCAGGGTGCAGAACCAGAGCGCGGCGCCGGCCGCGAAGGGGCGCGATTTGTGCAGGCGCAGAAACAGGGCCAACCCGAGCAGCAGGAAGATTGACGTCTGGCCCAGGATTACGCAGAAGAGCGCGGGCGGGAAGCAATATCCAATCCAGTCGAGGCGGCCCCCGGACTGGCCAAAGACCTTCCATAACATGCGCGCCGAAGCGATAAGAAGTCCGAGCATGAGGAGCGACCAGGGGAGGGCCGCGGCCTGTGGGCCAAAGTAGCCCAAAGGCAAAGCCAGCGGCAAAGCCCAGGGAGCGTTGCGCATGTAGTAGGAGGCGCCCCCTTCAAATCCCGCGTCCCGTTCGATCCGGCTAACAGTGGCGGCATCGTACGGATTGGCGTGATGGACAAGCTGCTGGCCAGTAGCCCAGTAAGTGATGAAATCGCGTTTGGCCACGAGGTCGCGATTGAAAGGCATGGAGCTGAGAAACAGAATGGTAAAGAGAGCCGCCAGCGCGCACGGGACCGCAATCGAAAGCACACTCAAGTCGTGCTTATCCTTCAAGGGCAGGCGCCTTTCTGTCTTCGATCAACGCAATTATACCTGCGGCCAATGCAGCACCGTCATACACGGCGCTACCACCACAGGCACGCTTCTTTCCGTTCAGAGGCCTGGAACGTCAGTGGCGGACCGGGATCAGGCCGACACCGCGGGCGGGCGCAATGCTTCTTTACCGGCTGAGGAGCGCGCAAAGAGATACCAGGCGAGCCATGCGGGCGCGGTCCACAGCCACAGCGGCGAGATGACCTGGACGGCGCAGATTTCGCCATCCATAACCAGTATCGCCAGCGCGAGCGCCGCCAGCAGCTTGCGGGAGCGTGTGACGTAGGCGCCATGCATCAAGGCAGGTATCGCCAGGCACTGATCGTAGAACCAGCAGTAGGGTGCAGCCAGAAGGGAAACCAGCATGAGCGGGCTGCTGTTTGTGACCCAGTCCCACGCAGCGCGGCGGCGCCAGAAGTAGATGAGGGCCCACAAGCAGCAGAGTGCGGCGGGCAGGTACTGCAGCCAGGCTGCCTGGGGAAGGAACCAATGGCGCATGGCGCCGGCGAGACAGGGAATGAACTCATTTTCGACGGCGGGCGAGCGCATCAATTGGATGTAATCGCGCCAGGCAGTTGGATCGATCGCAAAAGCAGCCGCGCTACTGAGGGCGATGGCGGCAGCGGCGCCGGCCAGCAGCTTATAACCGCGCGAAACGACGATCCACGCAGCCAAGGCGGCGGCGAAGGGAAGAAACAGATGCGGCTTGAGGGCGCAGAGCCAAAGCGCAGCGCCGGCCGCGAAAGGACGGGATTGATGCAGACGCAGAAACAGGACCAATCCGAGCAGCGCGAAGAGCGCGGTTTGGCCCATGGTGAGGCAGATCAAGCCCGGCGTGAAGGCGAGCCCGAGCCAGTGGATGCGATTGGGCGGGGAGCCGTGCAGCTCGCGCACCATGCGCACTGAGATCAACAGGCAGGCGAGAAGGAGCAGAGACCAGAGGATGCCGGCAAGGCGCAGGGGGAGAAAGCCGAGGGGGTAAGCCAGCGGCAGCGCCCAGGGCGGGTTGCGCATGATGAGAACCGCCTTGACGGTCAATCCCGCGGAATGCTCCAGCGCCGCGACGGCGTCGCGGTCGTAGGGGTTGGCATGGCGAACAAGCTGCTGGCCGGTCGCCCAGTAGGAGACAAAGTCGCGTGAAGCGGACAATTTGCCGGCCACCGGCACGGCAAAGAGAAAAAGGATGGTCAGCGCAAGGGCAAGCCCCCCGACAATCGCAATCGAAAAGTCAGCATAATCAGCGCGTTCCTGCGTTGGGGAGGAATCCGGCTTGCTTGCCATGGAGGCTATTCTACGGCAGCGATTCCACAGTCCACGTATCCTCTCCAGCCCTTGGCAGGCGGGCTCGCTGCTACCGGTGGAGAAATGCCGCCGGGCACCCTACGGCAAAACCAGAGAAGGTGTGCCCTATTCAGCTTCTTTTGAAGGTCGCCGCTCCTTGGTGTCGCGGCGACTTAAGTGCAGCGGCTTCGGGTTACGGCATCTCTGGTTTTGCTATAGACACCGGGGTCTGACCATTATTAAATTGCGGCAAATGTATACAGGGCTGGTCTTCGGGGAGAACGGATGTAAACGGGCGTATACAGGCAGCGGCGCGCCCTGGGGACTCGAACTTTTGTAATGTGTTGATTCTAAAAGAGAATCATCGTGTCCGAGAATGGCACGCCAGATGCACTATAGAGGGCGACCCGGCTGAGGCTGGGAACTCAAAAAAATGGAGAGAAAGCAAATGAATAACCTGTTCCTGACGCTGCTTGTGAAGTTGCAGAACCTGATGAACCGCGAAGAAGGCCAAGACCTGGTGGAATATGCCCTTCTGGTCTGCCTGGTAGCTCTTGCCGCAATCGCCGGCGTGAACCGGATGGCCAGCGCAATCACCCTCGTGTTCTCCAATATCTCCAGCTCGTTGGCGTAACTTCTGGCCGCATAACGTACCCTGGACCTCAACCTCAGCCCCTTTGCGGGAGGGATACGCGGGCGGTTTGGAGCCGGCGCGTATCCTTCCCTTGCGAAGGTCAACCGTTCACAAAAGGAAAGAGCCGGGCAAACGCAAACGGCTTGGTTTCTTTGGTTGTTTTTCAATTCATTGTTCGTGAATGACACGAGAAATCGTGGCTGCAAAATTCGCCGGCTGAGGCCGGAATATCACCGACAAGGAGAAACGCAAAATGAGCAACAAGCTTATGAATCTATACGTGAAACTCCAGGGCCTGAAGAACGGCGAAGAGGGTCAGGATCTGGTCGAGTATGCATTGCTGGTCGCCTTGATCGCACTTGTGTGCGTCGCCGGCGTCAACAATGTCGCCACCGCTGTCAACAACGTATTCAGCACCATCAGCTCGTCTCTGGCGTAGATCCTGGCGCAACACGCGTCCCAGGGCCTTAGCCCAATACAGAATGGGTGCGCTCCGGCTTACCGCCGGAGCGTGGTCTTTTTCGGCGCAGGTGAGCCGCTCTGAAGTAGTTATCGATAAGGAGCCGGGCTTGTACAAACAGCGCGATTCTTCTTTAGTTGTTCCCGATCGTTTTATAAAATGAACGACTGTAAAGACACGAGAAATCGTGGTAACTATGCAAAGTTCGCCGGCACACGCCGGATTATCACCGATGGGAGAACGACAAATGAGCAATACGCTTATGAACCTGTATGTGAAATTCCAGGGCCTGAAGAACGGTGAACAGGGCCAGGATCTGGTTGAGTATGCATTGTTGGTTGCCTTGATCGCACTGGTGTGCGTCACCAGCATCAACGGTGTAGCCAGCGCAATCAACACCGTATTTAGCAACATTAGCTCGTCGCTGGCGTAACCCAGGGCAGCGTTCGCTGCCGGGAAACACTGCCGGGACGTAACTCGCCGCTGCAAACCTTTCGGGGTTGGCGCATGCAGAGGTCGCACCACTCCGCGGGAGAGAAGGGCCGGTCGAAAGCCTCCGCCACCGGACCTGGCTCTCCCGTGTGTCTTTACGGCAGTTCTCCGATGCAGGGTCCGGAGGCCGGCACAAATCCGCGATGGGCGTAGCAATTCTGGAGTTGCTCTTGGATCTGGCAGTGCAAACAGCCCCCGAGGTAACAAGACGGGTTCGGGCGGCGGAATCCGCGGAGGAGTTACCCTGATCTTGCCGTAGAATCTCAATGATCTCCGCGGAATTCTCATCGAACTGCGCCTAACCCTTATGCTGCTGCCCTTAGCCTCCACGCCCAACCCCTCTCTGCTGATCCTTGAATGCGGGTTGACGGGAATTGCGGTCGCTTCAGCGTTTGCCTGGCCGCGGCTGGGTGACGGTGTCTTCGCCCGCATTGAGCGGACCTTTGCGCGGCTGGCGCGAAAACAGGGACTGTCTGTCGCGGCCGTTGGCCTGAGCGTGGTTTTTCTGCGTCTGGCCATTCTTCCTCTATTCGGAGTTCCGCTGCCGTTTGTTCCCGACGATTTCAGCTTTCTGCTCGCCGGCGACACTTTTGTTCACGGCCGGCTGGCCAATCCAACCCCCGCGATGTGGACGCATTTCGAAAGCATCCACATCACCATGCAGCCGACCTATCAGTCGATGTACTTCCCTGGGCAGGGACTGCTTCTTGCCGCCAGCACGTTCGTCTTCGGGCATCCGTGGGTGGGTTTGCTGATGGTGAGCGCGCTCATGTGCGCGGCGATCTGCTGGATGCTGCAGGCATGGCTGCCGCCGAACTGGGCGCTGCTGGGCGGGCTCCTGGCCGTGCTGCGCCTGGGGGTTTTCAGTTACTGGACCAACACTTATCATGCGGCCGGGTCGCTGTGTGCGCTAGGCGGAGCGTTGATCCTGGGCGCCCTGCCGCGTTTTATGAGAACGCCGCGGTACCGCTATGCAATGTTGATGGGCATCGGCATCGCGATTCTTGCCCTGACGCGGCCTAACGACGGCATTCTGCTTTGCCTGCCTGTTGCAGTGGTGCTCGGCCGCTGGATGTGGAAGGGCAAGAACCGGCTCAGCGCCGCCAAGTTTGCGCGCCTGGCTGCCGCGCCGCTGGCGATGACGATTGCCGCCGGCGCCTGGATGGGCTACTACGACTATCGCGCCTTCGGCAGCCCGTTCACTCCGCCTTACGCGGTCGATCGCGCCACCTACGGCATTGCGCCGTATTACGTCTGGCAGCAAGCCCGGCCCGAGCCCGCGTACCGCTACGCCGAAATGCGAGCTTTCTATCACAAAGGCGAGCTGTATTTTTTTGAGGAGATCCATTCCTGGGGCGGCTTCTTGCCGCAGAGCCTGGTCAAAGTCGGCTTCATGCTGCTGTTTTACGCCGGCTTCGCGCTGGCCGTTCCGCTCTTGATGGTTCGGCGCGTGTTTCTCGATCGGCGCATCCGGTTCCTGGTGGCCGGCGTGCTCATTCTGGGGGCCGGAATGTCGATCGAGATCTTTTTTCTGCCGCACTACGCGGCTCCCTTTGCCGCGGCCTTCTATGCGATCGGCTTGCAGATGATGCGCCACCTGCGGCTGTGGAAGCCGGAGGGAAAGCCTGCGGGGCTTGCAATGGTGCGGTTCATAGTGACTGTTTGCGTGCTCATGGCCTGCTTGCGGACCTTTGCCGAACCCCTGCATCTTGCCCAAAGCGAATGGCCGGCGAGCGGTTGGAATTTCACATGGTTTGGCCCGCAGCATTTTGGGACGGAGCGTGCGCAGATCGAAGCGTGGCTCGACCAGCAGCCTGGCAAACAATTGGTTATCGTCCGCTATTGGGGAAATCACTATCCATTCGACGAATGGGTCTACAACGAGGCGGACATCGATGGTTCCAAAGTCATATGGGCAAGAGATGCCTCCGATAACTTGGAGTTAGTCCGTTACTATCGGGACCGGAAGGTGTGGCTGGTTGAGCCGGATGCGATTCCGGCGCGGATTACACCCTATCCGTTTCAGGAGTCGAAACAATGATTAATGGAAGGTGGATTGCGGCTGTGATGCTGAACATGGGAAATTTGCGCCGCAATGGTCTAATCTGGGTGCTTCTGTGCATCGGGGTCGGATCCCTGTGGGGTACCTGGAATGCCGCCAGAGGGACTGCATGGATTGATTTCCGGGCCGTTTACGCCGGCACCCGCTGCCTGATTCACCAGCACAATCCATACAGCGTAAGCGATCTCGCACACGAGTACTTGTCCGAGGACGGCCAGCGCCCCCAGGTCGCTCCGTGGGCCCCTCCCCATGCCTCTCGCCTACAATTCCAGTCCATCACGCTTTATGTCAATATGCCCACTGCGTTTGTCGTCGTGGCGCCGTTCGCGGCGCTTTCATGGGGGCCGGCGCACATCCTCTGGATGCTGCTGACGGGATTCGTTTTCATTCTCGCCATCCTCCTCATGTGGCACGTTGGTGCGAGCCACTCGCCGCGCGTTGCGACCTTCCTTGCCTGCATGGTCGGGCTGATTTGCGAATCCATCTTTACTGGGGCCAATGCTGCTGGAATCGTGGTGGGATTCTGCGGAATCGCCGTATGGTGTTTTCTTCGCAACCGCTTTGTATGGGTCGGAGTTCTGTGCCTTGCGCTCAGCCTAGCGGTCAAGCCTCATGATGGCGGATTCGTCTGGCTTTACTTTTTGCTGGCCGGCGGCGCCTTTCGGAAGCGGGCATTGCAGAGCGCCGTCATTACGGCCGTCATCGGGATTGCGTCGGTCTTGTGGGTGTCGCATATCGCGCCAAACTGGCTGCACGACTGGAACGCCAATCTTGCCACGATCTCGGCGCGCGGGGGCATCAACGAACCCGGCCCCAGCGCCGTCAAGGATGGGTCTGTTTATTCGATTGTCGACCTGCAGGGCGCCATCAGCCTTTTCCGTGATGACCCGCACTTTTACAACACTGTGAGTTACGTGCTCTGCGGAGCACTCCTGCTTGTATGGGCAATCTGGACCCTGCGGACGCGCTTTTCCGTGCCCAAGGCCTGGCTTGCACTGGCAGCTGTTCTCCCGTTCACCCTTCTTGTCACCTACCATCGGCTTTGGGATGCCAAACTCATGATGCTCGCAATTCCTGCGTGCTGTATGTTATGTGCTAAGGGCGGCTCCCTCGGGAAGGCCGCACTGCTGATCACTTCCGCAGCAGTACTCGCGACAGGACAGGTTTCGTTGATTATTTTTGGGGCGATCGTCGGCTCCTTTCCGTTCAGTGTGAATGGGATCGTGACAAAGGCGATCACGGTTGTGCTGATACGGCCTGCGTCTTTCGCTCTGCTCGCGATGGGCCTTTTCTACCTGTGGGTTTACCTGAGGCGGTTTCCGGCATGGCACCAGACAGGCGCCGTTGACGCCGAACTCGAAGCCGAGGCGCCCGCACAAAGTTGAGGATGAGTCGTCATGACTAACGGAAAGAAAATCGCGGTGGTGATGCCGGCGTACAACGCAGAAAAGACGCTGGAAAAGACCGTACAGGAATTGTCCGATCTGGTGGACATCAAAATTCTGGTTGACGACTCGAGCAAGGACAAAACCGCGGAGCTTTCGCGCAAGCTGGGCGTGCAAACGTTCATCCACGATGCTAATTACGGCTATGGCCGCAACCAGCAGACCTGCTACCGCGAGGCTCTGGCGGCGGGCGCAGACATCGTGGTGATGGTGCATCCCGATTACCAATACACGCCGCTGCTGGTTCCGGCCATGGCGGGGATGGTGGCCAGCGGCGTCTACGATATGGTTCTGGCATCGAGAATTCTGGGCGCCGGTGCGTTGAAGGGCGGAATGCCGTTCTATAAATACGTCGCCAACCGCCTGCTGACGGCCTTTCAAAATCTGTTTCTGGGCGTGAAGCTCTCGGAATACCACACTGGATTCCGCGCTTTTTCGCGGCAATTGCTTGAAACTCTCCCGCTGCTCGAAAACTCCGACGATTTCGTCTTCGACAACCAGATGATCGCGCAGGCCGTCATGTTCGGCTTTCGCATCGGCGAGATCTCCTGCCCGACGAAGTACTTCGAGGAAGCCTCCTCAATCAATTTCAAGCGCAGCGTGAAATACGGATTGGGCGTACTGGCGACGACTGCCGGTTTTGTGGCGCATAAACTAGGCATTCGCCACGCAGCGCGTTTCGACGCTGGCGGAAGAAAAATCAACCAGCAATACTACGGGCCGGTCGAGTAGTGCTTGTGAACGCTGGGAGCTATTGCATGGAAGAAAGTAAAGAGTCTGCGATCGCGCTACGTCTTTGGCAGCATGGCACAATTTTTCTTTTTGCCTGCCTGGTGCTGATCTCGCGGCGGCCGGACGCGGTTTTGCATGCGCAGTTCTACGCCGAGGATGGGCACGTGTGGTTTGCGGACGAGTACAACTTCGGATGGTGGTCTGGAATCTGGCGCATCTACGAGGGATATCACCATGTGTTTATGCGGCTGGGAGCGGCGCTGGGGTTGTTGGTGCCTCTGGCCGTGGCTCCGCTGATGCTGAACCTGGCGGGGATTGCGGTGCAGGCGCTGCCTGCGAATCTTTTGCTTTCGTTTCGGTCGTCGGCGTGGGGCGGGCTGCGTTTTCGCGCGTTTCTCGTGGCCACTTATCTTGCGCTGCCCAATACCCGGGAGATGCTCGACAATATTTCCCAAGCCCAATGGCCGCTGACTTTGTGCGCGTTTCTGGTGCTGATGGCGGAGCCGCCAGGCGGGATTGTGGGGTATTTGTTCGATTGCGTGATGCTGCTGCTCTGCGGGTTGACCGGACCGCAGTGTTTCTTTCTATTTCCCATTGCGCTGTTCGTGGCCTGGAGGAAGCGGAACCGGTGGCTGCTGGCCGCAGCCGTGGTTCTTGCCTACACGTGCATGGTTCAAGGATGGCCGCTGCTGCACGGGGGATTTTCGCAACGGCCGCATTACGCCCTTGGCGCCAGCCCTGCGCTGCTGGTGCGTATTGTTGCTGGCCACGTCTTCGTTGCAACCTTGCTCGGCACCAACGATCTTGCCGCACATGCAGGCCCGCGGCTTCTCATCTTCATGTGTTTTGTGGCAGCGTGCGGAATTGCTGTGGTCGCGTTCTGCCTCGCCAAGTCTCCGTTGCCGATGAAGCTTTTTGTTCTGTTGGCCACCATGCTCCTCGCCGTTTCGCTTATCTCTCCCACCACTTACCCTCCCGCCGGGGTCTCCGTGTGGGAGCTGCTGGCGAGAGCAGGCGGCGTACGCTATTGGTATCTCCCCACCATCGCGTGTGCATGGCTGCTCGTGTCGGCGGTCCACAATGGAGGCCAGGCTATCAAGGCAGTTTCGATCATGCTGTTATGCGCGATGAGCTTCGGTATTGTGCTTGATTGGAGAATTCCGCCCCTTAAAGATTTGCATTTCACCGAAGACGTGCAGCGCTTTGAAGCTGCGCCTCCGGGAACAGTCATGGTGATTCCGGAGAATCCGGATGGTTGGGAGATGCACCTTGTCAAACGCTCCGGTTTTTGAAAAAGCCGACCCCGATCCGCACACCGCGAGGCGGCGGGAGCAGCCGATTGGGCTCAGCGGCTGGCAGCAAGGTGCGGCTTTTCTGCTGGCCTGCGCGATCCTGATCTCGCGCCGGCCCGAGGCGGTTTTCCACGCTCAGTTTCGTGCCGAGGACGGATACGCGTGGTTTGCGGACGCCTATAACCTGGGCTGGCTGCGTGCGCTGTTCTATGCCCACGACGGCTACTTCCAAACCTTTCCGCGCCTGGGCGCAGCGCTGGCGCTGCTGGCGCCTCTGTGGCTGGCGCCGCTGGTAATGAACCTTGCGGCCTTGGCCGCGGAGGCATTGCCGGTCAACCTTCTTCTTTCATCGCGTTCTTCAGCGTGGGGCAGCCTGCGCTTCCGGACGCTTTTGGCGGTCGTATACCTTGCGTTGCCGGACCGCTGGGAGATTGGCTTCGGCATTACCGAGTCGCAATGGCTGCTGGCCCTGAGCGCCTTCTTGGTGCTTGTCGCGGCTGCGCCGGGCAGCAAGGTAAGCCGGTACTTCAATCTGCTAATTTTTCTGCTCTCCGGCCTGTCGGGGCCATTCTGCATCTTTCTCCTGCCTATCGCAGCCTTTCTGGCATGGAAGTGGCGCGAACGCTGGCGCTGGGAGCGGGCCAGCGTCATTGCGGCGTGCAGCCTGGTGCAGGCCTTCTCCCTGCTCGTTCTGGATACTCATGTTCGCCCACATTACACGCTGGGCGCCAGCCCTGCGATGTTTACGCGCCTCCTGGGCGGCAACGTGATTTTAGGTGTCTTACTGGGCCCCACCCCCGCGGCGGCCAGGTCGGGAACGGAGATCTTCCTCTTCCTCTTTTGCTTGGTCATCTTGGGAGCGGGAATCGTCGCCGCGTGCTTCTTCAAGTCAGCCGTAGAGATGAAGCTCCTTCTCGTTTTCACAGGGATGCTGTTAGCCGCTTCGCTTCTGTCACCAGTGGCGTATCCGCCCGCGGGTTCCACGGTTTGGGATATGCTGGCTAGGGCTGCAGGGGTTCGCTATTGGTTCTTTCCCTCACTCGCTTTCGCATGGGCGCTGCTCTGGGGAGCCCGTAGAGGGAACGCGCTTCTGAAGCCGGTATCGATCTTTCTAATATTTTTGGTGTGCCTCGGTGCCGCGCGCAACTGGGGGTACCCGGCCCTCGACGATCTCCACTTCGCAGATTACGCCAAAAGCTTTGAGTCTGCCCCGCCGGGGACGGTCATGATCATTCCGATAAACCCGGAAGGCTGTAGGATACGGCTCGTCAAGCACTCCTCTCGTTGAACGGGCAACGCGCAAGGCCTGGCGGTATACTGGCGGCGAGGCGGAACAGCAAATGCGAGTTCCGATTTGTTTTCATGCTGCGTCTTAAATGCTCCAGGCGGGCCGTGTCTGGCATGCTGCTTTTCTTCTGCGCCATCGTCGCTGACGGGCAGCCGCAAAAGCTTCGCGCGCCCGTTACCGTTACGGTAGTTGACGAGAACGGCGTGGCGGTTGTCGGCGCACAGGTGACGATCTCGGAATCGGGACTGGAGCCGGCGCATCTGTGGACGGATTACGCGGGAATCTGCGCCTTCGCGCTGCGCTTTGGTGCAACGGGATGAAGAATTGGTCAGGAACGCTAGGGGCGGACGCCGCAGGGCTTATGAACGGAGCGAGTGCCTGTTAGGATACCTCGCCAGGAGAAATCTTTTGAAAGCTTCTGCCTCTCTCACCGAAGCTCCGGTCACGGGATCTCCGCAGAAAGGCCGGAGGGTGGACGATCCCGTGCATGTCACAGCCGAGATTGAGATATCCGTTGTCATGCCCTGCCTGAATGAGCGCGAGACTGTGGGCGAGTGTGTGCGCATGGCGATCGCGGTCCTGCGCGAAAAGGGTATCGCGGGCGAAGTGATTGTCGCGGACAACGGTTCGACGGATGGTTCGCAGGAGATCGTCAAGGCGGAAGGCGCAAGGGTAGTTTCTGTCCCGGAGAAGGGCTATGGGAACGCCCTGAAAGCGGGGATTCTCGCTGCCCGCGGTACATACGTGTTGATGGCCGATTCGGACGGGAGCTACGACCTGGGCCACATTCCGCGATTCCTCGAGAAACTGCGCTCCGGCTCAGACCTGGTGATGGGCAACCGTTTTAGCGGGGGCATTGCCACCCATGCCATGCCGCCGCTTCACCGCTACCTCGGGAATCCCGTGCTCACAGGAATTGGCAGGCTGTTCTTCCGATCGCCCTGCGGAGATTTCCACTGTGGGATTCGCGCTTTCCGCAAAGACAGCTTTCAGCGCATGGACATCCGTTCCACCGGGATGGAGTTTGCCAGCGAAATGGTGGTGAAGGCCACTTTGCACGGGATGCTGGTCTGCGAGGTTCCCACTACGCTCTCGCCGGCCGGGCGCAGCCGCCCGCCACACTTGCGGACCTGGCGCGATGGCTGGCGGCATCTTCGCTTTCTGCTTATGTACAGCCCTCGCTGGTTGTTCCTGTATCCAGGCATCTTGCTGATTGCGGCGGGACTGTTGGGGTGCATCCTGTTGTTGCCGGGCCCGCGTGTCGTCCTATTCGGAATGGGTCTGGATGTGCATACGCTTCTCTATGCATTTGTTGCGGTATTGCTAGGGTTCCAATTGGTTGCATTTGCCACCTTCACCAAGGTGTTCGCAATTACCGAGGGATTGCTCCCGGAAGACCCTCGCCTAAACCGTGTTTTCCGTTGGGCTACCCTGGAAGCCGGCCTCATCGTGGGCGGATTGCTCATGCTGATGGGCCTCGGCGGATCGGTCTATGCTGTCTCCCACTGGGCGAGCGAGAGCTTTGGCGCGTTAAACCCCGAGCGTATGCTCCGGCTCGTCATGCCTTCCGTTTTCGCTCTAACGCTTGGGTGTCCAGATTGTTTTCGGCAGCTTCTTCCTCAGTATTCTCGGACTCAGAAGGCGCTAATGACCAAGCGACGTTTGTTCCTGATGTTGGTTTCAGTCGCGCTGGCCGCTGCACTTATTATCCTGCTGATAAAGGTCGGCAAGGTTGACCTCAGGGTTACTCTGCAGCAAGTTAAGAGCGTCAGCTTGATATCGATTGCTAAGATAGTGCTGCTAAATGTCCTAATGGTCTGTTTTTCCACTGAAAAGTGGCGGACCATTGACGCTGCGTGGCGTAGGCCCTCAGATTTAGTTCCGTCGAGAGCCACATCCTATGCACTGACGAGCGTAGGGCTGGCCATTGGAATCATCCTTCCTGTACAACTCGCCATGGCGACCGCTCGTACGCTAGGGACGTACTTTCTTGGACGATCGCTGAAACGCGGGACAGGAGGAACGCTTCTTGAGCAGGGCTTTGATGTTTACACCGTATGCTTTTTGGCCGCCGCATCAGCAATTACTTGGTTCTGGCATGGCGGAGCGAGGGCCTGGGCGATCTGCGCCTCAGCCTCGATAGTCCTCGCGCTGCTTGCCGTTGAACCATCCGTGCGCATCATTCGCTGGCTTGCCGCTCGATTGAAAGCCCCGGCTTCCGGCCCCTTCAATCGGATATTGCACAGCGTGCGGGCACTCCAGCACTCCGGCATCTTGAACGCCGGTCTGGTGCGTCGTCTTGTTGTTCTCTCTGCGCTTCGCACAGGCACAGTTGTGTTGATGTCAATTCAGACCGCGGGGGCGGTTGGCTTACACATTCACTGTTGGCAAATGGCGGCGGCGGTACCGTTTGTGAGCGTAGTAACGATCATCGCGGTCACCCCAGGAGGAATTGGCCTCAATGACCTGGCGGGCGCGGGTGCGCTCGATGTCTTTGGGACGCCATTTGCCATAGGGGCGCAGTGGGTCTTGGCCAATCGAGTCCTTGTGTCGGCGTCCTACTGCCTCGTGGCAGCGTGCGCTGTCGCTGTGCTGTTGGCGCGCAAATTCTCCACCCCAGGCATTCAAGCCTCCATGACCGACAGTTTGTGATTGGGAAAGGAGCCAGCGAAAGTGATCGCCGATTGCCGTGTTACCTTCACCGCGCCTGAAAGCTTTGGGAACGAAAGCCAACTGGGATTGTTCGCGCAAAAGTACGCTTTCCCGGAGCACGGAAGATCGTAATTTGCACCCGAGGAGGCACGATTATGCCTAATGGCCATCTGGTTCGTCGTATGTTCGGCCCCTATGAACATGGCGTTGCGGAGCTGTATCGGCGATTTTTTATCGATCTCGACAGCTGTACCGAGCTCATGCACGCATGGGTTCCGCTGGCTCATAGGATACTGGAGGTCGGCTGTGGAGAAGGGGCCATGACGGAGCGTCTTGTGAAGACCTATCCAGATGCTTCGGTCACCGCTATCGATATCACGCCAAAGATTGGGCGGCTTTTTCGTGGCAACACTTCCACGGTTACGTTCTGCCAGGAATCAGCCGAGTCCGTTGCCCGCCGAGAGCCGGCAACGTTTGACCTCGCAGTTCTATGCGATGTTATGCACCACGTACCCGTCAACGCTCGCGAATCGCTGTTGTCGGCGATTGATCGATTGTTAGTGCCTGGCGGAAGCTTGGTTTTCAAGGACTGGGTGATCTCCTTCAGGCCTATTCACTGGGTGTGCGAGGCGTCCGACCGGTATTTGACCGGCGACGAAGTATCCTATTTCACAATGAGCGGTATCGAGGCGTTGCTCTCCGGGACGTTCGGACCTGGCGCCATCCGCCAGTTCCGAACGGTGCGGCCGTGGCAGAACAACGTTGCTTTCTTGGTTCAGCGGCCGCGGTTGTCGCGCGCCGGCGATGCAGGAAATCAGTACGGGCAAAGACCCGGAGCCAAGTCTGCCCGGCGTTCGACAGGAACCCAATGAATCCCTTCCTGTCAGTCATTATGCCCGTGTACAACGGCGAGAAATTTATCGCCGAAACCCTGGAGAGCGTGCGCGAACAGCATCGTGAAGGCATTGAGTTGGTGATTGTTGATGATGGCTCCACGGACCGCACTCTCGAAATTGTGAATAATTATACTGAGGCTCCTTCCCATTCGACTGATCAGTCCAGGCAGGGTCGGAAACTGGGTGGCTGTCAGTAACATCGGTCTGCGCGAGGCTAAAGGGGATTGGGCCTGTCTTCTTCATCAGGACGATCTTTGGCTCCCGGGCAGGATCGAGAGGGTTTGGGGGGAGATGGAGGCCGCCGAAGGCGTGCTCATACTCCACGATGCGATGTTTGTGGGGCCGGAAGGACAAAGACTCGGACCTTGGACCTGCCCGCTTTCTGAAGGTCTTGTTCCGTCGGATCGATTCATAGAACGCCTCCTCATCCAAAACTTCATTGCAATGCCTTCGCCGATTTTCCGTCGCCAGGCGGTGCTTGACTCCGGAGGATTAGATGAATCGCTTTGGTATTCCGCCGATTGGGACCTTTGGCTTCGCCTTGGAGCGCTTGGGCCAGTTCGATTTATTGGCGAAACGCTCAGCGCATTTCGTATCCATGCCGCGTCACAGACGGCGGCCCGCAAGGTGCAACCGGACGAATGGAAGCAACAAATGGCAACTGTGCTTGAACGCCACCTGAATCATCAGAAATGGACGGGGAAACGCAAAGCATTCGTAGAGCGAACCGCGAGGGTTTCGATCGCAGTCAATTCTGCTATTGCCGCAGCCTCTCGCCACGAGCCCATTCGGCCGTTTACGGTTATTCCTGGCCTGCTTGCGCTGGGACCGGCCGGGTGGCATCGGTATGTAAGAGATTCTCGGATTATGCAAAGAGTAAGTTCACGACTAAAAATTCAAGGGCTGTTTGGACTCTAATGTGATGGTAATCGCCTGCCGAGAAGGAGATGACATACATGAGCCGCGAAACTTATGACCGGCTTTGGGGCGAGTCCTGGGGCGACCAGCAGAGGTATGGCCCGGTGCATCGCCGGCAGCGCGAAGCATTGGTGAAACTGATCGCGAATCTGGAAGTAAGAACCGTGCTCGACGTGGGCTGCGGCTCGGGTGACAACCTTGCGGCGCTGGCACAAGCCATGCCGCATCTGGTCCTCTCCGGCACGGATATTTCTCGAGAGGCGCTGGCGCTCGCCGCGAAACGCGTGCCAGCCGCCACCTTTAGACAATTGGATGTGCAAAGCGAAAAGCTGGACAGGAAGTTCGATCTGGTGCTCTGCAACCAGGTTATCGAACATCTTATTGACGATATGGCCGGATTCCGAAACCTGGCGCAGATGGCAAATCGCTGGGTTCTGGTGGCTACCATGCAAGGCCGGATGCGCCGATCGGAACTAGCCATCGGCCACTTTCGCAACTACTCAAATATTGAGTTGACCGCCAAGGCGGAGCAGGCAGGGCTTGAGGTCGTCGATATATTCGGCTGGGGATTCCCATTCTACTCCCCTCTTTATCGCACTGCGATCGAATGGCTTCCAGGCGGTCCTCCTGCGGGGAAGTTTGGAACCATGCAGAAGTCGATCGCTAACTTCCTTTATTATTTGTACGCATTGAACATTCCGCGTCGTGGTGATGTAGTGACAATGCTCGCCCGCCCGCACGAGTCAACACTTTAGGAGCATTTTCTTGAAAGCACCTGACGCAGTATCAGGAATTCAAATCGATAAACCTCAGGGTGATTACTCCAAGCACGGCAGTCCCCAACCCATCGGGATTCGCGTAATTTACTCGATTTACCTCTTGGCTCTTGCGGTGTCGATTTCTCTCTGGTTCATCGCCATTCGCGACCCGCTGTGGCTGGATGAGACGGGTTCCTATTGGCAGATCGGCAAGGGTTTTTCGGGGATACTGTCTCGTCAAGGCGATCTTTCCTTTCCCGCCTATTCCTGCATTCTTTGGCTTTCAACCAAAATCATCGGGACCAGCGAGATCGCCCTTAGAATTCCTTCGATTCTCGCTATGCTGGGCGCGGTCTATCTGCTTTACCTTGCCGCTCGCGAGCTTTTCGAACGCGATCTTGCTTTCGTCGCTGCCATCGTGTTTTGTTTGCATCCCATTGTCATTTTCGAGTCCGTTGATATCCGCCCCTACGCCTTTGCGGTGCTGGTGACGAATGCGGCTATTTTCATTCTCCTCCGCTTGAGGCGCAGTGATTCCAATTGGCTGGCGGCACTGTTTGGTCTTTCTGCGGCATGCATTGTCTGGTTTCATTTTCTGTTTATAGTTATCCTGCCAGTTCTCGTTCTTTGCTATTTCGCCATCAAGGATTGCGATCGCAAGACTTTATGGAGGCAGTTCGGCGTTGCCCTCGCGGTGTTTATTCTTGGCGTTCCTGCCGGTTATTCCCGGATTGATAAGCATGTTTCGCACCAGCAAAAGCCACGTTTACGAACTGGCTCCGCAATTGCTGGATCTCGTCCGCATTCTCGCTCCGGGCTGGCTTTTGCCACTCGTCTGTGTTGCTGTTCTTTTTGCCCTGCTTGTCTCCGCTTTTTCATCACAGCAACGTGATTCGCAGATCCATTTCAAGGGTTGGCATCTCCTGGTTTGTGCATCGTTGGCGCTTATTCCGGTACTTATTCTGTATGGTGTTAGTGTTGGAACATCGATTCATCTTTTCAAGGCAAGTCACGAACTGGTCGCGGTTCCAGGAATCGCACTCTGCTGGGCCTTGGTCGTCAGTCGCTTTAGCTCCCGCAGATTCCGATTGCTGTTTTGCGTAGTATTGCTGATTGCTTCCGATTCGCAGTACTTCAGTTCCTCATATAAATCTCCGAGGGATGCTGACACAGCGAAATATGCTTTTGAAGTCGTTCAGAAGAACGCCTCCGTCAACAACGCTCCTGTGCTGCTCTGCAGCGACTTCATCGAGTCTAACTACGCTGCCATGCCGCTCGATTCTGCGAAAGACAGCAACCTTTTTTCACAGCTTTCGTACTATAAACTCAGTGTCCCGGTTACGCCTCTGCCCAAGGAACTCAACGCCGAGGCCATTTCGGTGGGTTCGTCGTTTCTGCAAGAGGTGTCCAGGAAGCATGAACGTTTTCTGGCCGTTGGCGCCAAGCCGTCGTATGGGATTCTCGATTGGATCGAGCAGAATTCGGCTGAATCGTACCACGTCCGCAAGTTAGGGGTATTCAACGGAATCGAGGTCCTGGAGTTTATGCCGCGTAGCGGCGCGGCGGAGCAGAGTCGTCGATAGTCTCGTTCGCAGTCTTGCTACAAGGCGATAACGGGAAAGAGGAATCCGAAAAAATGAATACAAGCGCGACAACGAGCGCTACAGCCAAACAGCGGACTTGGCTCCTCGTCTTGTGGCAGGCCGCGATTTTTTTGGCGGCTTGCGCCATTTTGGTGACGCGACGACCGGACGCGATCTTTCATGCTCAGTTCTATGCCGAAGATGGCCAGGTGTGGTTTGCCAATGCCTACAACCAGGGCTGGTGGAATGCGCTGCTGCACGCGCAAGCCGGGTATTTCACGACCTTTCCTCGACTGGGAGCTGCGCTGGCCTTGCTGGCGCCTCTGACCCAGGCTCCACGGGTGATGAACCTCGTCGCCATCGCGGCACAGGCTCTGCCGGTAAATCTGCTGCTCAGCTCCCGCTCCTCAGCGTGGGGCAGCGTGCGCTTCCGAACGCTAATGGCGGCCACCTATCTCGCGTTGCCGGACTGCAGGGAGATAAGCCTCGGCATTACCCTTTCGCAATGGGTTTTGGCTCTGAGCGCCTATCTCCTGCTTGTGGACGCGGCGCCGCGAAGCAGAACAACCAGGCTCTTCGATCTCTTCATCTTCCTGCTATCCGGCCTGACTGGGCCGTTCTGCATTTTTCTCCTGCCCATCGCTGTTTTTCTGGCATGGAAACGGCGCAGCCTCTGGCGCTGGGTACCGGCCGGCGTTCTTGCCGCTTGCAGTCTGCTGCAAGCCTACGCATTGCTGACTATGAACTCCGCAACTCGCACCCGTTCCACTCTGGGCGCGAGCCCCGCAATGTTCACACGCATCCTCGGCGGCCACGTCGTTCTTGGGGCCGTGCTAGGCCCGACCAGGCTGCCGGCCGTGCCTGGGCGGGGAATCTTCATTCTGCTCGCCTGCGCGGCCGTTACCGGTGCGGTCATCGCCGCGATCTGCTTCCTCAAATCGGCAGTGGAGATGAAGCTCTTTCTTCTCCTGTCAGCCATGCTTCTTGCGGCCTCTCTGGTCTCTCCCACAACCATGCCGCCCGCCGGAGTTTCAGTGTGGGAGAGCCTGGCAGCGGCGGGCGGAGCCCGCTACTGGTTCTTTTCTTCGCTTGCCCTCGCATGGACGTTGCTCTGGGGCGCTTGGAGGGGAAACGCAGTTCTTAAGCCGGCATCGATTGTTTTTTTGTGTGCGATGTGTCTCGGCGCCGCGCTCAACTGGAGGCAGCCCGTTCTTAATGATCTCCACTTCGCCGAAGATGCCATGCGCTTTGAAGCGGCGCCGCCGGGAACGGTCATGATGTTTCCGGAGAACCCGGCGGGCTGGACGATGCGGCTGGTCAAGCATGCCTCCGACTGAGGCTCTATGCGCTTATCTGCCTTCTCTGCGTGAAGAGCGCAGCGGCGTATACTGGCGGCGAGGCGGAACGGCAAATGCGAGTTCCGATTTGTCTTCATGCTGCGTCCTGAAAGCGCCATGCGGGCCGTGTCTGGCATGCTACTCTTCTTCTGCGCCATCCTCGCCGGCGGGCAGCCGCAACATCCTCGCGCGTCCATCACCATTACGGTAGTCGACGAAAACGGCGTGGCAGTTGACCGCGCACAGGTGACGATCTCGGAATCGGGGCAGGAACCGGCGCATCTGTGGACGGATTACGCGGGAAACTGCGCCTTCGCGCTGCGGCAGCAGAATCCGTACGGGATTCACGTGGAGAAGCCCGGATTCTACGCGACCGATGAGAGCGAGATTAATCCAAACGAGAACAGCGTGAAGGTCGTGCTGGCGCACGAGCAGATCGTGCGCGAGCAGGTGAATGTCACCGCATCGTTGCCCGGCTTCGATACCGAGCAGGTCTCCGATCAGAGCACGATGAACACGCCGGAGATCGTGAACATTCCCTATGAACCCTCCCGCGACATCCGCTACCTGCTTCCGTTCAATCCTGGCGTGGTGCAGGATACGACCGAGCAGGCGCACGTGGCCGGCTCGGAGACGTGGGAGACGCTGGACACGCTCGATGGATTCGATATCCGCTCCCCGGCCGAGGGCACGCTGGACATGAGAGTGAGTACGGACGCGGTGCGTTCCATCGATTCTGAGACCACACGCTACCCAGCCGAGTTCGGGCGCGCCACAGGCGGCGTGATCGCCTTTTACACCGGCATGGGCGACAACAAGTTCCGCTTCAACGCAACGAATTTCATTCCTTCCTTTCGCGACCTGAACGGAATCCGCTTCGACGAATTCGTTCCCCGTTTCACGTTTTCCGGACCGCTCAAGCGCGACCGCGCGTGGTGGTACGACGGCGTGGAAATGGAGTACGACAACATCTATATCTCCGAACTGCCGGCCAATGCCGATACCGACGAGCTGATCCGCGGCAGCAACCTGGTAAAGGCGCAGGCCAATGTGTCGCCCAGGGACATTCTGACTGCCGGACTGCTCTTCAACGATTACCATTCGCCGTACGACGGCATCAGCTCGCTCACGCCGCAACAGAGCACCACCAAGCGCGACATCGTCGCATGGCTGCCTTACTTACGCAACCAGTGGAGCTTTGGAGACGGCGCCCTGCTGGACGTAGGCGGGGGCGAGATGCGCTTCCGCGACGGCCACGAGCCGCACACGCCTTACGCGCCTTACGAGATCACGCCGGAGGTGGCGGAAGGCAGTTACTTTGAAGATCTGACCGGGCGTTCGCAGCGGCTGGAGGGAACAGCGACCTTATATCTGCCGCCGCATCACTGGATGGGACGCCACGATTTGAAGGCGGGCCTCGATTTGGATCACGTTACGTATAAGCAGGACCAGTTGCGCGCGCCGGTGAGTTACTTGCGCGAGGGCGCGGCTCCTGGTGTGATCGGAACGCTCGACCGCCAGAGCGTCTTTACGCCGGCGGCGCCGTTCACGCTGCACAATGCTGAAATCGGCGCGTACATCGAGGACCGCTGGGAACCGGCGAAGGGATGGCTGGTTGAGCCGGGCTTGCGCTTCGATTGGGACGAGATTGTGCGCCGAGCGCTGGTGGCGCCGCGGCTGGCCGCCGTTTACTCGCCGCCGGGAGACAAAGACACAACCAAAATCTCGGCCGGCATCGGCCTCTACTACGAGCACACGCAACTGGAATATCTGGCGCAGACATACGCAGGCATTCGCTATGACACGTACTACGCGGCGGATGGAGTGACACCGACGGGGCCGGCGCTCGAATCGGCGTTTGCCGCGAATGAAGGCGCCCTCCATGAGCCGCGGGCGTTGAATTGGAGCGTGGGCGCCGAGCGAGCGTTGCCGTGGTCGATCATGGCGGGCGCTAATTTTCTTGAGAAGCAGACTTCGAACCTGTTTACTTTCGCGCTTACGCGCCCAACGGCGCTGGCAGGGGCTTATTTGCTGACGAACAACCGGCTCGATCGCTATCGCTCCGAGGAGATCGATCTGCGAAAGCTGTTTGCGAACGGCTACACCGTGTATGTGTCGTACACGCACTCTTCGGCCCGCACCAATGCGGCGCTCAACTACCTGCCCACGCCATCGCCGCTTGGCCCCCAGCAGAGCGGACCGCTGGCGTGGGACACGCCCAATCGCGTGATTTCCTGGGGCTGGCTGCCGGTTCCGATTACGATGCTCAAAAAGCGTTGGGATTTTGTGTACCTGCTCGATTGGCGTACCGGCTACCCGTTCACTGCAGTCAACGCGGCCGAGCAGGTGGTTGGCGCGGCGGGTGGTCAACGCTTTCCCGAATACGTCAACTTCAGCCCCGGACTTGAATGGAAGTTTCATTTTCGCGGGCAGTATTGGGGCCTGCGCGGCGTGATGGAGAATGCCACCGGGAGCGAGAATCCCCTAGTGGTCAACAATGTTGTGGACTCGCCTGCATACGGAACCTTCAGCGAGTTTCAAGGGCGGGCCTTCACGGCGCGGATCCGGCTGATCGGGACGAAATGAACCCTACGGCAAAAACCAGAGAAGGTGTGCCCTATTCAGCTTTTTTGAAGGTCGCCGCTCCTTGGGGTCGCGGCGACTTAAGTGCAACGGCTTCGGGTTACAGCATCTCTGGTTTTGCTATAGGCGGCGGGCAACGCGGCGGGAAAAGATGGGCGAGACGGGGATGAATGAACTGGGAAAAGCGCTGTTGGGACTCGGGCTCCTGCTCGCGCTCATCGGGGCGCTGTTTCTGCTGGCCGCGCGAACAGGCCTGCCGTTGGGGCGGTTGCCCGGCGACATTTCTTACAAGGGGCGGAACTTTTCCATTTACGTCCCCCTCGGGACCTCGATTCTGATCAGCATCGTTTTGTCCGTCATTCTCTATCTCTTCTCGCGTTTCCGCCGCTGACGCGGCAAATCGGAGGTTCATTGCGGAAGGCTTCGCCCAAACGCAGCGATGCCGCCCGCAGGCGGCATCGAAAAGCCGAAACGCCTGAAGGGGGACTCAGATGCCGACGCCAAACTCGCCAGTCTGCTGCTCGCTGGCGTTCGCGTAGAAGTCATAGGGTGTGCGCTTCTTGAAGCGGTAACGGCTGCGCAGCTCAGTGCCCACATAAATCCCGATTGCGGCCACGGCCACTCCGATCGACACCCACGTGATGATGCGAAGAGCGGGAGATCCTGCTTTTTCGAGTGCGGGTATTTCTTCCGCGAGGAGCTCAGTTTCGGGATCAACGGACATGAAATCAGCCTCCTGCTATCTCCCATGATAGCGCAGATTGGGTTGAGAGAGTGGGGCAGTCCCGGATGGTGGAAAACCGGGTATTTATTGAGTAGTTTCGATACGGGCGAGCCACGCGGTCTTTTCGTTTTCGGGAAGAAAACTGGCGTTAATGGAGTTGGATGCAAGCTGGCGCAGCTCTTCGCGAGTAAATCCCTGTTCGGTGTGCGCGAGCAGGAACTCGTTCGCGAGATCGGAGCCGAAGAAGGCGGGATCGTCGGAGTTGAGCGTCACCAGCAGGCCGAGATCGAAGTAGCGGCGCAAGGGATGGTCGGCAAAGGAACGGCATTCGCCGGTACGAACGTTGGAGGTGGGGTTCAGCTCCAGGGGGGTGCTCCGCACTTTTAGCTTTTGGAGGAGATTCGTGTCCTGAATCGCCGAGAGTGCGTGGCCGATGCGCTCGGAGCCGATGGAGATCGCTTCGCGGATGGCTTCAGGACCGGTGGTTTCGCCGGCATGGTTGGTCAGGCGCAGGCCGGCCTCGCGAGCCTGGGCGTAGAGGGCGCGGAAGGGTTCGGAGCCGCAAAGGCGCTCGTCCCCGCCGAGACCGATGCCGATGATCGACGGGTGCTGAGGGCGCATTTCGGCGGCCTTGCGAAAGACGCGCTCGGCCTCCTCGACGGTGAAATGGCGAACGGCGTCGAAGATCCAGTAGAGCGAGAGGCCCAGCTCGCGGGCGGCGCGCAGGCGGGCGCGTTCCAGGCCGGCGAAGATGGGCTCAAAGCATGCGGGATCGTGGTTGCGCCACATATAAATGACGCCGACGGAGATATAGACCTCGGCGTGAACGACGCCCTGCGCGGCGAGATGCTGCATCATGCGCCAGGCGGCCAGCTCGTAGTCGTCGGGGCCGGTGAGCAGGCGGGTGACAGCGCGGAAAGATTCAATGAAGCCGGTGAAATCGGTGAACCGGTAGAGCGCCTCGGCCTCGGGGAGGGTCAGAGGCTTGGCGTCGTGGCGCACGCTGAGCTCGACCAGCGTCGCGGGCAGTATGGTTCCTTCGAGATGCAGATGCAGCTCGGCCTTGGGCACGCGGCGGATGAATTCGCAGATCTCAGTCACAACTTCAAATTTAAATGCCGCACTAGATGGCCCGCAATGCGACCAGCAGTCTCAGGATGTGGCAAATGCGCGGCGGATGGCCTCGTTCCAGGCCTGTTTGAACTGAATCGAAAGGCTTGCCTGGGGAGCGATGCCGTCAAAAGCGTGGAATCCGCCGGGGACCAGCGACAACTCAGTGGGCACGCCGGCGGGATGAGACGCTGAGCGTAGTCGATATCTTCCGGGGCGAAGAGGTCGATTGAGCCGACGCCGATAAAGGCCGGCGCAAGACCGGCGAGGTTGGCCACGCGCGCAGGCACAGAGTTGGCAGGCACTGTGTCTGCTCCGGCCGGGACGCCAAGCAGCGCGGTCCAGCCGTAGCGGTTGAATTCGGGGGTCCAGATATATTTGCCGAATTGGGCCGGAAGCTGGCGGGAGGAGCCGGTGCGGTCATCGAGCATGGGATAGATCAGCACCTGCAGGCAGAGGGGAAACTCGCCGCGATCGCGAGCGGCAATAGCCAGCGCAGCAGCGTGGCCTCCGCCTGCGCTCTCACCTTTCACGGCGATCCGGCTCACGTCGATGCCAAGCTCTTTGGCGTTCGTGTGCATCCAGCGGAGCGCGGCGTAGTTGTCTTCAAGCGATCCGGGGAAACGGGTTTCCGGAGCCAGACGGTATTCGACGGTAACGGCCACGCAGTTGTGCGCGGTGGCCAAGTCCTGGATATCGTGGCGCGAGCCGAAGGCTGAGCCCAAAATGTACCCGCCCCCGTGTATGTGCAGGATAGCGGGCTTGGATGCGCCAGGAGCGTCGCCGCAGACATAGACCTTCACCTGGGGAGCGCCGGCGGGGCCGGGAATCATCTGCTCTGTAACCGCGGGCGTGGGCTCCAGTGGCGGGCTGGGAAAGATGCGGCTTCGCATCTGCTTGAGTGTGGCGTCGTTGAGAGGCCCGCTGTCTCCTGCCGATTTCAGGAACTGTTCCAGGACAGGGCGGAACTCGGGGTTAACCAGGCTCATTGGATCGGTTGTGGGAGCAGCGGGGGTGGGCGTCTGGGTCTGTGCGCTGCGAGGCAGCACGGATGCGGCAGCTAAAGTGCATCCCATCGAGAGAAGTTCACGGCGTGTGATCATGACGTTTCGCTCTATCGTTAAAGTCGAAGCCGTGTCCAGCCTATCAGATGAGGGTAGCTGCGGTGTCTCACGGAAGGGCACAATGGGGCCCGGGTGTGCCAAGTGTGTGCCGGCGGCGCACTACCGCGGTCTGGCGAACTCCGAGCGGTGACGGCTGTAGAGGAAGTAAATAAACAGGCCGATCACAAGCCAGATGATGAAGCGGTACCAGGTGATGATGGGCAGCCCGGCCATGAGCAGGAAGCAGAAGATGACGCTCAGCGCGGGAATGACGGCGCCGCCGGGAACAACAAAGCCGCGATGGCGCTCCGGCTCGCGCAGCCGCAGCACAATCACGCCGATCGAGACCAGGACAAAGGCGAAGAGCGTGCCGATGTTGGAAAGGTCGGCAAGCGTGCCGATGTCGAAAAGCCCGGAAGGAACTGCGACAACGAACCCCGCGACCCAGGTGGAAAAGGCCGGGGTGCGGAATTGGGGATGCACATTCGAGAAGATCTTCGGCAGCAGGCCGTCGCGGGACATGGAGAACCACACGCGCGACTGGCCGATCTGGAAGACGAGGATCGAAGAGATCATCCCCACCAGTGCGCCGAGCAGAACCACCAGCCGTATCCAGTAGAGCGGATGCCCGCCGGGGAGCAAAGAAAGCTTCTTGAGCGCGTTCACCACCGGCGCCGCGTCGCCCACCATAGATTGCCACGGCACCAGTGCCGGTGAGGCACACAGCCACGGCGACATAGAGCACGGTGCAGACGGCCAGCGTGGCGATGATGCCGATGGGCAGGTCGCGCTGCGGGTTGCGGCACTCCTCGGCCGCGGTGGAGACGGAATCGAATCCGATGTACGTGAAGAAGATGATGGAGCCGCCCGTGAGCACGCCCGACCAGCCGTTGGGCATGAAGGGATGCCAGTTGCTGGGATGGATGAAGCCGATGACGGCGAAGACGAAGATGAGGATCGCAGTCAGCTTGAAAGCCACCATCATATTGTTGGTCGAGGCCGACTCGCGAATGCCGCGCACCAGAATGACCGTGAGGATGAGCACGATGAGAAACGCGGGAATGTTGAACCCGAAGTGCCAGCCGGGATGATAGAGCCAGTTGCCGGCCAGGTCCTGCAGGCCATCGGGAAGATAGGCGGGCGAGATCCATCGCGCGGAGGGGTGCAGGCCGAACCAGTCGAGCAGGTCGACGATATGCGCGGCAAAGCCGACGCTCACGCTCATATTCGAGCCGGCGTACTCCAGAATCAAATCCCAGCCGATGATCCAGGCGATGAACTCACCCATCGTAGCGTAGGTATATGTGTAAGCCGAACCGGCAATGGGAATCATAGACGCCAGTTCCGCGTAGCAGAGCCCGGTGAGCGCGCAAACGGTGGCCACCAGCACCAGCGACAGCGCGATCGCGGGACCCGCACCGGGACGGCCGGCGAGCGCAGTGTGCGTGATGATGAAGCTCGCCAGCGGCGTGTTCACCATGCTGGATGTATCGAATTGTTCGCCCGAGATGGCCGTGCCAATGACGGTAAAAATGCCCGAGCCGATGACCGCACCGATCCCGAGCGCCGTCAGCGACCACGGACCGAGGTTTTTTTTGAGCCTGTGCGCGGGCTCTTCCGAGTCGCTGATGAGCTTGTCGATCGACTTGCGGGCAAGCAGTTGGCTGGGCAGGGAGAGTCTCCTTACAGTGGCCAGTAATCAGTGATCAGTTGTCAGTTGAGCCGCAGCATTCTGCTCCCGGGCCCCCTGCGAACTGCGCGAAACAAATGTCATCCGCAATAGCAGGAAAGTGCTGACCACTGACCACTGTTCACTGACAACTGTTTTTCTTACCGCTTCGACTGGCCGCGCGCCATCTTCTTCACTTTTTTCTTCAGGGAGCCGCGCGGCGTAGTGCGTTTTGCCTTGGGGGCTGCCTTCTTGCGCGCTGCGCGCTTCATCTTCTTTCGTTCTGCCTTGTCTTCGATTTTCCTGGTATCGGCCACGTTAACCTCTTTCCGTTGAATCTCTTCAATGCCTGCGCAGCGCGGGGCGTGCGAATTTTTATGGTAACAGGGTAGAGGCCCGCGACAAAGCGGAAGGAAAACGCGAAATTTAAGGCATTTCCACAGTTACTATGAGGCATTCTGGGCGCTGTGCCAAGTGGCGTTTCCTTGGCGAAAACGCCGCTTGAGGGTTGCGGCTTCGGCTTACGGCAACTGTGAAAATGCGTTAGCGCGAATGCGGGCATTCTGCCGGAGGCTCAAGCCGCATTCAGGCCGGCATTCGCCTCATTTAGGCGTACAATTGAGGTAGACCAGAATCAAGGCTAAACCAGAAATCGATCCCCCTGCTCGGCTCCGGCCGTCATTTCGCTTCTGACGAGCTCTGCACCCCACGCAGCATCACCTGTTCGTAGGAGTTTGTCATGCGTTCCGCTAAAATACACCGCGCGCTAGCGCAGGGAATGAACCGCTTTGAAGTCTGCCAGGTCGTCTCCAAGGGCGTAAAAGCCATCCACAAGAGCGGCGGGCGCTTTGAAGACTCGATCAACGATGTGCTGCAGTACATGGGCACTCACGACATGCACAGGGAAAATCTTCACTCGACGATGCCGCGGGTAGACTCGCAGATTGCCGCGCATGTTGCCGCGAAGAGCCTGGAGCCGGCCGCATAAGAACAGGTTTCAGGTGTCAGGTTTCTGTGATCAAGGGCAGCGCAGGAGCCTCAAACCGGTGATCTGGGCGGCTGCAGGCCAAACCAAAAATCCAGCGCACAATGAAAAAGGACGGCATCGCTGCCGTCCTTTTCTTCTGATTCAGAACTGGTTGCTAGGAGTTGATCTTAGACAACCTGGACGTTCTCAGCCTGCCAGCCCTTGGGGCCCTTGGTCACGTTGAACTGGACCTTCTGGCCCTCCTGCAGCGAACGGAAGCCGTTCGACTGAATGGCGGTGTGATGGACGAAGACGTCCTCGCCGTTTTCACGGCTCAAAAATCCGAATCCCTTGGCGTCGTTGAACCACTTGACTGTGCCTTGTTCCATTGTATTGATCCTTTTGCAACTGATGTACCGCCGAACGCAATGTGGAAGTGATGCGTGTAGAGCGGTAACTCGGAACAGGCAAGAACTTCAAAATCGAATTCTACGATCATTTGTAGTATAGCACGGATTGAGCATGCGCGCCGCGTTGTAAACTCAATGGCGCCAGAGGAGAGACTCATGCACGCGACGACTCCCAAAACTGGTCCCGAAGCTGGTGCCGCGCCGGGCAGGGTCCTGGCCATCAACCCCGGAACCACATCGACAAAGTTCGGCATTTATACGCCCGGGTGAGGAGTGGGCGCGCAACATTCACCACGAGGACGAGGGGTGTGAGTGTGGTTGTGGATGTGGGACGGGGGGCCGGTATAGCGGGGGTGGGGCTGAGCCGGGCGGGTTTGATCGCGGCTTCGCCGCGTGCTTTGTTTTTCATAAATGGGTGGGCGGTTTTCGGCATGAGTGAACTGATGCCCTTTTACAAAGCCAAGAACAAATGCAGGTTCTTCGACTCGTCCCGGCGCGCCGGGACTCGCTCAGGATGACCGCCAATTTTTGTTGCTCAGGGTGACTACCGATATTTGATTGCCTGGGGCGACTTAACGGCGGCGGGTGAAGAGGCGGGAGACTGCGCCCATGCTGGCGATTCCCATACCCTGCGTGAGGCCGAGATAGAGGGCGGCATACGGGATCAGGACGCAGGGGCCGGCGATGAGCGGTTGATGGAAGGGCAGGACGGCTTTGATGCCGTAACCGGCGAGCGCTGCGAGGAGCGCGACAGCCCAGAGCCGGGCGATGCGCGAATGTCCGGAAGGGACGGGGCCGACGACGCGCTGCAGACCTCGGCGGAGGAGGAGGAATTCGACCCAGCCTGCGATGCCGGCGGAGACGGTGAGGCCGGCTGTTCCCCAACGCTGGTCGATGCCGAGGAGGCGCGGCAGAGGCAGCGCGCAGAGGTAGCCGAGGCCCAGCGTGAGCGCGACGCGGATGACGGCGAAGCGCAGCGGAGTGCGCGTGTCGCGCAGGGCGTAGAAGGCCGAGGAGTAAAGGCGGCCCATGGTGGAGGCGAGCAGTCCGACGGAGGAGCCGGCCAGCACTGCCCAGACGAAGAGCACGTCGCGATGCTGAAACGCTCCGGAGCGGTAGATGGCGGCGACGATGACGTCGCCGAGGACGAGGAAGCCGACCGCTGAGGGGATGACGAAGAAGGCGATCTGCTGAATGCCCTGGGTGAGGCGCTGGCGAATGGCGGCGGCGACTTCGGCCGGGGCACCCATGGCGCTGGACATGGCGGGCAGCTCGGCCGCTGAGACGGCCATACCGAAGAGGCTCACTGGCAATGTATAGAGGGTTTGCGCGTAGCCGAGAGCGGAGACCGCGCCGGTGCCGAGGAAACTGCCGAGCCAGGCGTCGATGTAGGCGCTGATCTGGACGACTCCGCGGCTGAGGAAGACGGGGAAGAAGTTGGCGGTGACGGCGCGCACGTGCGGGCCTGCTCCGCGGAACTGGAGGCGCAGCGGCCAGAGATAGCCGAGGACGGTGGGAAGCTGCACGGCGAATTGCAGTCCGCTGCCGATGACCGAACCGATGGCGACGATGACGGCGAGCTGGGGCTGACTGTGGCCGCGGCCAGTCCCTGTGAAGACTCCGTTCCCGCCCCAGCCCCAGCCCCCGGCCCCACCCCAGAGGAGCGCGGCGATCATGGCGATGTTCCAGACGACGGGCGCGGCGTAGGAGAGCAGGAAGCGGCGATGGCTGTTGAGGATTCCCAGGCACCATGCGGAGAGGACGAGCATGGCCGCGCCGGGAAAGAGGATCTGCACGAGGCGGATGGTGAGCAGGCGCTTGGGGCCGTGAAAGCCGGGGGCGATGAGATCGATGAGCCAGGGCGTGGCGAGGATGCCGGCGATGGAAAGCAGGGTGGTGATGAAGAAGAGGAGCGCGAAGATGGCTTCGGCGAGTTGGGAGGATTCCTGGTGGCGCTCCTCGGCGCGGAGGCGCGCGTAGACGGGGATGAAGGAGGCCGAAAGCACGCCCTCGCCGAAGAGGTTCTGCAGGAAGTTGGGAATACGGAAGGCGGCGCGGAAGGCGTCGGCGGCATCGGAGTTGCCGAAGTAGTGGGCGAAGACGCGGTCGCGGACGAGGCCGACGAGGCGGCTGAGCAGGATGCCGGTGGCGACGAGAAGCGCATGCGCTTTGGTGGATGCGCGGCTGGATGGGTTGGCCAAAGGATGATTATAGAGATCAGAGATCAGAGATCGGGGATCGGGGATCAGGGATCAGGGATCAGGGAACAGGGAGCAGGGAGCAGGGGTCAGGGGAGGGAGGGAGCGGATCGGCGCGGGCGGCATGGTCGCGACGGGCCGAATCGGCCCGACTGGATCTGGACGCGGGGAACTCGGCAGGAACAGTTAGAATGCGAGGGAGAACCGGACAACATCGGGCGAGTGGACGGGAGACTTCAGTGGCGGTCCTTGCGGTGCAGCAGATCCGGCGCATGCGGGGCGGCGCGCAAGGCCAGTTGATGCTGGGCGCGGACGGCCGCATCTACGTGGTCAAGTTCCAGAACAATCCGCAGCACACAAGGGTGCTGGCCAACGAGTTTCTGGCTTCGCGGCTGGCTGCGGCGGCGGGGCTCACCGTGCCGGAGTGCGGGCTGGTGGAGGTTTCGAGCTGGCTGATCGGGAACACGCCGGAGCTGGAGATCGACATGGGCCGGACGCGGGTGCGCTGCCGGCCGGGCTTGCAGTTCGGGTCGCGCTTCGCCGGCGGCATGATGCCGGGCCAAGTGGTGGACTACCTCGCCGAAGAGCAGCTGTCCGAGGTGAAGAACCTCGCCGAGTTTGCCGGCATCCTGGCTTTGGATAAGTGGACGGGGAATGCCAACGGACGCCAGGCCGTGTTCACGCGCAGGCAGCGGGAGCGGCGCTACAAGGCCGTTTTCATCGACTTCGGCTATTGCTTCCATGCCGGGGAGTGGCGCTTTGAAGATGCGCCGCTGCGCGGGGTCTATTACCGCAACGACGTCTACCGCGAGATCGCCGGATGGGAGTCCTTCGAGCCCTGGCTGACGCGCCTGGAGACCATGCCCGCGGAGACGATCTGGAAGTCGGCCAATGAGGTTCCTCCGGAGTGGTACGGCGGCGACCTGGACGCTATGGAAGCGCTGGTGGAGAAACTGCTGGCGCGGCGAAGCCGGATCCGGGAGCTGATTGAGGGGTTTGGGAAGTCGGACAGAAGGCCATTTCCGAAATGGGGCGAGAGGGGAAGGGAAGTGGAGGAGGGGGATTGGAAGAGGGGTCGATGGGGGACTAGCATGGAGGGAAGGGTGAATTGAGAGGACAAGCTGCTAGGAGGCTGGAAGCTGGAAGCTGAAGATGAACAGCGCGACCACACGACGCGAATGTGAGTTTCAACTGCTCAGGTATGTGCCGGACGCGGTGCGGAACGAGGGTGTGCACATCGGCGTGATATTGCGCGAGCGAGCCACGGCCGATTCCCCGGCGACGGACCAGCCCGGCCGCCTCGAGGTGCGGTTCACCCGCGACTGGCGCCGGGTGCGGTGCCTGGACCCCGATGCCGACACGGCGCTGCTGGAAGCGATGGAGACGGAGTTGCGCCGGCGGCTGCAGGTTGAGGCCGGGGGCGAGGGAAAATTGATGCGGCTGCTCGAGGAGTCGCTCTCGCTGAACGTGCAGATGACCGCGCCCAAGGCCTACCTGGCCGAGAGCCATGCCCGCAGGGATGGAAGAACTGATGCGGCTCTATGTCGAGCTTCCGCCGCGGGAGCGGGCGCCAAGACTGAGCGGACGCGCCGCCATCCAGGCCAGGATGCGCACGGAGTTCGAACATGCGGGGGTGTGGGACCTCTTGCGAAAGAGAATCGCGGCCTCGGAGTATACGCGGCCGGGAGATCCGCTGCGCATCGACCTGGGGTACAGGCCCAACGGCGTGGTGCGCATGTTTCATGCGGTCAGTCTGGAGCCGGGTGTGGGCTCGGGGCTGGAGATGGCCAAGGTGCTGGCGTTTTCCGCGGCCGGACTGCGGGCCGGCGTGGAACGCGTGGAAAGGGCGCAACTGGAGCTGACCGCCGTGATTGAGCCGGCGGCGCGCGTGGGGGCCACGGACGAGGAGCCGGAGCGGCTGGAGATGTACCGCTTCGGTGTAGAGACGATGGAGGAGCACCAGATCCGGGTGCTGACCACGTCGGACATGGGCCGCGTGGCGGAGACGGCGCGGCGCGAGCTGCTGTGAAGACAGGGAACAAGGGAGTTGGGAATAGGGAATACGGACCTCATCCCAGGGGCTCCAAAAAAACATTTGCGAGATTTGCAGATAATTTCCCCAGTTCGCGGTAGGATCGGATTTGTTGGTGGATGACAGGGGTTTTCACGGCCAGCGCATCGCTGATCGCTGACCGTTGATAACCGACCACTCAAAAAGGCATGGCTGATGAGCCATGCCTTTTGCTTTTGAAGGAAGGTGCGCGTGAAGGTTGGGGAGCAGTTGCGGGAGATTTGGCGCGAGGCGCGCCAGGGCAGGCGGAATGGCCACGGCGGACAGGCCGAGGAGGTGGAGTTGGCGGCGGCCGCGGAGGCGGAGCGGAAGACGCTGGCTCTGCCCGCGATTCTCAGCCCGGCCCACTTTCCAGGGCGGCACCTGCCCAAGCCCACCCCGGCGAATCTGCGGCGGTTTGCCGAGACGCCGGTGGTGCGGCGGGCGATCAATGTCATCAAGGACCGCATCGCGGCCATGGACTGGCAGGTGCGGGTAAGGCGCGGGGCGAGTGCAGAAGACGTGGCCTATATGGCGCGCAAGCTGCGGGCTCTGCGGCGGATGTTGGAAGAGCCGAATGCGACCGACAGTTTTCGCACCTTGATCGAGCAGGTGATCGAGGACGCGCTGACGGGCGGCTTCGGGGCCATGGAGATGGAGCCGACGGGAGATCCGGAGCGGCCGGCGATGATGTGGGCGGTGGATGGGGCTTCGATCCGGATCAACGCCAGGTGGGACGGCGACGAGGATTCGCCGCGCTACGTGCAGGCCATGCCGGGGCAAACCGCCGCGCAGGAAATCGACTTGCTCGACCGGCAGTTGATGTACGTGCGCATGAACCCGCGCAGCTTTACGCCGTTCGGGCTGGGACCGCTTGAGGTGGCCTTCGAGACTGTCAACCAGTTCCTGAGCGCGCATCGCTTCGCGGGCAAGCTGGCGGCGAACGCGGTGGCGCAGTACGCCCTGTGGCTGAACGAGGCCACGCCAGCGCAGCACGACCGGCTGATCCGCTGGTGGCAGGACGAGATTGAGGGCACGGGCCGCGTGCCGCTGATTTCGACCGAGCAGAAGCCGGAGGTGTTGCGCTTTGCGCAGGGAACGGACGCGGACCTGCGGCTGGCCTGGCAGGAGTTCTTGATTCGGATGGTGGCCAATGCGTTTGGCCTGCCGCCGCTGCTGCTGGGGCTGGAGGCGGACGTCAATCAATCGACGGCCTCGGAGATGGCCGACGAGGCTTTTCGCGGGGCCATCTCGCCGCTGGCCATGCTGCTGGCCGGGCACATCACGCGCGATCTGTTTGGAAAATGCGTGGGATGGCGCGAGTTCGAGTTCGTCTTCAACGAGCTGAGCGCGCGCGACGAGCAGACGGAATTGCAGGTGCAGGTGCAACTGCTGCAGGCGGGCGTGCTGACAGTGAACGAGGTGCGGGCGATGCGGGGGCTGGGGCCGTTACAGGCAGGGAACGAGGGAACAAGGGAACAAGGGAACGAGAAGACAGGGAACTAGAGTTCAGAGATCGAGGCAACAAAAGAGACTCGAAGGGCGAGTGTGTGGGGAGATTTACGCGAGGGACAAGGTTGCAGATGGTGGCTGAACTTGCTGCATTCTTGTTCCCTCGGTCCCTTGTTCCCTTCGCGAGTGGAGCGAACATGCGATTGGAAGCGATGGCGGTACAGATTCCTCATGTGGACGGGCATCCCAACCGGGTGCCGTTCGAGGGAGTGTTGACGGTGGTGAATGCGGCCAGCGATAGAGCGCCGGCCGGGGCGCGCGGGCACCGCGTGATGTTGACGCGCGAGGCGGCGGTGGGTGCGCTGCCCTCGCTGCTGGGCATGGGCGTGGACTACCGGCCCGGCTGGGACGGGCACGACGCGCGGCGCAAGATCGGACTGCTGACCGAGGCCGATGTGGTCGGGCCGCGGCTGGTGGTGCGCGGATACCTGTACGCGCGCGACTTTCCCGAGGTGGCGCATGCCATCGCGGCGCACGCGCCGGAGACCATGGGCATGAGCTACGAGCTGGCCGACGCGCGCGTCGAGGATATGAGGGCCGAGGTGTGGAAGCTGACGCGCGTCACCTTTACCGGGGCGGCGATCCTGCTGAGGGAAAAGGCGGCTTACCGGGCGACAAGCTTCCGCATGGCGAGCTAGCGCATGTTTGCCATGGTGGCCTGTAAGTGCTTGAAGGCATTGGAGCGATTTTTGAAGTTGGTCACTACATGAGGCATGGTTGGTTCTCCGGCGGAGAGGGTGGGTCGAGTTGAGTGATGCCGAGAAGGCGGAGCACTTCGGCGGCATGTTTGTTTCCGCGGGTGACGCAGGATTTGCTGCGTTGCTGTCCGAGATCAACTTCAACGGAGCGGATCGTCTCCAAGGCTTGCCAGGCAAAGGGCGTGGACAGTTGGCTGCCGGCGGCGCGCAGAGTTTTC
>CAWCXX010000035.1:0-9536 GCA_963799445.1 uncultured Acidobacteriaceae bacterium | reverse complement strand
TGCCGCGACCTGACGGCGGAGCGCGGAGACGAAACGCCGATTGCGTGGATCAAGCGCGACGACCGCTATGTTGAGAAGCTGGCCACGCCCGACGTGACCGTCGCCGACCTCATTGGCGATCTCGATCCTATCAAGGCGGCGCGCGGGGGCGAGGACCTTTCGAGCGAGCTGACCATGCACTACGGCTTGCTGCCCCGCGCCAACCGCGGACTTTTTGCCATCAACGAGCTGCCCGACCTTGCCGGAAAAATCCAAGTGGCGCTGTTCAACATCATGCAGGAGGGCGACGTTCAGATCAAAGGCTATCCGGTGCGCATGGCGCTGGATGTGGCGCTGGTGTTCAGCGCCAATCCTGAGGACTACACGGCGCGCGGCAAGATCATCACGCCGCTGAAGGACCGCATCGGCTCGGAGATTCGCACGCACTATCCTGAGACGCTGGAAGAGGGCATCGCGATCACCGCGCAGGAGGCCTGGGCTGCGCGCGGAGAGGCGCCGGTCGAGATTCCGCAGTACCTGCGCGAAGTGGTGGAGCAGGTGGCGTTCTCGGCGCGCGAGGACAAAAAGGTGGACAAGCGCAGCGGCGTGAGCCAGCGGTTGCCCATCTCCACGCTGGAGCTTGTGCTGTCGAATGCGGAGCGGCGCGCGCTGGTCACCGGCGACGCGTCCGCGCTGCCGCGCGTGAGCGACATCTATGCGGCCATGCCGGGCATCACCGGCAAACTGGAGCTGGAGTACGAAGGCGAGATGCGCGGCGCCGATACGGTGGTGCGCGAGCTGATCCGCACTGCCGTAGGCAAGATCTTCGATCGCTACTTTGCCGGCGTGGAGACGCAGGAGATCGAGCAGTGGTTCAACTTGGGCGGTACGGTGAAGCTCGACGAAACTCAGCCGGCCGCCGCGGCGCTGAAGGAGCTGAAGGCGATTCAGGGACTCCTCGAGAAGCTCTTGCCGCTGGGCGTGAAATCTTCCGATGCCGCGCCCAAGGTGGTTGCGGCGGCCGAATTCCTGTTGGAGGGACTGGTGGCGCATCGCAAGCTGAGCCGCAATGAGCAGCACGGCTTCGCCGCGCAGGAGGGCGTGCGGCTCCGCGAGCGCGAGGATCGCAACCGCGAACGCGAGGATCGTGACCCAGGAGCGCAAGGAATTGGAAATCGACTACGAGGACTGGGAGCGCGCGCGGCGCAAGCGCAAGGGCGGTGGGTTGAACTAAACGAGGGACTAAAGACGAGGAACTGAGGGACTAAGGGGACTGAGGGACAGGGACTGAGGGAAAATGAAGCGCGTACATTACACAAAGTACACCGGCGATCTGGCCTCGGAGATCGATCTCGAGGGGCTGCTGCAGGCGCTCTCAGACTATTTGCTCAACTCGGGCTTCTACGATCCGTACACGGGATTTCAGGATCTGGACCATACACTCGACGATCTGCGCGAGGCGCTGCGGCGCATTCTCGAGTCGGGCGAGATGTTCGACGACTCGATGCGCGAGCAACTGCAACAACTGGCGGCGCAAGGCAAGCTGGACGAGTTGATCGACCGGCTGATGGAGCGCATGGAGCGCGAGAACTACATTTCTTCGTCCCCGCAGGATGGACCCACGCGCATTGACGAGGCGAATGGGCAGACGGGCAACGCCGAGGGCCCGGATCGTTTGAATGCCCGCTTCGAGGTAACCGACAAGAGCCTGGATTTTCTGGGATTCAAGACACTGCGCGATCTGATGGGATCGCTGGGAAAGTCGAGCTTCGGACGCCACGATACTCGACACTGGGCCACGGGGATTGAGACCAGCGGTGCGTCGCAGCGTTACGAGTTTGGCGACGTGCTGAACCTGGACACCACGGCCACGCTGAGCTCGGCGATTGCGCGCGAGGGGTTGGGGCTGCCGCTGAACCTTGAATACGATGACCTGCAGGTGCACCAGTGCGACTACCAGAGCTCCTGCGCCACGGTGATGCTGCTGGATTGCTCGCACTCGATGATTCTGTACGGCGAGGACCGGTTTACGCCGGCCAAGCGCGTGGCCATGGCGCTCTCGCACCTCATCCGCACGCAATATCCGGGCGATTCGCTGTCGCTGGTGCTGTTTCACGATTCAGCGGAGGAGATGCCGGTCGAGCATCTGGCGCGGGTGAAGGTGGGCCCGTGGCACACCAACACGCGCGAAGGCCTTCGCTTGGCCCAGCGCGTACTGGCGCGGCAGAGCAAAGACATGAAACAGATTGTGATGATTACCGATGGGAAGCCCTCGGCGCTCACGCTGCCCGACGGAAGGATTTACAAGAACGCTTACGGTCTTGACCCGCTGGTGGTGAGCGAGACGCTGGAAGAGGTGGCGCGCTGCAAGCGGTCGAACGTGATGATCAATACGTTCATGCTCGCGTCGGACTACGGCCTGGTGCAATTTGTGCACAAGGTGTCGGAGATGTGCCGCGGCAAGGCGTACTTCACCACTCCGGCCACGCTGGGGCAATATCTGCTGATGGATTACATGCAGCACAAGTCGAAGACGATCCACTAACGCAAAACCAGAGTCGCTGTACCCCGGAGCCTCAACCGCTAAGTCGATGCGACCAACAGGGAGCAGCGACCCTCGAAAAACCTCAGCAGGGCACACCAACTCTGGTTTTGCCGTAAGGCGTATGTTGCCACGTATCCACGAGGGAGCAGCGAACCTAGATCCCCATATTCTCACGCAAGCTCATCGGCCAGCCCGGCGACAGGCGCCCTCACCTTCGGCCGCGCCAGGCTGCGCGTCAGCCCAAACATCAGCGCCGCGGCCATCAGGCTCGGGACAATCAGCCAGCGCAATCCCATCCAATAGCTGCCCGTCGCGTCCTTCATTACACCCATCCAGTAGGGACCGATAAATCCGCTGAACATGGTGATGGTATTCATCGCCGCAATGCCCGCGGCCGCGGCGCGCCCGGCCAGGAACTCGGTGGGAATTGCGACTGCCGGTCCCTGCAGCCCGTAAAGCGCCATCAACGTGCACGTCAGCGCGAACACAACCAGCCACGCCGGATGCGCGTAGCTGGCTACCAGATAACCCGCGGCCATCACGCAGCACGGCACAATGCAATGCAGTGCGCGGTCGCCGGTCCGGTCGGAGCTGACGCCGCCGAAGAGCATTGCAGCTGCTCCGGCAATTCCCATGGCGGCTGTGAGATAGCCCACATTGGCTACGCTCCATCCCGTCACGCTCTGCAAAATCGCCGGCGCTGAGAACGAGTAAGCGTAGCCGCATGTGAGCGCGCTCAAGAAGAAGAGGCCAATCATCCAGACCTTGGGTGAAAGCAGCGCGCGCAGCACGCCAGCCTCGTGCCCAAGATGAGCCTGTGCGCCGTCCGTTTCAAGCTGGCGCGCGATCCACTCCTTTTCCCCTTGCGTCAGCCACGCAGCTTGCGCCGGACCGTCCGGCAGCGCGCGCAGAATCACCAGGCTGTACAGAATGGGCGGAATGCCCTCCGCGAGAAACAGCCACTGCCATCCCGTCAGCCCCATCTTCCCATTCAGCCCCATCAACCACCCGGCCAGCGAGCCCATCACCGTGGAACTGAGCGGACCCGCAATGTAGAAGCGGCTCACCGCGCGCGCCCTCGCGCGAGCCGGAAACCAGAGCGTCAGGTAGTAGACGACGCCGGGAAAGAATCCCGCCTCCGCTATGCCGAGCAGCAGCCGCACTGCGTAGAACTCCCAAGGCGTGCGCACTAGCATCATGCACGTGGCCAGTATTCCCCACGTCATCATGATGCGCGCCAGCCAGCGCCGCGCGCCAAAGCGAATCATCATCAGGTTCGACGGCACTTCGCATAGCGCATACGCGATGAAGAACAGTCCCGCTCCCAGCCCGTAGACCGTGGCGCTGAAGTGCAGATCGCTGTTCATGCGCAGCGACGCAAAGCTGATGTTGATGCGGTCGATATAGGCCAGCCCATAGCCGATACCCAGGATGGGCAGCAGGCGTAACGCCGCCTTGCGCTGGGCCGACGCGCCAACCGCGGCGTCTTCCGCGTTCGCTAGAGGGAGAGATGCGGCCGAAATATCAGAAGCCATCGGTGCTCACCTCAATCTGAATCATGAAGGAAGCTCGCGGAGCAGCACGTTGGCGCGCAAGCATCGGCTACTGCATTTGGTTTCTGCCGCGCGAGCATCGGCTGCAGCACTCGCTCTCTGGCGCGCAAGTGCCCGCTGCCCCACCGCAGGTGGTCACTTGATTCCCACCACCATCGAATCCGTGCCCAACAGGTGTTCCACGCGCACCTCCCTGAATCCCGCATCCCTCATCCAGCCCGTGCAGTCCGCGCCGGTGTAATCAAAGCCGCCCGGAGTCTCAATCAGCATATTCAGGCTCATCAACAGGCCAAATGCATTCTTGCTCCGCTCGTCGTCGATCAGCGCATCGTACACGAGCAGCGTGCCGCCTTTGGGAAGCGCATCGAACGCCTTGCCGATCAGCATCCGCTTCTCGTCCAAGTTCCAGTCGTGCAGAATGTGCCCCATCATGATCACGTCGGCCTTGGGCAGGGGATCGGTAAAGAAGCTGCCGGCCTGGAATTGCAGCCGCGACTCCAATCCGTGAGCCGCCACGTACTCTTCAAAGATCGGGCCCACCTCCGCAAGATCGAATCCGATCCCCATAAGGTGCCGGTTCTTGAGCAGCACCTGCACCAGAAGATCACCCTGCGCCGGCCCGGCGTCTGCCACCGTCCTGTACTGCGTCCA
The DNA here is from genome assembly GCA_963799445.1 of uncultured Acidobacteriaceae bacterium. Lineage (GTDB taxonomy): Bacteria > Acidobacteriota > Terriglobia > Terriglobales > Acidobacteriaceae > Telmatobacter. The sequence goes on along the minus strand of CAWCXX010000035.1, from coordinate 4,808 downwards.
GCGAATCTTCGCAGCAATCGCCAGGTTAGCCCCGCGGCTCAACCCCGTCATCGCTCCCAGAAAGCTCTTTAGCCGCTCCGGATCGGCGTACAGCGCGGCAAACGCCTCTCCGCCCTTCGGTCCCGCCTCTGCCTGCGGCTGGCCCGTCCTCAGCGCCGCCGTCAGATTGTTCCATTGCGGAAACAGCCGCCGGTTCGCCATTTCCAGTACGCCGCCGATGTAAGACGGTTTGCGCTTGTCGAGAAACAGATCCGTCGAAGGCGTATTCGAATAGACCCCGTCGCGCCGCGCGAGAAATCCGAGGGCCACCAGCGCATCCAGAAAATCCCGAGACGATCGCGGATGCAGCCCCAGCCGACCCGTCAGCGTATCCAGATCCTTGGGGTGCTTCGCCAACTCGGTAAAGACTTCCATCTCCACCGCACTCAGCAGCGTCTTCGAGGCCCAGAATCCCATGCCGGTCTGCAGAATGTGTTCGGGCGAAGGCGCAGGTGTGGTCTCAGGAGTAGCAGCGGGAACAGTTGCGGTTGCAGACAGACTCATATTGACCTCCTTGTGGTCGCGTTTCGTTGGTCGTCCGGTGGCAGGTACCCGTTGAGCCGTGCTGACAGGGAAGTCACTCGCCGGGTGGGAAGCCGCGGTGAATCGGACTAGATGAGTCTACTTTACCGGCAGGCAACTTGAGAATGTTTATTTATCGCGCCGCGGCTCACGCGCCCATTCTGCGTCCCCGAGCTACGATCAAATCAGGCTGCGCGTCATGACCGCAATTGCCATTCTGATTCTGCTCGTTCACTTGGCCTGGATTGTGCTGGTGATCTTCGGCGCGCTCTGGACCCGCGGCCGCCCTGCCTGGACTACGCTGCACATTCTTTCGTTATTGTGGGGAATCGCCGTGGAAGCCGGTCCCTGGCCCTGCCCGCTCACGCTCGCGGAGCAATTCTTCGAAATTAAGGCTGGCTTGGCTGCTTACAAGGGCAGCTTTCTGCTCCACACCCTCGACGCTATTGTTTACCCTAACCTTCCCGGCTGGCTTGTCACCCTGGCTCGGTGTAGCCGTCTGCGCCTTCAACCTAGGCATCTATGCGTGGCGCTTCCGCCAATACGTCCTCCGCCGCGCATCCGGCGATCTCTGACCCCTGACACCTGATCTCTGCTTCTACGTCCCCGCCTTTGCGGCCGTCAGCTCCGCGCCCCAGCTCCCATCCTCGGTTCCAAACGTAAACGCAATCTGCCCGGCCGTAATCTTTCCCGTGTACACCAGCTTGTACGTCTGCCCCTGGTAGTCGGTACTCACCCAGAACGTCACCGTATCGCCGTCGATCTTGCCGTCGTGAATCTCAGCCGGCGTCGCCGGCAGCCCCTCCACTGTCCCTGTCACCGTGCCCGCCACGCTGGTCAAATGGAACGTCAGCGGCACACTGCTGCCCTGAAAATCGAAAGCTCCCTTCCACGTCCCGGTCACATCTGGGCCGGCTCCAGGCGTAGTCTCCGTGCTCTTGGCCGCCGTCAACTGCGCGCTCCAACTCAGGTCCTCAGTCCCGAAAGTAAACGCAATCGCATCCCCGGCAGCAGAAACCTTCCCCGTGTACAGCAATTTGTAAGTCTGCCCCTGATAATCGGAGTTCACCCAGAACGTCACCGTATCGCCGTCGATCTTGCCGTCGTGAATCTCAGCCGGCGTCGTCGGCAACCCCTCCACCGTGCCCGTCACCGCCGCGCCCGCAACCGTCAGATGGAACGTCAGCGGCACATTCGAGCCCTCAAAATCGAAGGCGCCCTTCCACGTTCCGCTCACATCCGCCGCATGAACAGCAGGCAACGCCGCCAGCAACGAAACCAGGCCCGCAAGCCGCAACAGATTCGTCATTTACACCCCCGAAATCAAAAAGAGTCTACCACGCCACCATTTACGCTCTACGCTCCCTTGGTCCCTTGTTCCCTTGGTCCCTGTATCTAATGTCACAGGACGTTAACACTCCCGCTGTGATAGCATCCGGTTTTTGACAGGTGACGCGCGGCTGAAGTCACTCTCTGCGCTGCGCCCGCCGCCCTGAGGCCATCCGCCCTGTGACCACCCGCATGGATGAGCAAGACGGCAGAACCGGACAGGAAGGCCGGCAATCCGGCCACTTGAGCGCCCCACGGGCGTTGCCGCACGATCCCTGCCCCTCGACTCCTCCAGCGCCCAGGTTTTGCAGAAACCCCGTAAACCCGTTCAAGATCGAAGGAGAATCCTATGAAAACGTACCAGGGAAGTGAGATCCGCAACGTAGCTGTAGTGGGGCATGCGCACTGCGGCAAGACCACCCTCATCGCCGCTCTGCTGCATGCCGCCAAGATGACACCCGCCCAGGGCCGCGTGGAAGACGGCTCGGCCGCGACCGCCTACGACGAAGAAGAGGTAGCCCGCGGCATCACCATGCAGAACGCCGTCGCTTTTGTCGAGTGGCAGGGCGCGAAAATCAACCTCATCGACACGCCCGGCTTCCACATGTTCACCCACGAAGCCCGCGCCGCGCTCTTTCCGGTCGAATCCGCCATTGTCGTCGTCAACGCCCAGAGCGGCGTCGAGCCCGTCACCGAACGTGTGTGGCGCTACGCCGACGAGGCCAAAGTTCCCCGCGTCGTTCTCGTCAATCAAATGGACAACCCGAAGGCTGGCGGCGAAGGCGGCCTGAGCGCGCTCATCGACGACTTGCAGGAGCGCTGGGGCCGCAACTGTGTTCCCGTCCAGTTGCCCATCTCCGACGCGCAGGGCTTTCACGGTGTCGTCGATCTCGTCACCATGGAGGCCTACACCTACACTCCCGGCGGCGACGGCCGCGGCAAAGTTTCTGCTGAAATCCCCGCCGCGCTCGCTGCCGACGCCAAAGCCCGCCATGAAGCTCTCGTCGAGCTCGTCGCCGAAGGCAAAGACGAGTTGATGGAAGAGTTCTTCGACAAGGGCACGCTGACGCCAGAACACCTCATCGTCGCGCTCCACGATGCCATCCGCGAAGACCGCATCTTCCCCGTCTTGTTTGGCAGCGGCCTCGCCAACATGGCCCTCGATCATCTCCTCGACTTCCTCAAAGCCTATGCGCCCTCGGCCGCCGAGCGCGCGCCCATCGCGGCCAGGCCCGCCGATGGCGCAGCAGCCGACGCCCCCGTCATCTCACGCAAAGTCGCCGACCCCGAGCCTGCCGCCGCCGTAGTCTTTAAGACCATGTCCGATCCCTTTGCCGGCCGCATCAGCTTCTTCAAAGTCATCAGCGGCGTCATCAAGAACGACGCAGCCCTCGAAAACTACACACGCCGCGGCCAGGAAAAGCTCTCGCACCTCAGCGTGATGCAGGGCCGCAAGCCCGCCGAGGTCCCCGAGCTCCATGCCGGCGACATCGGCGCCGTGGGCAAGCTGCGCGACACCCTCACCGGCGACACTCTCGGGGCCAAAGGCTCCGAAATCCAGGTTTCGCTTGCCGCCATGCCCGAACCCGCCATGACCTACGCCATCGAGCCCAAATCCCGCGCCGACGAGGACAAACTCGCTCCCGCCATTCACAAGCTCATGGAAGAGGACCTGCTCATCCGCTTCTTCCGCGATCCGCAGACCAACGAATTTCTCATTGCCGGCGCCGGCCAGCCCCACATCGAGGCCATCGTCAGCCGCCTCAAAAAGCGCTACCACGCCGAAGTCACCCTCAAGGCGCCCAAGGTTCCCTATCGCGAAACCATTCGCGCCAAGGCGGAGGCGCACGGCCGCCACAAGAAGCAGTCCGGCGGCCACGGCCAGTTCGGTGACTGCAAAATCCGCATGGAGCCCCTGCCCCGCGGCGGCGGCTTCGAGTTCGCCTCGGAAGTCTTTGGCGGAGCCATCCCTCGCAACTTCATCCCCGCCATCGAGAAAGGCATCGTCGAGTCAGCCGCGCGCGGCTATCTCGCCGGCTTCCCGGTGGTCGATTTCAAGGCCATCGTCTACGACGGCAGCTATCACGATGTCGACTCGAACGAGCTCTCGTTCAAGACTGCCGGCCGTCTGGCCTTCCGCAACGGCATGGAGCAATGCAAGCCCTGTCTGCTTGAGCCCATCATGAAGGTCGAAATCGAGGCTCCCGATGAGTTTGCCGGAACCCTGATGGGCGACCTCAACTCCCGCCGCGGACGCGTGCAGGGCATGGAAACCAAGGGCCGCACCACCGTCATCAAGTCTGAGGTTCCCATGGCCGAGATGCTCACCTACGGCACCCTGCTCACCAGCATGACGCAGGGCAAAGGCAGCTACCGCATGGAAGTTGACCACTACGACATCGTCCCACAACTGGTCGCCGAAAAAATCCTCGCCAACGCCAAGCGTCCCATCGAGGAAGAGGAAGAATAACCACCTGCGTTGGGCAGCCGCTCGCTGTTCGCTCGCAAATTGCTGTGGTATCCCAAGTCTCAGAATAGGAACCAGGGCACCCGCACCCGGCACAAATTGTTGATTCATATGGCCCAGACATCCGGACAACTGCTTTGGATGTCTGGGCTATTTGGATAATAATATCGCAGGTGATGTGATATCATAATCTGAGTGAGGTTGATTCTCGATACCGATGTCGTGGTTGCAGCGATGCGCAGCCCGCGCGGCGGGTCAGCAGAACTGCTGAGACGGATTCGTCTGGGACACGCGACAATGCTGCTCAGCGTGGCCTTGGCACTGGAGTATGAATCCCAATGTATGTTGGCCGAGCACAGGCTGGCTTCCGGGCTAGATGAGTCGGAGGTTCGAGTCTATATAGACCGCTTGATCTCGATGGCTGAGCCGGTCCAGTTGTTTCTTCGCTGGC
>CAWCXX010000034.1:0-33164 GCA_963799445.1 uncultured Acidobacteriaceae bacterium | reverse complement strand
TGCGTGATAGTGTTCGCGAGCTCATGAAGCGCCACGCTAGTCCGGAGTATCTTCGGCAGCTCGAGCAGGATCAGAAGTTCCCCTACGATCTTTACAGCGCATGGGCAGAGGCAGGGCTGCTAAGCCTGTCTTTTCCAGAGGAATATGGCGGCCTCGGTGGGACGGTTCTGGACGTGATGATCGTGACTGAGGAAATATCCAAAATCAGCACCGATCTTGTGATGTCTTACGGCGCCGCCATCTTCTGCGGCTTAAACATCGTGCGCAACGGCTCGGAGGAACAGAAGCGCTATTGGATACCCAAGCTGCTGGATGGAGAGATCATGCTGGCGATCTGCATGTCGGAGCCGGATGCGGGCTCCGACGTGGGAGCGATGCGCACAGCGGCTGTGCGCCAGGGTGACGGCTGGCTGATCAACGGCCAGAAGCTGTGGACATCGGGCGCGGGGCTCAAGAACACGGTGCTGTGTGTCTATGCAAAGACCAATCCGGCGGTGCACTATCGCGAGGGAGTGTCATTTTTCCTGATCGACAACGACACTCCGGGCGTACAGTGCCGCAAACTGGAGATGCTGGGCCGAAGATGCTTTGGAACCTATGAGGTGTTTTTCCGGGACGTGATCCTGCCGGCGGAGCATTTGGTCGGGGGCGAAAACCATGGCTGGCAATGCATGTTGTCCGGCCTGGACGTGGAGCGGCTGGTTGGTGCGGCGATGAACATTGGAGGTGCGCAAGCGATAGTCGATATGGCCCTTGAATACAGCAAGGAACGCGTTCAGTTTGGCCGGCCGATAGGGACCTTCCAGGTAATCGCGCACATGATTGCCGACATGCAAACCGAAGTCGAGGCTGGCCGTGCGCTGATGTGGCGCGCAGCCGCGATGATGGCCAACAACGAGAACGCGTTGAAGGAAATCAACATGGCGAAGCTGTACACATCCGAGCTTTACGCCAAGGTTGCCAACCAGGGGGTGCAGATCATGGGCGCCTACGGCCTCAACGCGGAATATGACATGCAGCGGCTTTTCCGGAATGCCAGAAGCGCGACCATTGAGGCAGGAACGTCGCAGACCCAACGCAACCTCATCGCCGGGCTTATGGGCTTGAAGTGCAGGTGACGATGATGAATATACTCGTTTGTATTAAACAGATTATCGATCCGGAAGTGCCGGTTCGCGACTTTCGCATTGACGAGGCCAAACGTCAAGCCGAGCGCGGCTCCGCCAAACTCGTAACCAATATTTTCTGCGAAAACGCTCTGGAAACCGCTCTGCAACTGCGTGAGCTCAGCCCAGGCTCCAGGATAGTGACATTGTCCTACGGCCCGCCGAGCGCTGAAGAATCTCTCCGTAAGGCAATCGCTATGAAGGCCGATGGGGCGGCTCTTGTCAACCAGGAAGCTGAGAACCCCGATCCGCTCACTGTCGCCCGCGTACTGGCCGCCGCGGCACGCAAACTGGGTCCATTCGATGTGGTCATGGTGGGACGCGAGGCGGGTGATTGGGGCGCAGGCCAAACCGGATCATTGTTGGCCGAGGAACTCGGCATGCCGTGTGTGAGTTTCGTTGACAGAATCGAGCTTGACGGCTCTAAGCTGAAAATCCGGCGGCAAACCGATTGGGGCTGGGAGTTTCTCGAGTGTGAAACGCCGATTGTGCTGACGATTACGAATGACGAGCATAATGTCCCACGCATTCCGAAGGTCCGCGACGTGATGATGTCGGGCCGCCAGCCGCTGACTAAACTTGCGCTTGGCGACCTCGGCTTGAAAAACCCGGTTGCGGAGGGCGGCTATTACGACGTGGCCAAACTGTTTATCCCGCAGAAGGAAAGTAAATGCGAGTTTGTCGCAGGAGACACCCCGGAACAGCGAGTGGAGAGCTTAGCCCGGGGTCTGGCAAAATTGTCGGGCGCGTTATAACAGAGAATTATTGAGGTTTTCTGCTTCCATGAACGATATCGTTGTCTGTCTTTTCTCAGTATGTGGCTTTGAGAAGGCCGCGAAAGGGTTAGTCGGCGAAGGCCGCCGGCTCGCGGCTCGATGTGGCGGGGCGCTGCACGTTATCTTGGTTGGCGACGGCGCCATCGCCTCCGAGATTGCTCCCTTAGCCGATTCAGTGATTGTTGCGGACCAGGCGGAGCTCTCTGAGTACCAGCCGGAGTCCTACTTGGCCGCTTTGACCGAGCTCTGCAAGAATCAGAAGCTCAAGGCGGTTCTGCTCGGCAGCGACACCTACAGTCTGGAAGCCGTCGCGCGTCTGGCACACCGTCTCGGCGGCAGCGCAGTATGCGACGGAATTGCGGTCAGGCTGGACGGCGAAAAGATACTTGTCACACGGCAGGTGTATGGCGGCAAAGCGCAGGCTGAGATTGAATTAAAGCGCTCGCCGGCTGTTGTCGCGCTCCGGTCGCGCTCTTTAGCTCCCGCCAGCCCGCAGGATGCGCCGGGAGAAGTCCGGCATGTTGTGTGCACACTTCCGCCCATGCGCACCCGCATCATCGAACGCAAGGTGGATGATCCCGGCAATGTGAGACTCGAGGACGCCCGCATCATCGTCGCCGGCGGACGAGGGATCGGTGGAGCGGAGCCCTTCAGTACCGAGCTCCGCCAGTTAGCCGACATCCTGGGCGCGCAGATGGCAGCCAGCCGCGCCGCCTGCGATGCGGGCTGGGTTCCCGCTACGTGGCAGGTAGGGCAAACCGGGAAAAAGGTAGCGCCCGAACTGTATATTGCGATCGGCGTAAGCGGCGCCAGTCAGCATATGACTGGCGTATCGGAAGCAAAGAATATCGTCGCCATCAACTCCGATCCCGAGGCTCCCATATTCAAGTACTGCAGTCTTGGAATGGTCGCCGATTATCGCCAAGTTTTACCGCTGTTGCGCTCGAAACTGGGGTTACTGCACAAATGAATGCCGGAGAACCAACGCGCCAGATCTACTGGAACATCTCTCACGTTTGGCTGATGTATGTACTGTTTTTGCCCACTCTGGCGGTTGCCATGTACGGGGTGTGGCGGCGCGTAAGCCAGTGGCGGCAAGGCAGCCCACTGGCGCGTTTCAATCACCCGCTCGAACGCATTCGGCTACTGCTCGCGCAGGTTCTGGCGCACCGGCGAATCATGCGCGACCCATTCATGGGTCTCCTCCATGGAATGATCTTCTTCGGTTTCCTCGTTCTCACCGCGGCTACGACCGTAGTGGCCCTTGATGCGGACGCTGGATTCCATATTATGCATGGGAAGTTTTATCTGTACTTCCAGTCTCTCACTGTCGATATTTTCGGTGGATTGGTGCTGCTGGCAGTGGTGATGGCTGCGGTGCGCCGCTACGTATGGCGGCCCAGATATCTAACCGCTTCGAATGAGGCGCTTGGGATACTGGCGCTTCTTTTTGCAATTGCACTGTCTGGTTTTCTGCTTGAAGGCTGGCGTATTGTGGCCACCAACGATACATGGGCGGCATGGTCGCCTTTGGGCCAACTCGCAGCTTCTCTCTCCAGCAAAGTCATGAGCGTGAGCGCCATGCAGCAAGCTCATGCCGTGCTTTGGTGGGGACATCTGGCATTAAGCTTCGTTTTTATTGCATGGTTTCCCTACACCAAGATGCTTCATGTCCTGACCGGTCCCCTGAACATTTACACCGCCAACCTGGATCGCCCGGGCGCCTCGCTGAAGACTGTCGACTTTGAATCCGGAACATCATTGGGTGTCAATTCCCTCGGCGCATTTACCTGGAAAGATCTTCTCGATCTTGATGCTTGCACGGAGTGTGGACGCTGTACCTTAGTTTGTCCGGCAAACAAGGCCGGAAAAGAGCTCTCGCCCAGTGAACTTATTCTCGAACTGCGCAGCTTGATGCACAGCACCCGTGTGACGCTGGGCAAGGCTGATGGCCAAGACACTCCCGTGCCTCTCATAGGAGCGAAGGAAGCGATTTCACCAGAGCGGCTGTGGCAATGTACAACCTGTGGCGCCTGCGTGGAGGCTTGTCCGGTATTTATCGAGCAGATGCCGAAGATCGTGGATTTGCGCCGGTATCTTGTGATGGAGGAAGCCGACTTCCCGGCTTCCATTCAGGAGGCGGTCACGTCGCTGGAGGCGCGCGAGCATCCATTCCGCGGCACCCAGGCAACGCGACTCACCTGGACGGAAGGTCTGGAAATCCCTTCTATAAAAGACCAGGGGAATCCCGAGGTTCTTTTCTGGGTCGGCTGCAGCTCTGCCTTAATCGATCGCAATCAAAAAATCGCCCGCGCCACTGCCAACTTGCTCAAAGCCGCAGGGGTACAATTTGCCATTTTGGGGCGCGAAGAAAAGTGCTGCGGCGATCCCGCGCGCCGCATAGGAAACGAATTTCTCTTCGAGAAGCTTGCCGGCGAAAACATAGCGACGCTGAACCTTCACCGGGTCAAAAAGGTGGTGACCGCGTGCCCGCATTGTTTCAACACTCTCAAGAACGAGTACCCGCGGCTGGGAGGAGAATTCGAAGTAATTCATCACAGCGAATTCCTGGCCCAACTGGTTCATGACGGCCGGCTCAACCCACAAAGTGCAACCTCGAAGATCACCTTTCACGATCCTTGTTATCTGGGGCGGCAAAACGGCGTATTTGACGCGCCACGCCAAATTCTGCAGCAGATCTCCTCAACAGGATTCGTGGAGATGCCAAGGAACCGCCGCAATGGCTTTTGCTGCGGTGGAGGAGGAGGCATGAGCTTCGTCGAGGAGCCGCCCAGCCAGCGTGTCAATCAAGAGCGCGCAGTCGAAGCCCTGGCGACCGGCGCCGATACCCTGGCCGTTGCCTGTTCCTTTTGCATGACGATGATGGAGGACGGAGTCAATGCGCGCAAGGGAGACCAAAATATGAGTGTGAAGGATATCTCCGAACTACTATGGGATTCAGTGCAGGCTTCGGAAACAGCCAGCAGTAAAGCGTAGCTCGCCAAAGCCGGCTGGAAGGCGAAATCCGGATCGTGCGCGGTTCTATTCTTTACGGCAAAACCAGAGTTGGTGTGCCCTGTTGAGGTTTTTCGAAGGTCGCTGCTCCCTGTTGGTCGCATCGACTTAGCGGATGAGGCTCCGGGGTACAGCGACTCTGGTTTTGCGTTAGGGTTGTCCGCCAAAATCAGGCCTTTCGCTTCTGGCTGACGCGCGGGTACGCCTGCCACACGGCGCGCTGCGCAACTCAGCCACCCTCAATACGCGCTTGCGGTTTTCTGGCATGGCAAGAGAGGGCAAAGACCTACTTGTTGCGTCGCCGGGATCCGAGCTGGGCGCGCGCAATGGAGAAACATCCTCCCGCCAAGGCTACCGCGGCCAGCACAACGGTCGGCGCTTCGGGTGAATCGTCGCATCCGGTTTGCGCAAACAGCGGTGCTGCGCAGGCAAGGACGGCCAATGCAAAGAGAATTCGATAGATGTGCTTCATGCAAACAACGCTCCTGAACTGGGATGCTGCCTATATTGCAGCTGACTTCAACAAATAATTGCCGCCACGACTCGCATTCGGCGACATCCTGGAGACTCTACCATCCAAGAATGGAACCTCCCCAGGCCTTCAGGCTGCTTTCAACTGCCGCCTAGGGTTCCGTCCCCAACAGATTAGTGCCGCCAGGGGTTGCAGGCAATCCGGCAGCAATCGGCGTTACCACCGGAACTGCCGCGCCTACGATCTCGGAAATGTAGGCGCTTGGGGCGCCCGCCTCGGCGTTGCCAACCCAGACGTTACCGGAGGGATCGACGGCAAGTTGATAAGACTCATCGAACAAGGTGCCGCCATTGAAGTCCACGTTCGTTCCGAAGCCGCAACCGGTTGTGCAAGAGGGCGAGAGCGCAATCGCCCCGCTCGCGTTGCCCCCATATTCAAAAAGACCGCCAGCTCCGCCGGCAGCATCTGTTGCCCAAACATCGCCGGCGCCATCTACTACTGCGTATTCCGGCTTGGTGAGACTGGTCGTTGTAAAGGGCGAGCCGTTCGTTGCCGATACTGTGCTCGTTCCCGTTAGGCCAGAGGCCGTCTGCTGGCCATAGTTGCCAACCACGACATGGTTCTTCTCATCGGCTGCGATTGCAACCTCGGGCTCCGTGATGCCGCTGTTCGTGGTGTTGATGGATGTAGCCGTAAAGCTCGGCGTGGACTCGTAAGCGCCGCCGTTGTACAGGAACTGGTAGACAGCCGCGCACCCAGCGCCTGCTCCTTGATTCTCTCCGCTTGTGCATGGCGGCGTGAGATTGCCGCCGCCTGAAATCCAAATGGTGTAATTACCGTCGATGGCCAGATTGGACAAATTGGTGTTAAGTTCGCTTGCGATCGGTATTGGAGTTGCTCCATTCGCAGAGGCTCGCCGGAATTTCATCCAGCTCGCCGTTTCCCTTGTAGCTCGGCTCCATGACGAAGATATTTCCCTGGCCGTCGCTCGCTAAATATTGCGGGTAGTTTCCCGTTGTAAATGAATACGTCGATCCGTTGTTTGCCCCGGACGTGATGTATTCCACCACCGTATCTAGAAACGCGGTCGGCGGCTTACCATAATTCGGCACCCACACGTTACCGGATGGATCGATCACAATGTCCGTTGGTCCCTCGAGTGAGGAAGTCAGGACCTGGTTTAACGCCACACCGGCCGGGCTCATCTCCGTGACGCTATTCCCGGCGGTCTGAGTACTGGAAGAGTTATTCACCACCCAGATGTTTCCGGAGCCATCTACGGCAAGGTACTGAGGTACATTGAAAAGGTAGATGCTCGAAGCATTTTCGGAGCTGCTGCCGTAGGTCACGCCAATGGTCCAGTCATAGGGAGAAGGAACCGAGTTGGAGGTGCAGGGGTAGGGGAGAGGGGTTTGGTACGGTCCGGTGGCGAGACCCAGGTCACACACCGTGATAACATTGCTGGTCCCGTTCACTGTATCCGTCGGATTGGTGGCCATGTAATAGGCCGCCTGGAGCGTATCTGTGGCTGCAGTGGCGTTGACATCTGAGAAGAGCGTGGTGCACGGCGTGGGAGGCGGACCCGAGCTGTTGATGCATGCTGCCAGAACATTGGCAATGGTGTTGATCTTCGAGGCGTCCGGAGTCACCGTAATGCTGGCGCTCGAAAGGCTGCCGGATCCGCTCACCGTAGCGGAAGTAACGGCTTGTCCGGTGCCGAAGTTGACAAGATTATTGGCGGTCGCGAAGGCGTTCGTGAGGCCCACTAAGACATTCGTAGGTGAAGAGCCGATGGTTTCGTTTGCCGGATTGAAGAACTGGGCCAGCGCCGCCATGCCTGCAGCGGTAGTTGCTTCATCGATGTATACGAAGAGCCCTGAAGTCGAGGCGTTGCAGGCGCCGATCACTGTCATCAGAGCCGCTGCCGGATTGTTGACGCCTCCGGTAACCGTAACGCCTCCCAACGCCTTTAGATAAAGCAAACCGGTCTTCGTGGTGGGACAGGTGTAGCTGGGCATCGTAAAGGTTCCAAAGGGTGGCGACGTTGTGGCCGACGCCACGTTGTCGCCTACGCCCGAATCGCACGTGCCGCTCCCGTATCCCGTATTTCCGGCCTCGCAAAGGAGAATGGTCGCTCCTGTGATGGGCTGACGTCCACCAAGAGCTTTGCCCGAAATCTTTGGGCCACTCTGGTTGAGGGGTAGAGTCCCCGCGGTGCTCACACTTGACGGCACAGCTCCGCAGCCGGCAATAAGAATTGAACACAAGAATGCGGATATCAACGCCAATCCACGTCCGCGTATCGGAGATTTCCCTGAAAGAATCCCACTCAGCATTGAAAAGCCTCCATTCTTTTGAAACGCCACACGGCAGCTCTTTGAAACGCCGCTCACAATGATCGCCCTGCAGGACAGGGCAAAATTACATGATTGGATGTCGGCTGATTATACCGCGAAATCGCGGGCCAATGACGGCGAAAAAATCAAGAACTAATAGATTCCTGCGCTCAGGCTGAAAAACCCCTTGGAGCCGGTGGCCGCCAGTGAACTGCGAAGCAGCATTGCCGCGGAGCCGTCGACGGAGTTGCCAACACGCATAACTGCACCGTTGCGAACGAGATAGGTTGTTGCCCCCGCTCACCTTCCCGCCCATGCTCCCGGCCGGATTGGAAACAGCGTTGCCGCCATGCGGCCCGGTACAGCCGCTCAACAAAGCTGCCGACAATAGAAGAGTACGTAAGTAACAGCACATGCAACGTTCCATGATTCACATCGTGATTCCGTTCGACTCGAAGCGTGAATTTATCGTGGGTGAACCCCAAACCGTCTACAGGCGTTACTCCGGCGATCGTTCGACTACGGCGCCTATAGCAAAACCAGAGATGCTGTAACCCGAAGCCGCTGCACTTAAGTCGCCGCGACCCCAAGGAGCGGCGACCTTCAAAAAAGCTGAATAGGGCACACCTTCTCTGGTCTTGCCGTAAGGTTATCTCCGAAAGTCTGGCCTCGCTGCCCTCACCGGAACTCTTCGACGAAACAGCGTTTTTTGACATCTACGATTGTGGCCAGGGCGGGAGAAGGGCAGCCTACTGAAATGCCGAGCTCAGACTACTCAAATCAAGGCCGGCAAGGAATCTCTGCGCCTCAGAGGAAAGGAGATCGTAAGTGGCAGCCTTGGGAGCGTTGTCGTGCAGCTTGTCGATCCGAATCATGATCGAAACGGGATGAGTTCCCAGCCCCACAATTTCATTCATCCGCGGTTTCAGGAGGAGGATTCCGATCCGCCCGCTGGATGCAAGCGGCTGAAACTGGGAGCATGAGGCAGGAGTGCAGAAGGCGTTGACCACGATACTGTCAGTGATTCCGCCGCTATAGAACCCTGTCTTGACCGGAATGGCATTCCCGTGCGCGGTGACGAACTGCCGGGTGGCGAGGATATCGGGCTGCAGGCCACGCGCCAGCCAGCAGTCGGTCGCATCGTGGATATTGAGCAGAGGGGCAACCCACACGGCGAGGATAATTTCGTCCGATCCGGGCGCGGAGTAGCTTCCACTTTCCACAACCGTCGTACCGCCTTGTTGCTCATACCAGGTGCGGGTCAAATAGAATTCGCCAACCTGTTTCGGCATACGCGCCGCGAGAGACGCGGCTGTGGCGTTGCGCTTTCCGGCACCCGAAAGCGCGGCGGTCGGCAGGAGGAGAACCAACAGCACTGCCGCGGCAAAGGCCGCGCACTTGAGCCACGACTTGCGGTAATCCGGTAGGAGCTCGACGGCTGAGGGCGCCACAGTTGCTGAAGCCCGGCGGCCTCCGCTGCGGCGCAGGATCCAGAGAAAAAGAAGTGTCGCCACCAGGAACAGGCAGGAGCCGATGACGTAATCCGCCTGCTTGGCGAGGCTTTCCAGCGCGGGATGACCGAGGGCGATCCGGTAATAGAGGACGAGAACGCAGAGGCGCGTGAAATTGAGGAGGTATCCCAGCATGACCGCGCCGGCAACATAAGCGGCCCAGCGGCGAAACGAGACGCGCTTCAGATAGCCAAGGATAAGCGCCATATATCCCATCGTGAGAGCGCCGCGAATTCCGTCGCATCCGGGCGCGATAAACATACCGAAATCCGGCGAAAACATCAGGCGCAATTGCGGAGTCGTCGGCGCAAAACCGATCATGGTTGCAAAGGACCGCGCTACCCGGGCGGAGATCGATTGCAGAGGGAGATCGATCAGCGAAAAGGTCATGCTGGGAGCCGGCTGGCATAGGAGCAACAGAGCCAGAGGGAACCAGGCTTTGCGCCACACCCGCATCCCCGCGAACAGCAGCACAATTCCGCTGGCGTAAACATAGACTGGCAATGAGACTGGAAAGAGGGAAACCCTCTCTTCCCCGAAGAGGGCGACGAGCAGGGAATTTCTTCTGAGGATACTGAGCAAAAAGGAAAGGCCAATCACCGCAAGGCCCCACCAGGTTCCACGCATTTCCCAGCCGGTCTGCCGCCACACACGGAGGAACAGCACGATGCTGGCCGGCGGGATCAAAATTCCGATCGATCGCAACGGATCGCTGGTCCAAACCAGCCAGAGAGAACCAAGTTCACGATGGATTCCCAGGCAGCCGACTGCCGTAAGAACAGCGATCCCGCACCATAACAAAAGCGGCGGCTTGGAGAGCCGGCTCGGCCCCTCTTCCGGCAGCGCCTTCGCAGCCGGCGAGAGCGGTTCCGTCTCTTCTGCCGCCGGTATTTCCGATTCCAAGCCGGAACCCATGCAAAACCTTTCAGGGTGAAGCAAGATACGCGGCGTTCTGCCGGAAAGGCGTTTTACTGCGCCGCAGCCAGAGGGCATGCGTCGCATATCGGGCCCGCATCCATGGTCTTTCGAACGGTTGGCTTTCTCTGCGCATCAGATCCCTTTTGAGGAGCGGGTCTCGGATGCGCGGGCAAATGCAAACACCCGGCGGGGCCGGCTTGGGTAGTTACCGGCCGCGCGCAGAGCGCCACCGGGCAGCAACCACGCAAGACCCGCCGACCAGCGCCAGGATCAGAGTAGGCGCCTCAGGCGAATCGTCGCACCCGGACTGCCCCAACAGGTGCATGGGAAGCGCGATCACGATGAGGAACAGCAAGAGAGTACTTAAACGGCGCATCATAGAGATCCTCTCGCAAGTTCGTTCGAAACCTGCACCTTCAATCGTGGTTCTGCTTGCACCTTTCCGCAACGAAAGCGCCGCGTGCTATTGCCGCATCGTACCCGGCTTCTGCACCGCCAGCAGCGGCAAGGCGGACGAGTCAGTTGCGATGATCTGGATAAGCACGTTGGCGCAGGTGTTGGCAGTATTCATGTCCCGCGTAGGGTACCACACCGAGCCGTTGCTGTCGATCACAACTCCCCTTCACAATTCCCCTGGGGATGGACCCGCAGTGTTTCTGTTTTGACCATCGATAGAATTCTCCAGGACTGCCTTGACCCGCGCTCCCGTGTTCTTTAAGGGCTTTCGTGCGCTCGTAGATCGCCGCTGCGGCAGGCGGCGGGAGGCGATGCAAAGACTGATCGCATTCACAGTCAACCTGCGCCAAAGGCCGGCGTTCTGCGCTTGATCGTCTGCGACTCCGCATCGGGTCGAATGGGTGTGATCGATGTTCCCGTTTTGCCTCGTTGATCGAGGCGCCGCTTCGCAGCAGTCATTTCCTGTAGTCGTTTGATTTAGACTCGAGGGTGTCTGTCCATAGACAATGAATCGTATCCTGTCCATTCCGTGCATTTTGATGGTGGGGATTCTTGCCGCCGGTTGCGGTGTCAGCGTGAACTCGCCGATCAACAGCAAGGGAGGCTCCGGCGCGAGCTTTTATGGAGCGGTGACCGCCGATGGGAAGCCAGTCGCGGGCGCCTCGGTTCAGCTCTTTGCCGCCGGAACCTCAGGGAACGGCTCGACCGCTAGCGCATTGCTTACGACTGCGTTAGACACTGGAGCCGACGGTAGCTTTACTGTGCCGTCTGGCTATTCATGCGACGCGTCAACGGCGCAGGTCTACTTGATCGCGCGCGGCGGCACCCCCGCTTCAAGCAGCGGAGAAAACAACTCGCTGGCGTTGATGTCCGCGCTGGGTACGTGCACCGGCATAACTGCTGGCTCCGCCGTCACCGTCAATGAAGCCACTACAGTGGCCGCCGTAGCGCCGTTGGCCGCGTTTTACTCCGCTGGCGGCAATATCGGGGCCAGCTCCACCAATGCTGTTGGTCTCGCGAATGCTTTCACCACAGCAGCAAATCTTGTTAACGTGAGCACGGGTATTTCCCCCGGCGCCTCAGTGCCGGCCACGCTTACCGTTTCGCGGGCCAAACTGAATACATTGGCCAACGCACTTGCGGTCTGCACTGCCGCCTCCTCTGTCTGTGCACCGCTATTCGCTGCCGCCACGCCGTCCTCGGGCCTCGTGCCTGACAATACTTTGGACGCGGTCTTCAATATTCTTCGTTATCCGGCGAACAATGTCGCCGCGATCTATCAAGTGGCATCCGGCACGACTGTCTTTTCGCCGGCGCTTGCCGCCGCACCTCCGGACTGGATGCTCTTCACGACTTGGACGGGCGGAGGGATCAATGAACCAACCTCCATCGCCATCGACGCTTCCGGCAACCTGTGGGCGGCCGGCTACCCTGGTGCTGTCTCCGCATGGACTCCCGGAGGAGAGGCTTTAGCCGCGGCGGGATTCACCGGCGGTGGCCTCGATGAATCGTGGGGTCTCGCGGTCGCTCCATCGGGTTCAGTTTGGATCACCGATTACGCGAGTCAATCGGGAGTGAACAACGGTTACGGCGCAGTCACGGAATTGAATTCTGACGGCACGGCCTTGAGCGGTGCAGACGGCTATTTCTCCGGCGGAATCGAGTGGCCAATCGCCGTCGCCGCGGACACGAATGGAGACATTTGGGTAGTAAACAACTGGGAGACGGTCACGCGGCTCTCGAGCTCAGGCTCGCCGCTCTCAGGCGCCAATGGCTGGGGACTGGGCCAACTTGACTTTCCCGTCGCCGTGGCGATCGATGCTCAGCACAACGCCTGGGTTGCAAATCAATCTGGCGATACCATAACCTCTATTGCTCCCGACGGCTCGTTGGTGAATAGTTACTCTTGCTGCGACGGACCGGCAGGTATCGCCACGGACGAGTACGGCTATGTGTGGGCCGCTAACTATTATGGCAACAGCCTCAGCGTCGTTACCACCTCTGGGGCCGTCGTCTCCAGCGGCTTGACGGGCGGCGGAATTAACGATCCCCAAGGGATCGCGGTTGACGGCGCAGGCACGGTTTGGCTGACGAATTATCACAGCAACAGCTTGAGCGAGGTTTCAGGGGCAAAGGACGCGTCGATGGGAGCTGCGATGTCTCCCGCTTTCGGCTTTGGATCGGATGCCTCTCTATCGGAGCCCTATGCAATCGCCATCGACGCCAGCGGGAACTTGTGGGTTAGCAACCACGGAAACAGCACAATTACGCAGTTTATTGGTGTCGCCACGCCGGTAAAGACACCTCTCGCCGGGCCGCCAAAATCACCGTAAGTTTCAGCTCGCCTCAGCCGGCTGGAAGGCGAAATCCGGATCGTGCGCAGTCCTATTCTTTTGGGTTGTCCGCCAGAATCAGGCCTTTCGCTTCTGGCTGGCGCACAGGTACGCCTAACTGGTCGGGGCGGAGGGATTTGAACCCCCGACCCTCTGCTCCCAAAACAGATTCTAGCGTTTATGGAAACTTTTTGAAATTTGGTGGAAATAAGTGGTTTTGATTGAATTATTTACAGCGTACCAGCCGAACCTTGTTGATCCTTGTGGCTTCTGGGTGCTTTGAGAATTACAAAATTGACTACAGCGATCATTTTGTCGAGCTGCTGTTTTTGCGCCGGTCCAACGTGCAAACGGCCAATCGCCGCATTCGATGAGACTTTTCTCTGGTTTGCCCGCAAAGAATGGCGAATAACCTCTTGACATATTTCTGAAGCCCCACTACACTGAGCATGGACCACTCCGCTATCCGTATGTTCGGAGTGCCTATAACGTAGGCCCGCCTCGGCGGGCCTTTATTATTGTAGGGCAAGGATTTGGAGGCATGTCTCATGGATAGAGTTGCGGTTTTTGCAGATGCTGGATACCTGTATGCTGGAGGATCAACCGCAATCTCAGGGTCCTCGAAGAAGCGCCAAGAACTAACCCTTGATGTTCCTGCCTGCGTCCAGTACCTCATTCAGCAAGCAGAGCAATTATCTGGGTTGAAACTGCTTAGAATCTATTGGTACGACGGAGCCATTTCAAGTCGCCTCAGCACAGATCAGCAATTGTTGGCCGCCAGCGACAACGTGAAATTGCGCTTGGGAATTGTCAATACGTTCGGTGAGCAAAAAGGTGTAGATGCCAAGATTGTGACAGACCTTGCTGATTTAGCTCGCAATCGGGCTATTTCCGAAGCTGTGCTTCTTGGGGGCGATGAGGACCTTCGCATTGGAATGGAATTGGCCCAACAGTATGGTGTCCGAGTCCACTTGTTGACCATACAGGGAAGTACCTGTTCGACCCCGTTGCGCCAGGAGGCTATACACATTCGACCATTGCACCAGACGTGATTCGGACCTTTCTGAGCGTCACAGTGCCACCTGCAACAACTATTGCGTTGCCAGCCACAGCTGCAACGCCAGTACCAACGCCAGCAGCAACACCAGCAACTACAACCGGGGCTGCTGATATCAACACGGCCTTAAATGCAGTGGTGACGAGTTACCTCTCAACGCTAGCTGGACCAGAACAGGCCGCGCTGAAGAGCGCCATTCAAACAGGAACGGGCGTTCCGAGTGAACACGATGGAAGACTATTGGCTACCGCGCGGACGCAAATTGGCCGCCTACTGGACAACGCAGAAAAGACCATGCTCCGTGGAATATTGAAAGCGCAGCTAGGCATTTAGTCAGTCCCTACCCTCCCTCGATCCGTACTGGCGCGTCTACGGGCAGGCTTTACCTGTGAAATCCAATAGAAGTGTTTTCTTGCTGGATCGTGAAATACATCAGAATGGCGTCGATTTTCGCTTTGAATTCAACTGAGTGTAGTGGTCCTTCATCGCCTGATCTGCGCCATTCGCTTACATCTTCACCGGCATGTTCTAGCTGATCCAATGCGGTATCGAACATTTGATACAGGGTTGGTTGGTTCACCAACTTTTCGGGCAGATTGGTCCGCACTGCCTTCAGGTTCACCAGCGCACGCCGGAGCAAATCTTGATTTTGACCTGTAGTAACCATTTTGCTAACCTTCTTGTCTTAGTTTACTTCTAATTGAATTGGTCGTCACGCGGTTCCGTGGGAAGCTTCCTCTAATCGGCATGACGCGACAACCTCAAATCCACCCTTTAGTGAATCGACAGTAATTGAACTCGTCGATCCCCTTCAGAATGCCTCGGGATTCTCCGTGGGGAGCCACGTGGGAAACCTGAGAGACGACGATAGTCATGAACCGGACATGCTGCCGCGCAGCTCGTCGCAGCTTTGCCAAAGGGAGCTATAAAGTTCGGATTTCTTAATGGCCATTTGTTTCTTCCACCGGACGCGAGGGCTGTTACGGGCGAACGGCTGTGCAACTACTGGGGCCGCATGAAATAGTAGCAGCTTGTCCTCGACTTCGCCTTAAGTATAGGAAGAAGAACAACTTGCGTAAAGCGTTTAGGTTCAATCTCTTCACCTTTCCCGCGATTTCCTTCGCGGTTGCTTCAATAGCCAAATCACCATCAAAATTGCAGCCAAGCCGAGGCGTTGCCACAGTGACATGCTCGACCAGACGTTGACGATGACGGCGGGAAGCACCATCAAAAGCATGATGATGCCCAGGATGGCAGCAACGCGCCGGAGGGCATCGGCAGGCTTCACGATGCCCAGCATGAGCCCGAAGGCCGTCAGAATGATTGCGATCATTGCGAGCGATCCCGCGAGGGCCACCCACCCCTGCATAAAACTCAACCCGCTCATGGTGCCACGCTCCCTCCCCTGAAAATGCGTTATCGCTTTCCGTCAAAGCAGCCACGCTCGGTGTCGGCGAGAATCCCCGTGCCATCGAATTGGATTTCGGCTGGTTCGCCCCCTGCGGCGAAGTACGCCGTCCAGAATGCCTGGACCGCTTCCTTCCGCTGCGCCGCGAGTGGGGCGAAGTCGCTGCTTTCAAGGCGGCCAAGGCACAGTGGCACGCCTTGCAGCGTGAATCCATGCTGCTCGCGGAGGCGCGCGGCGAGCTCACGGGCGCGCGCCGGACTCGTGAGCGAGCCGGCCGAGACGAAGCGGTAGGTGCCATCGTCTTCGAGGAAATCGCTCACGACGACGAGTTTGCGGTTCATTCCATTGGGCAGTAAGGCGAACTCTTGCCGGGCGGCGTCGAGTGCACCGAGGATGTCGGTCCGCATCTGGTGCGGATCGAGGGAAGCGAGCCAGGCAGCATATTGTTTCTTTGCGTCCGCCTGAAATCGCCGCAGATCATTGTCGTAGGCCTCGCGCTCGGTCGGAGCCACGAGGCGCAGGATTCGTCCCCCGGCCTCGTTTTGCAGCGTCCCCGGTAATCGGAATGAGGATCAAGCGGTCGCCGCGCCCCATACGAGAAATCTGGTCGAGGATGGCATTCTCTGCGGCGTGCTCGGCGCGCGGCGTGATGCTCAAGCTCGTGTCGAGAACCTCGACCGTCGCCTTGGGGACCGGGTGCGAGCAGGCGGCGAGCAGGATCAATGACGCTAAGACAATGGAACGGGAGGGAATCATTCGGGATCTCCTTTCGTGAGCAGGCGCGGTGCGGGTGCATTGAGTTCTTTGATGAGCGGCGCGTCCGGAATCACGGCGAAATGCGTGTTCTCTTGCGCGAGGTAGCGGTCGTGGTTCGGGTGGTGGCGACGATGGTTGAAATACGTGAAGAGGCCGATGCCCACGATCGCGGGAATGGCGAATGAGCGCAGGTACGAATGCGAAGGGCACGAGGAACGCAAGCGGTGCGGCGAGCGCCCCGCCGATGGCACTCTTGCGAACGACGGACGCGAGCGTTTCCTTCCGCGCGCCGTTCTGGCGGCCGCGCGCATAGAACTGGTTGAAGACCGCCTTCCACTCGCGGCAGAGGGCCTCCTTCCGCTGGTCGAAGTGATCGAGCTCCTCGGCGGCGGACTGGACCTTCCGCGCGACCTCCACCTCGGCCGTGCGGAGTTCTTCGAAGCGTTTCCGCACGTTGCGCCAGAGGAGCGCTTGTGACGCTTCGTTCCACGCGTTCAGGAGCGCCATCGCGCCGATGATCGGCGTCCCGAGCGTCACGAAGATGTAGAAGATCGAGGCGAGTATGCGGATGCTCGCCGAGGAACTCACCCAACGGATTCCCGGCGAGTCCGGCGGCGAACCTGAGCTGGTACCCGCGCAGGAGCCCCCACGCGATGAGGCAGCACGCGCCGATGCCGGCGGCGGCGACCGCGATAATGCGTTGGGCGATGTTCTTCCCGCCACGCAGATAGAGCACCCCAGCGAATTCGAACCACGCGGTGCAGAGGATGGCGACTCCGGCGGCGGCGAGCATCTGGAGCGCCGGATGCGCCACGTTCAGGATGTCCATCGACGGCGCGAGGAAAAGTGCATCGAGCGCGAGCGCGGTGGACGCGAAACCGACCATAAGGAAGGCATGAAAGAAGGGCGGCGGCGTGTCGCCGAGGTCCTTCTTCACGCGCGCCCACGTCGCTTCCGCCTCCGGGCGCTCACGGCGCACCTGCTCTTTCTTCGCTTCGAGCTTGCGAAGCGCCCGCAGCAGTTCCTCCCTGCCTTCCGAGGAGTCCTGCACCATCTTCGCCTCAATCTCCTGCATCACGGGCTCGGGGTCGATCTTGTGCGCGCCGAGATAGAAGGCACGGGATTCGAGGCGATACGATTTCCCGGATGAGCGATCCCGATTCAATCCATTCGTTGTCATATAGCATTTCTCCTTTGCGGTATGAAAACGGGGAGCTATCGCGTTGCGATAAACTCCCCGGTGGTTACTGCGCTTCGAGCACTTTCCGAGCAGCCAAGAGCTTTTCAAGCTCACGCTCCTCGTGGGCGAGTTCTTCACGCATTTCAGCAACGCGCGATTCTTGCCGGTTGATTTGTTCGAGAACCACTTCGGCCGCGGTCTTTCGAACCCATGCTTTACGGCCCGAGCTTGGTTCCGGTGCAGGTGCTGCTTTCTGTGGTGTCATAACTCCTCCTTAGGGTTATGGGTTGGTTGTGAAAGAGCGGTACTCCTACGAGAGCAGGAGCAGGAGACTGCGCATGGTGTCGATCTCGCGTTCGATACCATCGAGCCCGCCCAGAGCGGCGCGATGCATACCCTTTTCGAGGTCGTCATGCCACTATCCCGAGCCGGGCAAAGAGCTTGTCGCTGATTGCCTTCGCCCGTTCGAGAATGAGCCCACGGATCGCCTCGTCCGGATCACGCGGCTGGAGTTCTGTGTTCGGTGTTGTCATGAGTCGGTTCCTCCGTTGTTGTCGTGGGTTGATCTCCTGATCCGAGGAGCAACGGCGTTGCCGCCTCCTTTTGGAGCAGGAGCGCCTGGCTTTCGAGCCAGACTTCGAGTTTGTGGATCGCTTCGCGCTTTTCCGGCAACTCGATTTGGGTGTAGCGATCATTTACATCCCGTGATCGCTGCGAGCTATGGCCGAGAATTTCCCGGCGGACTTCCTGGAGAACCCCGGCGAGCATCATCCGCGTATTTGCGGTATGCCGCAGGTCATGGAATCGGAAGTGACGAAGGCCCGACCGCCGCAGGCTCGACGCCCAAGTGGTCTTGATGATCCGGATGGCATCACCCTGATAGGTGAAGGCCGGGCCGCGATGCTCGCGACTTGCGCGGAGCATTTCGTAGAGGCGGTTCGTGAGCGGAATCTCCCGCGACTCGCCTTCCGGGGTTTTCGAGTGGGTGACATGGAGGATGCGATTGTCGAAATCGATGTCCTCAAAGCGTTGACTGAGGATCTCTCCCCGGCGCATTCCGGTGTGGAGCGCGCAGAGGATGATCCGCTGCAAGTGCACCGGTGAGGCCGTGAGGAGAAGTTGCTCCTCGCGCACGCTCATCACTGGGCGCTTGGTCCTACGTTCACGTTCCATGCGCAGCCGTCCCAAGGGATTCGAGGAGAGATACCCTTCCTCGACGCCCCAATAAAGGACGCGGCGTAGGACGCTCAAATCGCGGTTAACGGTGGCGGCGGTGAGCGTCTTTGCACTGTTCCGCTCCTGCCGATATTTCCTGATGGCCGACGTGTTGATGTGCAAGAGCGGCATGTCGGCGAAGAACGGCAAGACGTGCTTCAGCCGGTCGAGCGAGTGAGGCTTCCCCATCCCGCTTCCGATAAAGAGCGCGGCGAGTTCTCCGAGCGTCATCTCCGGCTTCAGTTGCGGCAGCCGTTGGCAAGCGTCGTTCAACTCATCGCGGAATTGCCGCTCGATCGTTTCGGCCTTGCGCCGGTTGGATGTGCCGGTGGACTTGTGGTGGCGAACGCCGTCCATCGTGACATAGGCCCACCATGTGTTACCGCGCTTGAAAAGCGACATGGGTTATCTCCCTCCTTTCTTTTGCTGTTGAAGAATCCACTGGATGACCTGGTTGCGATAGAAGACGAGCTTGCCCATGGGGCCCGAACGAAGGTGCGGCAAGCCTTGCGATAGGTAGCGGTGGCGCACGGTCCATGTCGAGCAACCGATCAGCCGGGCGACCTCGCGGACCCCAAGCGGCTCGCCGAGGGTCTCGCGCACCTGCGGGTAATGCTGCGGGTAGCTCTGCCCTACGGAATCACCGGAAAACCCCAATATTTCCGCAGGGTTCGCGTCGCTCTCGAAACCCGATATGCGTCTCTCCTCAGCATTCCCTTCAGTCGTCATCGTTCCGCCTCCTGTTTTTCCAGAAAGAACGAATGGCCTCTTGAAACCAATCAGGCAGTTTCGACCAGAGCCACCAGAGCACGGCCAAGAGGATTCCAAGGGCAACCAGAGCTCTCTGCACCTCCGGCGTGCGGACAAGAGCCACGGCGAGACTGAGGGTTGCATAGAAGAGCAAGAGGCCAAGGCCCAGCCGGGCGAGCAACGCCAGGAGCCGGAGGCTCATTGGAATTTTTGGCTGCGGTGTGGAGAGTTCCCGTGAACCGCACCGGGAACAGACCTCCGCGCCGCGCGGGTTCACGTGCGCACGCGGGCAGAGTTTCACGTCATACGTCCTGCCGCAGGTCCCGCAATAGAGCGGGTCGCCCGCCGTCATCTTTCCGCATTGGTAGCAATACTTCATATCGATTCGTTGAAGAATGGTTGATGGTGTTCCCCTTCTGGCCGGAGCCACACAGGGCCGAAGAACTTTTCGCCGCGAACGGCGTCGAGCGTGGCGAACCAGAAAATCTTTTGCGTTACTTCGGCAACGGCCGCGCGGATCGATTGCATGCGGCGCTCGGAATTTGCAAGCACGAACACCCGGAACCGGGATTGCCGGAACTGCCGTTGGTATGCTCCCGAGAGCGCGAGCTGGACGTAGTGACGGGTCTTTTCCTTCCAAACACGGAGCGCCTCATGGCCCAGGTCCACTTCGATGAACGAAGCGTCGATGCCAGAAGGCGTCGCAAACTCGACATAGCCATCCGGGATGAGGGCCAGCCCGGTAACGAGTGGCTCATGGAAGGCCAGCCAGTTGACGAATTTCACCCCAGGGACAGGGATAGTGCCGAACTTCAAGTCGCAGTAGACGGCATTGATCGAGAGCTGATGCTGGACGAAGAAGTCGGCAACGAGCATCTCATCCTGCCGCCGGCGTGGGCCACGGCAGGGAACTTGGATCACTTGCGCGCCTTTCAGGGACAACGCATAAAGCGCTTTCCGTCCCCCGCCGGAACCGAGAAAGAATCTCCGGAGGAGTCCCGCACGAGTGAGGGCGAGCAAGCGCGCGTTTACGCGCGTCGTCGATCCGAACCCGGCGGCAATCCTTATCTGCTCCCGGTCAGCAACACCCAACACGGCAAATTCCCGAAGGGTCTCGAGGTCACGCGGCTGCAGAATCGAGACCGCGCCGCCCGCCGCTTTTGGTGCTGTGCTTAATTCCAGTCATGGAGGGCCTCGTCGGTCGTGTGGGTGATTGTCGCGTGCCGTTTCGCGATCTCCGCTTCAATCTCAGCGCGCGGGCGGGCACGAATTGCGCGGGAACGGTTCAGGAGGTCTGCGTAGCTGGTCTTCGAATCCTCGACCGTGGGAACGCAGCCTTCCCCCCAGTGATCGGCACCGCTCTTCAGGATGAAGTGCCGTTGGGGCAGGTTCTTCAACCGCTCGGCGAGCGACTTACCGCCGTCGAGCATCTGCGCCACGGTCGTTGCGTCGGCGCTCGACAACTGGAAGAAGATGTGGGTGCCAACCGAGAGAATCGCCGCGCGCATCGGGGCAGGGTACTGGTCGAGGAATTGATTCGCCGAAACGATGCCAACCCCGAACTTGCGCGCCTCCGAAAGCATGGTTTCCATATCGCTTGTATTGGCGATGAGGTTCTGAATCTCGTCGCAATAAATGCTGAAGAGGACCCGCTTTTCGCGGGTGAAGAGGGCGTTCTTCATCACGGTGAAGAACAGGCCAGCGAGCGTGAGCGCGTGCGCGCCCAGCTTGCCCTTATCGAGATTCACGATGACGCGATACCCGCCGTCCATCGCCTCCCGGAGGGAGAAGGTGGATTTCGTTTGCCCGACGATATGGCGAAAGCGCGGATCGGCGGTGAAGGCCGATATTTTGTTAAGGATTGGTTCGCGCATGGTAGCCCTCATCGGTTCGCTCACTTGGCCGTACCGGAATTCGAAGTACTGCCGGACCTCGGCATTCGGAACCCGCTTGAGGCATGAAGCGCGGAATCCGGCGTGGGTGAGCAGTGGTGAGAGTTCGAGGAGAGTAAGCCCGTTTGCAGCGAGCGCATACAGCGCATTGCGCAAGAGCTCGTCCGTGCGGGCGCCAAAGCGGTCCAAACCCCAATACATCTTCAGCAGTTCCGCAATCTCCGCAACGGAGACGAAGTCCGGTTCGCCTTCCCCGAGCGGGTTGAGACCCACCGACATGTCCAGGTCGCCGGGCGAGATCACGATGAGCCGGTCACTCAGATCCTCTCGCCGCCTCCACTCTTCTGCGGCTACGGCACGCAGGAGAAACGGCGTTGCATCGCCGTGCAGGTCGAAGTACACGAACCCCCGTCCGGCTTCGATATCTTGCTGGCAGAGATACTTGAGGAGTGAGCTCTTGCCAGTTCCCGTCTTTCCGAGCAGTGCCACGTGCATTGTGCGCCGCACCTGACTCAACCCCACCCGCCGCTTCGTCACCTGTTCTTCCGAGACGCGGAGCCCAAGGGCCGTCATGCCGGTGCAATCTTTCCGGCCACGACGACGCCTCCCCTGGATGCGGTTCCAGAGCGTGGTTACGAATTCTTCTAGAAAGCGAATCATGTTAAGGCGAGTTTGGTGGAGAGTCCCCCTCAAACTGGTAACAACGCCCTCTTTGCCGGCACGAGAAATCCAGAAGAGACAACAGCTTTCCCCCGGAAACAAAAGGAAACAAATGGCTTGACGGGGTTTTTCGGCGAGGCCTTAGAAGTTCGTGATCAGCACTTCACGGTAGCGGCGACCGGCCACTTTCTGCGCAGTGTAGGAAAGGTCTATTTCGCGGAATTTGAACGGCTTGAAGATCCTGCGTACCTCGGGAACGTCGTTCAGCGAGAGCACAAACTTGGCTTTGAGGTCCGCCAGGCGTACCGCCATCTTCTCGAAGTCCGCCAGGGTGAGATTGTGGCGATACAGCTTCAGACCGAAATACGGCGGGTCGAGGTAAAAGAGCGTCCATTCGCGATCAAATCGTTCGAGTACTTTCTCATACGGCAGGCATTCGAGCTGTACCCGCGCAAGCCGTCTGGTGGTCTCTTCGATGGCTTCCGGTAGGCGTTCCGGGTTCAATCCCGGTGGTTGCGCAACGTGGCATTTATAGTCCAGGCTGCGGATCAAGCCCGCATAGCTGTTTTTCAGGAGATACAAGTGGCGCGCCGCCCGCTGGATGTCGGTGAGCGTCGCCGGATCAGTCGCCTTGAGCACTTCATGCCACTTGCGGCTCACAATGAGGAAGCGCGTATAGCGAAGTAACTCCTCATAATGCTGCTGACAGACGCGAAAAAAGTTGACCATTTCGCCGTCAAGATCGTTCAATACCTCGACCTTTGCCGGCTCTTTGTGGAAGAAGACCTGTGCACCGCCCGCGAATGGCTCGACGTAGGTCGTGTGTTTCGGAAATACGGCGATGATCTTCTTTGCAATCGCACGCTTGCCGCCGATATAAGGCAACGGTCCGATCATGTCTGGTTGTGACTGGAATCTCTGTTGTTGCTCAATGGCGCTCCGATTCGACCTTTATTTATCGAAGCGTCACGTCATCATATAGCGGATGTGGAGGACGAAAAGGTGGCACAATTTGCTCCGAGCGCAACTTCTCCTCGATGCAATTGGTAATGAATTGATTTCCGTGCACTCTGGGCGCACGACGCTTCGGACACATTGACCTCTTCCAAGGAAAGGTGGGCCACTCGTCCTTCCCGAGCACGGGGACTACCACCCGCAACCGAAGGAGAAAAAGTTGCGCGTCAGCCACCTTCGCTCCTCAATGGCTAACACCCGTCGAACGGCCGCGCTTAATGCTACGTCGAACGCGCTTCAATAAAGGGTGGCACTTGTTGCGCGGGATGCAACATCGCACACCTTTTTACAGAACGCGGAATCTATAAAATGAAACGCTGCACTGCGCGTGAAGATCTACAATATTCGTATGGCGATCCGTGTTTTCACGCTCTCGAGAAAGGACGTACGAGATTACGGGGCAACCCGCGCGGGGTTTGATTAGGTATCACGGAGTGCGCCAAGGGATAAACCAATCCAAAAACCGATTTCCTAAGGACACCACCACCACGAAGATCGATATGCCCGGCCGTTGCCCGGAATCGCTGACACATTAATTCGTTCTTCCCACATTGACTGGCCATTACTCGTCTTTGCCTCGTCATTCATGGAGTCATACACGTCCGCTGAAATCCACGAATTATACGGGGAGCTTCTAATACTGCTGAGCTTCGCCGCAACATTTGGGGCCTTGCCGACCCAGACGAGATCATTGTTGTTCCTAATGCCAGAGCGGACGACAAGCACCTCACTCGTATCAACACCGACACAATGTGCGAGCGTATACGTGCCATCTCGAAACACTTCGTATCTTGCCTCAAGCTTTGGCTTAATGATTTTCAGAAACGCATAATTAATGTTGAGAGCAGCTTTTGCGGCTGAGGTGTTCTTGGTGCTACTGACGAAGACCCCCATTACACGGTCGCCGTCAAAACTCCGAATATCCCCTCCGCGCGCCCTAATAATTCGTGAACTGCAATCCAAAAAACATTTGAATACCCGAGCCGCAACTCGCCGATCGTACATCGCAATTTTTGTGGAATCGACTAGATCCGCGTAAAGCATAGTGGCATCGATTTTGACAGCTCCTCCGGCCAGCGCCACCGATTCGTTTGCGGGAACGACCGTCCCGTCTCGAACGCTCCATGGCTCCGCCAGAATTTCGTTTATCTCGTCAACCAAATCGTCTTCGAAGGCCATGGTTCCTTAGAGCGTGTTTCATAAATGGGTTCGGCCTCAAGCCAGGTACTTGTGTTGGAGGCGGTTGAATTGTTGAGCTTCTGTTATGAAGAAGCGGCAGAAGCTGGTGACCGATGAGCAGTGGGAGTTGATCGAGCCGTTGTTGCCCGAACCGCGACGCAGAAAGGACAACCGAGGGCGGCCGTGGGCATCGAATCGTGCTTGTTTCGAGGGGATTCTGTGGATTCTGCAAACCGGAGCGGCGTGGCGGTTTCTTCCCGACGAGTTTCCCTCGCCTGCGACCTGCTGGCGACGGCTAAAGCAGTGGCAGGACGAAGGCGTGTGGCTCGATGCGTGGCGCGCACTGCTGGGAGCGCTGGACGAAGAGGGGCTGCTGAAGTGGGACGAGACGTTTCTGGATGGCAGCTTCGCTCCGGCCAAAAAGGGGGCGACGCCGTCGGTAAAACCAAGCGCGGCAAGGGAACGAAGTGGATGGTACTGGTCGACGGTCAAGGTCTTCCGCTGGGAGTTCGGCTGGAAAGTGCCTCTCCGGCAGAAGTTACGCTTGCGGAAGCCACGCTCAAAGAAGTCCGCGTCCCACGCCCCAAAGGCCGCCCGCGGCAAAAGCCGAGGCGAGTGATCGCCGATGCCGGATACGACTCCGATCCGCTGCGCGAACGGCTCAAGAAGCGGGCCATCGAGTTGATCGCGCCGTATCGCAAGAACAACAAAAGAAAGCGTTACTACGATGGGAGAAAGATGCGGCGCTATAAACGGCGATGGATCGTGGAACGAACCAACGCTTGGCTGGGCCAGTTCCGTCGGCTTCTGGTTCGTCATGAGCATCTGCTCTCCACCTACTACGCCTTCTTCTATCTCGCTTGCTTCTGGATCACCCTCCGGAAATGTTTATGAAACACGCTCTAGGGATTTCCCTTTGCTGCTGCCGACTTGATGGTGAAAATCACAAGCGCGGCGACCCAAGGAGGAATTGATAGGGCAAGGAATATGAATGCCCGATTCAGCCGATCGAATTTATCCTTGAGTATCTCCGAGTTTCTCCACACTTGGCCTAGCAGGTCGCTCACATGCTCCTCCTCTGTCCGGCTCCCGAATTCATCAATAAATCGAGCCTCAGTGCGCTTCCCGATTTCGCGAAAGTAGATCAAAGAGCCGTGCCCCCCCTTCAACTGCGGGAATGCACCCTTGTACAAGTTATAAAGGCTTTCCGCAATCAGCAAGGCGGCGACTAGGGGGATGGCAATCTCCCACCACGATAGGCCCGTCGGTGGTGGGATCTTGGCTGCGAGAAATCCCAACATCGCAGTGTCAATCGCCAACAAGGCTGACCCCTTTGCATCGACGCGAGGGAAGAATCCGAGGATTCGATCCAGTTGTTCGCTCGCGGATTGAAGAAGGTCATCTCGTAAAGCGATTCCAGGCTTTGGAGTGGAATGGTTCATACGTTTGTCTCACATGAAATCATCTTAATTCTACAATGCCCTTGGAAAGGGTCAACGTCCAGCGGTGTTATTGTCGCACGCTAAAAAAGGCGGAGCGACCCGCAAGTGGTGCTACACATGTTGCGCCCCATGCAACATGTGCCACCTTTTCAGGAAAAGCCCATCCGATAAAATCAACACAGCACTCGATGAGGAGTGCTGTGTTGTGATCAGGGCGTGCCAGCGAGAAGCTTCTTGTGATTCGTGCATCGGCGACATTGAGCGCGAGAAAGGCGGTTGACCCCTAGGGGGAATCGAACATTTTCTCGGTCATGTGTCTGCCCGCAGTGTCGGTGCGAAAACTCAATCGCTATGCGGCCTGTTCGTGCTCGAAGACGTGCACGAGACGGGTCAGAAGTTTGTCCCAAGTTCGAGGTACGCCCCGATTGGGGCTACCCTTCAGAACTAGCGGCCGATTTGCGACCAGTTGGGCTGCGCCTTTTAGCGTAATTACTGCATTGTCGGGGCCCACCGCTAAGTTCGAGGTTAACCTTTTCACCAAAGTGCGCTTTTCACATGGAAGCGCCAATTGTTGTAGGTTTGATGCGGCTTGGATGAGTTCGAGGTAATTTTCAAGGCGTGCGAATGCGGCGTCGTCTCCAGCCTCAAGTTCCTGTATTCGCTGCTTCACTCCAGCCTCCTCAAGGAGTAGACTTCCGCGCCGTTCATCAAGCAGTGCTTTTTCGATTGCACCATCGAGATATGCATCCGTGAGGCGCGCGAGCCGCACGCGAATCTGCCCCAATTGAAGGGTGCAGGCCTCACGCTCATCTTTAGCTCGTTCGTGCTTGTGTGCACGTGCCCATGCGAACCAGTCACTGATATATGCCGTCTCTTCGTCGTTCAGCCGAAGGGGTACGAAGGCCTTCGCCAGTTCGTTCTCGAGCCGATCCTCGCGGATTGTCTTGGTTTCACACTCGCGCGTGTGACAACGATAGTAGGTGTTGCCCTTTTGAATCTCTGCCATCGCCGTGCGGCCACACAGTGCGCACCGAATCATCCTGCTAAAGGCGAATTCATGCTTGTGGGTCCGGGCTACCGTTTTGCCGTCTAGGATTCGTTGTACAGTGTCAAAGACTCGGTTCGACACCAGCGGCGCATGGAGGCCAGGAAAACATTCACCAGACGTTCTGAGGCGGATCAGTCCGACATAGAAGGGGTTGTTCACCATCGTAGACATGCCGTTCAGCGATACCTTTGAACCTCGGCGGTTGCGAAGACCACGAGCGTACATCTCTTCAACCAATCGAGGCAACGAGTAATTGCCTGTCGCGTAAAGTTCGAATGCCTCGCGAACGAGTCCGGCCATCTTGGGGTCGGGCGCTTTTACCTGACCTCCGCCGCGATCCAGATAGCCAATTGGAGCACAGATCGGATACAAGCCCTGTTTGAGCCGTCCGTAGAATCCTTTCTTTGTTTCCTCTCGCAGATTTCGAATGAAGTCGGCGGCGACGACGGCCTGAATATCCGCCGAGAGCCGCCCGCCTCGGGTATTCAGATCAAGACTTTCGTTGGCGAAGTGAACTTCAACTCCAATATCGATCAGCTCAGCGAGGTCGGCCCAGTCCTTCAGATTTCGCGCGCCCCGATCAATCTTGTGGATCACTACACCGGCGGCTTTCCCGTTTTTCAACAAACGAAGCATCTCAGAAAAGACCGGTCGTCCGAGCTTGGCTGCGGTCTCCTGCTCTTCAAACGAACGAATAATCTGCAGGTTTTGTCGCTGCGCGTATCTCACAATTGCGTCGTGCTGCTCTTGAAGGGATACGCCGTGATCTCCTTGCTTCGTCGTTGAGACGCGAATGTAGGAGAAATAGTGTTTTTCCAAAGTTTTGGGTAGTTTATTTTGGGGAATCGACCTTTCCTTAACTCTAGGAACTCCGAGGGGAACGGTCAATGCTGGGGAGTCGCTCCCGTTCCAGGCGCTCGAATACCTGAAGTGCTATTTCACAATACCCGTCCAGGAAGTCGCGCATCTCCTCGCGCCGATCTTCCGGCAGCGATGGGAAGAGCAAGCCCAGATCGATTTCGTGCGGGTCACGAGGTGCAATCATCTCAAGCATCTTACAGCGATGGTGTTGCTTTCCAAGGTGGCACTTCCTGCGCCGCGAGCGCGTCGGGCTTTGTGCCGCATGAGAATTCAGGACATGTTCAGCCTAAATTCACAGTGCGAACTTCAAGAGAATCGGGGAAATCTGGCCTTGTCGCGTCTATGCTGTGGAAAAACTACGCGCGGGGCCTGATACTTCTTCCCCCCGCGCAACAAGTGCCACCTTGAGCCGCATTTCTTGGTTGCTACACTTAAGGCACAGTCAAGAAAATTGCCCCTTACAATGCCTACGACATCGGTCCCAACCGCTTGCCACCTCCGTTCACTACGTAGGAAGAGCGGCCTGAGTCAAAAGGAACTTGCGAACATACTTGGGTTTCGCTCAAAAGCTACAATTTCTCGCCACGAGTCTTCGAGTTCGGTCCCCGATCTCCTGACGGCGTTGGGATACGAGGCTATTTTACGGGTCCCGATCTCCGAGTTATTCCCTGGAATATACCAAACCGTTGAGCTGGGCATCGATGAGCGGCTGGCGAAGATGGAGGATGAACTACACCAAAGTACCGCTAAAGGGAGGGATGCCGCCTTCATTGCCCGTAAGCTGGAGTTTCTTTGCGAACGAAGGAATATGGACCTGAATAACTCCGCAACATGAATCTCAGGATTTACGATCCCACAATACTGGCTATCGATCTTCGACATCGGCGACTAGGATATGCAGTCTTTGAAGGTCACCGACTGCTGCTCGACTCGGGTCTACGCGTCTACCGGGCTATAGGCGAGGTGGAGGCAGCTATGGCCAGCAAGCGGCTCGCCGTACTCCTAAAGTCGTTCTCTCCATTGGCGATTGTGATCAAGCGAGAACGTTGGGCCAGGGCCCAGACCAGCACACACATCAAGGGTCTAGTCGAAGCATTGAGCCAAGTGGCTTCCGAGCATTCGACCTCAATCTTCCTCATCGAGGACGACGACGTGCGAAAGACATTTCGCAATATGGGTTGCGAGACTCGTGACGAGATTGCTGCCGCTCTGGCCCGCATTTTTCCTGAACTTGTATGGAGACTGCCTCCGAAACGCCGCGCTTGGCAATCGGAGCATCCTCGCATGGCCATGTTCGACGCAATCGCCTTGGGCCTCGCATACTGGCAGCACGAGAGCGCTAAACCGCCGTCTCCTCCGGAATGATCCGGCGCGATGGAAGGCTTTGTCCTGAGCCTCTTTTCGCCGGCCTCTCGGGTGACGAATAGACCAATTATTGCGTCCGTCACATTCCTTTGAGAGGCCGACGAAAGAGTTCACCTCTACCGTCAAACCGGTTGACAATTTACAGATATGAGCCATTCTTATATTGTAAGATGCCGCGATGGTCCGTTGGTACAAACCTATTTCACGCTAACTCACATTTCATACCTCC
This sequence comes from uncultured Acidobacteriaceae bacterium, assembly GCA_963799445.1. Lineage (GTDB taxonomy): Bacteria > Acidobacteriota > Terriglobia > Terriglobales > Acidobacteriaceae > Telmatobacter. The sequence continues at coordinate 4,125 of CAWCXX010000034.1, read as the reverse complement.
TAGATCGCGCCCTATCAACCATGCACGTATTACCATGACTCACGAAAGCCACTCAGAAGGAGCGATCCCGGCGACATTCGAAGAATATAGGCTAACGAATGAGAAGCCCTATCCCGCCGACAGATTCTCCCACTATCTCAACAACGGACTCGGTACGGCCAACAATCTCATCGCAATTCTTCGAAGTCGAGTTACTTCCGCAGAGCTTGCTCCCGGTGATAAGGAACGGTCTCGGCGACATTTCTATTTGTCGGTATCTTGAGCACGGGCTTATCCCATTCCAGGCGAATGATTCTACGAGGAACATCGAAACGTCAACACTGTATGTTGGCGTACTCCAATTCGATTCGATGGCGTTGACCGTAGTCGATTCCCAAGCTGAGAACGTTCAACCCCTTCCGTTTAGCCATCAAAAGGCAGAGGGTCGAATCGAGGCCGCCGCTATGTAGAATCACTGCTTGTTGCTTCATAATGTTTACTCCTTGAGTCGTTGGCTTCATGGCCCGATGGTTCGACGTCACCTACTGAATTCCCAGAGGGAGTTCCAATTGGCCGCTGTTGATCTGCGCGAGCAATCGCCCGACGGCTAATCGTACAAAGGTGGCTTTGGACACATTTCGTTCACGTGATACGGCGTCGAGTTGTGAAGCTTGTTCAAGGGCCAAATAGAGCGTAAATGGTTTCCCTTTTCGTTGAGGCTGCTTCTTTCGGACTGGGCGATTCATGGTGTATTTACATATATTGACACATATTTACACTTCCAAGTCAATATCACTCGATTAATTGGGTCCGCAACTAGTCACCCGGCGATCGTCTAGCCCAGTTCCAAGCGTATTGCGAGGCTTATGAGAATGAGCTTCACATCAAGGGGCAAGACGTGTGACCGCGGTGCACCGCTTGATCCGGCCCGCCGACGCTTCGCCGCTGACCACCGTGCGTTCCCTGGTGTATTCCGTGCCCGTCATCGAAGAAGCGCTCGATATGGAATTTGGAGAAGAGTACTTCCAATACGCGCGACAGAAGCTCACGCGGCTACGGCCATTCTGACGCGGCCTGCAAAACGAACCCCGAAACCACGCCCTCGGCGTGGGATGATGATGCGCAAAAGCCAAACTCAGCCGCGCCTGCGGCGCGGGATGATGCTCTATACATCCCTACCACTCCCAGAGCGCCGAAGCCCAAGGGCGAGATTTCGCGGAGCGACACAATTTCCCAACCAATTCTCCTCAAAGATTTCCAATGGAAGAACAGTCTTGAAAATCCTCTAGAAATACTCGGAGGTATGGCCTGCGCCCTTTTGTGAGACAGAGTGTAGTCGACAGTTTGCCGTTCGCTGCAAATTGCTCGACGAACGGGGGCCTGATAGTTCCAGAACTGAGTCCAGCGGGGGAAACGGAGGCGGGCTCTGCTGGAGAGCAACCCGCCAAGGAATACCTCGCTGAAACTCATTCCGATGAGTAGCCGGGGCAGATCTCGCACTTGCCCCGGTTGAGTGCTTGGCCTTCCAGACCATCGGAAGAGATTTCCCGATGCCTCGGAAAACTCATGCTTGCGGGCAGCCAGGCTGCCGTTTCTTTGCCGAGTTCGTGCCGTTGCTCGAACTCAACCGGCGACTGGTAAGCCAGCGCGGAATGCAAGCGTACCGGATTGTAAACCCGCTCGATGAATTCCTCCACATGCGCCGCTAATTCTTCCATGGTGCGGTATGGCCGTGCATCGATCTCCTCCTGCTTCAGCGTCTTGATGAAGCTCTCGCAACGACCGTTCTCCCACGGACAGCCAGGATGACTCATGCTCAGTACCGCACCGCTAGCCTCCAGCAGGTCCACGTATTCCATGCTGGCGTATTGCGATCCCTGGTCCGAGTGGTGGACCAATCCCGGCTGAAGGACCGCCGATCGCCAAGCGCTTTTTCCAAAGCCTGCACTACCAGGCTGCTGTTCATGGCCCGCCCGAGCGCCAGCCAATCACCCGCCGGGAGTAGGCGTCCAGCACCACGGCCAGATACACGAACTCCTCCTCCAGCCGAAGGAAGGTGAGATCGGCCACCCATAGCTGGTTGATATCCGTCAGTTCCAAATACTGCGCCAGGTTGGGCCACACCTGGAAGCTGTGGTCGGAGTCGGTGGTGACCACGAACTTTCTGCCGGCGGATGGCCAGCAGGTTGTCTTCGCGCATCAGGCGCCGCACTTTCTTGGCTCCCGCAGCATATCCTTCCCGCTGCAACAGCACTGCAATTCGCCGATAGCCGTAATATCGATGCGCCAGCGCCAGCCGCTGCACTGCGCCCTCGTAACTCCGTTTCCGCTGCCGCCGGTTCCCGCCGTTCCCAGTTTCGATAGAAGCTGGCCCGGCTGACTCCGGCCAGCTCACACATGCGCTGGATGCTCAGTTCGCCTTGCGCTCGCATCCGCTCACGGATTTCGGCGTAGATGCACTCCCGCCAGCGCCGCTCATCGCGCCTTCTCGTCGACCCTTCGCAAGGCACTCTCGAAAAAATCCAGCTCCGCGCACTGCCCGCCGATGATCCTTTCCAGACGTGCGATCTTTGGCCTCCAGTTCCTCGATCCTGTGGTCCCGCCAGTCCGGCTTCAGCCCACGCTCGCGCCCGTAAGGCGCTTCCCAGCTTTCGTTTCCATGCGTAGAGACAAGTTCGGTCCACTCCCAGTTCGCGCGCCAGCTGGCTGACGTTATCACCCAGCTTCATTCGCCGCACTGCCCGCTCTTGAAATTCCTTCGAATACCGCTGCGGATTCCCCATCGACGCTCCCCATTCAATGAAAAGTGTCGACCTCCAAGCTGTCTCATTTTAGGGGCGCAGTCCAGCTTTGACAGCTACAAAATCGACTACAGCGGTGTAGCCGTAAAAAGCAGATGCGTGGCCGGAAGCGGCCATATCGCTTGAAATATCAATGATTTATGATGGTCGGGGCGGAGGGATTCGAACCCCCGACCCTCTGCTCCCAAAGCAGATGCGCTACCAGGCTGCGCTACGCCCCGATGACCTCTTCTCGATTGTAGCGCGAATCGCATTCCGATTGGCCTTCGGCGCCGCGTTAAGTGTCTGGGCGTGCAGTGCTCTGTTCACTGCCGCCGCAGTGGCAACGAACCATACAGCCATCACCACAAGCACAGCAAAAATCATCTCCATCGGCGCGGCGAGCAGCGGTTTCCCTCCTCTCCGGCCAGCCTCGGGAAATCCTGCTTCGATGCTACAATCGATAGGGTAAACGGCGGCTGTAGTTCAGCGGCAGAACGCCTGACTGTGGCTCAGGATGTCGTGGGTTCGATCCCCACCAGCCGCCCCAATATGCCCTCTAAGGCGTACGGAACGCGAGGGCCCGGCCGCCCCATTTGCCGGGCGAATCTCCGTGATGCCAGCCAATCCCTCGTTCGAGATGCCTGCAGAACTTCCGGCGTGGCTGACCTCGTTTGAGCCCCACCCCTGGCTCACCAACGGCCACCTCCAAACCATCGTCGGCAACTTTCTTCCCCGTCCCGCCTTTCGCCTCGCCCACCGTCGCCGAAACTGTCGAAGTCGATCCCACCGACGCGAGCCGCGTTCTCTGCCATTGCCATTGGCAGCCTGAAACCGGTGCGCGCGGCGCGGCTCACGGCGATTCTCGTGCACGGCCTCGAGGGTTCGTCCGATTCCCGCTACATGAAGGGCATTGCCGCGCGCGCCTGGGCCGCCGGCATGAATGTCGTCCGCATGAACATGCGCAACTGCGGCGGGTCTGATGCGCTCACGCCCACGCTCTATCACTCCGGCCGCTCCGCCGATGTCGGCGCCGTGGTCAGCCACTTCGCCGAGCGCTTCTCGCTTCCAGCGTTTCGCCCTCGTCGGCTACTCCATGGGCGGTAATCTGGTGCTCAAGCTCGCCGGCGAGTGGGGCGCTCGCCCGCCGCTGGTCGCCGTGGCCACGGTCTGCCCGGCCATCGATCTGGCCGCTGGCGCCGACGCTCTCGCACGAACCCGCCAACCGCTTGTACGAGTGGAATTTCTGCACTCGCTTATGCGCCACCTCCGCCACAAGGCGGCGCTCTTTCCCGCTATTTATCAACTCCGCGGCATCGGCCCCATCCGCTCCATCCGCGAGTTCGACCAGAAAATCGTCGCCCGC
>CAWCXX010000033.1:0-93456 GCA_963799445.1 uncultured Acidobacteriaceae bacterium | reverse complement strand
TTTTCGTAAAGCCAGTCTTGCACCCTCTTGCGCGTGTAGCCAGCCTTGGCCAGGTCGGCGGCACAATTCGGGTGAAACACGATAACGTGGCTTTGGGAGTAGAACCAAGCCAGCCCCAGGTGGCTGATCCTGGCAACAATCGTATCGAGTACTCCCTGGCCGGTCCACGGCGCTACGGCTCCTCCCCCGAGCACGCCAGGGTTCGCCATTGTCGCCACCGTTACGGTGCTATCTTCCGGCTTATAACCCAAGCTGGCGTTGTAAGGCTCCCACGGGCTCAGGTCGTGGTTCTCAGCAAAGGTAAAGTACGTGTAGGCGGCCAAACGGCCTGTCAATGCCATGTCGTTAATTGCCGGCCAGGTCTGGCCAAGATTGAGCAAACACAGCCGCAGGGCCCGTCCCACCGTGCTGTTGGCTCGCCACCCGTGCCCGAGAAGTCCGATGCCGGAATTGAAGTTCAGTTCCTTGGCGATAGGCCCGCTGACAACGACCACGGGAGTAAACGAACCAGTAGAAGCCTGCATGTGCGTCAGATCGTAATTCTTGTCCGTGAACCCTTCCATAGCTGCGATGATGACCGGCAAATATTCCGGTCTGGCTCCAGCCATCACCGCATTGATGGCGATCTTCTCGATCGTCGCCGTTCCGTTTTTCGGAGCTACCTGGCCAATGACTTCGTTCGGGGAGCGGCTGGTGCCCGACAGCATCCTGGCGACCGCCTCGCGAGTTGGCGGCACAACAGGCAGTCCATCGGCCCACAGGTTCTCCAGAAAGACCTGGTACACCTGCTCGGCTGCTTCGTTGTACGTGTTGCCGCCGACTGCGATGGTGCCGCTCTGCTCTTCCTTTTGAACCTGTGCAGGCGCAGCTTCGTCGGCGGTCAAGGGGCGAACCAAGCCATCAATAATCTCGTCCACCACGCTCGAGGCCAATGGCGCCAGCTCCGCCGCGGTAGCCCGCGACCGGTAGTATTTCTCCGCCGGCACGCCAACTAGTCGCAGTCCGGGCATGCCGCGGTCGCGGGCCGCCGACCGCGCGTCGTGCAGAAATTCGGTGGTCGCGATGTAAACCCCGGGCTTGCCGGATTTCTCAATTTCGATCGTATCGTGGGAACCCCACCATGTGCAGGACCCTCAATCCCCGGTGGCGAAGATAAAGGCATCCACCTTCGCGGCCACCTCCGGATACCAGTCCGCCGTCAGGGTAATGGTTTGGGCCGCGGGTTTGGGCAGCCGAAGATATGTGGCATGCGGGTACTTCTCTCTTAGCCATGCCTCGATGGCATCCAGAAGGTTGTTGGCGCCGAATTTCCCGTTATCGCACAGGCCAATCGTCTTTTCAGACAAGTCCGCCACGCGGGGGCGAATCCCCATCGTAGGGGGCGGTGGAATTTCGCCCCGCGGGTTGAGAACCTCCAAAGTCACCGGTGCGTTTTTTGTGATTGCTGCCCGCACGGTGGCCATCGGTAACACATACTCTTGGGAGAAAGTAAAATCGCTCATGATCCGGATCCCCTCTCACAATCGACATAAAAAGCTGACGATTCAACAGCGGCTCTCACCACACCATTCCTAGCCCGTGGCAGGACAGGATTCCCCCATCCGTCTCGGCTTCTTCCATCGGAACATTACTCAAACCGTCGCCCTCAGGATTAGCCTGCTGTCCAACCCCGCTACGTAGTCGATTGCGGCCTTGGATTGTGCGCCTATTCTACGCCGAAGTCTGGGCGGGGTACAAGAATCCACGTGAGCCCCCGATCCGTCGATAGTTTTCCGTTGGGAGCGGAGCGGCGTTGATTGATCCGCGTGGGATGCGCAGTCAGCCGCTATGACTAAAAAGCGTGTTGCGACCGCTGAATTCGCCCGCTTCTCGGTATTGCATCCGAGGAGACGGAAATGCGATGGCATTTTCGGAAATTCTGTAGACCAAAAGCACATATTCAAGTCGACGCGACCACAAGGAGAGGCGACATTTGATGAACCCGCAAAGGACTACATTATTTCCGAAAATGCCGTAAACGCTACCGCAACACTATACATCCGGTCGAAACTAGGGTACTGTGGCTCTCATCCGAAACCTTGTGTCCCTTTGAATTCCTGTTGTTGAGGCATCAACGACGAATTCTTGGGAACTGATTGACTTCCGACCAATTGCGCTGTTCTGTCGTCTTGCCGCGCTCCGTTCGGCGCACGCCTCTCGCTGCTGCCTTTGTTGCTCTTCCTTCATGCGCTCACGTTGTTGCTCTGCCTGCTGGTGTTGCTCCCCGTAAAGGCGCGGCTGATCTTCTGCCTCCATTTGGGCTTTGTGATTGGAATAAAAACTCCAGCCGGCCAGCGTGGCTACGACGAGAACGGTAACAAGGATAACCGCTCTCACCGAGAACTTACCGGGGCTGATTTCATCGAAGGCCCCCTGCCCCGTCGTTGCACCCGCCGCTTGCTCAGGGGCTGGATGCCATTCAGGGGCGATAGAATCTACAAAATCCTTGGCCTCTTTGCGGCCCCAACCGGTTTTCTCTCTCACAAATGTGATGACCTTGATTTTGTGATTCGTCTTCTTCAATATCACAGGTACTTGCTCAGCTTGAGAATATTTGTCAGGCTGAGCTTGACCCTCTTCCTGCGCCGGCATTGCACCCGCCGCTAGCTCAGGGGCTGGATGCCATTCAGGGACGATAGAATCTACAAAATCCTCGGCCACTTTGAGGCTCCAACCAGTTTGCTCTCGCACAAATGTGATGGCGTTAATTTTGTGATTCGTCTCCTTCAATATCGCAAGTACCTGTTCAGCTAGAAAATATTTGTCAGGCTGAGGTTGACTCTCTTCCTGCGGCGGCATTGCGCTCTTCTCTTGGTAAGGGGCTGGGCGCGATTCACTTCCATTGAGGTCTTCCCTCAACCATGCGCAATCCCGGCATCGCAGGATTTGGTCGCACGCCGCGTTTATGCTCTTATGCTGTTCTTCCGCCAACTGGCGCGCCTGTTCACTCATGGTTCTCAGACGGTCGGCGCTAAACAATTCAGCAAAAGCCCATTTTTTTGACTTGACCTCTTCTTTGGAGGCTCCGTGGGTGAGGTCAAGAAGACGATAAGCGTTGGCACATTTCTCGCAATATGCACTCCTTGCGTTCCTGCCGCCAAAGGAGTAATTCGCACTGCCAGCACCGCCGTCTTTGTCGTACGGATACCAGAACATCACTCCTCCCGCACCAGCATGTCGAATTTCTTAATGCTCCAGGTCCCTAACACGAGGGACAAGTGCCTGCTGGAAGGCCTTACACGAATATGACCGGAGGCGCAGGCTCCGGACCAAGCGCATCGAGAGTTCTTTGTGAGCTAAATCTTCCCGCCGCCGCGGCAACCCCGGCAGGCACCAGAGCCGTGACAAGTGCTACAGCGAGGCCGATTACCAACCGGGCCGTGGCCCGGACGGCCAAAATGCCCAGTTTCATTTGAAGCAGGGCATCTTCCTGTTCCATTGCAATTCTTGCAGTCTTGCGTCGCGCTCCTTTCGGAAGTGCATGAACTGCTGGCGATTGCTGCGTCACACTTTACGCCTCAGAGCGTAGCGAAGCAAGACAAATTTTCCGCACTTTGGGCGCCCGCGGCGATCACCATACTCAAAAAGCATGGACGCAGGTACTGAATTGAGCGCCTTCCCTTCGAGCCTGACGTCATTTCCCTTTCACTCCGTTCAAGCTCAAGGTTACGGCAAAACCAGAGAAGGTGTGCCCTATTCAGTTTTTTTTGAAGGTCGCCGCTCCTTGGGGTCGCGGCGACTTAGGTGCAGCGGCTTCGGGTTACAGCATCTCTGGTTTTGCTATAGGACTTCGCCTGCGGGCCCAGACGCCCGCATTACGGCTCAAGTTCGATCCCGCCTCCCGCCACCAGAACCATAGCTATCGGGACCTGTTGTTGCCCTACCGGGCTCAAACGCACCGTCAAAAGGCGTCACGGCGGCGCTTTCATTCTCAAGCCTTCTCGATCCTGCATGTTACAATTTGGCCACGTTGGTTAGATGCCATGACCGAATCTTCCCCACAATCAGAAGCGGTGCTTGAAGTTGTAGGGCCCGACAGCTCCCGCGAACGCGTCACCCTTGCCCAGTGTCCGTTTCTGATTGGCCGCGGCGGCGAAAACGACAACAACTTGCAGCTTGCCGACGGGCGCATCTCGCGACGCTGCGCCGCGATCGTCATTGGCGATTCCGGCTACCGGCTGGAAGACCGCGGCAACCGCTACGGCTTGTTTGTGAACGGCGCCAAAGTGGAGCAGCACGCGCTGCGCGATGGCGATGTCGTCACCTTCGGCATCGATGGCTGTTATGAGATCGTCTTCCGTTCGGCCTCCGTTCCCGCTGTGGCCCCTGAGGCGTCCGTCGAAAACCTTCTCACCCGCATCGGCACGCTTTCCGACTTCATGGGACCGTCAATGGGAGGCGGATTGAGCAAGCTGAATCTCCTCCTGGAGGCGACCTCGCTCCTGCACTCCCAGCTTCCGCTCGAATCCGTGCTGGGAACCATGCTCGATCACGCTATCTCCATCACAAACGCCGACCGCGGAATACTCATGGAGCCCGATACCGCCGGCACGCTGCGCGTTCGATTGGCCCGCGGAAATAAGGGCGACAGTTTGCCGCCTGAGACCCTGAGTCCAAGCCAGACCGCGATCAATCAGGCCATCGGCCGCAAATCCAGTGTGATCACCGAGAACCTGAACCTGGCCGACCTCGATCTAAAGGGCGCCGAAAGCGTCGTGGTGCAGGGACTGCGCGCCGTGGTCGCTATCCCTCTCTATGCCTCGTCACGCGCCACTGCCGACACGGGCGCACCGCTTGAGCGCGGCGCGCTGCTGGGCGTCATCTATCTCGACTCGCGGCGTATCGCCGCATTCTCCGCCCTCGACCGCCAGATTCTCGACGCCCTCGCGGTCGAGGCCGCCAGCATTCTGGACAACGCGCGCCTGGTAGAGCGGGAACGCGAGCGCCAGCGCCTCGAGCAGGAGCTGTCGATCGCGCGCAACATCCAGCAGGCGCTCATTCCCCACGGGCTTCACGACTATCCTTATCTAGCCGTCACCGGCGTGCATCATCCCTGCACTGAGGTCGGCGGCGACTACTTTGACGTGGTTCCGGTCAGCGAAGACCGCACGGCCGTTCTCATCGCCGACGTCAGCGGCAAGGGCCTGGGAGCGGCGCTCGTCACCACCATGCTGCAGGGCGCTCTGTCCGGCCTGTCATCGGGCGCAGACCCCGTGCAAGTCTTCAGCCAGATCAACCGTCTCCTCTGCCGCCACTCCGAGGTCGGCCGCTACGCCACCATGTTCATCGGCGTGCTGGGCCGCGACGGCATGTTCGAGTACATCAAAGCAGGCCATCCTTCTCCGCTGCTGTTGCGCAAGGGCAAGGTCAGCGAACTCTACACGGAAGGATCCTTCCCCGTGGGCCTGATTCCCGAAGCCGAATTCACCTTGGCCCGGATGCAGCTCGAGCCGGAAGATACCGTGGTTCTTTTCAGCGACGGCGTAACGGAAGCGGAGAATCCCAACCACGAGCTCTTCGAGGTCTCCGGCCTGAGCCGGGCTCTTGCCGGCCACGAGGGCACGCCCGTTGAGACGCTGCAACAATCGATCCTCGAATCCGTGCGCGCATTTACCAAGGGCGCCAGCCAGTCGGACGACATTACCCTGCTGGTGGTGCGCTACCGCGCGGCAGCCTGAGCCGCAGAGCCGAAATTTCATGAAGGACGAACGCGAAAATCCTCTGAAAAACGCCGGATCCGGTTGGTACAATCCACACCATGGCTGACCAGAAGATCATTGGACGCTACGAGATCGTCGCGGAGCTGGGGCACGGCGCGATGGGCAGCGTGTTCAAGGCAACCGACCCCGTCGTGGGCCGAACTGTCGCCATCAAGACCATCCATTCCGCCGCGCTGCAGGGCGCGCAAAGCGCGGAGTACCGCACTCGGTTCCAGCGCGAGGCGCGCGCCTCCGGCGTTCTGGCTCATCCCGGCATTGTGCCCGTCTTCGACGTGGGGGAGCACGAAGGCGCGCCCTTTTTGGTGATGGAATTTGTCGAGGGACGCACTCTGTCAGATGCCATGAAAAAAGGCGAGCGGTTTACGCTCGACCGCGTCTGCGAGATCGGCCAGCAGCTCGCTGAAGCTCTCGGCTACGCGCACCGCCAGGGCGTGATTCACCGCGATATCAAGCCCGCCAATATCCTGCTGACTTCGCGTGAAGTCTATGGCGCCGAGCGGCCTCGCATCATGGATTTTGGCATCGCCAAACTCGTGGCCAGCGAGATCACCACCACAGGCCAGATGCTGGGAACGCCCTCGTTCATGCCGCCCGAGCAGTTCACCGGCGCGCCCATCGATGGCCGCGCCGACCTGTTTTCGTTGGGCGTGATTCTTTACGCGCTGGCCACCGGCGAGCAGCCGTTCCCTGGCGAGAGCATGACGGCCGTCTCGTACAAGGTGGTGTACACCGAACCGATTCCACCTGGAAAACTCAATCCTGCCATCCCGGCGCGGCTTGAAGCCGTGATTCTGAAATGCCTGGCAAAGAGCCCAGCTGACCGCTATCAAACCGGCGAAGAGCTCGCGCAGGACCTGGCGGCCATGCGCACGAATGCCGGTGCTTCCACGCTGCGAACCGCAGTTCCGGTCGCCGCGGGTGGAACCGATGACACGCTCGCCGCAACGCCCACCGCCATCTCTCATCCGCCGGCCCAGGCCGCGGCGCCCACAGTAGTAGCGAAACTGCCTGCCCCCGTGCCGGTAGCCAAACCGGCCGCCAAAGCCAAAAAGCCGGCGGCAAAGCTGGGTGTTCTTGCCGCAGCTCTCGCCGGTGTGGTTTTGGCCGCGGCAGCAGCGGGCGGCTGGTACTTCCTCAGCCACCACAACCAGCCCACGCCGCCAAAGCAACAGGCGGCAACAGTTCCTGTTCCGCAGCCGGCGCCGAAGCCGTTCGAAGCGCCCGCTCCCGCTCCTGTGCCTGCTGCCGTGCCAATTCCCGTAATTGACCAGGGCAAGATTCCGGCAGTTGCGCCGGCGCCCGCGACAAAGCCGGCTCCCGCAAAACCCGGCGCAGCGAAACCATCCGCCGGAAAACCAACAGCGGCCGCGGCCAAGCCTGCCCCGCCGCCTGCGGCCCCCACACCGCAACCGACCCCTGTGGCCCCACCACCTCAACCACCTCCGGTAGCCCCCAGTCCCCAGCCGGCTCCGGCGTCGGCGGCCTTCGATCCGCGAAAACTCGATCCGAATACAAATGCAAAGTTGAAGATCGACGTGGGCAAATTTCCCAATGGCTTGCAGTTCACTGTGATGATGGGCAATCAGCCCTATCTGACCTTCGTTACCGGCGACGGCGCCAGCCTTGACAACCTGTTTGTCCCTCCGGGCGTGAAGTCCTTTCGCGTGGTCCTGAAGAACGGCGGCCAGGAATTCAACTCGAATACCGTGAGCGACAACTTCGTAGCGAAGAAGAAGCGGACTTTGAAGATTCAGTTGATGGTGCAGAACCAGGTGCAACCGAAGATTACGGCGCCGATTGATAAGACCGCGACACTGTTTCTGTCCTGGAGCGGCAACATCTTTTCTTCCCTCTGAATCGTCGCCGTTGTAACCGAATTGTCACAATCGTCCCGTACCATCCGCGTATAGGGAATTCCCCCGGAACCCCGCAATACGAAAAGGAAGAAGGAAATGCAAATCTCCACGGAAGAATTGGACGGCGGCATCACCAAAGTCGTGCTCGATGGCCGCATGGACATCGCCGGAGCCCAGGCTGTGGACCTGAAGATGAATCTGATCGCGGGCAGCAGTAAGAAGCTCCTGATCGACCTCGAAAAGGTCTCTTTCCTTGGTTCGATGGGCATGGGCTCCATTGTGCGTCCGGCGCGAGCGGTGAGCAGCCGCGGCGGCAAGGTGGTCCTCTTCGCGCCCAACGAGATGGTGACATCGGTTCTGAAGACCAGCGGCATCGATTCCCTGTTTCCAATTCACCACGATCTTGCTGCCGCGATCGCCGCATTACAGTAGATCTCTATGTCGCCGGCGGCCATCATGCCCGGAGAAAACACCGTCAAGCCCGAGCCGCGCCTGACCTTGCAAAGTCAGCTCCATGAGCTGGCGCGGCTTTGGTCGTGGGTCGAGGCGCAGGCCGCCGCACTCGGCATCCCAGCCGACACCGAGTTCGCGATTCAGCTCTGTCTTGAAGAAGCGATCTCCAACGTGATTCGCCACGGACACGGCGGCCAGCCCAACCTGGCTATCACCGTGGATTGCACCACGCCCGCCGGAGCCCAAGAAGTGGTCTTCGCCATCGAAGATCATGCCCCGCCTTTCAATCCCTTGGCGGCAGATGAGGAGCCCCTTCCATCCTCCATCGATCAAGTTCGGTCCGGAGGCCGGGGAATCCGTCTCCTGCGGAAATTCGCCGGCAGCCTCGCCTACCAGCGCCTCCCCGGCGGCAACCGCCTGACCGTCGGCTTTGCCCTCCCGCGCTGATTCCCTGACGCGGTATTGTCTGAAATCTGAGCCTGTCTCAGGGCGCGTTGTGGTATCTGCAAAACGTGAATGATCCGTCCTTTAGTAGATATCCACAAAAATCCAATATGGTGTGATCTTTCATGTCAGTCACCTTGAGAGCGTAATACCACCCGTATTTTCCGGAGTCAAATTGCTTAAACTGATCTTCCGTCAAAGGCGGACCATTAGAGGGAAGCGCTAGGTTTTCGGTGTTGGATGGAAGTTGAAACGGAGTTCCGATGTTTCCCAAAGCCAAGAGATCATCCCAAATGTGTTGTTCAAGATTTTGACGCGCTATGGGGTCATCGAAAATCGGTTAAACACTATATGTTCGGTATTCTTTCACCTCTAGCGGACTCGACTGATTTAGCTTGATATCCAACTCAACAGAATTCGATTCTCCGCTCGAATGTGCCACCTTGTAGACAGTATTCTTGATGGCTATCAACGGAAGCGGCAGAGCTGGCTTGCTCGTCGCTAACCTTTCGGGCTGATCGACCCTCCATGTCTCTCCCATCTCGGCAAGCCGCTCGTTCATCCAATCTTGCGGGGGCATTTGCGTTCTCGCAAGGATTGCGGGTTCTATCGGATTATGCGTCAGGATATACTCGTCTCGCAGCGCATCAGATATGTTTTCTCTCCTCTGTGCCTCACTCATTGTTTTGTCTGACTGAAGCGACTTCTGTATACCGAGAACTGATGTCAAAACCTGACCCTGTACCTGACTTTGCGTTGCTTGCTGCTGTTCCTGTTCTGAGCGACTAATGGCACTAACCCAGATAGCCGAAATCCCAAAGAGCCCGAATAACGCCAAGAGGAAATACCTGATCCCTCGCTTTGCTTCGAGTTTGACTGCGATTTCAGGCATGAGATAAGACAGTCCCGCGACAGCCAAGAGTGCAAAAGAGATATCTGGAACGGCATCGAAAAGCACGTGAACGAAATGCGCAAAGGTGGGGTGTGCTTGCATTGCTTGCAGAACCGGTTGACTGATTACCACCGCCAATTGCTGCATACTGTGCCACACAAAATGACGGGACCAGAACAAGACAAATGAGAACACCATAACGGCTAAGATGATTCCGATCAGCCGCAACCGCGAAAGTGCGAGAGCCCGCAGGTGCGTGAGCAGATAGCCAATCTGCTTTCCAAATGTATAAAAGGAAGCCACGCGGAAATACTTTCACCGGGCACCACCTTCCGTCGATCCCGTTACTAGATTGGCAATGGGGAACAGGGGTAAAAGGCCTCAACGCAGATTTCAGACACGACCCCCTGACGCCAACTGCGTTATCATTGCGTCTATAAGGTATGAGCGGCCGGCTTCCCCATGAGGCCCCCTCTGGTGGTGTGTGTGTCCCGATTCTTCCAGCGTTTCGTTTTTGCAATCTCCGTGGCGATCTTCGCCGGCCTCGGCCTGGGCTACGTTCAGGGCGAGTTCGGATGGTTCGGCGTGCATGCCGGCGATGAGCAGGATGCCGCCTACCGCCAGATCGGCGTCTACTCCGAGGTTCTGCGCAAGATTCAGAACTACTACGTCACCGACCCCAACATTCCCGAAGTGACCAACGGCGCGCTGCACGGCCTGATGGACTCGCTCGATCCCGATTCCAGCTATCTGACGGCTGCCGAGTACAAGATTTATAAGGACCGCTCCACCGCAGACGTTGCGCAGGTGGGAATCACCGTTTCCAAGCGCTACGGCTACGCCACGGTGGTCAATGTGCTGCCCGGCTCGCCCGCCGCGCAGGAGCATCTGCGCGACGGCGATGTGATCGATTTGATCGGCGATCAGTCCACCCACGATCTGCCGCTGGCCGTGATCCGTTTCATGCTGGAGGGCAAGCCCGGAACCACGGTCACGATTTCCGTGGTGCGTCCCTTCAAGCCTGATCCCGACAAGATCACGCTCACGCGCGCCCTGGTGGCCACCCCTGCGCTGGGCGAGCAATTCTATGAGAACGCGACCATTCTTTACCTCAAGCCCGGCATTCTGACCGCGGCTCGCGTGGACGATATCGCCGCCAAAATCAAAGCCGCCGGCAAGGGGCACAAGATTCTGCTCGACCTCCGCGACGCCTCGGGCGACGACCCCAGGCAGGGATTGCGGCTGGCGAACCTCTTCATCAAGCAGGGGACCCTGGCTTCGCTGGAAGGCCAGAAGTTCCCACAGCAGATTTTCACCGCCGATCCCGCGCAATGCCTCACCGACGCGCCCGTAGCGGTGCTGGTGAATCGCGGCACCTATGGCGCGCCTGAACTGGCCGCCGCCGCCATCGAGGGACTGAAGCGCGGCGACGTGGTGGGCGAGCGCACCTTCGGCGAAGGCTCGGTGCAACGAACAATCGACTTGCCCGACGGCGCTGCCCTGCTGCTCACGGTGGCCAAGTATGAGGGCCCCGACGGCAAAAAGATTGAGGACGAAGCCGTTACGCCCACTGTCGTGGTCGCATCGCCCGAGGACGATAACGAGCCCATGCCGCCCTCCAATGGCGACGAGCCGCTGAATCAGGCACTTGCGCTGCTGAAGGCCAAGAACGGTTGATCGGCGGCCAGTTGCGCCGCAGTCAAGTCCTAGCAAGCCCCGTTTTTCCCGCTCTTGCTTTGCTTGGTGCGCGATCCTTCGGGCGCTGCTTCCCCGATTTCGTTACGATGCTAGCCTTATACTGAGGTGCTTTTCCGCCGTATCTTGCGGAGCGGCGCCCGTGAGGCCAGACCTGCGTTGGCTACGACCCCCCAACGGCCCTCTGAACGTGAGTTTGAAGCGCGCCCTTGACAAGGCCGCGCCGCCCCGCCGGTCCGCCGCTACCACGACCGCCGCCGCCGCAAGCTGGCCGGACGCTCCGCCCTCGTGGTCCTGCTGGTGCTGGCCGCCGTTACCGGCTCGCTGGCCGGCCTCACCCTCGTCTACTCCGTCGATCTGCCGCAGATTGAGGAACTTGAGCATTACCGCCCCTCCACCACCACCGATCTCTACGACCGCAAGGGCCGCATCGTCGGCTCCTTCGCGCTGGAGCGCCGCGAGGTTGTCGGCTACGACGGCTTTGCGCCCATCCTGCGCCAGGCCGTCATCTCCATTGAAGACAAGAACTTCGAGTCGCACTGGGGCATCAATGTCTTCCGCGTCGCCGGCGCCGCCTGGCACGACATCCGCTCGCACGGCCGCGCCCAGGGCGCCTCCACGCTCACCATGCAGCTGGCGCGCAATCTCTTTCTCTCCTCCGACCGCAACGCCATGCGCAAGGTTCAGGAGGCCTACCTCGCCATCCAGATCGAGCGCGCCTTCACCAAGGAGCAGATCTTCACGCTCTACGGCAACCAGATTTACCTGGGCAGCGGCATGTACGGCTTCGAGGCCGCCTCGGAGTATTTCTTTTCCAAGCACGCCAAAGATCTGAACCTGACTGAAGCCGCGCTTCTGGCCGGGCTGCCCAAGGGGCCGGTGGCGTTTTCGCCCGTGCTCAATCCCGACCGCGCGCATCCGCCGCCGCAACCTGGTGCTCAGCGAGATGGAGTCGGACGGCGTGATTACCCACGCCCAGGCCGAGAAGGCGCGCGCCGCTCCGCTCGGCCTGCACATCGCGCAGCCTGAGGGCTCGGTGGCGCCCTGGTTCCAGGAAGAGGTGCGCGCGCGAGCTCGAAAAGCACTTCGGCACCGAGGAGGTGCACGAGGCCGGCCTGCGCGTCGACACCACGCTCGATCTGGATTTGCAGCAAGCGGCCAACCGCGCCGTGGCCGACGGCGTGGCCGCCTACGAGCGCCGGCACGGATGGAAGGGCAAGCTCGAAAATGTTCTTGCCGGCGACGCCACGCTCGACACCTACCGGCATCCCGACTGGGCCGTCGCTGCCGGCCCCGGCGACTACATTCATGCGCTGGTCACGCGCGCGCTTCCGCTGGAAATTCATGCGCGCATCGGCCCGCCCGGCCAGGCAGGCTCTGACATTGTCCTTCTGCCCGCCGACTGGCAATGGACGGGCGTGCACTACGGCGACGCGCTGGCCAAGCCCGGCGACATTCTCTACGTGCGTCTGGCCGCGGCCACCGAGGGCGGCGCGCGCCGCGCTTCGCTCGAGCAGGACTCCGGCGCCGAGGGCGCGCTGCTGGCCATGGACAACACCAGCGGCGACGTGCTGGCCATGGTGGGCGGGCGCGACTACGCGCTCTCGGTCTTCAACCGCGCCACGCAGGCCGAGCGCCAGACCGGCTCCAGCTTCAAGCCCTACGTTTACACCGCGGCCGTCGAGGACGGCGTCAAGCCCACCGACATCATTGTCGACGGGCCGGTCAGCTTCGGCGGCTACGTGCCGCACAACTACGAGAACGACTACAAGGGCGCAATGACCATCGCCAACGCCTTCGCCGAGTCGCGCAACATTCCCGCGCTCAAGCTGGCCGCGCGCGTGGGCATTCACAAGGTCATCGACATGGCGCACCGCTTCGGCGTCACCTCGAACATTCCCGCCTATCTGCCGGTTGCGCTGGGCGCGGTGGAGATCACGCTCGAGGAGCAGGTGGCCTCCTACTCCGTCTTCCCCAACGACGGCATCCGCGTGGCGCCGCGCCTCATCCGCAAAGTCTCCAACGCCGACGGCATCACGCTGTGGCAGGACACGCCCGCCGTGAACGAGGTGATCGACCAGCAAACCGCGCGCACCATGATGACCCTGCTGCGCGGCGTCACCGCAGCACGGCACCGGCGCCTCGGCCGCGCAGTTGAATCATCCGCTCGGCGGCAAAACCGGAACCACCTCGGACTTTACCGACGCCTGGTTTTTGGGATTCTCGCCTTCGGTCACCTGCGGCGTGTGGGTGGGTTACGACAGCCGCGAATCGCTGGGCAACAAGGAAACCGGCGCGGCGGCCGCGCTGCCCATCTGGATCAACTTCATGCGCGCCGCCATCGCCGGCAAAGACGACGAGCAGTTCCCCGGCGACGACGATGCGAAGCCGATGCAGCAGGCCGCCGTCCCGCAAGACTCCCATGCCCCAAAGGCCAGAGCGCAAGCGAAGTAACCAAGCAGTGTAAGGTGACGGGCCGGGCTTGCATTGGCAGTCACCTTTTGTCGCTCTCGCAAATGCAGGCAGGAAGCCGTATGATTGCCCAAAATTTCCAGTTCCTGCTTTAGAGTCTGTTATTAACTTTGGGGCAGACAGCGTTGCGAGCGAAAATCGGATCAGACGAGGCGGAGGACGAAGGCTTTGGCCATTCCAAGGCGAGGACGACAACGAAGTATGAGCCGATTTTCGCCGCAACCTGAAGGGACGGGGCCAGTTTTCCCGATTTCGTCGTCGCTCGTCGCTCCAGTACATCGAGTACAGCGCGCTCCTTGCTCCTTGAACTGAGAAAAACTGGCTCCCGTCGCTGCCGGTCCCAAAGTTAATAACAGACTCTAGTGATTGTGAACTCCCGATTCCACGATCTGCGAGGGTGCTTAATACAAGCTGAGATATAAAATGTAAATTAACCTCCATACACCAGGGCAAGTTGGGGTATGCGCTTCAGCGCCGAGATGGGGAGCCGTCGGTTTTTGTCCGTAGAGGAGTTCGATGACAATCACAAGCCTGTCTCCCCCGGCCGGCAAAAGAGCCGGGGCGGTGCAGGGCTGGACGCTGACCTCGGTCAATTGGCTGGCGGTGATCGCCACCGTCGTGCTTTCTCCTGTGCTGCCCAAAATTACGCAACATTTTCGCAGCGATCCTCATGTCGATTTCCTGATATCGCTGGTGGCCACGTTGCCTGCGCTGTTTGTGGCGATTTGCGCCTGGCCGGCAGGATTGCTGGCCGACCGAATCGGCAAGCGGCGGGTTTTATTGTTCGGCGTGGGGGTCTACGGGTTCGTGGGGTGCGCGCCGATCATGCTGAACTCCCTTTTAGGCATCGTGATTACGCGGGCCGGCGTAGGAATCACGGAATCCATCATTATGGTGTGCACCACCGCTCTGGTGGCCGACTACTTTCCTGTCAGCCAGCGGGAGAGCTGGCTGGCAATTCAATCCGGCGGCGGCGGCGTGATCGCGATCATCATGGTGGCGGCAGGCGGATTGCTGGGCCAGAGCGGATGGCGCTTGCCGTTCCTGATGTACGGCGCGGCGTTTGTCCTTTTTCCGCTCTGCCTGTTTGGGACCTGGGAAACGATAATGCCGGAGGGGTGCCATGAGGGAAGCCCTAAGGCAAACGCCGGCACTCTCTTTCTTCGGCCGTCTTTTCATGCGCAGGCTGCGGCAGAGAGGTATAACTGGGCACCGTTGGCGTGGATCTGCATTCTCGGCTTTTTGGCCAGTTCCTCGTTCTATGTCATGCTCGTGCAGTTCAGCTTCATTCTGACCGAGCGCGGCGTGACGGATCAGAAAACGATCGGATTTCAAACCGCTTTAGCCGTGCTGTTCATGCTCCTGGGCTCGGGTCTGTTCAAACTGATGCGGTTGCCGGTAGCGGGCAAACTGACGGTCAGCTTCACCCTCTCCGCTGTCGGATTTTTTGTGATGGCTCTATCCCGTGGCCTTCTTTTCACCGATATCGGGGCAGCCATCAACGGACTCGGCTCCGGCATCGTTCTGCCCTGCCTGCTTACGTGGGCGCTTTCCAAGTTGTCCCCGGAGGTAAGGGCGCGGGGCTCGGGCCTCTGGCAAACGGCTTGGTTCCTGGGGCAGTTCGCCAGTCCCTTGTCGATTTTATTGTTCAGGAATCTTACCGGTTCGCGAAACAGTGCCATTCTGATCTACGCTATCGGCAGCTCGATTGGCGCCGCCGTTACGCTGGTTGCGTACTTCCAGGGTGGCGCTCAGCCGCTCATGGAGGCGGAGTGAGGGTTAGGAAGCAGGCGCGAGCCATTTTTTGGCCAGCGGAAACACCGACTCGCCGCGCCACATCCTTGAAGATCCGCGCCTTCAGCACCTTGGCGGCGACCCACGGTGGATTTTGCGGCCGGGGCGGGCCAGAACGCCGCCAGACTCACGAAGGCCGGATATGGTTCTGCGGTCTGTCTCGCAGGATTCCTTCGCCCTTGGTAAGCCAGGCTACACCGAAGGCAGCCAGCGCCAGCGACTCGCACCAGAAGAGCAGAAACGAAGGCCGAAGCGATTCGGCGATTGCCCTCATCGTCAGGCTGACCATAACGATGATGCAGGCTACGATGATCAGACCGCAGGTTCCGTAGATCCTGTTTCTGTGCCGCTTGCGGCGGGTCAGCGGCTTTTCCGGTGAAGATTTGCGAAAGAGAAAGATACAGAAATAGGCCAGGGAGAGAAACATGAGTGCGGCGAAGCCGCTGTGCACGAAGCCGATGTCGACTTGCATCGCCGTGTAGCGTGCGCTTCGAGGGTTCACCGGGGGAATCAGCGCGACGCAGAGGGTAAAGAAACTGGCCAGGTAGCCGGTCATTTCGTCGATCAGGTCATATCCGCGTGAGCAGGCCAGGAAGGCCGCGATGGCGCACAGGCTGCCGATAAGATAGTCGTGCATGGGTGTGTAGTAGTAGTCGCTGATGGAGCGCTGCAGGATGGGTTGTGGCAGCGCATGATGTGACCCTATAAGGGCGTACAGGATGCAACCGACGGGAAGGGCGAAAGGAAGTATCAATGCGATCAGACCCACGGCTCTGCGCATCGTGTAATACGAAAGGACGGCGGGGTTCTTGGATCTCGTACGCGCAGACATCTGTTCTCACGCGGATGGATTTTGGAGGACAAAGTATGATACGCGCTTGGCCCGAGTCTCAGTCAAGCGGGCGCACGCAGACGCACGCGTGCCCCATGTCCGGCCCCATTGCGAATTTGCCGGTCTGTTTGGAATAGTACCGCCTATTCCCTTTGCCTCTACCGTCCATCCGCATTTTGCCTTGTATGGCTAAACGCGGATGTGGGCACATCAGCGAGCGGCAGGGCGGGGCCTTCCCATAGCAGGCGCGGTGCGCCGCCGCTCGCGGAGTTCAGCCCTTCCAGGTGAAAGGCGTGCTGGCCGGCGCGCAGGCCGAGCGAGCCTCGGTCGTAGCGGAGCGCGTTGCCCGGCGAGCCGCAGACCTGGGCGAACGGGGGGCCGGTCCTGGCCACTTCCATGCCGTCGATGACCAGCCGTGCGCCGTCGCGATCGATGAGGTGAAAGGTGTAGCCGCCGTCGGCGGGAATGTTCACGAAGCCGTCCCACGCCGTGGCGTAGCTTGTAAGACCCTGTGCGCTCGCCTCCGAGATTCGCTGACTCGCCGGTGAGCGCCGGCTGCAGATGGGAAAAGTCCGGCAGTTCGGTCCAGGCCCCGGCGTAAATCTTCCACGCCAGGCCGGGCCCTACGGGTGCGGCGCTCACCGCATCATGCCATTGCGCGACGGCCACAGCCCCCTGCGCGGCCCAGTCCTGGTGGCCGGTCTTATCTGTGACATGAAGCAGAACCCGGAAGCGTCCCGCGCCGTTTTGGCCGTCGAGTTCGGTTCCCGAGCGCGTCGGGGAAGCGATGGCGCACGCGGCGGCGGTGGGCTCTGGGTTCCGTCGCCGAAGAGCCAGGTGTAGCGCGCGCCGGGTGCGCGTTGCGCGGTGAATCTGACCTTTTGTCCGGGCGCAAAGACCTGCGGCTCGACGGTGAAGGTCGCAACCAGCGCGGGCGCAGGCGCAAACTGCGGTTGCCCGGCGCCGCCCGCGACCACGAGCGGCACTTGCGCATCGCTGCTCACGCGCGTTTGGCCGTACTTCACATTGTCGAAGGTCACGTCTGCAACGTCGCCGGTAAGCGTGGACTCAGCCAGCGGCGGCTGATCGGGCGCCCAGATGTTGCGGAAGACAAATCCATGCAGGATGGGCTGCTCCTGCTCGATTTGCGCCAGCGAGTACCAGTTGTCGAGAAACAGATTTTCGAAGGTAAATCCGGAGTGGTCGCCGCGCGCGCCGTTTGCGCCCCAGATGCCGAGCAGGCCGAAGGTCTGGCCGCAGGCGCCGATGCCGCCGTGCAGGATATCGGAGTCACGCAGAGTGAAGTTGCGCGAGTTGAAGATTTTGTTGGGCCACCCGGCGCGCACAATGTTCGAGGTGCTGGTGGAGAGTTCGCTCTCTTCGACAAGAATGTTGTCGACGTCGTTGCCGGGACGCACCATGTCGGCCTGGGTGTAGCCGTCCCAGTTGCCCTGGATTGCCAGATCGTCGTCGGAGGAACGCAGAAAGGCATTGCGGACTACGGTGTCGCCGCCGCCCAGCCAGTCCATTCCATCCTGGTTGGCGTTGCCGGGGTCGCCGCCGATCACGCGGAGATCGTCGAAGGTGAATCCGGTCGAGTCCTTCATCTGGATGGACCAGGTGCGCGAGCGAACGATGCAGGTCAGGCCGTCGATCTCCACATTGTGCGCCTGGTAGGCGCCGATGCAATGCCAGTCTGGCTTTTGCATCCAGCCCTCGTCGGCAGCCGGGTCCTGCGGGCCTTGGTAAACCATGGTGCCGCGACCCAGCACCTTCACGTTCTCAACCTGCCACAGGTTCAAGCTGCCGAAGACGTACGCGCCGGGTTCGAAATAGATGGTGTCGCCGCTTTTCGGATTCAGACTTTCGTGATGCACGCCCGCGGGCACAAGCAGCACGTTGGGCCCGGTGGGCGGCGGCGGGGGCGGCGAGCCGACAAAGACAAACAGCATTTTGGCCTGGTTCAAAAAGTCGCCGGGCCGGGAGATGGAAAGCTTGGCCGGGCCGGGGAGCCGGAAGCGGATGGTTGGGCCCTCGCGCGAAGCGCGCAAACCGAGCCGCCACGGCTCAATATCGACGCCGCCATCCCAAAAACCCGGTTCCGCGGCAGTAATCGAGATCTCCACGGGCCCTGTGGTGTCAAAGCTCACGAACTCGTAGTTCGAAGCAGCGTGGGCCACGTCTACGAGCTGCCCGTTCACGGCAACGGCGAAAAAGCCGGAGCGCATTTCAGGAGGGACCGGCGCGGCCCGAACGCGCGGAGCGGCATGGGCGGCAGCGGCAAGCGCGAAAACGGCAACTAGCGACGCGCGAAAAACCGGCAAGAAGAACCCCTGCGACAGAATTGTAACGGCTTCGCTCGAAATGCCGCCCGCCCCAAAGCGAATAACAGCTTCTAGCTCACGGCGAGCCGGAAATACCGCTTCGCCCGCGCCACATCCTTGAAGATCTGCGCCTTCAGCGCCTCTGGCGACGGCCACTCGCGCTCCCCGCGCAAGCGCAACAAAAACTCAAGCTCAATCGGCGTGTTTTCGTCCATCTCGACCGGCTCGAAGTTGAGAATGTGCGACTCGACGGCAAAAGATGCCTCGCCAAATGTCGGCCGGTTGCCCACATTCGTCACCGCCTGAAACTCACGTCCGTTCATGCGAAGCCGCGTGACGTACACGCCCAAGGCCGGCAGCAACTCATCGTAAGGCGCCAGATTCACCGTGGGCACCAGCAGCCGCGTGCCGATGCCGCGCCCTGAGGCCGGCGTGGAAAGCACCACGAAGGGCCGGCCCAGCATCCAGCGCGCGCGGCGCACGTCGCCCGCGGCCACCAGCGCGCGAATGGCCGAACTGGAAACCTCCAGGCCGCGCACGCGCACCGCCTCGTGAACGTGCACGGCGAAGCCCAGCTCGGCGCCCAGCGCGGCCAGCTCCCGCACGCCGGCCTCGGCGCCATGCCCGAAGCGGAAGCTCTGCCCTTCGTGCACGCTGCGAATGCCCAGCGCCGCAACCAGAACCCGCTCGACAAAATCGCGCGCCGAGAGCCCGGCCAGCGCCGCGTCGAAATGCAGCACCAGCACCGCGTCGATTCCCGTTTCCGCCAGTAGCCGCAAGCGCTCGGGCGTAGGCGTGATCAGCCGCGGCGCCCGCGCGGGACGCAGGAACCGCTCCGGATGCGGATCGAAGGTGATGGCTACTGCGCGCGCTCCCGCACTTCGCGCTTCTCTCACAGCGGCCGCAAGATTCTCCCGATGGCCCAGATGCACGCCGTCAAAGTTGCCGATCGCGGCCATCGTGGGCCCGAAGCCCGCCGGAATCTCAGCCAGCGAACGGAAGACGGGAATCGCCGCGCGTGTCATAGAATCACGGGCACGCTCAACCCGTCATAAGCCAGCCTGGCGTTTACAGGCAGTGTGCGGTTGGTTTCTTCGTGGCCCAGGTCGTGGGAGATGTGCGTGAACCACGTTTGCCGCGCGCCGATGCGCCGCGCCCAAGCAAGCGCCTGCTCCAGGGTGGCGTGGCTGGGGTGGGGCTTGTGGCGCAGCGCCGAGAGCACCAGCACCTCAACGCCTTCGAGCAGGGCAAAACTCGGCTCCGGAATCGCGCTCACGTCGGTCAGGTAGGCGGCGTTGCCAAAGCGAAACCCGGCGATCGGCATCTCGCCATGCATCAGCGGAATGCGAACGAACTCCACGCCGTGCACCGCGTTGCGTCCGGCCAGCGGCTTGAGTTCGACGCGCGCGCGCGTGGGATATGTGGCCTGCGGCGAAAAGGTATATGCGAAGACCTGCTCCAGAACCGCGGCCGTCTCCGCATCGGCGTAGAGCGGAATGTACCTGCCCTGCCGTGCGCTGATAAAACTCAACGGGCGCAGATCGTCCATCCCCAGAATGTGGTCGGCATGCGAGTGCGTGTAAAAAACGGCATCGACATGCGCCAGCCGCTCGCGCAGCGCCTGCTCGCGAAAATCCGGCCCGGTGTCGATCACCAACGCGCGTTCGGCGCCTGCGGAAGATTCGGCCGCGGGCTCGCGCCAGCGCAGCAGCACGGAGGGACGCAGCCGCCGGTCGTGCGCATCGGC
Source organism: uncultured Acidobacteriaceae bacterium (assembly GCA_963799445.1). GTDB lineage: Bacteria > Acidobacteriota > Terriglobia > Terriglobales > Acidobacteriaceae > Telmatobacter. The sequence continues at coordinate 73,188 of CAWCXX010000033.1, read as the reverse complement.
AGAGACGCACACCGCACAGGAGCAGCCCAGCGTCGGAACCCCCATCGAGGTCCCAGTGCCCAAAAATGTGAGTGTGCCTTCCATTCAAAGCCTCTAGCTTCTAGCTCCTGGCTTTTAATTACTACGTGACAGGGAAAACGCCGGTAATTTTTCCATCCATTACCAAATCAGGGATTAAAAGCCAACTGCGGGCTCTGCGATGAACGCCTCCATCCTCAAGACCGGCTGCTCGCAGTCCGGAGCTAGGAGCTGGAAGCTGGAAGCTAAAAGCTGCCCCTCTATTTCTTCCCTGGCGGCGGAGGCGGCGGCACGCTCTGCACAGTCATCATCCTGGTCAGTTCCAGAAAGGCCATGCGCGCCTCGAACAGCACCGACTGCAACATGCGATCCTCGGCTTCGGTCAGGTTGCCGCGGGTTTTTTCCGCCAGAATCCCCAGCAGGTCGATGGTGGCGCGCGCGCCCATGATGTCAACCCGCGGCCGCTGGCCCTCCTGCGTGCCTGCCCCCATCTGCAGCATCGCGGTCACGTAGAACTGCTGCACCAGGTGCTCGAATCCCATGGGCGGCTGCGGACCCACAGCGGGATTCTGCGCGCGAATCAGATCTTCCAGCCGTTGCGCCGAGGCGTCGTAGGCGGCCTTCTGCTCGTGGCTCTCCTGGGCGGTCGGCGGCGGAGGCAGTGCGTCTGCCAGCTCCTGCTCCTCCGCGGGCGGCGCAGGCTGCTGTGTTGCCGTCTCGCGGCGGGGCTCGTTCACTACCAGGCGCGGCCCGGGCGACGGCTCTCCGGGCGTTGACGAGGTGGGCGGGGCCGGCAGCGCGGGCGCTTGCCCGCTCTCTTTTTCTTCCTCCGCCTTCATCTTGCGGCGGTCAATCACTTCAAACTTTGGGGGTTCGCTCATAGTTTCCGTTTTCCCATTCCATCTGCTGACTCGCTAACTTGCTAAACTGCTTTCTCGCCAATCTCCGTCTCCGATGCGTTCCCGATCAAAGGCTGGGCGGCGCGGCCAGAATTCGGGCCGTTCCCGCCGCCGTCCCGGCTTTGTACAGGAAGCTTTGGCTGCGCACTTCCGCTTCTGCCTGCATCATGCCCAAAGCGAAGACGCGGCTGCCCTTCTCGAGCGGCAGCTCGGCCGCGCTGGTAATCTGCCCCGCGGCCGTCCCGTTTTCCAGTGTCAGTTCCGTGCCGCCCGGGGGCACAGGCCCGGCCAGCTCCAGCGGCCGCAGATGCCGGTGCACGTTGCCGCGCGACCGAATGCGCTCCACAATCTCCTGGCCCAGGTAGCAGCCCTTGGCGAAGTGCAGCGCCCGCATCTGGGAGGTTTCCTGCGGCAGGTCGCGCTCTGTCATATCGATTCCGTAGGCCGGTATCCCCTCGGCGATGCGAAAGGCCTCCAGCGCCGCCGAACCCACCGGCGTGGCCCCGGCCGTGCGCAGGCACGACCACAGCTTGGGCAGTCCCGCCGAGGGCAGCCAGAACTCGTAGTGCGGCGCCAGCACGCCGTAGCCGCGCAAAATCCTCAACTCCCAGCCGTTCCATTCCACGCTGGTTCCCTCCATGGGGCTCCCGATCGTTGGCAGGCCCACGCGCTCCAACACCTCATCGGCCTGCGGGCCGGCCAGTCCTACAGCCGTCTCCGAACCGGCCTCGCCCACCTGCTCCTCGCCCAATGGAACCAGCTCCACGTCGTCCATGATGATGAAACGGTTGAGGTGGGCCAGCAATTTGTCCATCTGGCCGGCTTCGATCTCCAGTTCCAGCCCGGATTCCCCGGCAAACGGAGTTCCCAACAGGCGATCTTCGCCGCCGGTCCTGCCTATTGTGGCGCTGCCGGCACTGCTTTTTTCACCGCCACCCGCCGGGCTTCGCCGCTGGGGCGAGAGCTCCTCGCCTTCCCGCCACACCGTCAGGTCGCCCTGGATGCGTCCCTGCGCGTTCAACACCAGATTCCAGGCCCCGGTGTTGGGAAACAGGTCGTTTACGGTGTTGGTCACCATCCCGCTCAACCAGCGAAAACGGTCGGCTCCGCGAACAGCCACGCGCCGCATCCAGCCCAGATCGTGGATTGCAGCTCCATAAGCCAACGCCGCTATTTCCGCCTCTGGCGCGTCCAACATCCGTGGCGTCAGCGCCCCTCGGTAAGCGGCAACTTCATGGGGCGTACGGGAAGATTCAAGCATTGCGGCCAGCGCGGTGGCCTGCGGGTTTGCGGCGATATCGGACTCGGTCATGGGGGACTTTTCCGCGGTCCGGCGCAGGATTTCTTTCAAAACTTGGCGCGGAACCGCATCCTGATTATAGCCTTGAGGAGAGAGGCGGGAACACTGGCTCAGGAACCGGGCCGAAAACCCCGCGGGGAGCGCGGATGCCCACAGGAGAACCAATGGAAGCGCAGCACAGAATTGCGCAATGGAACCGGCGCGGAGTCATCTGGTCCATCCTGCTTCTCTTCGCAACGGCAACCCTGGCCACGGCTCAGCAAACCGCCCCTTCGCCGGCCCGGTCCGCACCGCCCGCAGGCGCCGCAACCACCAGCCCGTCCCGTGGCAATGAAAGCGCCAAGCCCGCTACCCACATCACGCCCGAGCAGGCCAAACAGCTCTTCGCGATGGTCGATGAGCTGATCAAGTTCTCCTCGGATGAGACCGGCCTGCCCATCAAGAGCACCGTCAAGCGCCAACTGACCACCCGCCCCGCCGTGGAAGCGTATCTCGACGAAAAATTCAATGAAGACGAAGGCGCGAAGCGCCTCGAGCGCGACGAAATCGTGCTGAAGAAATTCGGGCTGATCGACCAGGACTTCGAGCTCAAGCCCTTTCTGCTGGCGCTCCTGAAGGAGCAGATCGAAGGCTACTACGACTCCAAGACCAAGACCGTGTACCTGCTCGACTGGGTGGACCCTGAAGAGCAGAAGCCGGTGATGGCGCACGAGCTGACCCACGCCCTGCAGGACCAGCACTCCGACCTGGAAAAGTGGGACGACCAGACCCCCAACGACGTCTCGCACGACGCAGCCGGCGACCAGGATAACCTGGCCAAAGACGAGATGGACACCGCGCGGGATGCCGTGGCCGAGGGCCAGGCCACGGCCGTCATGTTTGACTACATCCTCAAGCCGATGGGCAAAAGCCTCATCAAGGACCCCGAGGTGCTCGATGTCGTCAAGTCGCAGATGAACTCTGCTCGAAGACTCGCCCGTGATGGCGCGCGCGCCGCTGCTGCTGTCGGAATCCATGCTCTTCCCCTACCGCGAGGGCCTCAGCTTTGAGCAGGACGTGTGGATGGACCAGGGCCAGGCCGCGGCCTTTGCCGGCACCCTCGACCGCCCGCCGACCTCGAGCTGGGAGATCATCAACCCGCGCGAATACGAGAAGAAGCACATCCCTGCCATCCCCCTGCTGCCCGACATTCATCCCCTCGTCGACTCGCTCTACCAGCCCTACGACATCGGCCAGATCGGCGAGCTCGACGTGCACATCATCACCGAGCTCTTTGGCGGCGATAACGCGGCCCGCGATCTGACTCCGGCCTGGGATGGCGGCCTCTATTGGGCGGGCCAACTGCGCAGCGCCACCACCCCGGCCGAACAGGCCAGCACCAAGTCCCTCGCCCTCTTCTATCTTTCGGTCTGGAAGAACGCCGACTCCGCGCAGGTCTTCGCCAAGCTTTACGCCAGCAACCTGGCGCGGAAATATTCCAGCGTGCAATTGGAGACGGCCGCAGACCCGTCAGCTCCGGCGGACGACGGATCGGTGGAGCAGGTCTACTCGACCAACGAGGGCCCGGTCGTCATCACCACGCGCGGCAAACTGGTCTTCGTTTCGGAGAGTTTTCCGCTGCCGCTGGCGCGAAAACTTACCGCGCTCATCCTCGACGCCCAGGGCGGCGGCGCTATGCGCATGGCCGATTCTCCGCTTCAGCTCCGCACCCCCTCCTTCATGCCGGACACCGAACCCTTCCTCACGCCAGATGCGCCTCGCGGAGCTCTCACCAGCGATCTCGTGCACTTTTTCGCTGAAGCCGGCGTCATGAAATCCGTAGTCGACGCCGAACGCCTGGCGTTGCAGAAATCGCCCGCCCCGTAGCCGAAATAGTACCGCCGGTCCCCAGACCCGCACATGGATTAACCGATGGTTAGCCGACCGTCAGACCGGAACTCAGATGTACAATGGATGGCGGCTTGGATAGTTCAACGCGGGGGTGTGAGTGATGCGTGGAAGGATCTGGGGTGTGTTGGCGCCGGTTGTGATTGCGGGTCTGGCGCTGCTGGCCTTGGGTCAAATGACTGGAAACGGAGGCGGTCAAGCCACAGGGGAGCCAGTCGATCAGTACCCACCTTGCAAGGTTGCATCCGATCAGACGCCGACCATCATCAAAGATCGCCCTTACACGGCGGAGTACAAGATCACCCTCGTACGCATATCAAGCGGTGGAACCACCGGTACCCCGGAATCCACGTTCGTGCAGGCAAGAGACTCTCAGGGACGCACAATGACATCGGGTCAGCGCGCCCATTCGCATACAATGGCGGTCAACGTCGAAGATGAAGCGAACGGAATCCGAACTAGCTGGGACTCCCGGAGCAAGAAGGCGACGGTTATAAAGGAGCCTCCGCCAGAGAAGCGTTACGGGTGCTGGTCAACCGACTCAGGGGACGGAGGAGTGGAGTATAGCTGCTGGAAGGGCGCACAGCCCAGCGGTGCAGGAGCTCTGATTGGCGACAACGGTAGCAGTGCTGTTCCTGCAGTAACCGCTCCAGCACCCAAGCAGACGGGAATCATGGAGACCAGAGAAGACATTGGAGCCGCGACGATTCAAGGCATTAAGGCCCATGGCTACCGTACGACTACGACGATCGCAATCGGCCAGACAAGCAAAGACCAGCCACGTGTACAAATTTCTGAAGAGTGGGTCGCGACTGATCTTGAAATCGATGTGAGAACCAAAACGAGATTTCTGCGCGGTGATCATCAGACCGGCGAGACCACTGTGGAACTGGTGAAACTGAAACAGAGCGAACCGGACCCGGCTCTCTTCGAACCTCCGGCAGGTTACAAAGTCTTGACTGAGGGGATGCACGAAGTTCCCTGCGAAGAAGTAATGCCTTCCGCGCACTAGCCGGGTGCCCCACCTTCGCCGATTCGCGCCTTTCACGAATCGGTTAAGGTAGGACAACACAATCCCAACTCACCTCGCTCCACCCAGCACACTAGCCCCCTTTTCCAGAACCCGTGGAAAACCCACCCGACCCTCCGCCACTATCATGAGAATCCGGAGCCGCTTTAGGAGACGCGTACGTGCAAGGCAAGCTCGAAATCATGATGGGACCGATGCGCAGCAACAAGACCGCGGAGCTGCAGCGCCGCGCCGACATGCGCCGCCAGTACGCCAAGCAATATGTCATGGTCCTCAAGCCCAGCGACGACACCAGGGGCGGTCCCGGCGTGGTCGAAAGCCGCAATCCCAACGGCGGCGGCAAAATGAGCGCCTACACCTTCAAGTCCACCAACCCGTGGGAGGTGCTCGAGGTCATCCGCGACAAGGAGGTCGAGATCGGCAAGCGCGTCGAGTGCATCGCCATCGATGAAGGCCAGTTTGTCGACGATCTCTTCTTCTTCACCAAGCACCTGCTCGACTTGGGCCACGACGTTCTTGTCGCTGGGCTCGATCTCGACTTTCGCGCTATGCCCTTCGGTGAAATGCTTAACTTGAGTTGGCTGGTGAATGCCTACGGCGGCAGCATCACCGAGTGCATGGCCTACTGCAGTTGCGGAGCGCGCGCCCTCTACTCGCAGCGCCTCATCGACGGCAAACCCGCGCCCTATGACAGCCCCATCAAGGTGCCCGGTGACTCCTACGAGCCGCGCTGCGCAGAGCACTTCGTCCTCCCCGGCCGGCCGCATTAGCGCGTATCGAGATGGGCGGAGGCCCCGCGCCTCAGAACGCAAACCCACCGCCAAATGGGGTGCCCCGGGTCTCGCCTTTGAGACCCGGGAACCACAGACGCCGGCTTCTACCGGCTACGAGCAATCCACGGTCGATGGTTCACTCCTTCACTCCTTCACATTCACTGTCCACTTCATCCTTCAGCCATTGACACTCTCTTTCCCCTCGGCTATAAATCGCTTGGATGATTCCCCGATTCCGCTTCATTCTTCTGCAAATCGCGCTGGCCGTGGCCACGGGCGTGCTTCTGCGTTTTGTGGTTGACCTGCATCCCGTTTGGTGGCTGGTTTGGCTGGCTCCTGTTCCGCTGCTCCTCATCGCCATCCAGTTTCGCCCGCGGGACGCGCGCTGGATGGTTGCACTCGCCGCCGTCATCGGGACCAGTTGCAACTTTCACTACTACCGCCTGGTCATGCCGCTGCCCTTCGTGATCCTGGCCGTCGTCGCCCAAGCCCTCCTCTGGAACTTTCTTATCTTCGCCTCGCGCAGAGTCATCGTGCGTTACCGCGCGTGGTGGACCGTCCTCGCTTACCCAGTCTTCTGCGTGGCTGCTGACACCCTGATGGCAGCGCTGCTTCCCGACGGCAACTGGGGGAGCCTGGCGTATTCGCAGGCCGATCGCCTTCCCATTGTCCAGATCGCCTCTCTCTTCGGTACAGCCGGATTGCTGTTTCTTATCGCTCTCGTCCCTTCGGTTCTCGCCGTAACCATCGCGTATGGCCGCAGGTTGCGTCACTGCTGGATCGCGTACACGCTCACAGCGATTTTGCTCGCAGCGTCTTTGATTTTTGGTTACGCTCGCTTGCAGAAGCCTGCCACCGGCGTTGAGACCACATTCGGCATTGTCTCCATCGATGACCCAATCGGCGTGAAAGCATCCTTATCCTATGCCGGAACCATCCTCCAGGGTTATGACAATCGCATCGCGGAGGTCGCGGCCGAAGGCGCTCAGGTCGTCGTTCTCCCGGAAAAAATCGCGATTCTTGCTCCCTCCAGGGCTGTCGAGTGGCAACAGCACTTCAGCGCGCTGGCCCGGCAAAATCGCGTCTGGCTTGAAGTTGGCGTGGGAATCGACGACGGCAAAAACCCCACGAATTGGGCGTGGCTCTTTACGCCGGAAGGTCTGCTTGCCGCGAGCTACGAGAAACACCATATGGCTCCGCCCGAGCGGCGCGCGCATTATCTATCGGGCACGAGCTACACCGTCGCCACCATCGCAGGCCAGAGCTGCGGCCTGGCGATTTGCAAAGACATGCACTTCGCCGCGTTGGGCCGCGCCTATGGCCAGCGCCACGCAGCCGTTATGCTGGTTCCGGCATGGGACTTCGCGTATCTGGATGGCTGGATGGAGGCGCGCACCACCGTCCTGCGCGGCGTTGAGAATGGCTACATTATCGTGCGCGCGTCACGCGAGGGACTACTGACGGCCAGCGACCCCTATGGCCGCATCCTCGCCGAAGTTCCGAGCAGCGAAATGCCCGGCCGTTCCCTGCTGGCCAGGGTTACGATAGCAAACCCGCTGCCCACACTTTACACGCGCATCGGTAACCTGTTCGGCTGGCTCTCGGCCGCTGCGGCGGTCCTGCTCTTCGCACTCAGCCGTGCCCCGGAAAAACTCAGCCACTGAACCCCGGGTTAGTTCTTGGGTTTGGGGCCATGTCCTACGGCAAAACCAGAGAAGGTGTGCCCTATTCAGCTTTTTTTGAACGTCGCCGCTCCTTGGGGTCGCGGCGACTTAAGTGCAGCGGCTTCGGGTTACAGCATCTCTGGTTTTGCTATAGGTCAATCGAACCTCTCGGCCGTCACAGCCTGGCCTGAAGCAAATCGGGGCTTCCCGCTTCCCAACCGGCGCGATCGTGCCCCCGCTCGACATCTTCCTTCAGTGTGCACAGGGCATGGTTCCACACCACGTCGTGCACGAACTCGGGGAACAGGAATCTGGCGCTCCTCCACATGATCCGGCTCGCGAGGCTCTTGCCTTTCTTGTAGTCGAAGGCCGCGTAGATGCAGAGCCGGCGATTTCCGTCCCGGGTGGGCGCAATGTCGAAGATGAGTTTGCCGTGGTCCACGAGCCGCTCGTCTGCCTCGTAGAGCAGGGTTTCAAGGCGCACTTTTTTGGTCAGGTGCAGTTTCGCGCCCAACTGCAGGAACGGTACTCTGTATCGAATCACCGATCCCACTTCGTTGGGCGTCCCATGGATCTGCTGCATGTGGACGAAGCGGAGCTTGACGAATCTCCCGTGCGGTTGGCCATACTTGGCCAGTTGCTCCATGATCTCCATTTCCGAGCCCCGGATCTTGATTGAATACATGCGTTCAAAGTCAGGCGGTGGGTCCAGCTGCATTGCCAGGCTTGCGGCGAGCTTCTCCTTGATGGCTTCGCGATTCTCCATGGCCACGACGGCCGGAAAGCGTCCGTACTCTCCCCATTTCATGCCCAGGGTCCACTCGACGGCCACGTTCCTCAACGTGACCGCCGCGCCCACCAGAATGGATCGCAGCACGCCCCAACTGAGCATCTCCCGAAGCACTTCCCCGTAGTCGGCCGTGCCGCTGGCGATCTTCCAGAGCATTCCGCTCAGCGGCCGGCTGCCCTCGTCCCGCACCTTGTACTCGATAGCGAACGCCTGGTACATGACGCGGCTCATCACCGGCATGGCGAAGGCAGCCCGGCTCACGGCGAATACAATGTGCCCGGAGCGGTTGTCGTCCACAAGCCACCTGACGGTCTTTCCGTATCCCCGGGCGAGTGCCTGCCGGTCGACCCCCTCATGGAGCACGGCGTGCGCCAACCTGCTGGCCGTCACATATGCTGAGTAGAGGCCGTCTTTGTTCAATCGCGACCCAACTGCGTCCCCGATTACGGCAAACCGGTCGCCAAAAGGAGACGCCGCGGTGCCCACGGTCATTCTGGGAGCGCAAATACACGCATAAGGCGCCGCCGCGATGCCGGGCAGGATGCGGTCAACCTGCGGCAGGGTCAGGAATTCGTGGATGATCCGCCGGCTATCTTGCGGCAGGTTCGCTTCATCCACGCACCTGCCGATGATGGCGACGGTCAGGAATCTGCCCTTGGGAATGAGCGCGGTATGCTCAAGGGCGAGTTGCTTTGAGCCGTACTCGATGAAGTAGATCTCCCGATTCATGTTGCGCTCGAGAAAGTCCTCGCCCACGTCGAGTTCGAAGATGAGGGCCCTCCGGGACTTGCCGGGAACGAATGACGGATTCAACTGATTCATCGAAGCCATGAGCGCATCGGAACTATCGTTCAGGCCATAGTGCGGATTGATTCCGGTCGCGATACCGACGAAACTGGCGTTGAGCGAAACATTCTCTCCCGAGTGCGCCTTTAAGGCGAGGACAGGCATCCCGGACGCATCGTAAGAAATCCCCTGCACATCGCCAAACTGCAGGCGCGCGCCCTCCTTCATCGCCTCACCGAGCAGAAACCCATCGAACCCCGTAGGCCTGCCATTCCTCCTGCCGGGCAACGAGCCTCTGTACACGGAATACATCCGCTGGTGATTGGGCACTCGAAGGCGGAAGTTCTTCCATTTCCCCTGTATCCAGACGTGGTCAATCCGCTCTTGGACAATCTCTTCCGGAACGGCAATATCGGACTCGATGAGGACCTCGTTCAGCCTCGGCGAGATAAGGCCCGCGCAGTAGTTGCATCCCCGGCATTGAAAGGTCTCGAAGTTCAGGTCGGACGGACGGCGTTTCTCGACGATTACGACGTCGATCTTTCGATCGAGTTGCCGGGCCTCGCGGAGAAGATGGATGGCGAAAAACGCGCCGGCTGGTCCACCGCCGACGACGGCGACGTGATCGCCGTTCTGGAGACTCGTCGATGGAACCGGAATTTTCATTTTGCCTGCCAGACTATGAGAGGATATATGCTCGATTGCTCGACTCGCAATCTATTTCGCATGGTTTCCTAGTGGCAGAGGCAGTGTGCGTTCCCATGATGGAGGGTGAAGTTTTGGCGCCGCTGAGATCTTGCTTCGTCCATTTGACTCTGGAGGCATATACGCGGTGGAGCGTTGTGCGTGAATGCGAAACAATAAAAGAAGTTAGGCTATGATTTCATACACTGAAATGGCCGGGGATGGGGCGCGGTGCTGGGCGCTCATGGTGGACGACCTGTGAATTTTGCTGCGCGAGTTTGCCGGGCGCAAGGGTCAACCTACGGCGCGGCGACAGCGCGGCACAGGCAGCAGAGAAACACGGCATGCGCCTGGAGGTGGTCAAGCATAGGCAAGCCAAGCGCGGATTCGTGCTTCCTCCTGCACATCATCCAATAGCAGCCGAAGATTTGGCGCGCGCTCCCTCCCCAGTTGCGGGCCGGTCGAGAATACTTGTGACGGGCCGCCGGCCAGGTTCAGCGCTGCCCGGCAGTTCGAGCGCGTCGCGCAGCGCCTTGAGCAGCCGCTCAACGCGCAGATGCGTGTTGTCACGGTCGCTATTGAGCGCTTGCAATTCCCGTTCCAGCGCGTCGATGCGTTGCACATGCTCTTTCACCGCCGCTTCCGCATGCAAGGCTCTCTCTTCGGCGGTCATACGGCCTTGCCGCTCCCACTTCACCATTTCAGCCGCATGAAGAGTCCGTTCCTCCAGGGCCGAAAAATCGTCTGCATTTACGGTCAATACCAGAGGTTGTTCCTGCGACTCATTCATGCTTGCATATTGTTCGTGCCGTCCCCTACCGAGCACTTCCAGCGCGGAAAAAACCTCGGACATGTATAAATCCTCCATGAAAACTGGCCCTGCTGTTTCCCCGAAGGCCCCGTAGACTCGAACCAAGGTATCCAGGCAATGTGGCCAACCTTGTGCCTACCGCATTAAGCTGCAGTTGCGGTTGCGGGTACGATTGCTTTCCTGCTCGGAACGCTCTGCGTGCGTATCGGGCGCAACCACCCGGCAGATAGCCAGGTTCGCGGAATAAAAAACTCCGCCCAGCCGCAATCCAAGCAGACTTGAACGTCAGGAGAAGGCGTCAAGAGTGGATGGCTGAGAGTGCAAGGTCCATCGCGATAGAGCCGGATTTCCGCTGGGATTACCGCGAGAGCGCCAGACTGGCACTTTGGACGAACCATAAAACCTCACAGATCGAGGACATCGAGGACACAAAAAAAGCCCTCAACTTCAACTCAAGTCCGAGGGGTTTTCACATTATGTATCACATTTCCACAGCCAAACACATACAACTAAAGGGGATTGATCAAAAACTGTAAAATGGCCTGTGAATATTATTTCCATAATATAAAGGCATTGCTTGATCTCATGAGAGGTTGGGTCCCAGGTTTTTGTGCCGTTGAAGGCTCAGTTTCCGAGTTGTCGGCAACTCGTAAACTACCTTCTAGCCAACACTTCTTTATCGTCGAGATCAGACAAATCCGGTGTGTTTCAGGTTCTGTCCAGAAGATCGTATTTCTGCCAATAACTTTCCTCTTGCCCAAAAAGTTGGAATTTTTCGGGCAAAGCCTCCGGATGGGAAATGCAACGGCGCGAACAGCAACGGCCAGCCCGGGGGCTGGCCGCTGGCCGTTTTTCTCTGAGGGAAGGGTTACTTTTTGGCGCTCGGCTTGCCCAGGGAGAGGATCTGCAAATCCACCTCTGCAAGGCCGGCCCAGGTCATTCCGAGCTTCTTTGCTGCGCCGTAGGAGAGGTCGATAATGCGCCCCTCTTCAATCAAATCGCCGCGATCGGTGATGCGAACCACCACCGAGCGGTGGTTTGTCCGGTTGACGACCCGCACAATAGAGCCGAAGGGAAGGGTCGGGTGACAGGCTGTCATGGCGTACATGTTGAAAATCTGGCCGCTGGCGGTTTTGCGTCCGTCAAAGACGCCTCCGTACCATGAGGCAATGCCATGGACCTTGTTGTTCCACTGCCTGGCCTCAGCAGTGGGGCCGCTCTGGGGAACCGCCGGTTCCTCCTCATCAGCGAGCGAGACAGGGGTCGCGCTCGTGGTGAGTGAGGTTGCAGGCGGGTTGAGGGCTGGTCTGGGAAGACCCGCATCCGCTTGCACTGTTCGCGTGGAGAAGAGCACCACCAGCGCGACCAGAGCAACGGCAGAGACTCCCGCAACGAAGTAAATCCATAGCGGGGCTCGTCGTCTTAAGTTGCGTGTTTTCCTTGTTCTAACCATCTGTTCATTTTACTAAACCGGCACTGGCCAAGCCCACTCATTGTCAAGATAGATAACGGTTTTTCTTGTTGAAAACGACACGGGTCGGGACGTCTCCCGGCAAGGTATTCATCTCGCGGGGGTTACGGACTGCACCAAAAACGGCGTATTTTCCCGTTTTGGGTCCAAAACTCGGCGCCAAGGCAGGCGCGGGGAGGCAACCCGCCGCAAACTCGTAGCAGCGCGTTGTTTATATTAATGAAAATAAACGGGTTATAGAATCATCTTTTGTCCAGGTCCGCAGCCGGCCGCCGCCACCGCAGATTGCAGAAAATTACCAACTTTCTTGCTAGCGTTGAACCAGAGTTAGTGCATTGTGGACCTGTTTTTGTCCGGGCAAGGGGGAATCGATGCAATTGAGCGCAGCAGGGCTGGAGCTGCTCAAGAGGTCGGAGGGGTTTCGCGGCCACCTGTATATCGATGTGGCCGGGTTTCCGACGATTGGCTATGGGCACCGGGTTACGCCGCTGGAGTCCTTTCCTGGCGGCATCGGCGAGGCGCAGGCCGCCGCGATGCTGGCAGGTGACGTTCTTGAGGCGGAGCGGGTGGTTGGGCGGCTGGTCCGGGTTGCCCTTACCCAGGGACAGTTCGACGCTCTGGTGGACTTCTGTTTCAACCTGGGCGCCGGGCGGCTTGCGGGATCGAGCCTGCTGCGGGAGCTCAATACCGGGCAATACGAAGCCGCCGCAGAGCAGTTGCTCAACTGGGACCATGCCGGTGGAGCGGTGAATGCGGGTCTCAAGGCTCGCCGCCAAGCCGAGTTCCAGCTTTGGAACGGCGGCGCAAGGGAAACAGACCGCAGCGTTTTGACGGCTCAGAACCTGGCCGAACCGGTCTCCATGACCTCCAGCCGTTCGCCGGGCTTGAGGTAGCCTTTACGGCGAAACCAGTCTTCCATGGCAGATTGCAGGCGGCCGAGGGGGACTTTGTGGCCGATTTCAAGCAGACCGTCGCCGGCGGGGAAGGTGTCGTCGAAGACCGCGTCGTTGGTGAAGTCGCGCATGGCGAAGCTGTCGATATGGCGGATGGGACAGATATGGCGCTCGCCTGAGGGATCGATGCGCTGGACGGAAAGGCGGCGCGCAAACATGGTTTCACTGTAAACGAATGGGCAGCGCGGGATGACTGAAAGCGCGGGCACTAACGCATTTTCACAGTTGCCGTAAGCCGAAGCCGCAACCATCAAGTGGCGTTTTCGCCAAGGAAACGCCACCTTGCACAACACCCAAGACGCCCCTCAGTAACTGTGAAAATGCCTTAAGGTTTCGCTGCCTGGACAGGCTTCGCGTCTTTTGATTGCCGGGTCTCTACACTGAAGCGCTTGAAGTCGTAGTCGCGCTCGAAGTAATGTTGGCGAAGGTTCTTGAACACCAGAAGCCGGACCTGCATGCTGCCTTCGCCGCCGGTGGGGAGCCAAACGCCGCCGCCCACGGGCGCCTGGTCAAAGTGGAAGTTGGAGCCCTTCTGGATGGTGGCCAAGACGCCGCCCGCAACATGGAAATTGTCGTTGAAGCTGACTTCAAGGTGGGCGACCTGACGGTCGGCCTCATCGATCCAAAGCGTCCCTTGCAGCTTCTTTGAGGCGTCTTCAACCAAGCCATGAGTTTTCGCGTCTTTGCGGCCGATGAAGTCAAATACGATCGTCGCCCGGCCATGGTAGATTTCGCGCCTGGGGTTGCGGACGTCCATGATTTCAAGCAGGCGGCCGATGCTGATGGTTTGGCCTTGGATCGGCTGGCCAGGCGGGGTGACTTGCGCCTTCTCAACGAGCTTGGTCACGCGCTCCGTCTCTTTCCGGTCTTCGTGCGGGTCGAGCGGCTTGCCATCCTTCTTGACCATGCGCGCGATCAGGTGGCTATTGACGAAGAAGTTCTCATCCTCTTCGGATTCGGTTTTGGTGACCCTGCCATTGCTGTCGATGTCCTGCGTGGTAATGAGCGCGGTGTAGGTGTCGTCTTCGCGCGCCTTCTCAACCAGCTTCTGGTGCTCCTGCACATCTTTCATAAGCTGGCGAATGTCAGGCAGATCCGGGGCGGAAGGCTCCTGGGCGAGGATGGCGCAAACACAGGCGGACAGGATGAAAGCAGCATGAGGGAACAAGCGTATCGTGGGCATCCTTCGCGCCATGTTATAGCGTCTTAGATGAGACTGCCCGAAATCGGGTGCGCAAGGGAGGTCCACAGATTTTGAGGATCTTGCTGCATTGGATCTTGAGCGCGATCGCACTGCTCATCGTTTCCCACCTCGTGCGCGGATTTCACGCGGCGGGCCTGATTCCGGCCTTGATTGCCGCGGTGGTCATCGGGCTGCTGAACGCCACGGTGGGGCTGTTCTTGAAGATCATTACCTTCCCGATCAGCATCCTTACGCTGGGGATCTTCCTTTTGGTTATCAATGGCGTCATGATCCTGGTAGCAGCGAGCCTGGTTCCAGGGTTCCATGTATACGGGTTTGCACCAGCCTTCTGGGGCGCGGTGGTGCTGGCGCTGCTGGGCATGCTGATCAGGGCGATCGTGAAGGACGCGTAGCGGAGAGCGTGCGCCTTACTGGGAAGCGTCTGGTTGTGCAGTCGGAATGGCAGCCGGCGCGGTCTGGGCGCTTCCAGCCTTGGCCGGCGCAGGGCGCGCGGCGGGCTTTTTCTCTCCCATCGGCGGCGCGGGCTCTTGCTTGACGGGCAGAATTACGGTCGGGCCGGGGAGGGTCTGCGGCGTGCGCATGGCGCCGGCGCCGGAGAAACCGCCCGGCTGCAAGCCGTGCGGCATGGCGATGACCTTGATGGGTTGGCCTTGCTGGCCCTTCTGGACGTGGGTGTAGACGCCCCATCCGCCGCCGGCAACCACAAAGACAATGGCCGCGGCAGCCGCGGTGCGCATCCAGTCGCTCTGCGGGTTTAAGGGCTTAGGCCAGGCCAGAACCCGGCCGGAACGAGGCGTAGACCGGAGTGCGGCATGTACTCGATCTTCAAGGCCTGCGGGTGCGGGAAGGCTGGCGATGAGCCGCAGAGTTTCTTCTGCCGAGCTGGAAATGGAACCAGAAGCCTTCGGATTGTGAAGGTTCGAATTCATCGCAAACTCCTCTCGTGATCGAGCAGGCCGGCCATCAAGTTGCGGGCGCGGAACAGGCGGGAGCGGACGCTGGACTCGGTGATGCCCAGGATCGAGGCAATTTCGACGCTTGTAAGCTCATCAAAGGCGGAAAGCATCAGAACCTGGCGCTCCTTGGCGGGAAGGCGGTCCACGCACGCGAGCACGTGAGAGTGATGCTGGGCGGCGGCGGCAAGTTGCTCGGCGGAGAGCCCCGCGGAGGGCAGCACGCGCGCCAGTTCGTCCACGTCGTCGGTTTCGGGGCGGGTTTTGGCGCGGCGCTTGCGGTCGAGGACGATGTTCCAGACGATGCGAATGAGCCAGACGCGGTGGTCGCGGATTTCGCCGAGGCTGTGGCGATGGCGCAGGACGCGAAGAAATGCCTCCTGCACGGCGTCTTCAGCGTCAGCGGCGTTGCGCAGGACGGAGAAAGCCACGCGATAGAGGGCGCCGGCGTACTGGTCGACCAACGCCGCAAGCGCAGCGTCTTCCGCGCGCCGGCGGGATTCGTCGTTCACCGCGCTCTTGGGAATCTCCATCCAACCTGCGTAAATGGCCTGGCTGGTGCTCACAGCTCACCAGACGCAGGCAGAGAAGAAAATGCTCACGCGCACCCGAGCTCCGACCGGAGGCTGCCAGGAAATCAGGGGCAATCTCGCTGTGGCTCGGGTGCCGGGCGCCGGGGCGCCGGGCGCCCCTTGGGCCGGGCCGGGCCAGCGCGCGTACCTACCTGGCGGCAAGCTTTTGCGCGGCGATGGAGCCGGCCGCGCCGTCCTTGTCGGCGTCCTTCACCTTGGCCCACAGAGCCCGCGCCTGGTCCTGCTTGCCCTCTGAGACGTAGAGATCGGCGAGGTCAAGTTGCGCCACGCCTGCGGAGACCGTGGCCGACGGCTTGGCAACGAGCTGGTTATACAGGTCGACGGCCTCGCTGTCGCGGTTTGTCTGGCGGTAAAGGCCGGCCAGAGCCAATTTGGCCAGATTGGAGAGATTACGGTCCCAGGAACCGGCCGCGGCCTTCAGCTCGGTTTCGGCATTGCCGTTCTCGCCCAGTTCCTCGTAGGTGACGCCGGCAAAATAGCGGGCTTTTGTGCCCTCGGGCAGCCAGCCGAAATCGTGGGCCACGGCGACAAACTCGCGGTTGGCCTCCTTTGCGCGGTCAGCCGACGTGGTGTAAACGCCTGCCTCCGGCGGAGCGCCAGGTTGAGCCAGGGGCGTCTGATACACATCCACAGCCGCGCCCAAGGCGAGAGCGGCGGCCGACGAGCGCACATTCCAATAGATCAATGCCGCAACGCACAGGACGAGAACCACTCCGGCCCCCACAACCCAGCGCATGACGCCGGCACGATGGCCGCTGATCCAACTGGCGCTGCTTGCGGCAGCCTGCGCAAACTTGTCTTTCTTCAGGGCGTGACGGGTTTTTGTATCCACGGGTTTGTCTTTGTCCTTCGCTGGTAAACTTGCGGGCGGGTCCGGTCAGGTGGGAGTAGCGCCACTGCAACCCTGTTAGTTTATCAGTGCGGTTTGAGCAGCGGCAAACGGAACGCTTGCCGCCACCCTCCGGGAACGGTAGGCTAAAGGCATGTACGAGGATTTTCACGTAACTGACCGCTGGAGCGGCGAAGACCTGCATTGCGGCTGGAAGGGCACCATCGTGGCCATCGCCACGCGCCACGCCGACGCAGTAGATGTGCGTTTCGATGTGAACGGCCGCCCCATGTGGATCGCGCTGCCGTGTACGGCCTGGGTGGAACAGAAGAAGCGTACCGGCAAAGTCATTACCGACCAACTCGCAGCACAGATCGCCGGCCGCTACCTGAAGCAGCTCGTCGAAGAAGGCTACGACGCCCGGCGCGAGATCTACACGATGACTGTGGCCGAGGTGCTGGAACACCTGGACGCCGTGGTGGCCGAGGCCAGGGAACAAGGCGCCATGCCCAGCCTGCCCATGGAGGCCTAAGAAAGCGCGAGCCCTACAGCAGAACCAGAATAGGTGTACCCGATGGCACGCCCTCTGAGTGGCTTTTTCATCAGGAAAAAGCCACATTGAAGACTCTTCGTTTGGGCACGTGAATTCTGGTTCGGCTCTAGATTCCCCATTGCGCTGGCGTCACGCGTACATCGCCGCGCCTGAGCACGCGGCTCAGAATCACATAGAGCACCGGGATGAAGACCAGGTTCAGAACGGTCGAAAGCAACATGCCGCCGACGATCGTGGTTCCCACCGACTGGCGGCCCTGCGCGCCGGCGCCCGAGGCAAACACCAGCGGCAGCACGCCGAGAATGAATGCGAACGAGGTCATGAGGATGGGCCGTAGGCGCAGTTCCGCGGCCTCAATCGCGGCCTCTGAGATGGTGCGGCCCTTGCGCCGCAACTGCTCAGCAAATTCGACGATCAAAATCGAGTTTTTGGCCGAGAGACCGATAAGCATCACCAGCCCGATCTGGCAATAGACGTCGTTCGCGAACCCGCGCAGCGATACCAGGCCCAGCGCGCCCAGCACCGCCATGGGCACGGCCAGCAGAATGATGAAGGGCAAGGCGAAGCTTTCGTACTGCGCCGAAAGCGTGAGATAGACGACAAGAATGCCGAGGCCGAAGATGAACAACGCCTTACCGCTGGATTCGAGTTCGTCGAGCGTCAGGCCAGTCCACTGGTAGCCCATGCCGCGCATCATATTGTCCGTCGCCAGCTTGTCCATGCTCTGGAGCGCTTGACCTGAGCTGTAGCCTGGCGCGGGCGAGCCGTCAATCTCCACAGCGCGGAACAGGTTGTAGTGGGTGATCACCGGAGGACCTGCGCTCTCTGCAACTGTCACCAGGTTGTCGAGCGGAACCATCTGGCCGGAGTCGGAGCGCACATAGTAGCTGTGCAGGTCACTGGCTCTCATGCGGAACGGCTGGTCGGCCTGCACGTAGACGCGATAGGTGCGCTCGTTGTAGTCGAAGTCGTTAATGTATTCGGATCCCATGAAGACATTGAGCGTGGTCGCGATCTGCGAAATGGAAACCCCCATCGCCTTGGCTTTCTCGCGGTCGATCGTCACAAGTTCCTGAGGGTCGTTGGCAGAAAAGGTGGTAATCAGCCCGGTGAGGTCTTTGTGTGTGCTGCTGGCGGTCACCATCTGGTGCGCCACGCGGTCCAGGTCGCTCAACGTGTTGCCGCCCTGATCCTGCAGCATGAACTGGAATCCGCCGTAGGTGCCAACGCCCCCAACGACGGGCGGCTGGAATGCGGTCATCAGGCCGCCATTGGGTATGAACATCAGACTTTGCAGTTTGGGCGAAATGTCTTTCAGGACGTCGGCTGTCGAATGACCCTTTCCGCGGCGCTCATTGGAGGTGCGCATTTGCACGAACATCACGCCGGCATTGGACGAGCCGCCGGAAAAGCTGAAGCCGATCATTGAAAACAATCCGAACACGTCGGGATTCTGCGCAATAATGGCCGCGCCGCGGTCGGCGAGGGCCGTGGTGTAGGCCAGCGACGAGCCCGGAGGCGCCTGCACAATCACCATAAGGTAGCCCTGATCCTCCTGGGGAATGAAACCCGTGGGAACATGGCGATAAACCAACACGGTTGCGCCCAGACCGGCAAAGAAGAGCACCACGAGCAAATAGCGCAGTTGAAGAGCGACGTGAATAATGCGGGCATAGGTGCCGGCCGTCCAGGCGATGAATGCATCGGCGCCGTGAATAAAGGCGGCAAAGACACGCGAGACAAGCCGGATATGAAGAAAATCCAACTGCCGGGGACGAGCTTCTTCGCCGCGCAGAAACAGCGCTGACAGTGCGGGCGAAAGCGTAAGCGCGTTAAAGGCCGAGATGGCAATGGAGAACGCGATGGTAAGCGAGAACTGGCGATAGAGAATGCCCGTAGTGCCGGGGAAGAAAGATACCGGCACAAACACAGCAATCAGCACCAGCGAAGTGGCGATAACTGCGCTGGTCACTTCGCCCATGGCGCGCGAAGTGGCCTCGCGCGCGTTGGAGTGCTCCATGTGCATGTGGCGCTGCACATTCTCGATCACCACAATCGCATCGTCGACCACCAGGCCCGTGGCCAGCGTGATGCCGAAGAGGGTAAGCGAGTTGATGGAAAAGTCGAAGATGCGGATGAACGCGAAGGTTCCGATGAGCGAAACCGGAATGGTGACGGCGGGAATGATCGTGGCGCGCCAATCGAGCAGGAAGAGAAAAATGACAGCAATGACAATACAGATGGCCGCGGCCAGCGTGATCAACACTTCACGGATCGATTCGCCCACAGCGGTCGTGTCGTCGAAGGCGATCGCGTATTCAAGGCCGGGCGGAAAGTTCTTTGAGAGCTGTTCGAGCACGGCCTTTGCCTTGTGGTCCACGTCGAGAGCGTTGGCGTTCGAGAGCTGCTGTACGCCAATGCCCTGCGCGTCACGTCCTGCGTACTTGAGCGAAGAGCTGTAACTTTCCGCGCCCACCACCGCGTGGCCCACGTCCTTGAGCAGCACCAGGCCGTTGGGCGAATTCTTGACGATGAGATTGTTGAACTCATCCGGATTCGTGAGCCGGCCCACAACCCGCACGGGGATCTGGAAGGCCTGCTTCGTGTCGGATGGCGGCTGCCCAAGCTCGCCGGCGGGAATCTCGACATTCTGCTCGGTCAGCGCGTTCACCACATCGGTTGCGGTCAGGCTGCGGGCAGCCAGGCGCACCGGATCGAGCCACACGCGCATGGCGTATTTGCGCTCGCCAAAGATCCTCACATCGCCCACGCCGGGCACGCGCTTGAGCGCGTCTTTCACATAAATGTCGAGGTAGTTGGAGATGTATTCCTTGGAGTAGCGCCCGTCGCGCGTATAGAAGCCAGCGGCGAAGACGAAGTTTTGATTGGCCTTCAGGACGTTGATGCCGGTGGAAACCACCTCACCGGGCAGACGGCCTTCCACGCTGGCCACACGGTTCTGCACGTCCACGGCCGCGATATCGAGGTTGTAACCGGTCTGGAAGGTGATGTCGATCTCGCAGCTGCCGTTGTTCGAGCTGGACGAGCTGATGTAGCGCATCCCCTCCACGCCGTTGATCGCTTCCTCCAGCGGAATGGTGACAGCTTTCTCCACCGTCTCGGCGTCGGCGCCCACATAGCTGGCCCCCACCGACACAACAGGCGGCGCCAGCCTGGGATACATGGCCACGGGAAGGTTGGGAATGCAGATGGCGCCCGCAAGAATGATGAGCAGGGCGCAGACCGTGGCGAAGACCGGGCGATGAATGAAAAAATCGACGAACAAAATGAACTCTCTTTCCTCTTGGTTCCGGATAGGATGGAGCGCACAACCGGAGTGCAGCCATGCCAAAGCGGGAACCGGGCCGCGCTTAGCCGCCCATCGGCATCACCGGCATGCCATCTACCAGGAACTGCGTTGCCGACACGATCACGCGGTCGCCCGCGCTCAGTCCTGAAGCAATGGAGTAGTTGTTGCCCACGGTCTCGCCCAGCGTCACCTCCGTGCGGTGCGCCAGGGCCATGCCGTTCTGCTTCCGCACCACGTAGACGAAGCTTTCCTCACCCTGCCGCGTAACCGCCAGCAGCGGAACCACGGCCATGGGCCTGGTGCTCCAGACGACGCGGGCTTTGATCATCTGCGCGTTGCGCAGTATCTCGGGCGTGGCGTGTACCGGGGCCTTCACCAGAATTCCCTGCAGCGTGCTGTCCACTTCAGGCGAAATGAAATCGACCTGCGTCTTCTCCAGCAGCTTGCCGTTGTTGTCCGTCAGATCCACGCCCAGTCCCATGCGCACTTCGCTGGAGCGCTCGGTGGGAATGTAAACATACGCCTCGAGATTGTTGTTCTCATCCACGGTGGTAAGCACACTGGCCGGCGAAAGTGCGGGCGACACGTAATCGCCCACATGCACCGGGATGTCACCCACCACGCCGTCGAAGGGCGCGCGGATGGTGTAGTACTCCAGCAGTTGTTCCTGGGATTTGCGCGAGTTGACGGCCGATTCGTAGTCGGCTTTTGCGTTCTGGAATGCCTGCTGCGCCTGATCGTAAGCGTCGCGGCTGGTCACGCCGGCCTCAAACAGCTTCCGCTGACGTTCGACTTCAATCGAGTCGTAATCGAAAAGCGCTTTCTTTTGCTGCTCGGTTGCCCGCTGCGACTCGACCATGGCCCGTTGCTGCCGCGGATCGATCTCCATCAGCACCTGGCCGGCCTTTACGTGGTCGCCGGACTGGACATGAATTTCAGTCAGCAGTCCGCTCACCTGCGGCAGAAGCGTGGTGGAGCGGCGCGACTTGACCGTGGCCACGTACTCACTGCTTTGGGCCACGGGCGTCAGCGCCACGGTCACTGTTTGCACCGGCAAGCCCTGCGGCGCCGATTCGGCCGCAGCCGCCGGCTTTTTCTGGCAGCCCGTTCCCAACAGCCCCGCGAGAATCAAAAATCCTATTGTATAAATGCGTTGCAATGTACTCTGCGTCACTCGAATCATCCCCTGGTCTCGGCGAACCGGCATTTTCTTATCGCGCGCGGTCGCCTTCCATCCTGACCGCCGCGGCGGATTACCTTTACACCGCGCCCTATTCGCGGTCCTGAAGGAAATGCCGGTTGGAGCTCCGCCTTGTTCGCGGAGCGGTCAATGGTGGCCCTGGCCTGTTCGCGGCGTTGCCGTAATGATGTTGTTTCCGTTCACGCCGGGGCCTCCATCGAGGATAGCGCAAGACCCTGCTACGCTCTGTGACTTCGACCACCTCAGGTTCCCTGCCCCCCCCCGCGGCGGCCTCCCAGGCAGCCGCGCCCGTGGCAATCGTGTTGCTCCCCCGCCGCAGCCGGGTTTTGCGGATCGCAACCGGGACGCCTTGCGGGCCGCGCCGCAGCCCCGCGTGTTTTGACACGCATACCTCAAGTTGATAGCCTTTCAAAGGGCGCAGCTTGAAAGATTTATCAGGCCACTCATCCAGCCGCCATCTGCTCTCCCAAGCGTCCCCGTCGTCTAGCCCGGCCTAGGACACCGCCCTTTCACGGCGATAACACGGGTTCAAATCCCGTCGGGGACGCCAACAATGCACTTTCGCTTGAAATTGATTCTAGTACATTGAAAAGGCAAGGTTTAGAGCGGTTCAAAAAACCTGCACTCATTGAGTAGTCCAGACCGTCTCTGAACAGGAGATTTTGAACCCGCTGGCGTTGCTCCGGGCTGGCGATCTCCCACACGCAAGAAATGTCCATCAGCCGCAATTCAGCAAACCTTATGAATGAGTCCATCTTTCCGGCGTCGGATTCGATCACTCTTAGCTCGGCTTCCAGTGCTGCGATTTCAGCAGCAAACTCCGCATTGTTTTCCTCATAATCCTTCTGACTCACTTCGCCGCGTAGCTTTGACTTGAGCAATTCGGACTTGAGCGCACGACACTCCTCAAGTTTTGCGAGAAGCTTTTTCCGTTGCTTTTCACAATCTCCTTGCTTGGAATTCCAGACTTTTGCTGCGACTTTGGGGAAATCGGACAAAGTGTCGTCTTTCGGTTGCAGTGTTCTGAGTTTAGAAATGAACTCAGTTTCAAGCTGCTCCTTACGAACCTTGACCGCGCGGCATCTTGGTTTTCTGCACCAGTAGTGACCGTACTTCTTTTTCGAGCGTCCTTGCGCAAATCCACCTGTAATCGGCGTTCCACACGCTTCACACTTCACAAAAAACTTGAGTGGAAGGTACGGGTTGAATTTCCGTTTTGGAGCTATCGAGGGTCTCCGTCCGGCGAGTATATCCTGCACTCGGTCAAATAGCTCTTGAGTCACAATCTGCTCGTGCATTCCCTGCGCTGGTTCGAATGATGGATCGCTCGGAAGATTGATCCATCCGGCATACAGGGGGTTCCTCAACACTGCTTGAAACGTCTGGGGCGTCAGTGCCTTGCCCCCGGTTGTTTGGCTCTTCTGAGTCTTGCGGATTGGCGTCTTGAGTGCTTGTGCCGTCACCATCTGGAGAACTTCGGTCTTCTTATACTTTCCGGTGCCCATTAGTTCAAAAGCGCGGGCAATAAAATGAGCGCGCTCGGAATCGGGCTTAATGTTTGGCCCATCTTTTCCGCCTATATTCACGTAACCGATTGGCGCTCGCCATGGAAATCGACCGGCGGAAGCGGCTTGGCGAGTTCGGTCTTTCATTTTCTCTGACAGCGAATCGGAGAAATACTGATGGAAAGCGCCATAGATGTTCGCTGCGAGCACTCCTGCTGCCGATTCGTCAATATTGGATTCGTAGGTTGAACGTAACATTATGCCGCTCACGCCCAAGGTGTGAATTGTCTCGGCTTGATCGTGCAGATTACGCGCGAAGCGACTCAAGTCTTGCACTACAACATAGCCAACATCGCGCTTGTTTGTTTTGCAAAAATCGAGCATCCGCTTGAACTCGGGGCGCTCTGTCGTCCGGGCAGACTTTCCCAGATCGACAAACACTTCCACAACTCTGAGACCATTCTGCGCGCAATAATTGCGACATTTCTTTTCCTGATTTATCAGGTTGAAGGGGCCGTCGGCCTGTTCGTCAGTCGAAACTCTGACGTACAGGACGGCCCCGTTTGCCTGTCTCTTTATCATTGGCTTGCCTCCTTTTTGCGAAGCCCGCTTTAGAGATTGTTAGGCGGCTTTTTGTTCGACAGATTGTGACATGTTGGCTTGCTGTTCCGGCGAAAGTTCTCCGTAAATATTCAGCAAAATGTCCGCAAGCTGCTCCAATTGCTCAAGCCGTTGCTGGCGGGTTATTTCTTCCGGTTGCGACGGGCCAGCGTCCGTCTTGGCCGCACGTTTACAACTCAACTACCTCCATCTGAGAAAACATTCCGAAAGCGCCAACCAAATTAAGAATGTTGCGGGCGTTACGCCGACCCGCTGGCAATACCGAAGGTAGCGTTGATAGCCTTCCTTCGGGGTCCTTTGTTCTATCATGGAATCCATTATAACCCGATTCTGTAGTACGGTCTACGTCACAAATCATGTCACAAGAACCTAACATCTCGAAGCTGGTTGTTCCGATCACCGTTATTCACCAAGCAATCCCCTGCGCGTGGGCTACCAAAGCGGCGGATAAGAAATCGGTAAACTTGCACGATTTATCGGCGCGATTTATCGGGAGCAAACCCGAGGTGCCAATGGCGGAGTGGAAGAAGGGCATCATCCTCCCAGGGAATCCGCCGCTACCGAACTATTTCGACGGCTACGCAGTCCGCAAAGGCTTCATGGAGCTAAGAAACGAGAAGGACTGTTTGGAATTCCTGAATCGATATGGAAGGTTTTCGCAGTTGCGCGAAGTCGATATGCACTCAGGGTGGACATTCAATGCTTTGATGAAATGGCAAGAGGTTTTTGCCAATCTAGCAAGACTCGGCCTTGACAAATGGGGTCAATATGCTGATTCGTTGATGACTCCTGAGCATGGGCCGAACATCCGGGCCGTACTCGGGGCGCTTACATGGACCGGAAACTCAATAACATTTCGACGCAACGATCTTGGGCTTCGGAGCGTGAAGCACGCGAAGTATATCGGCGCTATTCAGACCGAAGATGTAGTCTCCACCATTTTCACAACCCTTCAAATCGATCACGTCCGAGGGGCAAGGTTCGGGGTGTGTGCGCGAAAGGACTGTCCACGGTTCTACGAGATCAAGAGCCAGCACGAGCGGAAATACTGCGGCCCTAAATGCGCTCATTTAGAAACTGTCCGACGACTGCGTAAGCGTCAGAAAGCGAAGTCGCGCCGAGGCGCAAAAGACCGGGCGGTGCGTTGATATTTCCGTATCGTGTACCGAGACCTCTGCCGGTGGCCTGAAAAACAGGGTTGGTTGGGACTCCTACCACTCACCCCCTAACTCACCCCCTATCTAGCCCTGTGACTCACCATGTAGCTCCAGGCAGATATTTCGATATAACCTATTTATAATCAATGCTATGAGTTGAAGTGGTTGCGGCAGAATGTATGCCATTCGACTGTAAGTGAGACCGGAAACAATCCCGTCAATTTCACGGGAAATCTGATGAGCGCAACCCAATTCAATTTCAGCACCCCTGCACAATTGTCGGATATTCAAGGCAACTGGACAGGCTATCTTTTCGGCAACGCATTAGCTCAAGTAACGATTGGAGCTTCTGGGAGTTTTACGGGATCGACGCAAGGTTGCACATTCTCCGGCACTGTCGCGCCTGATTCTTCGGGCAAGGGCTTCTTCGATTTCACGATCAAATACGGCGGCAGCCCTTGCGAACTTGCGAATCAAACCCAGACGGGTATTGCTGTCGATTATCTACTGACAAGTGGAACAACGCGTCAATTAGTTGCTGCTGTATCGTCCTCCTCAGGGGGTGATGTATTTATCGCAAACCGGGCTGCTACTGTTGTTCCACCATCAGGCAATCCGAAGTTTGTTCAGTCGGCGAGTTTCACGTCTCAGAGCACAACGTCCCAATATACGGCCACCTTTGGCAGCCCCGTAACAAGCGGAGATATGATCGCAGTTGCATTTTGGGGGAATGGCCAACAGATTGTTTCAGTGACCGATTCAGCGGGCAACGTCTACGCCCCCGCTATTCAAACTTCCTCCATTGACTCGAACAATTGGGCGGCATGGATATATGCTGCGCCTAACGCAATTGGAGGAGCGAACATTTCTGTTACGGTCAAAGTAAGTCAGGCGAATTCGCAACAATTCTCTATGGCTATTCTCGAATATTCCGGAATTGGAAACGTAGATGTAACGAGCACAACCGGCGGCACTGCCACGCCTTTGTTCTCCTCAGGGAGCGCAACAACACACAATCCAAACGAAGTCATCATCGGGGTCGCAGTCGCGGATGTAAACATGGCCGCAGGGAACGGATTTAATAGCCGCTTTGTATCCCCATATTTCTGCGTCGAAGATAAATTCGTGACTTCTGCGGGGAACTATGATGCCGAGTTCATTCCCCAAAACACAATCCAGGATGAAGGCTGGGATGCAGCAATGGCGACCTTCTACTGATAAGCGCACAGGTTTTCCGAAGGTTCATCACTGGGTAAGCAACCGAATGTTGATGGAGCGATATGCGTATGCATTCGTTGCCGAGGTCGATAGCCAAGGAAATCTTGAAGGCCAAATGGTCCAAGCCGGGGGCAATATCATAACGTTCACATTGAAGCCTTCAGGCAGATAAAAGGACTGAAAGAGGCGACTTGATGCGAAGAATGAAGGGAAGCATCTGGATTTTTGTGGCTGCTGTCTTCACGGCGATGCCCCTGTTTGGGCAAAATTCGTCAACGGCGGGCGCTAGCAGTCCGCAACAAACGCCGACACTCCTACAGACCATTTCATTCATGAATAGTTCTGTCGCGCCAGAGGATGGATTCGTCTCAAGCACGAACGATTGCGAACTCTATTTCACAAGGAACAGGCTTTTCACCTTTGCGATTCCGGCAGGCACGTATGTGAAATCCACCGACCAGTTTGGCGTTGCCCACTACGGAATCAAATGGATGGTGGGCGAGGAGCCTCCGCGAGTCTATCGATTCAATCTCGCTAAAATAGACCCCACTTCGATCAATTCCAAACCTGTGCCGAGCGTCGCGTTCGCTAAGGAGCACGGAGCCAATGACAACCCCGATGAACTGAAGAATCCCGACCTCGATCTCGTCATGTTTGACACGGCCAATGATGAGAAAGCTATCGAAGTCGGACATTTTGAAGATGGTGCCGACGGCTCCTCTTCACCCGTGTTCGAAAGGAAGGCGAGCGCAGAAATGCTTGTGTTTCAGTCCAAGGACAGGGCCGAAAGATTCGTCACAGCGTTTGCTCATGCCGTCAACCTGTGCGGTGGGAAGGGAAGTGAGTTTCCACCCACGCCGAGCAAGCCCTAAATGTCGGTGTACACGATGGGTAAGCCCCATGCCGCGTATGGTGCAACGGATTGGCGTATTGTTTACGCTTCCCTGATAGCGATCTGAGCGTATTGTTTACGGCTCCTAGACTCTGGCCTGTAGGGTTCAGATACGGATCGGCGTATAGAGCGCGATTTGCCTTGCATTTGCCGTTCGCGGTCCACGGTTCTGGTAGAGTCGTTTGGAAGAGGCGACGGGGCCGCTATCCCACGCAAACCCGCATGAATGCTGGCAATCTCCGCAGTCAGCGCCTCCGCGCCCGCCAGACTCAGAGCAAATTGGTTCAAACTTTGAGTGCTCAGGGACGCCAACAAAGCAAACAACTTAGACGAACACGCCGCTTCGCGGGAGTTCTCTGGTGACTGTGTGGTGACTAGCTGCGGCTCACCGGCAACGAATTCAGGCAGCATCCCACCCAATATTCCGTCCATTTTGCCCACGGCTCCGGCCATGTAGTCCGGGGGACCGCTCTGTCCTACGCGGCGTCTTGTGGCTAGAATCTGGCCCACCGGATTCAGGTCTACGCCTTGTATCACCAGCTAGCTTGCTGCCGTGTGGCGCATAGTGTGAAAGCTCGCGTCCGGCCATCGGCGCACGCGGAGACAATCGTCGCGATGTCTAAGCGCCCTCGTATGGGCCATGAAGGTGGGCGGAGGCGCCACGATGCCGGAGGCTGCAGCAGCCTCCATCGCCAAGGAAATCGATGTCGCGGTCGTGGGCCTGGGAACGGCGATTGCGGCCGTCACCGATGAAAACCTGCGCGACCAGGTGTCCGCCGAGCTGATGGACTTGACCCGGCGGTATCGAGTTAGGTGCCGCCTGGACTTTTGGGGGATGGACATACAACAAAAGTGTACTTGATTCAAGGTTACTTTAGAGTACAAGTATTACTTTAGTGATCGAATGAGTACTTTAGTGATCGAATGAGTACTTTGGTGATCGAATAAGTACTTTAGTGATTGGACAACAGTGGGCTGTTCCTGAGCTCGAACAAAGGAGAGAACACAAATGAGAAACACACTTTTGAAGATGTACGTGAAATTTCAGGGCCTGAAGAACGACGAAGGCCAGGACCTGGTTGAATATGCATTGCTGGTCGCCTTGGTCGCTCTGGTGTGCGTGACGGGTGTCAACAATGTAGCCACCGCTGTCAACAGCGTATTCACCAACATCAGCTCGTCGCTGGCGTAGCCGAGGGACCGGGACCGGCGGCGAAGCGGCGAACGCGCAGGTCTACAAGACTTGTATCGCAGCTTCAATCCCGCCAGTCCTGCAAAGCTTGATGACGAAGACGCGGGCCGTCGGCCCATAATGGCCTCCTCTGGAAAGCAACCGCACGACTGAAAGGTCGGAAAACCATGAACCTGTTGATCGTTCTTGCATTCCCGGAAATCGTCGCCCTCATCGTCATCATGTGCGTCTACTCCAAACAGATGTACCGCGGTACGGAAGAATGGAACTGACCACGGCACGCCTTGCCGAATGCAAAAGTCGCCGCATCGTGGAATTCTCTGAAACCGTGCGCGCGTTAGCGTGGAATAGGTGCGCTTTCCTGTGCAGTGATCCGCATACATGAACGCAGGCGCTTTCGCCTGCCCCCCGCACCCAAAGCGCTCGGCAGGCGCGAGTGCGAGGTTGCTCACCTTTAACCCGCTTTTCGCCCTGGGAGGGGCAAGATCTGTGAAGAACTCGATTAAGACCTCGGTTCTCGTTTCCGCTGTTTTCGCGTTGGCGATGTCGGCTCTGGCGGCCTTGATGGTGGCCTCCTGACCGTTGACCGTCGCTTCCTGCTGCATGTTTTCAGGCGGAATCCGGCCTTGCTACATAGTGCGCGCAGGTAACCGTTGAGGCTTTACCAGATATTTACTGCCTGCTATTTCGGCGGCGCCGAAGCAGCGGCTAGAGCGTCGCCCGCCGGCGGCCGGGCCGCTTCATAGCGTTGCAGCTTGTAGAAGATCGGCGTCAACTCGAACGGCATCTTTTCGCTGGCTTTCATCGGCGCATATCCGGCCGAAACCGGCCCCCACCGCCCTTCACGGGCCAGCATCCCCGCAAAACCAAACCCCGCCGATGGACTGGCGGGGTTCGCATGACCTCTCATCCTCGAGAGGTCATGCCGTCAAACGCGTTGCTCTCGGCCCGGAATCTGGAGCCGACGGTCAGACTTGAACTGACGACCTGCTGATTACGAATCAGCTGCTCTACCAACTGAGCTACGTCGGCCTGCATGATCGATTGTATCGTTGCGACAGATGAAGGTAAAGGCGCGCAGCCTATCGCCGCGCTCACGCGAAATCACAGAAGGCGTGTCTGGGAGCCGATGCGGATAAGTCGCCGCGACCCCAGGGAGCGGCGACCTTGTGCGGAATCTGGCAGGATACAGTGTCTGTGGTTTCGCCTTATACTGCTGCTCATGCAAGCTGACCCGATGCTGGAATGGCGCAGGCTTTCCGAGCATTACCGCGAGATGAGCGACGGTGAGCTCTACGAGCTGGCCGACGATTTTGGCAATTTGACCGACACCGCGCAGCAGGTGTTGCGCGCTGAGATGAAAAGCCGCGGGCTGGGCGAGACGCAGGCGCCGCAAGGCGCGCCGCCATCGACTGTGCCGGCCGCGCCAGCCACCGGCTGCATAGAACCTGAACGGGGCCCCGACAATCCCACCCTTCCCCTCGGGTATCTTGGCCGCATGCCGCAGATCGTGCCCGATGCGCCGGACGTCGATGCGGACGACGAAGGCCCGCATGAATACACATGGAAGACGGTCCTGTGCGACTGCGATACAAACGAACAAGCAAAGGAACTGTCTGCGGCCTTGCGGCAAGCCGGACTCGACAGCTGGATTCAGCAGTCGATTGAGTTCGGCCGGCGTGATGCGCGCGTGCTTGTCGCAGCAGATCAGCTCGAGCAGGCGCGCGCGATTGCAGCGAATCCGATTCCGCAGAAGACCGCCGACGAATCGAAGGAAGAAGTTCCGGAGTTCGTCGAACCCAAATGCCCAAAATGCGGATCGGATGACGTGGTGCTTGAAGGTGTGGATCCCGAAAACCAGTGGCGATGCGAACAATGCGACGCGCAGTGGACCGAATCGGCAGGGAGTGAGGACGAGGAAGCGCTAAAAGCGGGGTGAATTGCCCTCTAAACACGGAAAGAGCCGCCCGGCAATAGGCAGCTCTCTCCTCAGGGAGAATAGTTCCAACGGAGGCAAACCCATCAGAACTTTCTGGCTGCATACTAGGTTCGGGGGAAAGCAGTGTCAAGGGAAATGTTTGCAAAAATAAGTCGCTTTGTTTCAATCATTTAACAGGCCGCACATGGGCCTGTAAGTAGGCCGGACTTCGCTTTTAGTTCGCCTGCGTTCTTCCGTCATTTCAAGAGATTTAGCCGTGTTTCTTTGGGTTTAAGCCTACTTTTCCACAGGCCAAATGCGAGGTTAACCCTTCGGATGCGGCCGTTCACTTGCTTCGATGACCTCGATCCTTTCAACCCATTTTTCCTGGAGATCGAGATGGATGAACTCCGCGTCGAAGACCGAGGAGGCCGGTTTGCCTCTCGCAATGCGGTAAAGAGCCCTGCCGCCGCCAAAGAATCCGCCCAGGAGGATCGCGGCGCCTCCCCCGATGACGCACAGCACGGCAATGCCGAGCAGCAGCTTGCCGGTCTTCTCCACCTCCGACTCCTCCGGCTCCGGAATCGCGGTTAGATTTGCCTCGTAATGCACCGATTCCAGTAACCGGTGGCTGTCGTCGGGAATAGCGTCGCCGCTCACGACCGCGACCAGCGGCCCGCTGTGGCGCACCTCGAGCGATGCCAGGTCGGAGTCGGTCAGCGGTTTGGGCCAGGGCGGCTGGGCCTGGCTGCCGGCCTTCAGATAAGCGCGAATCGCGGCTTCCTGCGCCTGGGCGATCTGCGGTGTGGGGTAGTCGATGATGGTGAGCGTCGCCGGGCCTGAAACCAGCGAGTAGTTGGCGGTCACGGTCTCGGCGCCCTTGTCGAAGTCCACAAGCGACGGCGGCAGAACGCCGCCAGCTCCCGCGTACCCTACCGGCCCCTCCGCGTAGTGTGTGCTCTGTCCGTCGAGCGATGCCTGGGGCAGGCTGGCCAAAATGGGCGGCGCCAGGGCGCGGTTTCCGTTGGGCTCCCTTAACTGATGGGCGATTTCGCGCATCTCTCCGGCCGACATGGGCCCGATCCGCGAAAACGTCGCATCCACCACCGTGGTTCCTGTCCAGAAGAGCACTCGATTGTGGTCTGACGCTGCTCCCGTGCCGATAGCTTCCTTTGGCCAGCCATTCTGCCGGTAATAGGTGTACGCGCCGTAGGCCCCACTCGCGTCGTCGAAGCTCAGCGCGCGCATTGTCAGCGTCTCGCCCTCGCGTTTGTAGTTGGCCACGAGGCCCATGGCGAATCGGTATTCCTTGAGGGCCGCGGCATTGGCCGGATCGGCCTGCGTAGGATCGGACAGCACTTTGGATGGCCCCGCCGCCACCCACCCGTCAAACGCGTCGGGCAGCAGCGCCTTCGGCGAGGGCGGCAGCGTGATCATCGTGGCCGACCGCCTTTCCGCCGGAGTGGGTTGTTCTGTCTGGCCAAAGGCCCAGGCCGCGCCGCAACCCAGCGCCACGAAAACAGCCGGAATTGCCATCCAACGCTTCAACAAAACTCCCCCATTCCTTGGGTTCGTGTCCAGTTTCTCGAACCACGCCCTAACCTTCAGGGTACACGCTTGCGCCGCGCCCTTGCCGGGCTCATGCCCACCTTATCCTGGACATCGAAAGACGCCGGGAAGGTTCCCGCGTCACTCCTCCGTGCCCCGCCACGGACTCAACCGCGCAATGAGGGCTGCGATCGCCAGTCTTCGTCGCCAGGCCCTAATTTTGCTTCGAAAGGTAAAGAGCTTTTGCTTCTTGTAGATCAATTTTCGCCCGGTGACCGTAATCGGCGAGTAACGAAAGCAGCTCGCTGCCGCTCAATAACGTGAGAGGCTTGTCCTTTGCGAATTCGTAGGCATCGGGGCCGTAGGTGGCAGTGGTTACAAGAATTCCCTTGATTGCTCCCTCGTTATGGACCGTTCCAAAGAGATCGCGAACAGCAGACACGCCAACTACATTGGTATATCGCTTGGCCTGAATTATGATTTTGCCACCGCGTATCGGGTCAGGATCAAACGCAACTGCATCGACCCCGCCATCTCGGCTTGCCTGTGTGATCTTGACTTCTCCGCCGTTCTTGCTGAATACCTGCTCGAATAGCTCGCGAATCAGGTTCTCAAAGTCTAACCAGTCCATTGCAGCCAAGTTTGTCCGATCATCCAGTGTGTCAGCCACCGCATAGCCCTCCACAAACCGGTGATCCTCTCTGCTGATCGACAAAATTGGGCGCACAGGGGTTAGCTCCGTTAGTTTGCTACTCGCGACTCCCCTGAGCTTTCTAAAACATGCCCTTGGTTCAACTTGGCTGAGGTTAATCTCAAGGAATTCTTCACGACTTGCCTGGACCGAAAGAATGCAGCTGTGGGTTTCAACACCGGTTGCCTTATCGATGCTCTGAACCCAGCCGTTGAAGACAACACTCTTGAGAACTTCGGACTCGTCAGCCTTTGTAGATCTCATGAATCGTCCTGAGAGCAACCTGATAAAGAACCTCATCGTATGTCTTCTTCAACCATGAGTCCGAAACCGGGACCTCTTGAAATTGCTGGCGTGCTGCGACGTACTTCACTTCTTTAATAGCAGGGAATGCTGTTTGATTCGGAAGTTCAAAATCGACGATCAGCACTCCGCTGTTCTGATTGAAGTTGAGCGTGTTTCCTTCCGGGAAGCTCTTAGGGTATTTAGAGTGATTCAGCACCTCCGCAAAAAAGTACTCCACTGCCGATGCTTCTCCTGCCTTATACTCCTCGCGAAGCGCCTTTACCTGCTCATTATGTGCTATCTGCTCTTCCTTGTGCCCTGCCTTTGCAAACTCCCACGCATGAACTGCAGCAGCATGATTCCTAAGAGCCTCTCGGTGTGCTTCTTCATGCGCACCGAGGAGTTTCTCGTACGATCCATCTATTGCAGCGCACCCCGCGCGCCACCTTGCGCTCGCCTCTTCAAAGTCGCGTTCTGTCTGATCCACCTTCGCACGCCATTCCGCCTTTGCTTCTTCGAGCGGGCGTTCCGCCCAACTCGTTTCTTTTGATCCGAAGATTGCTAAAAGACGCCCAATCAACTGGCGGATTGTTGAACCGACGGCGAAGAAAACCGTTGCCCGGCCGCTGAAAACACGACGGACTCCCGATATAGACCATCGAAAGATATATGCGTCGGGATCTGGTTCACATGGGAGGTTTGGCTTCGTTGGTTCAGCCGGATAGTCCGGTCTCACTGGCTTGATTGGAGCGGCTGGCGGATTCGGGCGAGGCTGCGTAAACGTCGTTGTATCTGTAAGATTCGACCAGCGAAATGGCTCCTGCTCGATGCCTGTGATCAGAAGGGTCTCTAGCCGGTTGAGTTGCCATTCCAGCTCCGCCGTCCGCGCTCTCGCAGTTTTCCTATTTGTTTCGAGGTCCCAAGATACCTGAAGTTTCTCCTGTTTGGCCTTCAAGGCTAAGAGTCTATTTGCCCAACGCTCATCCCAGGCAGCGACCTGCAATTTGGCCTTAAGCTCTGCCTCGTGCTGCGTGACTCCACGGACGACGCGGTAGGCTTTCAGTCCGGCATGTTGTACCCTGACTTCCCACATTCCTAGCCTCCCCCGACATGGAAGGATAAGAATACAGCCAGATCGCAGTTGCCGCAGCCGAAAAGTTGGCGTGATTCATTACGACCGGATCAGTAACTTACAGGCGTTACGTGCCCATCTGTGCCTGCCACGCATCGAAGGCCGCCAGCGCCCGCTCGCACTGGATGCGATGTCGCTCCTTTTTGTCGCGGATCTTCTTGCGCACACCCTCTTCGAGCGGTTCCAGCAGGTCGAAGGTGATGTTGGCGGGCTGAAAGTTCTTTTGATCGGCGTGCGTGATGTAGTGAACCAGCGAGCCGAGGGCCGTGGCGCGGGGAACGGGAACGGGCCCCTCTCCGCGCGCGAGCGCAGCAGCGTAGATGCCCGCCAGCATGCCTGTAGCGATGGACTCGGTGTAGCCCTCGACGCCGCTGATCTGGCCGGCAAAGAGGATGGTTGGCGGGGGTTGCTTTCCCACCTTTTTCGCATCCGCACGTGCGCACGCGGAAAGGACGGGGCGCCCAGCTTTTGATGAGAGGCACAGCGTTTCGTCCAGCAGCGCCGGCGCGCAGATGTACGTGTTGCGGTGAATCTGCCCGTAGCGCAGAAAGCGCGCGTTTTCGAGTCCCGGAATCAGCCGCAGCACCCGCGCCTGCTCGTCGAACTTCAAATGGTTCTGAAAACCCACCAGATTGTAGCTGTCGGCGCGGAGGTTCTCCTTGCGCAGTTGCACCACGGCCCAGGAGTTCTTGCCGGTGCGCGGATCGCGCAGGCCCACAGGTTTCATGGGCCCAAAGCGCAGCGTGTCGCGCCCGCGCGTGGCGAGCACTTCAATGGGCAGGCAGCCCTCAAAGTATTCAAGCTTTTCCCAGTCTTTGCTCTCGGCAGCCTCGGCCGCGAGCAGCGCGTCGTAGAAACGGTCGTACTCGGCGCGGTCCATGGGACAGTTGATGTAGTCGGCCGTCCCCTTATCCCAGCGCGCGGCAAAGTAGACGCGGCTCATGTCGATGGATTCGGCATCGACGATGGGCGAGATGGAGTCGTAAAAGGCGAGATGGCCAGCGCCGGTAATGCGCTCAATCTCGGCGCAGAGAGAGTCTGACGTGAGAGGTCCGGTAGCGACCACAATCAATGCGGTCTCCGGATCGGACGGTTCCAGGCGGGTAACTTCTTCGCGAACCACGCGAATGGCCGGCTCCGCGGCGATCGCCTCACCAATCCGCCGCGAAAACTCCGCCCGATCGACGGCCAGCGCATGGCCTGCGGGGACGGCTGTCTCGTCGGCGATGCGCAAAAGAGCAGAGCCCGCGCGCCGCATCTCTTGCTTTAAGAGCCACGGCGCGGTGTGGGGCGATTCGCTCTTGAGCGAGTTGGAGCAGACCAGCTCGCCGAAGCCGGTGGTCTGGTGCGCAGGCGTCAGGCGCAGTTTTCCGTCCACCACCGCGCGCATCTCGTAGAGATCCACTTGGCAGCCCAGCCGGGCCGCGGTCAGCGCCGCTTCCGACCCGGCCAGCCCGCCGCCAATCACACGAATCCTCAAGGCGCGGCCTCCGCTCGAATTGCCTGCTCTGCGGTCTCCCCAGCCTGAATTCCCGTGCCCTCCGCCAGCCGCCTAAGCGCCTCCCCTCCCAGGCGCACATTGCGCCACTCATCCAGGAATTCAGCGCCCATGGCACGGTAGAAATCGATCGCCGGCGTGTTCCAGTCCAAAACCTCCCACTGCAGGCGCTGGCAGCCCTTCTCGACCGCGACGGCAGCCACCTGTTTGAGCAGCGCCTTGCCGATGCCCAGGCCGCGTAACTCCGGCAGCACAAAGAGGTCTTCGAGATAGATGCCGGGCCGTCCCATCCACGTGGAGTAGTTGAAAAAGTACAGGGCGAAACCGGCAGGCCGGCCGTCGTGCTCGGCGATCAGGCACTGGTAGAAGGGGTTGGGGCCGAATCCGTCGCGCAACAGGCCCTCCTCGGTCGCAACCACAGCGTCAGGAGCCCGCTCAAAGACCGCCAGCGCGCGAATAAAGGCCAGAATCTGTGCGGCATCTGCCGCGGTTGCCGTCCGAATCACCGTTCCCATATTCCGATTTTAGTGTGTGATAGAGGCCACAAACGCAGTCGCGCCGGCCGCACTACCATGACAGTGGCAATCCAGGCGGCGCCAGCTTGTTTCGCAAGGAGACAGGCAACTCGCAGGCGGGGCTCCACGTCTACAAGGCAGTGCAATGCCGGCGCCCCGCTTCGCAGCGCGGATACAACGGCTACACCCCTCTTGTGCAGGGTGCCGCATTGGATTTAACGTTGATTTGCTGGAAAATGCGCTCTGCCGATGGGCGCCTGAGGATTTAATTTTTTTCGAGCCTGCGGGCTGCATTCTTCCCGCCGCTCCCTAAGGAGAAAATATGAAACGCACTCTTTCACTTTGGCTGGGTATGGCCGCCGCGGCGGGCCTGCTGGCATTGGCTATCGCGCCCGCAGTTGCACAGCACCGGGCCTGGCGTACCCCGCCTCAAGCACCACCGAGTTGCGCAGCAACCGGCCACACCCGCTGCAAATATGGGCAAGATTCACGGCCGCGTCATTAATCCCACCGGGCAACCCCAGGGAGGCGGCACGGTGAGCCTCTCCACCGATGGCGGCGCGACGTTCAAGTACACCTTCCCGGTCGCTGACACCGGCGAATACACCGGTGAAGCGGCTCCCGGAACCTATATGTTGATCTATCGCGCGGCCGATACCCCGGCGGGCAAGATGGTCGACTCCATCCGCGGCATCAAGATCGTGGCCGGAGAGGATTTGGCGCAGGACGACGATATGTCGCGCCAGGAATACATCGACAAGATGACGCCGGAGGAGAAGAAGCAGCTTGAGGAACTGAAGAAGACCAATGCCGAGGCCTTGAAGGCCAATACGGTGATCAACCAGCTGAACGCCGACCTGAAGATCGTCGACCAGGACAAGAAAGACATCGATGGCGCAACTGGCGGCCGCGACGCAGGCTCTGGGCGCGACGGCTTCAAAGGCCGACATTGCTGCCAAGGCGGCCGAGATCAAAACCGCCAAGTACACCGACATCGAAAGCCTGATGACCAAGGATACGGGGCTCAAGC
Source organism: uncultured Acidobacteriaceae bacterium (assembly GCA_963799445.1). Classification (GTDB taxonomy): domain Bacteria; phylum Acidobacteriota; class Terriglobia; order Terriglobales; family Acidobacteriaceae; genus Telmatobacter. The sequence continues at coordinate 36,277 of CAWCXX010000033.1, read as the reverse complement.
CGGACGAGGCTCTGCTGTGGGTCAACCTTGGGTTCGGACAGGCCGGGCTGAAGAAGTACGACGATGCCATCACGTCGTATAAGAAGGCAGTGGATCTGGAGACGGCTGCAAAAAAGCCGCGCCCGCAGGTTATCGGCATCGCCGATGCCGGGCTGGGCGAGGTGTATGCGCGCACCGGCAAAGTTCCTGAGGCGAACGCGGCCTATGACGCCGCCGCCAAGGCCGATCCCACCGATGCAGCCCTGAATCTGAGGAATGAAGCGATCATCTTCTTCCAGCAGAACAACGGCGCCGCGCAAGTGGCCGCGGCGGACGAGGCCATCAAGGTCGATCCCAACCAGGCCATCCTTTACTACATCAAGGGCCAGGGACTGATCCAGAACGCTACCGTCGATCCCAAGACGCATCGCATCGTTCTGCCTCCCGATTGCACGGCAGCGTACCAGAAGTACCTGGAGCTGGCTCCGACCGGCCAATTCGCCAACGAAGTGGCGGGCATCCTGCAGCAGGCGGGAGAAAAGGTCAGTTCCTCTTACAAGGCGCCCAAGTCCCATTAGACTGGCTGCCGGTTTTGCTCATGGAAGGGCGTCCGTCGCGCCTGCTCGCAGTAGCGGGGCGGACGCCCTTCTTGTTGAGTGCGGCGGGCGCACCGCGGTCCTCCAGCCCGCTGAAACGCTCTATAATCCATTGCATGATTCGTGCCGCGATGTTTCGCCTGTTCGCCGTCGCAGGCCTGCTCACCTTCGCCGTCGCGCCTACGCTTGCGCAGCAGCCCCCCGCCGCTGACATGGGCAGGATTCACGGCCGCGTGATCAATCCGGTCGGGCTGCCGCAGAATGACGGCACCGTCAGCCTCTCCACCGACGGCGGCGTAACCTTGACATACACCTTTCCGGTCTCTGCCACGGGAGAATACTCCGGCGAAGCGCCACCGGCAGAGTACACAGTCGTCTACCGCGCCCCCGATACGCCGGAGGGGAAGATGGTCGATTCCATCTCCGGCGTTGAAATCGTGGCCGGGCAGGATACAACGCAGGACGTCGATATGACGCGCCAGGCGTTCATCGATCGCCTGTCGCCGGAACAGCAAAAGCAAGTGCAGGCGATGAGGGAAGCCAATGCCGCAACGATCAACGCGAATAAGACTCTTGTGGCCTTGAGCGCCGATCTTCAGGTCGTGAACCAGGACTTCCGTGACGCGGAGAATGCGCGCGCGACAGCAACCCGGACCTTGAGTGCGACAGCAAGCAAGGCGGACATCGATGCCATGACCGCTGAGATCGCGAACACCAAGTACTCAGAGATCGAAACTCTCATGACCAAGGATATCGCCGTCGATCCCTCCGAACCCGTCCTGTGGCTCCATCTGGCACAGGCCGAAGTGGGCCTGAAGAATTATCTTGACGCGGAAACGAACTACAAGAAGGCTCTCGACCTTGAATCCAAAACCGGGAGGCCGGAGCCGGAGATCATAGGTGCAGCCAATGCCGGCCTGGGCGAGGTTTATGCACGCACGTTCATGGTTGACGAAGCGAATGCGGCATTTGACGCCGCCGCCAAGGCCGACCCCGCCAGAGCAGCTATCTACCTCAAGAATCAAGCCATCATCTTCTTTCAGGAGAAGAATGTCCCCGCGCAGTTGGACGCCGCCGACGAGGCAATCAAGGCCGATCCCAATCAGGCCATCCTCTATTACATCAAGGCTCAGGGACTCGCTGAGAAAGCCATTGTCGATCCAAAGACGAACAAAATCCATCTCCCTCCGGATTGCGCCGCAGCCTATCGCAAGTACCTGGAACTGGACCCGGGCGGCCAATTCGCCGCCGAAGTTACGAGCATTCTGCAACGGGCAGAAGAACCAATCAGTTCCTCAGGCGCAGCCCTCAGAAATTAACTCCGCAGCTCGCCGAATTCGACTGCGTCGGCCGCTGCAGACAACTCCTTTGTCTGTATCCTTCTGCTTGATGGTTCGCAGAAATCCTCGCTCTGCCTAAAGCAAAACCAGAATAGCTGTATCCAATGGCTCGCCCCCTGGGTGGCTCGCCGCGGCAAGCCACCTTGCAGGCTCTTTGCAAGGGCACGAGAATTCTGGTTCGGCCCCAACCCTCTACAATCCATTGCAGGAGTCCTGCTTTGCCCAGCCCCGATCTTCTGAGTTTTGACGAGGCGTCCGCTCTTCTGGCGGCATACGCCGCACAACGGGCACGTTTCCGGCCCTCTGTGGAGTGTGTCAAGCTTGCGCGCGCAGCCGGGCGTGTGCTGGCGCGGCCTCTCCGTGCCGACAGCGACCAACCGCCCTTTGCGCGCTCCACCCGCGACGGCTTTGCCTGCCGGGCTGCGGAGGCCTCTCGGCACCGGCCGCTCGCCGTGGCCGGCTTGACCCGCGCCGGACAAGCCCCGTCCGGCCCGCTGCCGCCCGGAGCGGCATGGGAGATCATGACCGGCGCTCCTGTTCCTGCCGGCGCCGATGCCGTGATGATGCTGGAGCACGTCGAGACCGGCAGCGGTCCCTCAGCGCGAACGGTTCGGCTGCTGCCGCCCCGCACCGTCGAAAAGGACGAAAACATCGTGGCGCGGGGAGCGCAGGCGCGCAAAGGCGATCAGCTGTTGCCCGTGGGAACCGCGATCGGGCCGGCGCAGGTGGCTCTGGCAGCGACCTGCGGTTGCGCGGAGCTCCAGGTCTTCGTTCGCCCCCGCGTGGCCATTCTCGCCACCGGAGACGAACTTGTGCCCATCCGGTCTTCGCCAGGTCCCGCACAGATTCGCAACTCGAACGCTCCCATGCTGGCCTCGATGGTGGCTGCGGCCGGAGGCGAGCCGTGGGTTCTGCCCGTAGCGCGAGACACAGCCAAAGCGCTCGACGCGGCGCTCGCCAAGGCGGATCGAGCCGATCTGCTGCTCATCACGGGCGGCGTCTCCGCCGGCAAATTCGATCTGGTCGAGCCGGCTCTCGCCCGCGCCGGCGCCCGCTTTCACTTCACCGGCGTGCGCATCCAGCCCGGCAAACCAACCGTCTTCGGCGAGCGGCCTCGCCGTCCCGGTGACCCCGTCCAAAGGCAAAACCGCACGAAGTGCTGCTTCTTCGGCCTTCCCGGCAACCCTGTCTCTTCCGCTGTCACGTTCCTGCTCTTCGCCGCGCCGGTGCTGGGCGCGCTTGCCGGCCGCCTCGTCTCCGGCCCGCGCTTCGCCCTCGCGCGCCTGGCCTCGGATGTGAAAGCCAAGCCCGGCCTCACCCGCTTTCTGCCCGCGGCGTGCGATTTTGCCGGCCCGGAGCCTCAAGTTGCGCTCGTTCCCTGGCAGGGCTCGGGCGACCAGGCCGCCATGGCCCGGGCAAACTGTTTCCTGGTCGTGCCTGAAGAGGCCGGTCGCCTTCACGCGGGCGAAACGGTCCGCATTCTGCTTCTCTGAGGAGTCCTATGCCTTCGCCCGCGAAACTTTCGCACTTCGATGAAGCCGGCCAAGCCACGATGGTCGACGTCGGCGGCAAGCAGCCCACGCGGCGCACCGCAACCGCCTCGGCCTTCGTCGAGCTTTCCGCCGCCGTGCTCGCGGCTCTGCCTGCCAACCCCAAGGGCAATCCGCTTGAAGTCGCTCGCTTCGCCGGCATCCAGGCAGCCAAGCGCACCGCCGATCTCATCCCCATGTGCCATCCATTGGCGCTCACCCACGTCGATGTGCAGGCGGAGATTGTCGCGGGCGGCGTGCGCATTACGGCCACTGCAGCCACAACGGGCCCCACTGGCGTCGAGATGGAGGCTCTCACCGCCGCCGCCGTCGCCGCGCTCACTGTCTACGACATGACCAAAGCTCTCGACAAGGCCATCGTCATCCGCGAAGTCCGCCTCGAATCCAAATCCGGCGGCAAGAGCGGAGATTTCACAAGAGATGTGAAGCAGGGATAGTGTCTCGAGAAGTAGGGATAGTGTCTCAATTTGAAGCCGTCGCGTCAGGGCACGACTTTCGCGCCGGAGGCGCAGTGTTCCTTAACCCCGCGCTTCACAGGCTCTTACGAAACTCTGCCGGAACTGGGTTTTGTAACAAGGGCACGGCTTCAGCCGGGCCGTAAGCGGCGCAAAATGAGCGAGGGCTTTAGAACTTATCCGTAAATAGTGACAGTCTGTCTCCAGCAAATCAGTGCTGCGGCGAGTTGTAGCAGAGCGGTGTAGCTAGCTTCGGTCTTTTCGAAGCTGACCAGCAGTTTGCGGAATCGGTTGAGCCAGGAGTGGGTTCGTTCTACAACCCAGCGGCGCGGTTTGGAATCCGGGTAACGATACTTGATGAGCCGCTCTTCGGCGCGTGATTTCACGCGTGGATAGTAGTGATGTTTGCGGGCGATCTTGCTGACCGGATAGCCTACGTAGCCAGCATCCAGGCAGAGATACTGTTGGTTTTTCCACCCCGTAACTTCAGGTCGCGGGACGGCGACCTGAGCCAGCGTCCGATGCAGCAGCTTGGAGTCGTGCAGATTGGCGCCGCTGACGGCGATCGACAGCGGGAGTCCACGGCCGTCGACCAACAGGCTGCGTTTGCGCCCTTTTTTTCCCCCGGTCGGTCGGGTTCGGACCGACACATTCGGTAGCCAGCGGCGCTTTGCCCATGGCCCCATCGGCCGACTGCCACTGCCAGGCAATCCCGTGCATCCCGTCATACTCGGCTAGGCCGGCCTGCCACAGTTTCTGGAAAAAGCCAACCCTATACCAGTTCTGAAAGTACTGATGCACCGCACTAGCCGAACCGAACTCGCAGGGCAAGGCCTTCCATTGAATGCCGGTTCGCAGAACGTAAACAATCGCCGAGAAAACCCGCCGAGAAGGCATTGGCTTGCGTCCAGCTCCAGCCTTGCGCTGGTATTTTCGACCTGGTTCCCGCTGGCGTGCCGGAATCAGCGGCTCAACCTTACTCCACAAATCGTCCGAAACCGTCCACGACTTGATCTGGGCCATATTGAATCCATCATCGCCCGCTTCCAATCGCTGCAAACAAAAGATTCAACCTCACGGATCAAACTTGACACTATTTACGGATAAGTTCTTAGCCCCTGCTGCTTCAAAGCGCCAAAAAATGATCGCGTTCGGCGAGTTTCGTAACAGCCCGTTCAGCGTGGGGAACGCGGAATCTCTGAAAATAGAAGTCCCATAGGGACGGCGCCATGTGGCCTTGTGTCAGGGCATAACGGATAGGTCGGGGATTTTAACCCCGACAGCCGAAAATGGCGCAAGAGACTGGTAGTTTAGCCCTCGCGGATCTCGACCGAGCAATGCTGAATCATTTTTGATTAAAGATGCGTTGCCAGGCATCCCGCATTGCGCCGCGCGCTCAATTCACCTTAGACTTGAAATGGTAGTGGCTGACGAGCGCCGCCACGCCTGTGCGGAAGTGGTGAAATGGCAAACACACCAGCCTTAGGAGCTGGCGCCCAAAAGGCTTGCGGGTTCAAGTCCCGCCTTCCGCACCACTTTGTCAAGCGAAATGTTATAAATCATTTAAAATCAACAATGTAAGCAGACACTTAAGGCACCGAACAGCCCCCGAAGGGGCTGTTTCTGTCTCATCAGTCTCACTGGGGGACAGTGGGGACACCTAAAAATTGATGAGAGCTAACTATAGTACCTACTATGGGTTGCAGAAATTATTTTCCAAAATTGGGTCTGAACCCGTGTCAGGTTCAAAATCCGCCACCAGAAAAAATTGCTAAAAACTAACTAAGACTGACTACGGTTCCGTATACCGGGGCGGCGGCAAATAGCTACTCACGGGCTGCTTCCTCGTAGCCGTCGTAGAACGACGCGAGTCTGAACGCTATCTCTTCTGCAAGCTCCTCCGACGTGCGCCGTTTTCCACCCAAGTCCCAAACGAACGTTCCGTCGTAGGCGTCCGCCGTCACTAACCACGTTTCTGGCTCGGGTGGGTCGGCTGCTTGAGCATACGCCGCCAAGCCGCCAAACCGGATGTAGTAGCTGCTGTCGTTTTTCTTGATGAATTGCGCTGCGACTGTTCCGAGATTCAGCATGGCCTCACCGCCCTTCGGGTCTGTCCAGTTGAAAAACTGACCCTTGTGCTGCTTGCCCTCTATCTGCGTCATCAACTGTTTTAGGCGGTCAAATTCAGCACCAGCGGTTTTCTTGATGTTCTCGTTGTTCTCATTGTTGTCGAACTGCTCAAACATTTCGGCACTCCTTCCCCATGGCCAGCGATGGCCGGGGTTCTTTTTGGCGCACAATTCAATTTAGACTAGTTTTCCACACATCTCGCGCACAATTCAATCAGGTTGCAATATGTGCATTTGCGCTACGCTGATGGTAGTCGGTTCTGAAAAGAATTGACCCCGAGCCCGGAGCGGCGTGGTTCATCGGATAAAACGCCAGAATCCTGAGGCTGCTCAGACCATCACGTCTGAGTCGCTTCAACTCTGGAGAATGGCGGGTTCGACTCCCCCCGCTGCTCCCCGGCTCCTGCTAACACATTCACCAAATATGGTGCATGCGCCTCACTTGCGATACTAGTTCAAACCCTGCGCTTTTTGCGAGTGCAATGGAAGAGTTTAACGTGGAAAAATAGCCTACACTAAATTGTATTTTTCGGAAAGCGAGTCAGGGGCAGTGCATTGGGTCGTCCCTTTCCGGCCTCAATCCGGCGTCCGAAGGAACCTCACGACCGCATCTCACAGCCGCCAGAATCCGGTCGGCTCCTCAGAGGCACGCTCTGAGACTCTTCGCTGGAACGCCTCCTCCTCAAGGCTCTGCTGCTTGCGGGTCCGCCGTCGAGCGAGTTCCCATTCGACCGTACCCGGCTGCATCCCTTCGCCAAACTTGGTGGGCCTGTAAACCTTCACGGCTGTTTACTCTTTGGAGCAGGGCAGGGATAGGTCTCTCTGAGCGCACGTATGACACCGACAATCATCATTTCGTCCATGAATTTTGGATTTTTCTCCATATAGGCGACGTATACCCTCGCAGTCGTGCCGAGGGTTGACCCCCCAAGACAGATGGAAGAAGAAGCACCCTCAATGTCATTGAACTCGCCGAATGCGGTGAGGTATCCACGACAAAACTCTGAAGCGCGAAAATCCTCAGGTTTCGAATTTGAATCCATAAAGCGAATGGCAGCCTGGCAAGAATTGTACAAATCGGAGCCCCGAGAATGGTCAGAAGGGTCTTTCTGTGCGTGAGCCTCAGACCCAATCGGAACACGTGCAATCGAGAGAAGCAGCAGCAACCCAATGGCGTGGACCTTCATTTTGTCTCCTTCACTGACCCTCAATTCACCATTTGACAAACGTATGCCAACTCGACCCCCGTTTCCAACCCAGTTTTCCACCGATTAGCAACTGGATTTCCACCGCACAACTTTCGGTGCAAATCTCACCAGTTCTCCTCACTTCCCGCAGCCCACACCGCCCCGTGTGAAACACACCAGCATGAATCCCCTGTGAGCTTCTTCCCGGCCTGCTCTTTCGTCATGGCGGTGATTGTTCGACCACACCTAGGGCACCTGAAATAGAATTTCCTCATCGTCATGGTCACAGAGGTACCTATCATGAAAAAGCTGCTGGTCACCGCTTTGCTGCCGTTCCTGTGCTCTTGTGGGCCTTCCAAACAAAAACAACCTGAGGAAGTGTCACCGTTTCGTGTTCCGAGTGCCACGGAGCTATTTGACCTACAGAATAAATGCACAGCGATGGGTGAGAGGATAATGGAAAACAACCTCATCGGCAATGCGCTGACCCAAGAACAGGTAAGCCACTACAACCCGAAAGACAATCGCTGCTACGTGAAGCTGATTGTCCACACGCAGGATTTGACGACGCCACGGAAGAATTACATAGAGGATGACTATCTCGAAGATGGGCAAAGCGGGGAGATGCTTGCTGATACATTTTTCAAAGACGAGAAAAAGAGTGGTATTGTATTCGATTCAAGCTTGCAAAAGCTTATGCGGGATAAGAAGCAATCGGACACCGATGCTGACGCGATTAGTGACCTCATCGACAGCTTCGTTGCGACTGAAAGACGACCATAATCGCAACCTGGTCTTCCTTTACCTCTAGTCCAATCAGAAATCCGGCGCATTTACCAGAAAGGCCTCAGTATGGGCACGGAGCAGCAGTTTTTCTATTCTATGCGGTTGAAAAAAACGGGCGTGACATCATCGACTTCTATTAAATCAGTATTGCGACAACACCACGCCCGTTAGTTGGGAGTCAAGAGGTCTTCCCCGTCCCTCGATTGACTCGACCTCCCTGGGAGGGAGATGGAAACAGTCTCTACCTGCCTGCCTGCTGCTGGCTGTTCAGAATTGCTCACTTTGTCTCAAAATAAGTTGACCTACGGGTTATGAGAACGCAGTCAATTATTTATGAAGATCACCGGTCACAAGACGGAGGCGATGGAGCGGCGCTAAAACATTTGCGATGAAGAAGATCCCGCCCTCCGCGCCAGATCTTTCCTCCGCACTCGTCTCAATGAACGCGAGGCACGGTGCTGCCAGGCGCGCTGTTGCTGCGCACCATCGCACCTCCGGCGTTGTGAGAACGCGGGCGGGCCCACACCTGGTAGCTGTTGAAGAGAAACTGTCCGCCCAGAATCAGCAGCCAGACCCAGAGAGCGAAGCGCAGGGGACGGCGGGGAATGCGCGTGCTGAGGATGGTTCCGACGACTCCGCCTGCCACGCCGCCCTCAATCAGATGCATGAGCAGCGAGGGGTTTGAGGCGTGCGAGAACCAGTGCGCGCCGCTGCCGATCAGCGAGATCAGGAAGCCGAAGGCAATGTCAGTACCGACAACCTGTGAGGGCAGCAGCGTCGTCAGGCTGAGCAGCGCGGCAGAGCCCAGCGCGCCTGCGCCGGCCGAAGAAAAGCCCACCTCCGCGCCGACGGGGAACATGAGCCAGGAGAGCAGCGGGCTGCGATCGGGAGGTTCATGCTGCCGCATGGGGCGGAAGGAATAAAAAATCTGCCAGCTGGCGGTGGTCACCAGGATCGCGCCAAGAAGTGCATTGAGCACGTTGGTGGCGTGGGCGTTGACCAGGTGCTGCAGGAAGAGCGAGCCCAGCAGGACACCCGGCACGCCGCCGAGAAGCATATAGCCGAGCGTGCGCCATGAGACATTCTTGCGGGCGATCTGCGCAGGCACCAGAATGAACTTCACGGCCGTGGCATACATCAGTCCGATGCCCACCGCGACGGGCGCGGGAACACCGAGAAACAAGACAAGCACCGGCACCGTAACCGTGCCCGCTCCCACGCCGGTGAGCGCGATAAAGGTCGCGATGACGAAACCTATCGCATATTCCATCTGGACTTCCTCTTTTCTACCTGCTTCCTGTTCTATTTCCCTGGCGCGGCCTGTATGTGTATCCCGCACTCCACCTTGCGGCCGGCCCACCGGCCCGAGCGCGGATCGTTGGGATCGAGCGGCAGCGTGGTGCACGGCTCGCAGCCGATGGAGGTGTAGCCGCGCTCATAGAGCGGCAGCAGCGGGATCGCAAGCTGCTCGCAGGCGTACCAAACGTCGCGCGTCGTCCACTCCGCCAGCGGCGCCAGCTTCAGCACCTGCTTGCCGCCGGGCAGCGCGAACATCGCCTGCTCCTCAAGCGCCGCGCGGCTCCGGGCCTGCTCGCGCCGCAAACCCGTGAGCCACACGCGATACTGCGCCACCGCCTTGAACAGCGGCTCAACCTTGCGCAGTCCGCAGCAGCGGTCGGGCGCGGATTGGTAGAGCAGACCGTGCTCCGCTTCCTGCTCGGCCACCGTCTTTTCCGGCAGCAGATTGATCAAGTTCAATCCCCACTCCTGCGCGATGCGGTCGCGATACGCGTAGGTCTCGGCAAAGTGATAGCCCGTATCGAGAAAGAGAATCGGAATCGCGGGATCGATCGCGATCGCGAGCTTGGTCAGCAGCACGTCTTCAGCCTGGAAGCTGCACGTGAGGCACACATCGCCCTTACCGGTTACTTCGCGCGCCAGCGTAGCGCGCACCGCGTCCAGCTTCGCATTCACTTCCGTTTGGATCTCCGCAACGCTCATCACAAATCCGCCATTTCTGCAGAGATAAAGATGCCCGCGCTGCGCAATAACTGATGCACCGCAGCCACCGCGTGCATGGTGTCGCCCGCATCGAGTGTGATTTCGCGGCCCTCGGCGCTCGCCGTGAGCGCACCGTCCTCGTTGGCCCGCACCACCAGCGCAAGCAGCCCACTCTGGGTTTGCACGCTGGTCGCGAGCTCGAGCAGCACAGGATGTAACAGGAACGTATCCTCAGCAGCATCGATGCGGCTGGTCACCGCGCCCACGGCAAACAGCGAGCGTTCGATGGCGTCGATCAACTCGATGGGACCGGCAAGCCTGAGCACGCCGCCACGATGTCCCCAACGCGCCTCCCGTTCGCCGGCTGTGACGCGGCCCCACGCCGCGGCCTCTCCCTGTTCGCCGCTGGCCGTTGAATCGAATGCAGCGGTCACCATGCCGGCAGCCACGGTGCGGTTTGTTTCGGCGTCGATCAGAATCAATGCGCCGGTGTTGCGATTCTCGCCATAGAGATCCACGGCGATGGGCCGCAGCAGGTGCAACGAAACCGCGCCGATGTCGTTCATGCGCAGCGCAAGCGCGGGCTTGCGCGTCAGCGTGCCCAGGTCTACGCGGTAATCGATCGACGAAAGAAACGCCGGCACGGTATGGCTGGTGTGCTTGAGCAGGTAGCGGCGATTCAGATCGAGCGGGCGCTGATCCATCCAAACCAGCGAAGCCTTCACGCCGCGGGCAACCGTTGCCGGCGCCTCGGCCGCGGCAATCAGATCGCCGCGGCTGATGTCGAGTTCGCGGTCGAGCACCAGCGTGACCGACAGCGGCGCGACGGCCTCGTCCAGATCGCCGTCGAACGTGACGATGCGCTCGATCTTCGCACTGCGCCTCGAGGGAAGCACGGAGATCTCGTCGCTCACGCGAACCGTTCCCGAAGCGATCTGCCCCGCGAAGCCGCGAAATGTATGATTGGGCCGCACCACGCGCTGCACCGGAAAGCGGAAAGGCGAGTAACGCGTGTCCTGGGCCGAGGGCAACGCCTCCAGCAGCTCCAGCAGCGACGGCCCCGCGTACCACGGCATCGTTTGCGAACGATGAACGACGTTGTCGCCCTTCAGCGCGCTGACCGGAACAAAGATCGCCTCCACCGGGTTGCCGGTGTCCGCTGCGATCTGTTCGAGCACGGCGCGGAAATCCGTCTCGATGGTACGGAAAGTTCCCTCGTCGTAGCCGATCAGGTCCATCTTGTTGACGGCAACCAGCACATGGCGCACGCGCAAGAGCGATGCGATGTACGCATGGCGGCGCGACTGGATCAGCACGCCCTTGCTGGCGTCGATCAGCACAATCGCAGCATCGGCTGTAGAGGCGCCCGTGGCCATGTTGCGCGTGTACTCCTCGTGGCCGGGCGTGTCCGCAATAATGAACTTGCGCCGCGCCGTCGAGAAGTAGCGGTACGCCACATCGATCGTGATGCCCTGTTCGCGCTCGGCGCGCAGGCCGTCGGTCAGCAAAGCAAAATCGATCTGGCCGGGCGCGGTGGTTCCTTTTCCCTCAATCGACCGCACCTGGTCCTCGTAGACCGATTGCGTGTCGTAGAGCAGCCGCCCGATCAGCGTTGACTTGCCGTCGTCCACGCTGCCCGCCGTGGAAAAGCGCAGCAAATCTTTCTCGCGCTCCTGCGCAAGGAACTCGCCGATCTCGAACCGTCTGTTCTCCAACTCCGCCGCAACCGCCAACCCAGCCTCCAATCTCCCTCAGTCCCTTCATTCCTGCCTTCTCGTTCCCTTGTTCCCTCGGTCCCTTGTTCCCTGCCTTTCAGAAGTAGCCCTCCCGCTTCTTGATCTCCATCGAGCCTTCCTGATCGTGATCGATCACGCGGTTGGCGCGCTCCGACGAACGGAACGAAATCAGCTCTGCAATAATCGCGGGAATGCTGTCGGCGTCCGAACGGATCGCACCCGTGCACGGGCTGCAGCCCAGCGAGCGCAGCCGCGACTTCACCATCTGGGGCTCTTCGCCCTTGCGCGCAACAAACGCCTGCTCAATCGGCAGCAGCGCGTCGCCACGCACATACATCGGCCGCTCCTTGGCAAAGTAGAGATCGACTACCGGAATCTTTTCCTCGTGGATGTACTGCCACACGTCCATCTCCGTCCAGTTCGAGAGCGGAAACACGCGAATGCTTTCTCCGGGATGAATGCGTGCGTTGTACAGGTTCCACAACTCCGGCCGCTGATTCTTCGGGTCCCACTGCCCGGCCGAGTCGCGGAACGAATAGATGCGCTCTTTGGCGCGGGATTTCTCCTCGTCACGCCGCGCGCCTCCAAAAGCCGCGTCAAAGTTGTAGTGGCGCAGCGAGTCCAGCAGCGCCTGCGTCTTCAGCAGGCCACAACAGCGCTTGGTGTCGAGTGCAATGGGATTCGTTCCCGCCGCGATGGCCGGCTCATTGCGCCACACCAGCAGCTCCGCGCCAATCGACCACGCCATCTCGTCGCGAAACGTGAGCATCTCGGCAAATTTGAATCCGGTATCGATGTGCAGCAGGGGGAAAGGAATGGGCGCGGGATAAAACGCCTTCTGCGCCAGGCGCAGCATCACCGACGAGTCCTTGCCGATGGAGTAGAGCATCACCGGCCGCGCGAACTCGCTGGCGACTTCGCGCAGAATATGAATGCTCTCCGCTTCCAGCAGGCGCAGATGGTTCAGGCGCCGCCTCGGCAGAATGTTCGCGGGCGGTGTTAGGTTGGTGACTACGCATTCGGCTGCCGGCATTGTTACCTCACTCAGCGGGGATGCTGAAGGCCGGCGAGCAAAGACTAACCCGGCTTTTCAGCTACGGGTGCGTCTTCTGAATTGATTGTGCTCAGGAAAACGAACTAGCGGGGACACCCGTCGAAGATGTTCGACAGGCGACAACAAGAGCGGCTTGGTAAAGCGCGAACCATGTGTAAAACAATCGTACCAAAAGCTGCGCGCGAGCGCAATGGACTGTTTTTGTCCAAAAAGCAACGGTATTTTATTTCAGCCGCGCCCCTGGTGGAACCTCTTCAAGGAATCCGGCCAGCACCGGCGCGCCATCTTCAAGCGACGCGGCCAGCAGCATCCCATTCGATTCCAGGCCCCGCATCTTGCGCGGAGCCAGGTTGGCAACGATCACGATCTTCCGTCCGATCAATTTCTCCGGTTCGTAATACTCCGCAATGCCGGCCAAAATCTGCCGCTTTTCGTAGCCGAGATCGACTTCAAGACGCAACAGCTTGTCGGCCTTGGGCACGCGCTCGGCAACCAGGATCTGGGCCACACGCAATTCGACCTTGGAAAAGTCATCGATCGTAATGTGCTGTGGCGCAGCAGGTGCCGCTTCCGCTGCGACTTGCGGTACAGGATTCGCGGGTGCGCTCGCCGGCGCCGCCGGAACCGTGGCCGCAACCAGAGCCGGTGGCTTTCCGGGTGCGGCGGGAGCTTTAGGTGCGGCGGCCTTTATGTCAGGTGCAGCCGGAGCCGCGAAAGCAGCGGGACGCTTCACTTCCTCTTCCTCGCCGCCGGCTGCTTCAACGGCACTGCGGCCGTTCTCGTCTTCAAGGTTCTGCATACGTTCCGCTGTGTCCTTTTCCGCGCGGGGGAAAAGCGGCGCGGGCTCGCCGAATCTCGTCACTGCCTTCAATCCGCCCCAAGCGAGATCGGTCAGAAATGCTTTCTTTGCCGCGTCAGCCAACTCGCCCTGCCCAAGCTGCCGCCAAACCTTCGCCGCCGCATCGGGCACAATGGGGTACGCCAACGCGGTAATGATGCGAATGGTCTCGGCAGCCGTGACCAGCACGCGTGCCTGCAGCGCTGCGTGGTCGGCGTCAGAGCGCTCGGGCGGCTTCTTCCACGGTGCATTCGCTGTCAGGTAACCATCCGTCTCCGCAACCAGTGCCCAAAGCGTCTTCAACGCCTCAGAGAAGTTCAAATCGTCGAACGCCGGCCCAAACGCGGCAATGGCGCCCTCCGCACTTGCGCGCAGCGCGGCTTCGGCCGGTGTTGGCGCGCCTGCTGCAGGCGCCACGCCGCCGAAGTACTTGTGCACCATGTTCACCACGCGGCTTACCAGGTTGCCGTAGCCGTTCGCGAGATCTGCGTTGTACCGCTGCACGAGAGCGTCAAAAGAAAAATTGCCGTCCTGCCCGAAGGGAATCTCGCGCAGCAGGAAGTACCGCAGCGCATCGGCGCCAAGAACCTCATGCACCGTCTCCGCGCGAACGATGTTGCCTCGTGACTTCGACATCTTGCCCTGGTCGAAGAGCAGCCAGCCGTTGGCGCGCACCGAACGCTGCACGGGAATCCCGGCGGCCATCAAAAACGCCGGCCAGTAAACGCAGTGAAAGCGGCTGATCTCTTTGCCGATGAGATGAATGTCTGCCGGCCAGAACTTCTCGAACTGTGCCTTGTCTTTCGGGTCGTCCGAACCGTAGCCGAGCGCGGTGATGTAGTTCGCCAGCGCATCCAGCCACACGTACACCACATGCTTCTCGTCGCCCGGCACGGGAATGCCCCAGGAAAAACTTGTCCGGCTGACCGAGAGATCTTTGAGGCCCCCGCGCACGAACGAAATCACCTCGCGCCGTGTCGACTCCGGCCCCATGAACCCCGGATTCGCCTCGTAAAACTCCAGCAGCTTGCGCTCGAAGGCCGAGAGCTTGAAGAAATAATTCTCCTCGCTCACCGTTTCCGTCATGCGCCCGCAATCGGGGCAGGGCGTGCCCGGAGGGCCGTCCACATAGAGCTCGTCGGAGACGCAATACTGGCCCGTGTACGAGCCCTTGTAGATGAATCCCTTCTCGCGGAGCGTTGCAAATAGTTTCTGCACGCCGCGCTTGTGCCGCTCCTCCGTGGTGCGGATGAAATCGTCGTAGGTCAGCCCCAGCCGGTCCCACAATCCGCGAAACTCGCCGGCAATTTTGGTGGCAAACTCCTGCGGCGTGCATCCTGCCGCCTTGGCCGAGCGCTCGATCTTCTGCCCGTGCTCGTCCGTGCCGGTCAAAAACCACGTCTCGATGCCCAGCGCCCGCTTGCGCCGCGCAATCGCGTCGCACACGATGGTCGAGTAGGCGTGGCCCAGGTGCGGCCGCGCATTCACGTAGTAAATCGGCGTGGTGATGTAAAAGCGGCCAGTGTTCTGACCCGAATTTGAGTTTGCATCGGTCATAAGAAGTACATTCCGCCCGCGCAACGTGTCAACGAAGCGTGACTGGAGATCACTTTCCATCTTAAGGCATTACGCTGCGATGCCTCAGGATGCGCTTTGCCTCCGGCCGTGCACTTAAGTATGAGAGACAGCCGCTCCGCAGGTGCTAAAATCACCTGGATAATCAAGGATTTTCGAGGCTCTCGCGTGGTTCTGGAACTGCAAAAGCGGCTGGGGCGCAGCATCCGCGCCGTGCTCAAAGAAAAATACGATCTCGAAGTCGAGAACATTCCCCTCGAGACGCCGCCCGACCTGCGCTTCGGCGAGATTGCCACGCCCATCGCCTTCGAGCTGGCGCGCAAGTTGCGCAAAGCCCCAAAGATCATCGCGCAGGAAATTGTCGCCGCGCTGGGTGCGGTGGATGGCTTTGCCGGATTTGAAGTGGCCGGCGCCGGCTATATCAACGCCCGCCTGGACCGCGCTGCGGCAATTCGCCTGGTGGCGCGCGCCGAGGGCGTCCGTCCCGCCTCAGGTGTCCACTCCCTCGTGGAGCACACTTCCATCAATCCCAACAAGGCCGCGCACATCGGGCATTTGCGCAACGCCATTCTCGGCGACACCTTTGTGCGTCTTCTCCGCGCTGCGGGGCAAAAGGTCGACGTGCAGAACTACATCGATAACACAGGAGTGCAGGTTGCCGATGTGGTGGTGGGCTTTTTGCATCTCGAAGGCAAATCCGTTGCTGAAGTTCGCGCTCTCATCGCGAGATGCAGTCAGCAGAGCGCGCATACGGCAGACAAATCCGGCGCGATTGACTACTACTGCTGGGATCTCTACGCGCGAACGTCGCAGTGGTACGAGCAGGGAACGAGCGAAGAAAAAGCCGCACGCAAGAAACTGCGCCTCGACACGCTGCACTTGATCGAAGCAGGCGGCAACGAAACCGCCGAAATCGCCGATCTCATTTCAACGGCCGTTCTGCGCCGCCATCTTGAAACCATGCTGCGCCTCGGCATCGAGTACGATTTTCTCCCCCGCGAGAGCGAAATTCTCCACCTCAAATTCTGGGAAGCGGCCTTCGAGCAGTTGAAAAAAACCGGCGTGCTCTACTTCGAAAACGAAGGCAAGAACAAGGGCTGCTGGGTGATGACGCGGCCGGGTTCTGCCGCGGCACCAGTCCAAAACCAGAACAGCCCGAAGGGCCTGGAGGACGACGGTACGAAGAACACGGACGAAGACGCCAAGGTGATCGTCCGCTCCAACGGCACCGTCACCTATGTCGGCAAAGACATCGCCTACCACCTTTGGAAGTTCGGCCTTCTGGGCCGCGACTTCGGCTACAGGCGGTTCTTCAGCTACCCGCGCGAGGATGGGCCGAATCATGAGTGTTGGATCTCGGCCGAACACGGCGAGGAACCCCATCCGCACTTCGGCGGCGCCACGGCCATCTACAACGTAATCGACTCGCGCCAGTCCGACCCGCAGGCCAACGTCATCCAGGCGCTGCGCGGCATGGGGCACACGGCCGAAGCCGGCCACTACACCCACTTCGGCTACGAGATGGTGGCGCTCACTCCGCGCTGCGCGGAGGAACTCGGCTATAGCGTCTCCGATGAGGACAAGAAAAAATCCTACATTGAAGTCAGCGGACGCAAAGGCTTCGGGGTCAAGGCCGACGATCTGATCGACAAGCTCATCGCCGCCACGCGCGCCGAAGTGGACGCGCGCCAAACCGGTGGAACCGGACCGGATGCCGAAGCCGTGCGTCAGAAGATCGCCGAGCAGATCGCCATCGGCGCGCTGCGCTACTTCATGCTCAAGTACACGCGCAACAGCGTGATCGCCTTCGACTTCAAAGACGCGCTCAGCTTCGAGGGCGAGACCGGGCCGTACATTCAATACGCCGTCGTACGCATCCGCAACATCTTCCGCAAAGGCAACACCACGCCGGAAGCGGCGCTGGCGGAGTTTGCTCGGCAGTTCGGCGTCTTGAAAGGGCACGACCGGGGCACCCACCCAGTGGGTGGGTCGCGTGCCGTAGAGACCGCAAAGGATGAGGGGGCTTTAGCCCCTGCGGCCGCCAACCTCGTTGCCTATCTCTCCGGCGAAGAGAACGAAGACATCTGGTCACTATGGCTGCGCGCCGGTCGTTTTTCTTTGGTCTTGGAGCAGTGCATTGCAGGCTCTGAACCTGCCTATCTCGCCAAGCACGCCTTCCAGCTCGCGCAGGAGTTCGCCAACTTCTACCATCGCCATCACATCCTGACGGAAGAAGACCCCGCGCGCAAAACATTTCTCCTCGCCACAGCCGCCCTCACCCTGCGCGAACTGGCCGAATCGCTCAGCCTGCTCGGCATCGAAAGCCCGGAAGCGATGTAAAAGCTAACAGCATTCAATTTCCATGCAAATCGCGAGCAAAACGGCACTTTTTGGGGCTATAGCAAAACCAGAGACGCTGTAACCCGAAGCCGCTGCACTTAAGTCGCCGCAACCCCAAGGAGCGGCGACCTTCAAAAAAAGCTGACTACAGCGGAACCAGAGTAGATGTACCCCGAAAGCACGTCAGTTGAGTGGCTTTTTCCTCAAGAAAAAGCCACCTTTCACGACCGAACGCAAGGGCACGGCTACTCTGGTTCCGCCCTAGGGCACACCTTCTCTGGTTTTGCCGTAGGTCCCTACGCCCTTGCTCCCTGTTCCACCCGCACAGACACGCAAAAGCACGCGAAAACGTGCGCAAATTGGAGCAAAAGTGCGCATTTGGGATCGCTAAGTCCTGTCTAGACGCACTTTTGGGAAATTCTCGGGTGCCACTTGCTCTTATTCGCAACTTTTCTCGGTTCTACCTGCTATTTGTTCGTAACTATTCTCGGTATTTGTCTCGAAGAATCGCACCCTCCCAAGCATACGTTTGCGGGGCAAGTGCAACCTCTTCAACGAACATTTGGCGGGCCTGTCGCACCGCTGAAGCGATCGTTCGTGCAACATTCCAATGGGTTTACGCGTCCCGCCGTCTCCGCTGATGCGTCGAGGGAATTTGCAAGTCCTCGCGATACTTCGCCACGGTGCGCCGCGTGAGTCGGATCCCCTGCGCGTTCAGCATCGCGGCAAGCTGGTCGTCGGTGAGCGGATGCTTCGGGTCCTCATCCGCGATGAGCTTGCGGACTTTACGTTTCAACACGAGCAGCGGCGTATCCGCGCCCTCGGGTCCGTTCGAGCCTTCGGAGAAGAAGAAGCGCAGCTCCAGCACGCCCTGCGGCGTGTGCGCGTACTTGTTGGCCACGGCGCGGCTCACCGTGGAGGGGTGAACGCCGATCTCCTCGGCCACTTCCTTGATCATCATGGGCCGCAGCGCCTCCACGCCCTTGTCGAGGAAGTCCTGCTGGCGGCGCACAATCACCTCGCAAGTCCGCAGAATCGTGCTCTTGCGCTGCGCGATATTGCGCATGAGTTGCAGCGCGGAGCGGAACCGCTCCTTGACGTACTCCTTTACCTCTTTTTCGGTATCTGCCGAGACCAGCATGCGGCGGTAGCGCTGGCTGAGCCGCAGGCTGGGCAGGTCCTCCTCGTTCATCGAGACCACCCACTCGCCGCCGCGCTTCACAAAATACACATCGGGCTCGATCAGGCGCGTCTGCTCGCGGTTGTACATGCGGCCGGGGCGCGGGTCGAGCGTACGGATGAACTCGATCGCCGCATGCGCCTCTTCGCTCGTCACCTGCGCCGCGCGCGCCAGGTCCTTCACATCGCGCTTCTGCAACAGAGGCAAGTGACGGTCCACAATCAGCGCCGCCACTTCCATTGCGTGCCGCCGCTCCTCGATTTTGGCTTCGGCCTCGGCATGGAAGCTGCGATGCGGATTCTCGTCGGGCTCCTCGCTTGGTTTCTCCGCAGCCTTCGCGTACAAATGGCCGAACTCGTGCTGCTGCGCGGCAATCTGAATCGCCAGGCACTGGCGCAGGTCGCGCGCGCCCACGCCGGCGGGATCGAGATGCTGCACCAGATCGATGGCGCGCCGAATCAGGTCGAGCGCCGCGGCCAGCGTCGTCGGCGTCTGGCCGTTTCCGGCCGGCGCGCCCTCGGGAGCCGCGCTGAACGCCGCGGCCAGCTCTTCCTCGCTCGCAGCCAGGTAGCCGTCCTCGTCCAGATTGCCCACCACGAACTCGGCCGCATCGTGCAAATCGCGATCGAGGCTCAGAGCTCCCAACTGCCACGCCAGGTGATCGGACAAAGTCGTAGGCTGGGAGAGAAAGTTTTCAAACGAGGGCTTTTCGCTGTCTTCGTACTCCGGCTGCGTGCGATAGCCGGGGTCGAGATAGTCCTGGAAGTACGAGCCGAAATCGATCTCGTTGAAAATATCCTTGGGCGGTGCGGCCGCTTCCTCGGCGCCGCGTTCCAGCCTTTCTTCGCGCCCCGCCACCTCGTCCAGCATCGGAACCGTCTCGTCAATCTCTTCCAGGACGGGATTCTCCACCATCTCGGCATCGATCATCTCCTTCAGTTCCAGCTTATTGAGGGCAAGAACGCTCACCATCTGCATCAGGCCCGGCGTCAGGACCTGGCGTTGCGCCACTTTCAAATTCAGTCTTGGCTGCAGCAGCGGCATAAGTGGGACTCGTTCCCCCGTGTAGACCTAATGCGAGTTTAGCCTCGTAAGAAAAAGCTTAAGGGAGAAAACGCCTTAATTCAAATCACTCGTTCCGGAATGGGCATTGTCCCATCCCGGAATCTCTATCTGGAATTTATAGGCTCGATTTTGGGTTCTCGCGCCAGGGTCAGACCGCATGCAACGCCTTTGCCTTCTGCATCGGGATGGGCTCAGCTCAGCGAGAATCCCTCGCCCAGATAGACGCGCCGCACGTCCACGTCGTTACCCAGTTCGTGCGGCGTTCCGGCGCGGAAGATCCGCCCTTCGGCAATAATGTACGCGCGATCGGTTACGCTCAGCGTTTCGCGCACGTTGTGGTCGGTCATCAGGATGCCGATGCCCGATGCCTTCAGGTCGAAGATGATTCTTTGCAGCTCCAGCACCGCAATGGGGTCAATGCCGCTGAACGGCTCGTCGAGCAAGATAAAATTCGGCTGGATGCACAGCGCCCGGGCAATCTCAACCCGCCGCCGCTCGCCGCCTGAAAGCGCGTACCCGCGCGTGGTGCGGATATGGCCCAGATTAAGCTGCTTGATCAGCTTCTCGGCCCGTGCGCGCCGCTCCCCGTGGCCCAGCGGCTGCACCTCCAGCACCGCCAGGATGTTCTCTTCCACGGTCAGCTTGCGGAAGACCGAAGGCTCCTGGGGAAGGTAGCTGATGCCGAAGTTGCGCGCCCGCAAGTACATCGGCAGCCGCGTGATATCGGTTTCGTCCACCAGCACGCGCCCGCTCTCGGGCGCCACCAGTCCCACGATCATGTAGAAGCAGGTCGTCTTGCCGGCGCCGTTGGGGCCCAGCAATCCCACTACTTCGCCGCGGGAGATTTTCAGGTCGACGTTCCGCACGACCTGCCTTCCCTTATAGCTCTTGCCGATTCCCTCGGCAATCAGTGTTTCCATTCAGGCTCGCTTTTGCCTTACTTTCTCTGCGCGCGCGGCGCGCTCGTCTCCGTTTTTGTCTCGCGCCCGCCGCCTTCGATACTGACGCTATCATCGCGGCTATGGAAAATCAAAACTTCGCCGCTCACGTTGCCCCGCCCGGGGTCGGTCATCTTGGGCGGTGTTGAAGAGGTTCCGGTCAGCGCGTAGTCTCCTGTAGCGCCCGAGTACACCAGTTGCTCCCCGGTTCCACGCCGGCCCTGCGAGGTGAGCGTTACGCGGCCTGTGGCCGTCATGCGGTCCACCTGAGCTTGCCCGCCATTGCTGCTCTCACGATTTCCCGCGGGGGCGAGTTGCAGCTCTACTTGATTCGAGGTCGACGTTGCCGTGCCCGTCTCGGCCACGACCATGCCCAGCACGCTGCCGTGCATCACCGCCCGGCGCTCGGCATCGGAATACCAAAGGTCGCCCCCACGAACGCGAATCACGGAAGGCGTGGCTGTCTTTCCGGCTGCGTTGCCGCCTCGATTCCCGCCGGATGTTTGCTCCGTTGCCTTGCCCGCCGGCCCGCTTGTGCTCAAGAGCACTGTCTTCACCGGGTCAGCGGGGTCCTTGGTGCTGGCCACCAGCGTCTGTTTCTGCCGGTCCAGCACGATCAGCGGTCCGGAGACCGAGTTTGCCTGCTGCCACAGGCGCGCGTGTCCGCGGAATGTGGCCTCGCCCGTCGACTGGTCGAGTTGCGCATCTTCCGCAATCACGTGCGCCGGCCCCTGCCCACCCAGAGCCACGTTGCCCTGGCCCGTGTTCTGGCCGACCTTGGCGCCCGGCGCGCCGTCCCCCGCCGTGGGGCCCTGACTGGTCCACGTTGCCTTTACGTTGCCGTGCGCAAAGGCGTCTCCCGTCTGCTCGGATACATCCACCTTGTCGGCCGTTAACTCCAGGCCGCCGTCCTCCACGCGCGGGCTCAGCGTCAGATGCAGCCATTCTCCCTTGCCCTCATACACGGCTTTGCCTGCCGAGGCGTGCATTGCCGGCTGCGGCTGCGCCCCCGGCATTGCCGCGGCCTGCTCAAAGAGCACGACGTGACCTTCGAGCTCGGCCCACTGCACCTGGGAAACGCCCGCGATTCCGTTACCGCCGCGTCCGGCCGTTCCGTCCGCGCTTCCGGTTCCGGGCTTTGCGCCGCCGGGCCCTTTGGCATTGGCGCTCGTCCCCGTCTCGCCCTGCGGCGCAAATTCTGCCTGCAGCCGGTTGCCGCTTGCGGATTGCCGGGTTCCCGTGGCGGTCGTCTGCTCGATTCCTGCGTGGCCCACGCCCGTCATCGAGCGAAGCGCCGAATCCGGACCGAACGCGCCTGTCACCTCATCGGCGTTCATCTTTGAAGGCGCAGCGGCTCCATTGCCGCGCCGGCTTTCGCTGGTGATCACCACCCCGCCTGTGCCCATGATGGCCTCCGGCTCCACTTGTCCCTGACTCGCGTTCCGGAAGTCCACATCGGCCACCGGCGAGCGCCACGTCCGGTTCAGGTGCAGCGGCGCGCCCTCGGTATTAGGCACCTGACTTTTCTCCTCGCTCGTCACTTGGTTTGTTTCCTGGCTATCGATCGCGACGCCGCGCTCCAAATGCGCGTGACGCAACTGGCCCTCGGCGGTGAACTCCAGCTCCGCCGTGGGCGAGGTTCCATGCACCGTGCGGACAGCGTTACCGAGTCCATGGTTACGCCACCCTCCAGGTGCGCGTGGCGCGGCTGGCTGTGCTCATCGAATTCCATCCATCCCGTTGGCGCCGCCAAACGGCCGCCCGCCGCGGTGGCCAGCGTGAAACCGCCCGTCGCGTCAAGCCGCTGCGCCGAGCCGTTGGTGCGGAAAAGAAGCTTGGCCTGGGCCGCGCCCGCCTGCCCGCCCCGATAGTCGGCTGTGGCCGAGCGCAGCGAGCAAAGCTGTGTATTGCGGTCAATCTCCGCGTGCTGCGCGTGGATCTCGACCGCATTGCCGCCCCGGTACGTCGTCAGTTCCACCGCCTGCTCGAGCGTCAGGTTGCCGCTCTGCGAGTCGTACTGGGCGCCCATGGCGCTCCCGTATCCCTGCGTCATGGAAAAGTCCACGCGCTGCGCGGTCGTCACCATGCCGCTGTTCCGGTCGAAGGTCACTCCGCTGGTCTTCACGTGAATCTGAGCTGAGGCGCCGGCCGCGGCGGCGGTAGGGTTCTTGCCCTTGCTGCCCGCTGCTGGCGCAGCCGCGGGACGCGTCAACAGCATGTCTACCGGCCCTTCCGCTGACGCCACTCCACTCTTCTGGTCATACTCGAATGTGTCGCCCTCAATCCGGTCGATGTCGTTGCCGTCCTGGCCGTAGAGCTCGATCTGAACGTCGTGCAGCAGAACGCGGTTGTCCTTGAGCTGCACTTCTTTCGTGGCGTGAATCTTGTACTGCGAGTGCGCGCCGAAGGCATGGACGAAGGTGTACCCATTGGCCTCTTGCTGAATGTTGACGCCCAGCCGGTGCGGCAGATCGCGGCGATTGAGCAAGCTCTTCCACTTGCCCACCCACAGGAACCCTGCCAACGCCACCAGCAGCAGTGCTCCCGCCACCAGCACCAGCGTCCGGATTCTCTCGATTGTGAAGCGCACGTTAGTTCCTCACTCCGAGCCGCGGGTGCCCCACCCTCGCGACGCCTTTGCTTTTGTCGCTAGGGTGGGAAATCTCAGGACGGCGAAAATCGTTCGGACGCACTTCAATTCCTCACGCCCAATCGCGCCGCGAGTCGCTGCGCAAGGCTCTCGCCCAGCTCGCTCCACAACAGGCGTGCCGTCGCACCAGAGACCTTCTCCACTGCCGTTGTCACTTCCACCAGTTGGCGCACGTTTTCCTCCACATGCCGCGCGTCCACCTGGTCCAACTCGGCGTCTTCCTCAAGAAACGGCGTGTCCGTGCCGAAGTCCACGCGGATGTGCCCGTCCTGTTCGTATGTGCCCTCGTCGAACAGCGGCCCGAAGCCCGTCACCCGCACCAGCCGCGGCTCGCGCACCCAGCGTGGGCCTGCCACCCCCCTCGGGATGTCATCCTGCGCGAGTCCTGCCGCTTTCGCGGCAGGATGAGTCGAAAGCCTGCCCTGAGCGAAGATCGCGGCAGCATTCGGAGTCGAACGGGGACCTGCGGTTGCTTTTACTTCCGCCCGGGTTTCGCCGCCTGCCTCCAGCTCCCACAGGCTCCATTCAATTTGAAATTCGTATGCGTAGTCCTCGTGAAGCAGTTCCAGCGCCTCCTCGACGGCTTGCCGTGGCTCGGCTCCGCGCTCCGAACCTTCGCCGACCCGGCCCCAAATCCGCTGGAAGACCGGCGTCTCGTTCCAGCTCACCGGCCACACCGTCGCAGCGTACACTTTCGCCTCGCCGCCATGCGCGGCAAAGGCGCCCAGCACCGCCGTCAGCTTGTCGGGGAGCGCCTCCAGGCGTAAATTCGGGTACCACAGGCTCAGATAAAGCGTGTCGGACATCTCTACTGATTTTAGACGGGGGCGGATGAGAGGCGTCAGGTTTCAGCGGCCAGGGGTCAGAAACCGGGTACAGGCTATCCCGTCACAATCTCGCTGAAATCGGCGATGGTGGAGAAGCTTCGCAGGACTTCGTCGATGAGGCCGAGATTTGCCCCGCGAATCTTCTCGTCGGGGTCGAGGACCATAACCTTGTCGAAGAAGGTGCCGACCGTGGGGCGGAGTGTGGCGATGAGCGCGAGCGCGTCGCGGTAGGACCGCTGCTCGCGGAGCTTTGCGATTTTCGGCTCCAACTCTTTTGACCGATGCCACAAGTCGAGGGCTTCCAGCGCCAGTTCGCCCAGCTTTGCCTGCGCGGGGTTGTAGCCCTTCTCTTCTGCCTGGCGCAGGATGTTCTTGATGCGTTTGCACGCAGCAGAGACGGCCGCGAAATCTTCCGATCCGCGCACAGCGACGAGCGCCTCGGCGCGCGCCGCGGCATCGCGCACATCGTCGGCGTCCGCTGCTAGCACGGCATTCACCACGTCATAAGCGAAGCCGCGCACATCTTTGAGATAAAAGTGCAGCCGTTCGCGGAGAAAAGCGGACACCTGCTCCTTGTTGGCTTGCTCTGCGCCCGAGGCGGCGAGCACATCGCCCAAAGTTAGCGGGAGCTGTCGACTCAGCCAAAATCTTTACGATCGCATTCGCCGCGCGGCGCAATGCAAACGGATCTTTTGAGCCGGTGGGCGCATTGCCGATGCCGAACATTGCCGTGATGGTCTGGATGCGGTCGGCGAGGCCAAGTATCTGGCCCTCGACGGTCGAGGGAATCGCATCTTCAATTGAAGCTGGTGTGTACTGCTCATAAACCGCCAATGCAACCCGTTCTCCCAACCCCTGCGCCCGCACGTAAAGCCCGCCTATAATGCCCTGCAACTCGGTGAATTCCTTCACCAGCTCGGTGGTCAGGTCGGTTTTGGCGAGTTCAACGGCCTTGAACAATGCCGATTCATCGAATGCGGCTCCATCGGTCTGGAGCTCTGCGGCAAGCGCGCTGGCAACGGCGAGGTTCTGCTCGGTCTTCCAGTAGTAGCTGCCGAGCTCTTTCTGAAACGTCACGTGTTTCAGGTTTTCGAAACGCTGGGCAAGCGGTATTTTCTGGTCAAAGTCCCAGAAGAACCGCGCATCCTTGAACCGCGCCCTCAAAACACGCGCATTGCCGTGGCGAATGATCGCCGCGCCTTCCGCGCTCGCCTGTGTGTTCAGCACAGCCAGAAAATGCGGCGCCAATTTGCCGTTTGCGTCTTCCACCGCGAAGTACTTCTGATGGTCGCGCATCACGGTCACCAGGACCTCTTCCGGAAGCTCTAGATACTCCGGCTCAAAGTCGCCGAGAATCACGCTGGGCCACTCGGCGAGGTGCGTAACGGTTTCGACCAGCGCCTCGTCCTCGCGCCAGCGCGCGCCCGGAACCGCGCGCGTAGCCGCGTCGAGGGCTTTACGTATGATCTGCCTGCGCTCGGCCACATCCACCACCACACTGGCCGCGCGGAGTGTATCGACGTAACTCTTAACCGAAGGCAAAAGCACGGAGTGCCCGTGCAGAACACGATGGCCGCGGCTAGCGTTTCCGGCCGCAATGCCCGCGATTTCGAGCGGAACGATTTCCGAGTCCATGATCGCCACAACCCACCGCACCGGCCGCACAAACCGCTCCGGCTTCGCAGCACGCCAGTACATGTTCTTGGCCCAGTAAATCGCAAGGACTTCTTTCGGCAGCTCAGAAGCAAGAATCTCGGCCGCCGCGCGGCCCGGCCGCTTGACGGTCGCGCCCACGTACTCGCCCTTCGGCGTTTCCACTTTTTTCAGATCGTCAACGGCTACGCCGGCTTTTTTCGCAAAGGCCTGCGCCGCGGGGGTCGGCGCGCCGTCTTGAAAGGCTACCTTCCACGACGGGCCGGTCAACTGCTCCTCGGTATCGGCCTGCCTTGCGAGCACTCCCTCTGCGAGTACGGCCAGGCGGCGCGGAGTGGAATAGGTGGTCAGCTTCGCGCCAGGCGCAAGCAGACGCTCGCGCGTCAGCAGATTGTTGACGCGCTTGCCCAGCTCGGCCTCCGCCCCCGCAATCATCCGTGCGGGGACTTCTTCGAGGCCGATTTCAAGTAAAAAGTCAGACATTTCTATAGTTCTCAGTTCACAGTGCGCAGCGGCGTTGCTCCGACCGCTGACTTGCTAACTCGCTGACTTGCTAACTCGCTTCCTGCTGTACCGCGTAAGCTTTCGCCACTCCAACCGCCAGCGCGCGAATGCGCGCGATCACGCCTACTCGCTCGGTGACGCTTATCGCGCCGCGCGCGTCAAGCAGGTTGAACAAATTCGAGCACCTCAGCGCCAGCTCGTACGTAGCCAGCAGCGGGAAGCGGCGCTTCTCCACTGCGCTCGTCGTTTCGCTCGCCATCAGCGCATTGGCCTGCTCGAGCAGCGCCTGCGCCTCGGCCTCGTAACTGTTGAAGTGCTCCCAAAGCTTAGGCACGTCGGCGCACTCGAAGTTGTAGACCGAGAACTGCAACTCCTCGGCCAGGCGTACGTCGCCATAAGTCACTGCCGCGTTCGTCTCCGGATCGCGCGCCCACACGATGTCGTAGATCGAATCCACATCCTGCAAAAACTGCGCAATGCGCTCCATACCGTAGGTGAGCTCGGCCGAGATGGGGTCGAGATCGAGCCCGCCGCACTGCTGGAAATATGTGAACTGTGTAATCTCCAGGCCGTCCAGCATCACCTGCCAGCCCACGCCCCATGCGCCGCCCGCGGGCCACTCCCAGTTGTCCTCTTCGAACTTCAGGTCGTGGTGCTTCAGGTCGATGCCCATGGCTTCGAGCGATTCGAGATACAGCTCCTGCACATTCACCGGCGGCGGTTTCAGGATCAGTTGGAACTGGGTGTGCTTGAAGAGCCGGTTGGGATTTTCGCCGTAACGGCCGTCGGCGGGACGGCGCGAAGGCTGCGCGTAGCCCACTTTGTAGGGTTTCGGCCCCAGCACGCGCAGAAACGTCTCCGGCGCCATGGTGCCCGCGCCGACTTCCACGTCGTAGGGCTGCTGCAAGACGCAACCGCGCTCCGCCCAGAACGCCTGCAGGCGGAACAGCAAATCCTGAAAGGTGAGTGATGTGGGTTTTATGCGCGGTACGGACTGGGCTGCGGACACAGGCAAATCTCTCTCATCGGGACTAAAGATCGATTTTAGCAGCCGGTAGTCAGGGCAGGATTCAGCGCGAATCCATGGGACTTCGCGACGCCAGACGCAAACCCTTGGTTATAGCTCGGGCCTGCTCAAAGACTTAGGCCAAAGCGCGTGACCACATCCCGTACCGTCTCATCGGGGCTCAGGCATTGCCGAGCCGCGCGCACAGCGAGCCGGGCTTCGATATCGGGAGTGAATTGCACTTCCATGGGAATAGTGTAGGAGGAATCTGGAGCAATGCAACCGGCCTAAGCCTGCCTTTCCCGCACGCGACCCTTGCGATCTGCCGCTGGGAGCCGCACCACGCCAGCCTTCTTCTTCCCCAGCGAACTATGAACCATATACGCGGAACGCGTGAGCCGCGCGGCGCGGGCGCGGCTATCGATTTCCGATAACTGGTTTTCGCGCGCGGTAATGTTGATGCGGACCGTCCTCTCCGGCTCGGCAGCCTCCACCAGAAACGCGACTGCACCCTTCATCGCAGGGTCGTTGCGGAGTTCATCGAGAGTCGAATGCTTGGGCAGGCGTTCTCCGTCCTTTCTCATCCCGGCAATGTGGAGCGAAAGGGCTTCGGCGGCCATGCGGCGCGCTTCTTCAAGCGACGCTCCCGCCGTGATGCAGCCGGGGAAATCGGGAAAGCTGACGCCGTAATCCGACCTCTTGTCCTTGTGAAGATACGCGATATATTCCATGTGCCCTCTTACTTGCCGAGCTTCAAACTCGCTTGCTTCTCGATGGAGCGAAGGGTCCCGATCGGCACGTCCCTGCGCGGGAATGGGACCGTCACCCGGCCTGATTTCGTCGCGTGCTTAAACTGCTTGTGGCTCCCCTCGTGGGCAACCTCGAACCATCCATCGACCCTCAATCTCCTGATGATCTCGCGGCTGTCCATCGATCGTGCTCCCGGAAGCTGATTCCACAATACACACTCCATCCACACCGGACAAGTGCAGGTTCACCCGCCCAGCCTCGCCAGCGCCTCCGCACTCTTGAGCTTCCGCTCCAAATGCCGCTCCAGCGTTTGCAGTGTGAACCGCCTCAGATCCTGTCCGCGCTTGCGCGGCCACGCCTCGCCGGCAAAAGTAGACGCGGGCGCGCGCAACATGCGCTGCGCCAGTTGCCAGGAATCAGCCGAGAGATCGCTCGCCGTGCCATTTCTGTGCAGCCCGCAGAACAGTCCATCGGCATAGCTGCTGAACGAGACCTCCTCCGCGTGCAACCCCTCGCCGCAGACGATGCAGCGGCCGATGTCGGGAAGCAGGCCCATGAGGCGCGTCATCCACAGCGAAAAATAGGTGAGCGGCATCCAGGGCTGTTCGCGTGTTGTTTGTTCCAGCACTGAGACCAGCAGCCGGAAGACTGTCTCCTGCGGATCGTGCTCGGGTAGCGCCTCGTCAATGACTTCGGCGAAGAAGCTGAGCACGGCCATGCGCGTGTGATCTACGGGCGCCGAGAGCGGCGAGCGCAGAATCTCCAACTGATCGAGGCGGACGAGTTCCTGCCGCGGCCGCTCGGCAAACCAGGCCCGCGCGAGCGTCATCGGCTCCAATGCCCCGCCAAAGCGCTTGCGGCTCTTGAGCGCCGCTTTGGCCACGCCCTTCAGCCGTCCATAATCGCGCGAAAAAAAGCTCACGATCAGGTCGGCCTCGCGCAACGGCCAGGTGCGCAGAACCACCGCTTCTGAGGTGAGAACGCTCATGCATCTTCATCATCGCACTGGTGCGGCGCCCGGTTGCGCTTGAGACACAAACGCGCGTCCTGCATAAGGCAGGACACGCGTTGGGAGACGGTTCGGGTATATCGGAGCAGCCGCGCTGGCTTAGCGGCCAAAGTGCTTGGCGTTCTTCTCGGTAAAATGGGCCCACTTTTCCGGCAAGTCGTCCTGCGCGAAGATGGCCGAGACCGGGCAGACCGGGACGCAAGCGCCGCAGTCGATGCACTCGACCGGGTCGATGAACAACTGATCGACGTCGCCGTGGCCGGCCTCATCTTTCTTGGGGTGGATGCAATCGACAGGACAAGCGTCTACGCAGGCGGTGTCCTTGGTGCCGATACAGGGTTCTGCAATAACGTATGCCATCGCTGCACTCTCCGGGAACTCGTGCGGCCTCGCAATCGAGCGCCGCATTGAACTTCACGTCGCTGATAGTAGCACACGGCCCCACATGCTGACTTGCACGCCCGACAGCCGCGTTTTGCCATGCGGGAACGGAAAAGGCAGGGAACAGAGAACAGAGATCAGAGATCAGGTTCTTCCCTGACGAAGCGCCTTATGCTCTTTCCTTCCGATTTGCGGCGCGGGCGCGGGCAAACTCCGTGGGCGTGGGGATGGGCGAGAGATTGCGTCCGGCGAACATGTCGCTGAAAAACCCGATGAGCTCCTCGTGGATCAATCCGTTTGATGCCAGAACCTCGTCGCTGTCGAGCCGAAAATCCCGCCCCGCGAAGTCCGTCGCACGTCCGCCTGCCTCCTCCACCAGCAAGATCCCCGCAGCCGTGTCCCAGGGATTGAGATGGAACTCCCAAAATCCGTCCATGCGGCCGCAGGCCACATACGCCAGATCGAGCGCGGCCGAGCCTGCCCGCCGCACGCCGTGCGAGCGCAGCGTGAACTCCTGGTAGAAGTGAATGTTGGGATTGGCATGACGCTTGCGGCTGGGAAAGCCGGTGGCAAGCAGCGCCTCGGCCAATTGCCCGATGCGGGATACCCTTACGGGCTTCCCGTTCAGCGCGGCGCCGCGCCCGCGCTCGGCTGTAAACAGCTCGTCCCGCATGGGATCGTAGATGACCGCGGCCACCAGGGTTCCGTCGTCTTCCGGTTTCAATCCAGCGGGGCGGTGTTCCAGCCCCATCGAAACGCAGAACTGCGGGAATCCGTGGGCGAAGTTGGTGGTTCCGTCCAGCGGGTCCACATACCAGCGGAATTCGCCCTCCATCCGCTCGCGCGTGCCCTCTTCGCCGCAAATTCCGTGCTCGGGGAAGGCCTCGCCCAGGCGGGTGCGGATGAGTTTTTCCACCGTGCGGTCGGCGACGGTCACCAGGTCAACGTCGCCCTTGTACTCGGTCTCAACACCCTGGGCGAAGTACTCGCGCAGGCGTGCGCCCGCCTCGCGCGCAATCCCGGCGGCCTTGGGAACGTAAGCGGAATCGGTTGCGATCGCAGTCTCCGCCCGGCCGCTCACAGCCCCGCCTCGTTCGGACCCGGCGCGTCGACAGTTTCGTAGCGCACCGTCCGGCGCCGGCCCGCTTCGCTGATGGTCCGGATCTGGTTCTTGTAGATGAAGAGATTGGGCTGGCCCTCGCGCGTCAGGCGCAGCATGGAGTCGTCAAAGTACTCGATCCAGCCGCGCACCGTCTCGCCGTCGCGCAACTTGATGTTCACAATCACCTGGCGCTCGCTGAGAGAGCGCAAGTAGAGGCCCTCCTGGCCGGTTTCGCCCGGAGGAGGCGCCTTGGAGCGGTGGCGCGATGATAGTGGAGAGGTCATAGTGCCATTTTAGATGCAGCGGCAAGGGAGAGGTAGGCTGCCGGGGAAAATGCACGGAAATCGCTTCGCTCGGCGAGGCCGCGCTGGGCAGTGGTTCTCCGCTGAGTTTCCATTCAACAAGAGTTTCTCTCAGTTGTTCTTCACGGGCGAGTCGGCGTAGTAGCCGGTCTTGTTGCGGATATTGAACTCGTCGGCTGCGGCGCGGGGGATGGTAATGGTTACGCGATGAAAGTTGGTGCCGGGAACCTGATGGTGAGGGTAGTAGCCGATGAGATATTGCGTGCGCAAATCGTCGCTGACCCTGGCAAAGGCTTTGTCGAGCCCGCCGTCGCTCACGTAGAAATGCTTGCCGCCGGTCTGTTCGGCCAGGGTGATGAGCGCGTGTTCGCCGCCGGTATCCCGCCCGGCGCTGGCTTCGATGGGAACGTCGATGAGCGAGTAGATCATGACTTCGTTGCGCAGGGCGGCCTCGAGGGCCTGCTCGTAAGTGGAGCTTTTGGCGGTATCGTCGCCGTCTGAAACGATCACCAGCACCTTACGCCCCTCTCTGCCGCCCAGGCTCTCAGAGCCCTGGCAGATAGCGTCGTAAAGCGCAGTCGCCCAATCGCTGTGCAACTCGCCCAGTCCGCGGTCAATTACAGACAGCTTGTTGGTAAAGGGCGTTAGCTCGCGCACAGTGGTGGCAAACTGAAGCACGCTCATCTGGTCCTGCTGGCGCAGAATCGCATGGGCGAAGCGCCGCGCCGCTGCCGCCTCTTCGCTCATATCCTTGCGCACGCTGCCCGATGTGTCGATGGCCAGAGTCAAATTCAGCGGGAGCTCCGATTGCCGCTCGAAAATTGAGATCTCTTGCGGGCGGCCATCTTCGAAGACGGCAAAGTCGTCGCGTGTGAGCCCGCCCACAATGGAGCCGTTCTGGTCCGTGACGTTGACGAAGATGTTCACGAGCCTCACATCCACGTGGAACGTGGTCGTCTCTTGCCCAGCGAGCGTGAGAGGCGCCAGTACCAGCATCGCGCCCAATCCGGCGCGCCCGCAGATGGCGAAAAAGCCTCGAGAACCAGGCTTCATGCGGAGCCATTCGCACTATCAATAGCCAATCCTTCAGGGAACGGGTCGCCGGGCGCCCACACCGCGCCATCCACAAAGGTTTCTCGCTTCCAGATGGGAACCGACTTCTTGATCGTGTCGATGAGCCAGCGGGAGGCCTCAAAGGCCGCGGAGCGATGCGCCGATGCCACCACAATCAGGATGCTGGTTTCGCCAATCTCCAGGCGTCCCAGGCGATGAACGATCGTGACCTGGCGAACGCCGAAGCGGCCGCGGGCCTGATTGGCCAACTCCTGCATCTGCCGGACGGCCATCTCTTCATAAGCTTCGTAGTCCAGATGGAGGGTGCGGCGCCCGCGCGACTCGTTGCGCACGATGCCGTCGAAGACCACAACCGCGCCGTCTTCGCCACGCTTGGCCGCAGCCACGAGCTTTGCCGCATCGATGTGTTCGCGGGTCAGAGCGGCGAAAACAGCTGATTCTCCCTCGCTCTCGTCCGAAGGGTCCTCTGGACGCGAAGTCCCCGTTCGCGAAGCCCCGCCTGAGACCGGGGGCAACAACCCCACTTCATCGCCATCGTGCAGGATGTGAGCGGCCTGGGCATACTCGGCGTTGACGCTGACCGCGATGCCGCGCAGGCTGTTCGCCGGGACGCGCGCGGGTAACTTTGCGCGCACTCGCTCAAGCAGTTCTGCCACTGAAGCGCCATCCGGCAACTCGACCGTGGCGGCGGAGGAGCCCAACCAGTCTTTCAACACCCCAAACGGAATCACTTGCACACGCATCATTCCAAAAGAATACTAACTTTTGGTTAGACGTGGCAGGCGGCGATCGGGCGGCAGGGCCGCGAAGCGCCGGAGCAGGTTAAACCAGCCGGTACAGGAAACCGGTCGGCGTTCCCCATACGTCGCGCGCCCGATCTTCATAAAAGATGCTGAACTCGATGCCGGAAAGATCGTAGTCGAAGAGGGGGACGCGGTCGAAGGTGTAGTCGGCCCGTGGAGAATACTCGTCGCCGCTGCAGTCCACCATCAATGTTTCGCTGTCCGACAGCCGCTCCGGATGGGTGAGGAGCATGCACCCGAACGCAAAAACGCCCAGCCCAAATTCATTGCCGGCCATGGCCGCGCGGGTGCGGCGGGCAGAACAACCGCGATGCAACATGCCAGCCTGCGCGGCGAGGACGAGGAAGTCGTTACCCGCCTGTTGATCGGCCAAAATCTCTTCCGCCAGCTTGGCGCGCTCGGTTTGACGCAGGTACTTCTCTCCCAGGCGTCCGATAATGCGGTTTGAAAACCTGCGCCGGGAGGCCAGAACGTCCAGCACCATCTCGACGGCATGATTGTACGTGGGCGCCAGAGCCCGCCAGCGGGGAATGGCGAACCAGCCTTCCGGCTCGTCAGGCAGCGGAAGATGCCCAAGTTTCTCCCGGCAACTGCCCAGGGCAGGGAATATCTTCCTGAGTTCTGTCACCTGCGCCTCCACCGGCCGCACGCGATAAGTGGGAGGATAGGCGCGATTCGAACCCACTTCCTCGTCCTCGAATTTATGGCTCACCGTGTGGCTGTGGACGATTTCGGTCACCGCCTTGGTCACTTCACACTTGAGCTTTGCGCCCCCTTCGAGCACGGCCTGCGCGCTTTGCAGGTCGAGCTGCTCAATGGCCGCGTGAAACGCGCTCGCGACAGCTTCGCCAAGGCACTCCTGAAGCCGCTCATTTTGCTGGTCGGTGGTGTTTCCCGAGAGATGCAGCGGAATGAAGGTGTGCGTGGCGGCCATGGTTCTGCTCGCGACCCTGCTCTTGGTGCGTTCTGTCTGCTTTATCGGCAAATCTGCATATTTCTTCATCGTTTGCGGCCGCAAACAAAATGGCCGGCGCATGCGCCGGCCCATTCTGAATCGATCAGCAATTCTTACGCCGCGGCACTCACTGTCAGATCGGCCGTGGAGGGTTGCAACTGCGGCTGGGCCGCCAGCAGCGGCAAAGCCACGGCCAGCACGTCCTCAATGCCGCTGGCATAGTGGACCTCAACGCCCTTGATCATCTCCGGAGTCAGGTCCTCTTCCACGTTCTGACGGTTTTCGGCGGGCAGAATGATGGTTTGCACTCCGGCCCGCCGAGCCGCCAGAAACTTTTCCTTGATGCCGCCCACGGGCAGCACGTTGCCGCTGAGCGTGATCTCGCCGGTCATGGCCGTCAGCGGCCGCACCGGCGTATCGGTCAGCAGCGAAGCCAGCACCGTGACCATGGTTACGCCTGCCGAAGGTCCGTCTTTGGGGATGGCGCCTGCCGGGACGTGGATGTGGAGGTCGAGGTCCTTGTTGAAGTCCTCGGCCAGCCCGAGCCGCGCGGCGTTCGAGCGCACCCATGTGAGTGCGGCCTGCATCGACTCCTGCATCACATCGCCGATCTGGCCCGTCATGGTAAAGCCGCCCTTGCCCTTCATTTTGTTGGCCTCGATGAAGAGGATGTCGCCGCCTGCCGGCGTCCAGGCCAGGCCCACGGCCACGCCCGGCCGCTTCACGCGCTCCTCCACCTCGGTCTCAACGCGCACCTGGATGCCGCCCAAAAACTCCTTGATGACTTCCCGGTTGACGGTGAGCTTTTCCGGCTTGCCCTCGACCACACGCCGCGCCTGTTTTCTGCATACGGTTCCGACGGTCTGCTCCAGCTTCCTCACTCCGGCCTCGCGCGTGTAGTGGCGGATGATATGCCGCACCGCTTCCTCGGGAAACTCGATCTGCTCCTGCGTGATCCCGTTTTCCTTGATCTGACGCGGGATCAGATAGCGGTTCGCAATATGCAGCTTCTCCTCCTCGCTGTAACCCTGCAGCGGAATGATCTCCATGCGGTCGATCAGCGGCGGAGGCACCGTGTCCAGCATGTTTGCCGTGCAGATGAACAGCACCTTCGACAGATCGAACTGCACGTCCAGATAGTTGTCGCGGAAGGTGTTGTTCTGCTCCGGGTCCAGCGTTTCCAGCAGCGCGGACGCCGGGTCGCCGCGGAAGTCGCGGCCCAGCTTGTCCACCTCGTCGAGCATGATTACCGGGTCGTTGGTTTCGGCGCGGCGAATGCTCTGGATGATTTGGCCGGGCAGCGCGCCAATGTAAGTCCGGCGATGGCCGCGAATCTCGGCCTCGTCGTGCATACCGCCCAGCGAAATGCGCTGGAATTTACGGCCCAATGCGCGGGCGATCGACCGGCCCAGGCTGGTTTTGCCTACGCCCGGAGGCCCGACGAAGCACAAGATCGGCCCCTTCATGTCGGGCTTCAATTCGCGCACGCTCAGGAAATCCAGAATCCGGTCCTTCACCTTTTTGAGCTCGTAGTGGTCCTCGTCCAGAATCTGCTTGGCCACGTTGATGTTGACCTTCGAGCCCGAGCTCTTGGCCCAGGGCAGGATGGCCAGCCACTCGATGTAGTTGCGCGTGAGCGAGTAGTCGGCGGCCATGGGCGACATGCGCGAGAGGCGCGTAAGCTCTTTCATGGCCTCTTTTTTCACGTCCTCGGGCATCCCCGACTCATCGATTTTCTTGCGCAGCTCCTCAATCTCGCGCTGGCCCTCGTCCTGTTCACCCAACTCCTTCTGGATGGCCTTCATCTGCTCGCGCAGATAGTAGTCGCGCTGCGATTGCTGCACCTGGCCCTGCACCTCGTCCTGGATCTTGGCGCGCAACTGCTGCACCTCGATCTCCTTGGCCAGGAGCTTGTTCAACTGCTCCAGCCGTTCCGCGACACCGGTTGTTTCAAGCAACTGCTGCTTATCGTCGGTGGTGAGGAAAGGCAGCGAGGAGGCCACAAAATCCACCAGCCGGGCAGGCTCGTCGATGTTCGCCGCGATGGTCCGCAGTTCATCGGAAAGCGTGGGCGACTCGGTGACGATTTGCTGGAACTGCTCGATGACGTTGCGCACCAGGGCTTCAAAGCTCGGAGATGTCGCCGGAGTAATGTCCTCCAGAGTTTCGATTTCGGCCGCCATAAAGGGCTCGGATTGGGAATACCGCACCAGGCGCACGCGGCTTACGCCCTCCGTAAAGACAAAACGGCTTTGGTTGGGCATGCGCACAACTTTGTGCACGGTGGCCAGCGTTCCCACAGCATGCAGATCGGCTGGCTTGGGCGCGTCAAGACGCGGGTCCAGTTGCGCCGCAACCACGATCTGGCGCTCCTCGCCCAGCGATTCGATCAATTGAATGGAGCTCTCCCGGCCTACCGTCAGCGGCAGTACGGCATGAGGAAACAGGACCGTATCGCGGACGGGCAACACCGGAACTCTGCGCGTTCCCGGGGTGTTCCGGTTCGAGGAGT
>CAWCXX010000032.1:0-48021 GCA_963799445.1 uncultured Acidobacteriaceae bacterium | reverse complement strand
CCGCATTGTGGGAACGCATTACCCATGAGCGCGCGCTTTTGCTCAAACTGTGGCGCGGCTGCGCCCATGCCACAGCCCATTCCGGGCCTTCCGCTCATCCGGCCCCGCGCCGGCCTCCAGATCGCCGGGTTTGCCTCGCGATGGCCCAGGCCAATGCCTGGGACGTGACCACGGTCAGCATCCTTACTGTCCTTGCCTTTTTCTTTTCGAGCGGTTTCGTTGGCGTCGCCTATCTGGCCGCCTGATCGGCATTCCCGAAGAGCCATTGCCGTTCCCGGAGCCTATTCCTCCCGCGGTATAACTTAGTATGAGCGGCGTTTATCTTGCAGACGGCGCGCGGCTGGGCTTCAATGACACCGGCACGGGCCTGCCGGTTGTCTTCCTGCATCCCACTCCTCTCGACCGCGAGTATTGGCGTCCCTCTCACCAAAGAGCTTGCGGGAATCCGCGCCATAGTTCCCGACCTGCGCGGCCACGGAGTCTCCGAGCTGGGCTCGGCGCTTCCGGCGGGCGGCTTTGCGCGCGTCCCCGACGCTCCCGTGCTCACCATGGCGCAGCTTGCCCAGGATGTTCTTGCCCTGCTCGATCATCTCCGCCTGCGCACGGCCGTTTTTGCGGCTGCTCCATCGGCGGCTATGTGCTGCTGGAGCTGTGGCGCAAAGCGCCGGAACGCATGCGCGGCCTCGTCTTTGTCTGCTCCAAGCCTCAACCCGACGCCGAAGTCAATCTCGCCAAGCGCGCCGCAACCATGGCCCTCGCCAAATCGGATGGCGTCGCCGCGCTCTTCGACGGCATGGCGCAGAACCTCCTTGGCGAAACCTCGCGGCGCGACCGCGCTGAGATTTTGGCAGAGGTGCGCGCCCAGATGACCCTGACGCCTGAATCTCTGATTGCCGTACAGGCAGGACTGGCCACGCGGCCCGACTCCGTTCCCACCGTCGCCACCATCCGCGCGCCCATCCTCGCCATCGCCGGTGCCGAGGACTCCACCGTCACTTCCGCGGAGATGGAAGCATTTCGCCTTGCGCCCGGCAAATGCGAGTTTCACCTGCTGCCCGGAGCCGGTCATTTGGCCGCCTACGAACAGCCGCGCAAAGTAGCCGCTCTGCTGGCCCCGTGGCTGCGTCAATTTGAAGCGTGATGAGATTGCAAGGTGACGCCGGTCTCCAGACCGGCTGTAGTGTGGGTGTCCACGCCCACACGCCTCACCACCCCCCACAAGGGCGACATGCTTGTCATCCCGCGGTACGCCGCACAAGCTCAGCACCGCGGCAACCGTGACCTTTGCGCCGGTCTGCCCTCAGGGAATGGCGACCGGCTAGCGGCTGCGTACCTTCGAGAGCAGCCGCAGCATCTCCAGGTACAGCCACACCAGCGTGACCATAATGCCGAAGGCCGCGTACCACTCCATATACTTGGGGACGCCCTGGCTCACGCCTTGCTCGACAAAGTCGAAATCGAGCACCAGGTTGAGTGAGGCGATCGCGACCACGAAGAGGCTGAACCCGATGCCGATGAGTCCGGAGCCGTAGACAGAACTCAAGAACGAGATGTGAAAGAAGCTGAGCAGCATGGTTGCCAAGTAGAACAGCATAATGCCGCCAGTGGCCGCCACCACACCGAGGCGGAACTTCTGCGTGACTTTGATCAGGCCCGACTTATAGGCCAGCAGCAGCACAAAAAGCGTGCCGAACGTCAACCCCACAGCCTCCAGGGCGATGCCGGGATAGTACTGTTCGAAGATCGCCGACAGTCCGCCCAGCACAAGGCCTTCGAGCAGCGCATAGATCGGCGCCGTCACCGGCGACCACGCCTTCTTGAAGATGGTCACAAAGGCCACAATCAATCCGCCGAACGCGCCAATCATGATCGCCGGCTCCACGGTGCTCATGTCGCGCGTTTGCAGGAACGAATTCCAAGTCCACGCCGCAGTGGCCACGGCGCACAGCAAAAGAATGCCCGTTTTGTTCACCGTGCCGCTGAGGCTCATGCGCGCCGAAGCGTCCACCAGGTTGCCGCCGTATTGGCTCTGGGCGAAATCGTTGAAGGTGTTCTTTCCAAGCGCCGGATTCGAGGTCTTGATCAGTGCCATGGATGTCTCCGTCGTGTGAAGCGGGGATTGGAAGTCGCCAGGCTCGTCGAAGAGGCTTCGCCCGCCATCTCCATTGTAAACAGACGTGAGAAAGCCGGGCGGAGTTTCAACGGCGCCATCGCTGCTCAGTCAAACGACGGCGCATCGTACGCGGTTTCGTAGCGCGCTACCGTCGCCATCAGGCTCTCGATCGCATCCACCGGCTGAATGCCGCCGCGCGCGCCGTGCGCCATGCAGTTTATCGCCGCGGCCGCGCAGGAAAAATCGAGCTGCCGCTCCAGCGGCCAATCCTGCAGCAAACCGTAGATGAAACCGGCGTGGAAAATATCCCCTGCTCCTGTGGTATCGACCACGGAAACGCGATAAGCAGCGCTGTGCATCAACTGCTTGCCATCCCAGGCCAGCACCCCGTCCGGCCCCAGAGTCGCAGCGCTCAGCCGGCATCCGTAGCGTGAGTGCATGCGGCGTAGCGCATTTTCCAAGTTGCGATCGTTCATCAAGCGGCAGGGAAAATCGCGGCTCACGATCATGTAATCGACGTTCTCGATGAGTTCTTCTACGCCGGAATAAATCTCGTCCAGATCGGCAATCACAGGAATGCCTGCGGCTTGAGCCCAGCGTGCCGCCAGTGTGGCCGCGGCCGTATCGTAGCCATCCACGTGCAGCGCGCGCGCATTCACGATCCATTCGCGCTTGAGCTCCTCGGGCTTGAAGCGCCATGCGCTCGTCGCGCCGGCAAAGCACCGTGCGCTCGCCGCCCCCGTCCACCAGGATCAGCGACTGCGGGCTCACGCCGCCAGCCACCTTGATCAGCCGCGCCTCCACGCCCGCGCGGTCGAAGGCCTTCTCGTGCAATCGCGCCGCGTCGTCGTCGCCCAGCTTGCCCACGTAGCGGGTGCGCAATCCCCAGGTCTGGCAGGCAATCACCGTGGTTGCCGTCTGCCCTCCCGGCATCACGCTGGCCGCGCGGTACTCCACCTTCGAGCCGCGAGACGGGTAATCGGGCAGGGGAATCAGCGTGTCCGTGGCGTTCAATCCCACGCCCACCAGATCGACCTGCGGCAGCTCCGCCATGCAGACATTGTAATCGGCAGTGGAGAAAAAGCCGGCTCTCGTTTGCGATACCAACGCCCAAAATGCTGTAGGCTCAAGACAGTATTTTCCTGGTTTTGGACTAAGCCTGTGGCGAAGCTGACATTCTCGCGCCCATTTTATTATCCGCAGGCCGGCAGCGCGCTGCATTGCGGCCGTGTCTCCCTCGAAACCCTCGCCCGGCGC
This sequence comes from uncultured Acidobacteriaceae bacterium, assembly GCA_963799445.1. Taxonomy (GTDB): domain Bacteria; phylum Acidobacteriota; class Terriglobia; order Terriglobales; family Acidobacteriaceae; genus Telmatobacter. Next base: position 44,651 of record CAWCXX010000032.1, on the reverse strand, counting down.
TTCGGCACGCCGCTCTACGTCTACTCGGCCGACCAGATTGCCGAGCGGCTGGAGACTTGTTTCAGCGCGCGCTCGCGGGCCGCGATCACCTTGTCTGCTACGCGGTCAAAGGCCAACTCCGCGCTGGCCATTCTCAAGCTGCTCGCCGAGCGCGGCGCAGGATTCGACATCGTCTCCGGCGGTGAATTGGAGCGCGTTCTCGCCGCCGCGCCTGAGGCTGCCGGCCGCGTGGTCTTTTCCGGCGTGGGAAAGACTGTGCCCGAGATCGACCTGGCGCTCCAATCCGGAGTCCTGCAATTCAATGTGGAGAGCGAGGCGGAGTTGGACCTGCTCGCCCGCCGCGCCCGCAAGCTCAAGGTCCGCGCGCGTTTCGCGCTGCGCGTAAATCCGGATGTTTTTGCCGATACCCACCCCTACATCTCCACCGGCCTGCGCGAACACAAATTCGGCATCGACATTCGCCGCGCGCTTTCGCTCTACAAGAGCGCGGCCGGCAACCGATGGCTTGAGGCCTACGGGGTCAGCGTTCACATCGGCTCGCAGATTCGCTCGGCGGAGCCGTTTGGCGCGGCCATCGAGCGCGTGAGCAAACTGGTGCGGCAGCTCCGGCGCGAAGGCATTGGGCTCAAGGTCATCGATGCCGGCGGCGGACTGGGCATCGACTACCACGCCGGGGCCCCCACAGCCAGGTCTTCGGCTGTGGGGTGGCACGGCGACGCTTTCGATGCTGCGAGCAAGGTGGAAGAATACGCCGCTGCTCTAGAACGCGCGCTCGGCGATTTCGATGGCCGTCTTCTCATCGAGCCCGGCCGCTTCCTGGTCGCGCAGGCCGGCGCTCTCGTGGCGCGCGTGCTCTACGTCAAGCGCAACGGCAAAAAGACCTTTGTGATTACCGACGCCGCCATGAACGACCTGATCCGCCCTGCGCTCTATCAGGCCCATCACGAGATTGTGCCGGTGCGGCCGAGGGCAGGCAAGCCGCGCATCGTCGATGTGGTGGGGCCGGTCTGCGAGTCGGGAGATTTCTTCGCGCGCGATCGCAAGCTCGCGCCCGTCGCGCCCGGCGATTTGGTGGCTCTGCTCGATGCCGGCGCCTACGGCATGGCGCAAAGCTCCAACTACAACTCCCGCCTTCGTCCCGCCGAGGTGCTGGTCGAAGGGGCCAAGGCGCGCCTCATCCGGCGCCGCGAGACCCTGGCCGATCTGCTGACGCCCGAGATGATTTGATTTCTCCGCGTGTCTCGGATTGAATGGCGTTATGATTTGAGATGAGATTGCAATGGAAGATCGGATCACAATTGAGCCGGGGAAGCGGTCGGGGCAGCCTTGCATCCGCGGCCTGCGGATTACGGTCTGGGATGTGCTGAACTGGCTGGCGGCCGGCGCGACTGAACAGCAAATTCTCGCCGACTACCCTGAGCTGGAAGCCGCCGACTTCCGCGCCGTCTTCGAATATGCGTCGCGCGTCGGACGGCGAGTTGCTCTGTGAAGCTGCTGCTGGACGAAAATCTTTCGCGGCGTCTCGTCCCGAAGATTCTCGACCTTTTCCAGGATTCTACCCACGTAAGTGATCACGGTTTGCTTCAAGCGCCGGACGCGCGTGTGTGGGAATTCGCGAAGGCCGGTGGCTTCGCAATTGTCACAGCCGACGCGGATTTTTACGAATTGGCGATAACCTTGGGGCCTCCTCCCAAAGTCATCTGGCTTCGTGGTTGCGATTACCCTGCGGCAACCGCGGAGGAACTTATTCGTGCTCAGGCAATCCGAATCGCTGATTTTCTCAACGAACCGGAATCTTCTGTTCTGATCCTGCGGCCGGAAGAGTTGGGCTCGAATCGTTGATTCATCATGGGAACGATGTGCAGCGCGTTGCTCACAATACCGCCCCATCCTGCTATGGTGTTGCACGGGGGATTTTTCGATGCGGATTATACCGAAGTCGATATGCGCGTTCGCGATGATGGGGTTGACACTCGGACTTTGTGCGCGTTCTTATGCCGACCCATTGACAATTAAAACCATGCAGGGAAAGATTCACGGCAAGACCATCAACGATGGCAAGGTGAAGGCGTTTCTGGGGCTGCCTTATGCGGCGCCGCCGGTGGGTGGCCTGCGATGGAAAGCGCCGGAGCCGCCGGCTCGCTGGAAGGGCGCGCGCGATGCGACGATGTACGGCCCGCGCTGCGCCCAGGGTAGCCTTTTTAAGGACATGGCCTTCCAGGACAGCGGTCCAAGTGAGGATTGCCTTTTTCTGAACGTCTATGCACCTGCTGACGCGAAGGCAAAGAGCAGGCTGCCGGTGATGTTCTGGATTCATGGCGGAGGCTATGTGGGCGGCGCTGCCTCGGAACCGCGCCATAACGGCGATTCTCTGCCCCTGAAGGGCGTGGTGCTCGTCACCATCAATTACCGGTTGGGGGTATTCGGCTTTTTTGCGACGAGCGAGCTGGCCAGGGAGGGCGATGGCGCGGCGGGGAATTACGGCCTGCTGGATATGATCGCCGCGCTGCATTGGGTGAATGCGAATATCGCGAAGTTTGGCGGCGACCCGAACAATGTCACCATCTTTGGCGAAAGCGCAGGGTCCTTTGCGGTGAGCACTTTGATGGCATCGCCGATGGCGCAAGGCCTGTTTGAAAAAGCAATTGGCGAGAGCGGCGCGGCGTTTCCGGGCGCAAACAACCTCGGCGGCGAAACCGTATTGGAGCAGGCGAAGGAGGGCGACGCGTGGATGGCTTTACTTGGCGCGAAATCGCTCAAAGAACTGCGCGCCATGTCGACCAGCGAGATTCTGGCGGAGGCAGCGAAGAAGGGCGCGCCGAAGTTTGCCCCGGATATCGATGGGAGAGTGTTGACTGAGCCCGTTCCGAAGACCTATGCCGAGGGCAAGCAGGCGCACGTGCCTTTGCTGGCCGGATGGAACCGGGATGAAGGGAGCTTTTTGCCCATGTCCGGCATGACTGTGGCGCAATGGAAGGCCATGGCCGAAGACAAATTCAAGGATCGCGCCGTGGAGTTCTTGAAACTTTATCCGGGCAATACCGGCGCGGAGGCGCTGCGCTCGGCACTCGATTTTAGCGGCGACTCATTTATTGTTTTTGGAACATGGAAATGGATTGAGGCGCAGTGCAAGACAGGAGACAAACCCGTTTATAACTACCGCCTTGAACTGCCTGCGCCGCCAAGCAAGTTGAACTCTGCCGCGTTTGCTTTTCACTCCGACGATATCGAATATGTATTTGGCGTCCTGGACACCCGGCCTGGCGCTGTGTGGCGGCCCGAAGACCGCAAGTTGAGCGACGAGATGATGAGTTACTGGACCAACTTCGCCAGGACCGGCGACCCCAACGGCCCGGGATTGCCGGAGTGGCCGCAGTATTGCTCTGACCATGCGCGCATCCATTTGGACTCCACAATTACGTCGGGGCCGAGCTCTGATCGCCCGCGTTATGAATTCCTCATGCAGGGGATTCCATCGATGCAAATGTAGTCTCGGCAGGCAGACGAAGCGCGAGAAAGGACCACCTCGTGGTGGTCCTTTTTGTGCGAGCAGCACTTTCGGATAGCTTATTGGTGGGCGGTGCCTGAGGCCTCTTCAAACCCCTCAACTTGTCCCGACGGAATGGTGTTGACGGGCGGCGGAGCAGCGAAGCTTGAGCCTTTGGCATTGATTGCCCCGGAATAGTCGGGACCCAGGCCAAGGTTTTTCAGGGCGCGCGCATCTGGCATCAGTTTGGTCTGCCATCCATGGTCGGCCTGATACTTCTGCATCGCTGCCACGGTGTCCGCGTCCCATTTGCCCGAGGCTTCCCCGGTCATGTAGTGCTCGCGGATCAAGGCCTGCTGAATCTGCGTCGTCCGCTCCGGGTCGATGGCTTGCTGGGCGTGCGTCCGGTGCGATGAGTGCTTTCCATGCGTCAGCTTGTGGGAACGGCTGGTTTGGCCGCTGGTCGGAGAGCGGTGCAGGTGCGATGCGAATGCGGGCGACGCAAGGAGGGCCGCGGAAATCAAGATTGCCACACTTACACGAGATGAATACACGTGAGTACCACCTGAAAAAAAGCAACTATTTCTCTGAACTCTTAGCAACAGTTTAGCCAAAAGTATCGCATTGTGGCAAGTGAGAAACCGGTCCAACGTTACAAAGATACCCATTTGAGAAGAGACGCCAGACGCTCTAATGGTCGCGGCCGGCGCATCTCCCAGCTACTGCAATGTGCCGCCCACGAGGTTGATGCCCTGCTCGGGATGGCGCGGGTCCATCACCTCGAAAACCACATCGTCGCCGGTCTTGAGCTTGCTCACCACGGCATCGAACTGGTCTTTGGTGCCAGTGGGCTGCTTGTTGACGCGCGTGATTACCAGGCCCGGCTCCAACCCTTGCAGATCCGCGAAAGATCCCGTGCGCACCGAATCGATGAGCACGCCGGAGCCATGTATTCTGGCGGCCATCTGCGGCGTGATTTCGTGCACCATGAGCCCCAGCTTGGTCTCGCCCGCGCCGCCTCCGCTTTCGGGATTGGATTCGGGCTGCGGGTTGTTCAGCTCGGCAAAGACCTTGTCGCGATCGCCGATGGTCACCGTGGTATCTTCCTGCTTGCCGTCGCGTATATAGCCCAGCCGGATGGTCGATCCCGGCTTGCGGCTGGCGATTTCGTTCACCAGGTCGTCGCCGTCCTTGATGGCGCGCCCGTCGATCGTGGTGATAATGTCTTCTGCCTTCAGGCCTGCCTTATCCGCCGGCCCGCCGGGCTGCACCTGCTGCACCAGTACGCCGTTCTTGAATCCGTACACGCGATTGACCGCGCTCGACAGCCCCTCGCGGAACTGGATGCCGATGGAGCCTCGCGTTACCTTGTGGCTGGGGCTGATCAGGTCGTTGTAAACCGCGACCACGGTGTTCGACGGCATGGCGAAGCCGATCCCCTGGTAGCCGGCCGACTGCGTGTAGATGGCCGTGTTCACGCCGATGACCTCGCCGTTCATGTTCAGCAGCGGCCCGCCGGAGTTGCCGGGATTGATGGCCGCGTCCGTTTGGATGAAGTGCTGGAACTGCCCCGGCGCGCCCTGGTCGATGGTCCGGTTCTTGGCGGAGACGATGCCGGCGGTAACGGTCTGCGCCAGCGCAAACGGGCTGCCGATGGCCTCAACCCAGTCGCCCACCTGCGTCGTGTCGGAGTTGCCCATCTTCACGGTCGGCAGCGGCGTGCTGGTATCGATCTTGATCACCGCCAGGTCGGTGGCCTTGTCCACGCCGATCACGCGCGCCGGACGGCCCAGATCCTGCGTGTCGGGATCGGTCGAGAGCTTGACGTAAATCTTGTCGGCCTTGTCGATCACGTGATCGTTGGTGATGATGTAACCTTTGGGATCGACAATGAAGCCCGAGCCCAATGACTCCTGCACCTCGCCGTTCTCACCCTCATCGGGCCCTCCAGGGAACCTGGCCGCCGAAGAAGCGGTTGAAAAAGTCCTGGAAGTTGTCCTGTCCCTGCTGATCGTTGTTCTGATCATCGTTATCGCCCGGATTCTGCTGGTTGGGCTGCGTACGGAAATGGAAATTGCGGTGCCCCTTGTTCTCCGACTGCTTGGGCAGAGTCTCGGTATTGATGTTCACCACCGCCGGTCCCACCTGCTTGGCGATCTTCACAAACTCATTCGGTGGAATCGTCGAGTTCACGACCTTGAGGGGAGTGGCGTCTGTGCTGTTGGTCTGCTTCTCCTGCCCGCGCACCCCGTGGGCGGCAAACGATCCGGCCACAATTGCGGCTGAAAGCATGGCCAGCAGTACGAATGTCGACGCGAGACGGCGCGAGCGAAGCCGTTCAAAAAACGATTTCATAGAGTTCAATGACCTCGTGAGGCGCCCGGCACGATGACCGGTCTGTTGATAGCGCCATCTCCTCTTAGTATAGCCATTTGCAAGGCAGCTCGGATTGCCTGGCGCCCGTCGGGGGCATGCCGGCTACGGTGACTCCGAAGCCGCATCTTCACAAGTTAGACGCGGTATTGAGCCAAAAAGCCGCACATTGTTGCGCGGTGGCAGCACAAATCGCTACTGCTCAGCCGCCCATTCCAGCATGGCCAGCGTCAGCAGCAGAACCCGCTTGAGCCCAAGCTCGCGATCCTTGGGCGAGTACCACTCATGAAGCGTGTGCGCGGCGCCGCCCTCCCCGCCAGCGCCCATCGCCAAAGCCGGTACGCCGAGCGAAAGCGGGATGTTGGCGTCAGTCGAGCCCAGGCGAAGGTCGGTGCGCAGGCCAAGATGCCGGTCTACCGCGCGTAAAGCGGCCAGTAGCGGGGAGTCTTCGGCCAGGTTCGCGGCGGGGCGGTCGCCGATCCTGGAAATGGTGAACGAAAGCGCCCCGCGTGAGGCCGCGCCGGCAACCTTGGCTTTTGCGTTGCATCTCGCCACGGCATCCGCAACGGCGCTCTCGCAGTTCCGCTTCGAGGCGCGCCAGCTGCTCCCGGTCCGTCGACCGGAAATCGACCGTCGCCTGCGCGCTTTCAGGAATCGAATTCACGCTGATGCCGCCGCGAATGGTGCCCAGGTTCAACGTGGTGCGGGGTTTCTCAGGCAGAGTCGTTTCCGCCAGCCGGGCCAGCGCCGAGGCGAGCGCCGCAATGGGATTGGGCGTGCCCGCGTCGGTGAAGCTGTGCCCTCCAGGTCCGGTAACAGTGACCCCGTAGCGCCAGCTGCCCAGGGCTTGTGTAACGGCTGCGTCCGTGCCCGCCCCATCCAGGACGATGTGAGCGGCAACGCGCCCGGCCAGCGCGCTGTGCTCGTAGAAGTGACGCACGCCGCGCAGGTCGCCCTCGCCTTCTTCGCCCACATTTCCCAACACGGCGAGCGGCGCGGGCAGTTCCACTCCGGCATGAAGTAGCGAATGGATGACAGCCAGCATTCCCGCCACGCCGGCCCCGTTGTCGCAGGCGCCGGGAGCTTGCAATCGCTCGCCCTCAAGCACTGGATGAAGCGCCGTGCCGGCGGGAAACACGGTATCGAGATGCGCCGAGAGCAACACCAGTGGCCCCGTACTCTCAGGCGGCAACTTCCGAGCGCACAGGATCCCCAGCACGTTGCCGGCAGCGTCGGTGTGCACATCGCTCAACCCTGCCTCGGCGAAGCGCGCCGCCAGCCACTCTGCCCGCGCCTGCTCGCCATAGGGCGGTGCGGGAATCGCCACCAGTTCCATCTGCCAGTCCATGATGGTCCTGGGATTCGCATGCAGCCAGGCAAAGGCGGCGTGAACCGGCGTCTGCGCGGCCAATGCAGTCACGCGGGCGAATGCCGAGGTTGGGGAGAAAACCGGCATAGCGATGGATTCAGAGTAGCAGGGCTACGGCAAAACCAGAGAAGGTGTGCCCTATTCAGCTTTTCTTGAAGGTCGCCGCTCCTTGGGATCGCGGCGACTTAAGTGCAGCGGCTTCGGGTTACGGCATCTCTGGTTTTGCCGTAATCCGCTCTTGCGGGAGAATCAGGGTCTCGAAACGTACGAGCCGGGCAAAGCTTGTAAGCTCTTTAGGACGGATGCATCGCCGAGGCGGTGCACTGCGGCATGGTGGCCGTCAATTTGCTGAAGGTCGATCCGGTGAGCCTTCTGCTGTGACTTTGCGCTTCGGGAGACTCCCGGATCTCCCGGCCGCATCGTTACCGCGCACTCTCATCAGGCCCAGCAACAGCAGGCCGCCCGCGAGCATGGCAACGCCGACAAAGACAAATCCGGACTGAGCGCTTCCGCTCTGCCTGGCCACCACACCGAGCAGATAGGGACCGGCAAAGCCGCCGAGATTGCCGACCGAGTTGATCAACGCGATGCCGGACGCAGCGCCGATGCCGGTCAGGTATTCGCCGGGGAGCGACCAGAAGGGCCCAAAGAAGCCTTCAATCCCGATCCCCATGAGCGAGAGAAGGGCAATGGCTGCTGCTGGGTTGGCGGTCTTCGCAATGAACAGCAGCGCCGCGCCACCGATCAAGGCGGGAATGGCCGCGTGATACCTTCGCTCCTGCACGCGGTCCGAATGGCGGGAGATGAGAATCATGGCGACGAGGCCGCACGCATGCGGAATCATCACCAGGCCGCCTACTGCCGTATTCGTATACGACGAAGAGAGATTCCTGACCACCAGGGGCAGCCAGAAGTTCATGGTGTTCAGCCCGATCATCATGGTGAAGTAGATCGCGCACAGGTACCACACTCTACCGCTCCAGAGCGCGCCCAGCGCCGAGACAGGGCCTGTCTCGGCCAGCGTGGCCTGATCCTCGCGGGCAAGCTCTGAAGCGAGCCATTGCTTCTCTTCCGCGTTGAGGAACCAGGCATTTTCCGGCCGGTTGGGAAGGGCAATCAGAGTCAATCCACCCAGCACGACGGGAGGGAAGCCTTCCAGGATCAGCAGCCAGCGCCAGCCACCGATCCCCAACCAACGCACGTGATCCAGGATCAGTCCCGAAACCGGCGCGCCCAGCACCGAAGCCAGCGGCACCGCGGCCATGAACAGCGCCACCGCCTGCGCCCGTTGCCGGCGGGGAAACCAGTAGCTCAGATACAGGATCATGCCGGGAAACAGTCCCGCCTCGGTGATTCCCAGCAGGAAACGCAAAACATAGAGTTGCTCTGCGGAGTGCGCCAGCCCCGTGCACGTCGCAACGATTCCCCAGGTGATGAGGATGACGCTCACCCACTGCCGGGCTCCCAGCTTGTGCAGAATGATGTTGCTTGGCACTCCGAAGAGCAGGTATCCAATAAAGAAAATGCCCGAAAGAAGCCCGAACTGCTCGCTGCCTATGGCCAGATCCCTGTTCATTGTGAGAGCGGCAAACCCGATGTTCACGCGGTCGAGGACGGAAACGACGTACAAGAGGAGCAGAAAGGGCAAGACCCAGATCTGCACCTTACGCACGACTCCGCGGGCGCGCCCAGCTGGCAGAGTCTGCGGCCCGGTTGGGTCGATGGCGCCGCTGGCAGGAATCGCTCCGCCCACTCCGGATTCCTGCACCGCCATAGTTCCTCCTCGCCTGTTTGTGGCGCGGCTCCGGGGCCGCTCGGTCCCGCAGAAGATGGATGCCCGGGACCCACCCCGGCAATTCTAGAGGCTGTTATTACCTTTCCCACGGCCGCGCGAAAGTGAATAACAGCCTCTAGCTCTTTGGCAACTTGATTTTGCACCGTCCTGGGGTGCCCCAGGTCTCGATTTTGAGACCTGGGATAGCACGAACCTAAAGTACCTCTTTACGCGGTCAGAGAACTAGATGTGCGAAGGTGCACAACCGGATTCGGGTGCAAAGAGCAAATCCCGGTCGTCGTACTCCACCGAATGCAGAAACAAACCCCGCGCCGGCGCCGTGGGTCCTGCCGCGGACCGCGAGCGTGCCGCGAGAATGCCGGGAATCTCTTCGAGTGTTAGTTGTCCGCGGCCCACATCGATCATCGTTCCTGCCAGGTTGCGCACCATGTGATGCAAAAAGCCGTTGCCGCGGACGCGATACACAAGGAGCTGGTCGGCGCACTCGGGACGGAGTTCCCAGCTTGAAGAGTAGATGGTGCGGACAGTTGGGGGCAGGGGCTGAAGCCCCATTTCATTTTGCGGCGCTGCTACGGCATGGCTGAAGCCATGCCCTTTTACAAAGCCTTGCGGATGGATATGACTATGCCCTGGTCCGTGCTGCTTGAGCGAAGTGCTCTCCGGTGCGTAGGGCGATTTTGACGACTGCGGCTCTGAGACGAGCTCTTGCTGGGAAACAAGCTCGCGATGGGACAGATCGGGATCGCTTGCGGCAAAGCTCTGGAAATCGTATTCCCCTTCGAAGAGCCGGGCGCAAGCCTGGAGCTTGTCCAGATCGAGCGCCCAGGGGCAGGCGTAAACGTAAGCGCGCCAGAAAGGGCGGGCAGATGGCCGCACGGAAGATCCGGTACTCGTAGGTCTTGGCAATTGCCGAATGCCGCGCATGAAAGGTGCTTCGTACCGTTCTCGCTTCGGAGATGCGTATCGACGGGGGAAGAGTCCGGTTGAGCGCGCGATGCAGGTTTTCCGGCGGAATGGGAGCGCGCAAGGCGAAGCTTGCCACCTGGGCCAATGCGTGAACCCCTGCATCGGTGCGGCCTGAGCCCTGGGGCAACGGCGTTTCGCCCGTGATGCGCCCCAGCGCCGCCTGCAACTCTCCCTGGATGGTCGGCAAACCGGGCTGCACCTGCCAGCCCTGAAAATCGGTGCCGTCATAGGCCAGAGTCAACTTCCAGGTCTGGAGCTGCGAGCCGGGTTGAGCGGATTCAGTCACGGGAGTCGCTATAGAACAGGGTACTTGACAGGGCTAAAGACAGAGCGCGGAGGGCACTTCCCCAATGGTTCCCCCCGCGAAACCGAACTCCTCAGGTTGAGGGGTTGCTGGCAATGAGGCATCTGAAGTATTTTACTAACCAGTTAGTTAAATCTTGGCTCGAACCGCACACACAGGTCTGTTGATCGGTCCCGGGGGAGAGTTCAGATTTGGCAGAAGCCGTCCTGTGCGCGGATTACCAGGGCACGGGGAACGAGTTGGGTACCGATTTCGTTATCAAAGGTGAGCCTTACAGGCGGGCGTAGCAGCGATAATCGTTGAGAAGCCCGAAAACTGCATCCGGGGCGGATTCCTGCCCGTCTTGAGGCGTATCGTTCCGTGTGCCGTAGGATTTCTGGAGAGGAAACATGCATTCTTACAGGTCTGGTATGTGCGATCGGGGGCGGGCAAAAGCACGCGAAGAACGCGAAGCGACGAATCAGAACGGGAAAGCGCGGGCACACGCGGGCGGACGTTTGCGCGCCATTGCGGCCGTCCTGTTGACGTTGACGGCGGGGATGCCGCCCGGCTATCGCGCAGCAGGCCGGCGCCGGCTCCAAAGGGCCGGATAAGGCGGCCTCCGAGCTGCCCGTGGCGCCTACGCCGGTGCCCACGCAGCCCTATCCTCTGCGCACTTCGAGCCGCGATTATTCCAAGCCCTTCGCCGGCTGGCTGGGCAATCCGATCAACATCTACCGGCCTACGACGATTGGCAAGGCAAGCTTTACGAACTCCGTGCGGCTCGCCGACCTCGTGAAGGACGGCAAGATCTACCTGAGCCTCTCCGACGCGATTGCACTGGCGATTGAAAACAACTACGACATCGCCATCGCCCGCTACGACCTGGACATTGCGGACACCGATATTCTGCGCACCAAAACCGGACAGGCGCCGCTGGGCGCGCCTTCGGGACTGGTGACGGGCACGCTGGGCGGGTCGACTTCGACGTTGTCCACAGGCGGCGGGCCGGGCGGCACGACGGTTGGCTCAGGCGGCGCGGGTTCCGGCGTTTCCGGCCTTACGCTGACCACGGCCGGCGCCGGCCCCGCTCCGGAGGCCTTCGATCCATCCGTCACGGGAACCATCCAACTGGAGCGCGCCACCACCCCGCAGTCGAACGCACTTTTTTCCGGCGGCATGAGTACGCTGACGACGAATACCGACCAATACAACTTCACCTTCAACCAGGGCATTGTTACCGGCGCGAACCTTGCCGTCTCGTTTCAGAACTCGAGGGTCACGACCGATAATCCGTTCACCGATTACAGCCCCTATCTGAACTCCATCTTCAAAGCCACGGTCACGCAGCACCTGCTGCAGGGCGCGGGCATCTGGATGAACAAGCGCTTCATCTACCAGGCGCTCAACGACCGCCGCATCACCGACTCCTCGTTCCGCCAGCAGATTCTCTACACCGTCAATCAGGTGGAGAGCATTTACTGGGGACTGGTGCAGGCCTATGAGGATGTGCAGGCCAAGGAGCGCGCGCTGGAGCAGAGCCAACAATTGCTGGCCGACAACAAGAAGCAATTGGAGATCGGCACCATGGCTCCGCTGGATGTGGTGAATGCCGAATCCAGCGTGGCAGCCGACCAGCAGGCCCTCATCAGCTCGCAGAGCGCCCTCAACTATCAGCAGCAGATCATCAAGCAGGCCATCGCCCGCAACCTCAACGACGCCACGCTTTCCGCGGCTCCGGTCATTCCCACCGACCGCGTGAGCCTGGAGGCGATTCCCGAGGAAAGCCAGCCCGTGGAAGCGCTGGTGCAGGAGGCCTTTCAGCGGCGGCCGGAGCTGGAACAGGCGGTTCTCACGCTGCGCAACGACGAGATCACGCTGAAGGGCGCGCGCAATGCGCTGCTGCCGACGCTCGACGCCTACGGATTCTACGGTTCCAGCGCGCTGGGCGGCGCGCAGAGCAACGCAGTCAACTTTTTTGGCATCTGCACCGCGCCGAGCAGCACCTGCGTGTGCACAGTGGAGCGGGTCGAGCACCGCCTGCGAAGCGTCTATCCTCCCGGGACTGTTCCCGACAATCGGTTATGGCTCGGTGGTGCAAAACCTCTTCAACAGTTCCGCGCCCGACAAGGGCGTGGGATTCAATCTCACCATCCCCATCCGCAACCGCTATGCGCAGTCGGTGCAGGAGCGCTCGCTGATGGAGTACCGGCAGGCGGAGCTGCGGCTGGAGCAACTGCATACGCAAATCCGCATGCAGGTGGTGAACGCGATGTTTGCGCTCAGCAACGACCGTGCCCAGGTGCAGGCGGCCCTCGCGGCGCGCGACTACAACCAGCAGAGCCTTGACGCCGAAAGGACCAAGCTGCACCTGGGCGCCTCCACCACCGCCAACGTGTTGCAGCAGGAGCGCAACCTGGCCACGGCTGAAGACAACCTGATCGCCGCTCACGCCGCCTACGCCAAAGACCGCGCCGGCCTCTACCAGACTCTGGCTTCGACCTTGCAGCATTACGGCATCAATCTGCCCGAAGCGGCGTCGGGGACCGTGACGACCGCGCCCGTGGTCCCCGGCGTGGAACCGGCCAAGCCCGGCAACGAGCCCACCATGACTCCGCCGGCCACTCAGGAGCAGCCCGCGCCTCCGCCGGCCCAGTAGCGCCGCGCCACACGCGTCAAATAAAGATGGCCCGCTCATGCAGCGGGCCTGCCTCGCTTCTTCATTTTGAGTGAAGTCCGCTGGCGCGCTTACCGCTCCGCCACGCGATCCAGCAAATCGAAGAACTCCGGAAAGCTGATCGCCGCCGATTCCGCGCCCTGAATCAGCGTCTCGCCCTCGGCCCTGAGCGCCGCCACGCTGAAGGCCATGGCGATGCGGTGATCGCCGCCCGAGTCGATCGTTGCGCCGTGCAGCGTCTGGCCGCCGGGCACGTCCAGCCCGTCCTCGAACTCCTCGACCTCGGCGCCCATCGCGCGCAGGTTCTTCGCCACCAGCGCAATGCGGTCGGACTCCTTCACGCGCAGCTCGCGCGCGTCCGCGGATGCGAATGCCGCCGCTGCGTGTAAGGCGCGATGGCCGCCAGCACCGGCAGCTCGTCGATCAGTTGCGCCGCCAGCGCGCCGCTCACCTCCGCCGATCCAAGTCCCTCCGGCAGGCGCCGAAATCTGCACCGTGCCCACCAGCTCCGCGTGCTTCTCCTCGAGATTCAGAACCGCGATGTGCGCGCCCAGCGCGGTCAGCACGTCCAGCAGCGTGGCCCGCGTGGGATTCAGTCCCACCGCATCCAACACCAGATTGGAGCCGGGAAACAGCGCCGCCGCGCAGAGGAAAAATGCCGCCGAAGAAAGATCGCCGGGAACAGCCGGCATCGATGGCATGCAGCGCCTGCGGCCCGGCGATCGAAACCGAGTCCAGCGTCCGCGTCACCGTGGCGCCGAAGGCGCGCAACGCCAGTTCGCTGTGGTCGCGCGTGCGCACAGCCTCCCGCACCGTCGTCGTTCCCGCCGTTTGCAATCCCGCCAGCAGCACGCAGCTCTTCACCTGCGCGCTCGGAACCGGCGTGGTGTAGTCGATGGCCTGCAGCGGGCCGCCCTCGATCGTCAGCGGCGCGTGGCCTTCGGTCAGCGTCAGCCGCGCGCCCATGGCTTCGAGCGGCTTGCGAATGCGCTCCATCGGCCGCCGCGAAAGCGACTCGTCGCCGACCAGCGTAAAGCGTCCCTCCTGCGGCGCCAGCAGGCCGCTGATCATGCGCATCGTCGAGCCGGAGTTGCCGCAATCCAGCGCTTGCGCCGGGGGTGTCACGCGCCCGCCCACGCCCGTGATCTCCACCGCCTCCGCGCCGCTTCGGTTCACCTTCGCGCCCAGCGCCTCCATGCAGGCCAGCGTTGACGCGCAATCGGCGCCGGTGGAGAAATTCGTAAAGCGCGAAACGCCCTCGGCAAAACCGGCCAGCATGGCGTAGCGATGGCTGATGGACTTGTCGCCGGGCAGGCGCAGGCTGCCGCTGATGTTGCGCGCGGGGCGAATCAGGCGTTCCTGGGCAGCGATGGTCAAGACGGCTCCGGACAAATATGCAATTGATTTCGAGTCTATCGAACCAGCCGCCGTGGGCTGAACACGCCGGCACGCTTATCGGAGCGCGACGGCCTTCTACACCGGCTCCAGATGCGCGGTGAAGTGGCGCAGAAACGGCGCTTCATAGGTCAGGCGCATGCCGCGAATCTTCTCGCGGTTCTTCCACACCTCGAGAATCACTTCAACCAGATAGTCGATGTGGCTCTGCGTGTAGACGCGGCGCGGAATGGCGAGGCGCACAAGATCCATCTGCGCCGCGGCGGCAAACATCAGCGTGCCGATCTCGACGGAACGCACGCCGCCTTCGAGATAAAGCTCGCAGGCCAGCGCCACGCCGGGGAATTGCGCCGTGGGAATGTGCGGCAAAAACGCGCGCGCGTCGAGATAAATAGCGTGGCCGCCCGGCGGCTGCACGATGGGCACGCCCGCCGCAGCAATGTGATTGCCGAGGTACGCGGTCGAGGCGATGCGGTAGCGCAGGTAATCTTCTTCCAGCGCCTCCTGCAATGCCCACGGCGATGGCCTCCAGATCGCGCCCCGCCAGCCCGCCGTATGTTGGGTAGCCTTCGGTCAGAATCAACAGGTCCTTCTCCTGCTGCGCCAGCAGATCGTCGTTGGTGCACAGAAAGCCGCCGATGTTGGCCATGCCGTCCTTCTTGGCGCTCATCGTGCAACCGTCGCCCAGGCGGAACATCTCCTGCGCAATTTCTTTCGGGGTTTTGGACTCGTATCCCGGCTCGCGCAGCTTGATGAACCATGCGTTCTCGGCGAAGCGGCAGGCGTCGAAGTAGAGCGGAATGCCGTGGCGCTTGCAAACCGCGCTCACCTGGCGCGCATTTTCCATCGATACCGGCTGCCCGCCGCCGGAGTTGTTGGTCACGGTGAGCATCACCAGCGGAATGCGCTCGCGGCCCACGCGCGCGATGAGAGCTTCCAGCGCGGCCACGTCCATGTTGCCTTTGAACGGATGCTGCAGGGCCGGCTGGCGGCCCTCCGCGATGAGCAGATCCACGGCCTCCGCGCCGGTGAACTCCACGTTGGCGCGGGTGGTGTCGAAGTGCGTGTTGTTGGGAACGATGTCGCCCTTCTTGCACGTCACGCCGAACAGGATGCGCTCGGCGGCACGACCCTGGTGCGTGGGAATCACGTGTTTGTAGCCAAAAATATCCTGTACTGAGCTGCGGAAGCGATCGAAGCTGCGGCTGCCGGCGTAGCTTTCATCGCCTTCCATGATGGCCGCCCACTGGTGGGTCGACATGGCGCCGGTGCCCGAATCGGTTAGCAGGTCGATGAGAACGTCATCGGCGGGCAGCAGGAAGAGATTGTAGTGCGCGGCCTTAAGAAGTTCCTCGCGTTGCGCCCGCGTGGTCCAGCGAATCGGCTCAACAGTCTTGATCCGGAACGGTTCGATGATGGTCCTGGCGATCATGTTATTGGCTTTCTTGAAGTCTCAGCGCATTATTTCGCGGCGCCCGCCCCGGCTGCAAAACGGCGCACTGCGGACCGGACGCCGAGTTTCTGCCGCGGCCTTGTTTGCCTTGTTATACCATTGGACGTACAATGATACGAGCGCCTCTGCGCTGGAGAAACTGTCATGCCTCAGGCATCGGCTCTATCGAAGACAGAGGAACGCCGCGCGCGCGGTGCACGCCTCGGGTTTCGCGTGGATGCGGAGACCAAAAAGCTGGTGGAGCACGCCGCCCGGTTGGAGCGGCGGAGCCTGACGGACTTTTGTCTTTCCGCCTTGGTTGAGGCAACGCGGCTGGCCATCAGTCGGCACGAGAGCCTCTTGCTTTCCGAGCAGGACCGCAAAGTCTTTTTCGACGCGCTGATTCATGCTCCTGCGCCGAATGCAAGGCTGCGGCGGGCGTTTGAGGCGGCTGAGCGCGCCGTCCGCTGATGCCGCTCGCCGAGGACGTCCATTACCGGCTTGAGCCGCTCGGGAAGGACCACGACCGCCCAGGGTTTCACTGCGGGGTCGAGAGCCTGAACAAGTACCTGCAGACCCAGGCATCGCAGGACATGCGACGCAAGGCCAACGCGGTCTTTGTGCTGGTTCCTGAAGAATCTCCTCGCCGGATTGCCGGGTACTTCACGCTGTGCGCCTACGGCCTGTCGCCGGGAACGATTCCCGATGAGGCGAGAAAGCACTTGCCCCGCTACCCGTTAGTGAGCGCAACGCTGCTGGGCCGCCTGGCCGTCGGCAGGGAACTGCAAGGCCGGGGTTTCGGCGCCATCCTTCTGGGGTTGGCGCTGCGCAAGGCATATGAGAACGCCGCCGTCGTCGGTTCTTCCATGGTGGTCGTGGATGCGATTGACGAAAAAGCTGCTCGATTCTACCGCGCGCACGGCTTCATCCCACTGCCTGAGTCGATGCGGCTGGTACTGCCCATGCGGACGATTGCGGCGCTGATGGGCGGCATGAGCTGAATCCCGTGCTCTACCGCACGCGCAGCACGATGATGGTTTCGTCGTCAAAGCGCTCTTTGCTGCCCTGGAAGCGGGCAACATCGGCGAGAATGGCTTCGGCGATCTCCGCAGCGGAGAGATCGCGGCTGGAGCAGAGCAGCCCGGCGAGACGCTCCTGGCCGTACATCTCTTCCTTCCCGTTTTCCGCGTCCAAAATCCCATCCGACACGAAGACGATGGCGTCGCCGGGCTGCGTGGCCACGCTCAGCTCCTCGTATGTGACGTTGGGAAACATACCCAGCGGGAAGCCTTCGGCGCGGACAGGGAGCGATTCGCCGGCGCGGCAAAAGACGGGCTGGACGGCGCCGGAGTTCGCCACCTGGAGCGTCTGGTTCTCGTCGTTCCAGAGGGCGAAGAGCATGGTGACGTACTGCGACTCAAGCTTGCGCTCCTGCAGAGCGTCATTGAGCCCGGCCAGCATTTGCGCGGGTTCCGGCTGCGCCTGGTGAGCCGCGGCGCGCATGATGCCGCTCACCAGGGCGGCGAAAAGAGCGGCGGGCGCAGCTTTGCCGCTCACATCGCCGAGAACAATGGCGGTGCGGTTCGGGCCGTAATCAAGAAAATCATAGAGATCGCCGCCGATCGAGCGCGCAGGTAGAAAGCGAACCGCCAACTCGGCATGAGGATGCGATGGCGCCTCGGGCGGCAGCAGGCGTAGCTGCACCTCGCGGGCCATGGCAATGTCTTTTTCGAGCTGCGCCTCCTGGCGGCGCACGGCCTGGTAAAGGCGCGCATTCTCAATGGCGATGGCGATCTGTGCGCCCAAGGTGGTCAACATGCGCTCGTGCTCTTCATTGAAGAAGTTGGGCCGTATGTGTTCCAGGTCGAGCACGCCAATGACGCGGCCTTTGTAAAAGAGCGGCACGATCAACTCCGAGCGCGTCTCGGGGTTCATGGGAATGTAGCGCTGATCCTGGCGGACATCGGGAACATTGATGGGGCGCCACTCGCGCACCGCCGCGCCCACCAGGCCGCTGCTCGTGGGAATACGGCGCATGGGGGCGTGCGCGTAACCGAAGCGCCAGGCGTAGCGCGTGATGAGCGTCTCGCCTTTCTCGTCGAGCAGCAAGATGGAGAACATCTGGTAGTCGATGAGGCGGCGCAGAAGTTGGCCGACGCGTTCCAGCAGGGGATTGAGATCGAGGATCGAGGCCAGCTCGACTGCGATCTCGTTGAGCACTGCAAGCGTCTGCGCCTGGCGGGAGACGCGGGCGTACAGACGCGCGTTCACAATAGACTGGGCGATTCGCGAGGCGGTCATGGTGAGCACCTGAAGGTGCTCGGAACGGAAGAAATCCGGCTGCTCGCTTTCAATATCCATCACGCCGATGAGCCGGTTTTTGGCGATGAGGGGTATAGCCAGCTCGGAGCGCACCGCAGGGTTCGCGGCAACGTAATAGTCAGCAGTGGAAACATCGTTCAGGAGAATCGGCTGCCGGGTAAGCGCTACCTGGCCCACGACGCCCTGGCCAACGGGAAAGCGCATGCGCTCTGCCTCCGGCGTATGGCCGATCTGGAATCTCATGCGCAGTTCGTGGGCGCGGTCGTTGAGAAGGAAGATGGCGAAGATGCGGTAAGGAATGACGGCGCGAACCAGTTCCGCAGTGCGGTTGAGCAGGGTTTGCAGATCGAGGGTGGTGTTCAGCGCGTCGGTGAGGCGCATCAGGTAGGCGACGTCGGCCGGCTCAATGGGCGCGTTCACGGGATCGAGAGGCGCGGAAACAGAGGGGCTGTAATCGCCCTCGAATTCGTGCCCTGCGGGCGGGGATGGCGGAGTGTCGGCCATAGGGGGTCGAAGGGAATGATAACGCAGAAGGCAGGGTTCAGTGATCGGTGGTCAGTGATCGGTGTCAAAAGCAGGTGATCCAGGACCCTCTGGCCGGAAACATGCGGGTCGGCGTGCGGTTCTCGGATCCTCAAACTGGTTCTTGCGCGCTTATATTTTCCTCGTGGCACGCCGCGAACCTGGGATCCAAAAACTGACCACTGACAACTGATCACTGACCACTGTTTCTCACTCCGCTCCCAATTCGCGCACAATCGCCACCGAAGCCGATGAGCCGATGCGGTTGGCGCCGGCTTCGAGCAGCGTGCGCACGGCTGCGAGAGTGCAGATGCCGCCGGAGGCCTTGATTCCGCAGCGAGCGCCGGCCACGCCGCGCAAAAGAGCTACATCGGCGGGGGTCGCGCCACCGGTCGAGAAGCCGGTGGAGGTTTTAATGAAGTCGGCGCCGGCCTGGATGGCGATCTCGGAGGCGCGCAGCTTTTCCTCCACGGTCAATAAACAGGTTTCCAGAATCACCTTGAGCAGGGCGCCATCATGATGGGCCACGTTCGCAACGGCGTGGATGGTGTGGTGAACGGCCTGGTAGTTGCCGCTCTTGAGCTGGCCGATCGGCAGGACCATATCGAGTTCGCGTGCGCCCAGGCGGACAAGTGCGGCAGCTTCCTGACGCAGCGTAGAAACCAGCGACGCGCCGAGCGGAAAGCCGATGGGTACCCCGACAGGAATGCCGGTGCCGGCAAGCTCACTGACCGCAGCGGACGCCCATACGGGGTTGATCATGGCGCAGGCAAATCGGTAGCGCACGGCCTCTTCGCAGAGGCTTTCCACCTGCCGGCGCGTGGCGTCGGGGTTAGATCAGGGTGTGGTCGATGACGGCGGCCAAAGATCGCCAGGTGGCGAGGGTTTGGGCGGTAAAAGCGGCCGAATCGAAGGTCCCGTTATCAAATTCCAGGTCAGAATCCGGGACGGGAAGAGTTGCTGCCATGGGGCATGCTCCTTGCATGCTGCGGCTCCCGCTCTACGAGGCGGCTCGTCCACAGCAGCTCCTTTGGTGCCTCCGGGAGATGAGTATACGGCGTCACCGAACGTGGAGCCAAATGAATAGATGCAGAATCGCGCTGTTCGATGACAAGATATGGTCGGCGGCGCGGAAAATGAATGCTCTATTCAGGATGGCTGGACGCCATGATGCAGATGTCAGGCAGGTTGCGGTAGCGCTCGCCATAATCCATGCCGTAGCCGATGACAAAAAGGTTGGGAATGGAGAAGCCTACGTAGTCGGCATCGATCTTTTCGATGCGGCGCGAGGGCTTGTCGAGCAGCGTGGCGATGCGCAGGGTCTTGGGATGCTGCTGCAGGAAAAGCTTGCGCAGGTAGGCGAGGGTGAGGCCGGTGTCGAGAATGTCTTCGACGATGAGCACGTTCTTGCCCTCAATGGGCTGATCGAGGTCCTTGATGAGCTTGACCGCGCCTGAGGAGCGCTGGCCATTGCCGTAGCTGGACGTAGCCACAAAGTCGAAGGTGGCGTCGACCTGGATGGCGCGCGAAAGGTCGACCAGAAAGAATGCCGCGCCCTTGAGCACGCCCACCATGACCAGCTTTTCTCCGTTCAGGTCACGCGTGATCTGCGCACCCATCTCGGCGACGCGTTCGGCGATCTGTTGGCGGGAATAGAGGACATCGAGGCCTTGATAGGTCATGGTTGCCATGCACACAGTATCGCGCGAAATTGATTTTTTTGTCGCCTGTGTAAATCGCGGACGGAATCGCGGATTGGAGGAACAGGGCAGCGGTTTCAAATGATCGCGCGTCTATACTTGAAGAGCGATGCATCCCTTTCTCCACATTGGGTCGTTTACCCTGCCCACTTACGGGCTGATGCTTTGGGTAGCCATCATGACCGCCATGTTTGTGGTCGACCGGGCGTTCAAGCGGGCGCACCTGACGGCGGACGCGGTGGAGATGGTGGCGGTTGCCGCGGTGGCAGGCGTGGCGGGCTCCAAGATCTGGTACCTCGTCTTCGACTCGCCGGTGGACTTCCGGGCCATGGGCTGGAGTGCTTTGTTTGAGAGCGCCGGATTTTCGTGGTTTGGCGCATTGGTCTTCGGCATCTTGGCGCTGGTGCTGCAAGGCTGGCGGGCGAAAATCGGGGGTCTGCGCACGCTGGATTTGGCTGTTCCCGCCGCCGCGATCGGCCAGGGCTTGGGGCGCATCGGGTGTTTTCTTTCCGGCGACGGTTGCTATGGCATTGCGATCAAGCCGGTCCATATCCTTGGATTTACCTTCCGGCCGTGGGGGATGGCTTCCCGCACGGGATCGAGCCGGTTTTTGTTCCGGTTTACCCCACGCCGCTCTATGAGCTGGCCGCAGGCCTCGTGATCGGCTGCGTGGCTATGGTGGCGCCTCGGCAAACCGCACGCCACAGGCGCGATCATGGGTCAGTACCTGGCCCTCGCCGGAACAGTTCGCTTTTTGGTTGAATTTATTCGCCGTAACCCCAAGGTTCTTTGGGGCTTATCGAATGAGCAACTGTCCAGCGCCGGGGCCGTTGTGGCGGGCGTTGCGCTCATCTGGTGGGCAGCCACGCGGCCCGCGCTCAGTCCGGAAAAAGCATCGGCGCCGGTCGAGAAGCCGGCGTAGAGAACCCCGGCACAGAGACCCTTTGCTGCGGACTCTTCCGCACCGTTTCCAGCGACCGATGCATTTGTCCAGTCTCCTTCGGGCCGCAGAGCGCTTGTGACGGGCACGCGTCTATACTTGAAGAGAGATGCTTCCCTATCTGTTTCACATTGGATCCTTCCAATTGCCCACCTTCGGGCTGATGCTTTTTCTGGCCGCCGTGGCGGGCGCGATTGTGGTGGACCGCGGGTTTAAGCGGGCGCGCATCACTGCGGATGCGAGCGGGATTGTGGCGATTGCCGTGGTGGCAGGCATCGTGGGCGCCAAGCTTTGGCATGTTCTGGACTCACCGGACGAATTCCAGTTGATCGGCTGGCGCGTTTTGTGGGATTCGGCGGGGTTTGCATGGTATGGCGGGCTCGTCTTTGGCATCTCGGCGCTGGTTTGGCAAGGGATACGGGCAAAGATCGGCGCGCTTCGGACGCTGGATTTGGCCGCTCCGGCGGCGGCCATCGCCTACGGTATCGGGCGCATCGGGTGCTTTCTCTCGGGCGACGGCTGCTACGGCATCCAAATTCAGCCGGTCCATCTTCTCGGCTTCACCTTTCGCCCTTGGGGAATGGCATTTCCACATGGGCTTGAGCCAGTCTTCGTTCCCGTCTATCCCACGCCGCTCTATGAGCTGGGCGCAGGGCTGCTGATCGGCTGGTGGCTGTGGTGGCGGCTCGGCAAGCCGCATGCCACAGGCGCGATCTTGGGGCAGTATTTGATACTGACCGGCATAGCTCGCTTTCTGGTTGAGTTCATTCGCCGCAACCCCAGAGTTCTTTGGGGTTTATCGAATGCGCAACTGGCCAGCGCCGGCGCCGTTCTGGCGGGTATCGCGCTTACCTGGTGGGCAGCCACGCGGCCAGCGCTCGCGCGCCAAAAGGCCCCAGCTCCGGTAGAAAAACCGGCGTAAGAACATACGCCTTCCGAGGTAATTCCCGGGAGTGTCTGGCCCCTGAGGGGTGCATTCTCTCAAATTGACCCGCTCTTTTTTGCCGCCGCTTGCATTCTGGACCGTTTTAGTCTATTATTCTGAGCATGGACTTTAAGACCTGTTGTCGCTGCCGTTCGATACCTCGCGCGCACAGGTGATATGGGTCTGAACTTTCGCTAGAAATCCACGGCCTCCCCAAATGCCCGCGACACAGTTTAACTGTCGCGGGCTTTCCATTTTTGCGGTCAATCTTCAATCCCGACCATCACCGGTTTTCAACCTCGGTCAATAAAGGAAAGCAATGAGCGAGATTCCACAAAAAGAAACCAAAGCCCAGCGCGCCGAGCGCCTGAAGCGCGAAAAGAACCCGTGGGCCGTCTTTGACGAAGTGCGCGCATTCGCCCGCGAAGGCCGCTCCAGCGTCGTGCCCGAGTGGGCCTCTTTTTACTTCAAATGGTGGGGCATCTATACGCAGGGCGACGGCGTAGGCGCAACCGGCGGCAAAGGCGGCGAAGGCCTGGCGACCGATTGGTTCATGATGCGCATCGGCATCCCCAATGGCATCGTTTCAGCCAGCCAGCTTCGCTTGATCGGCGGCCTCACGCGCAAATACGCCCGCAACCTCGCCGACATCACCGTCCGCCAGAACATTCAGCTCCACTGGCTCTCCATCGAGTCGCTGCCCGAAGTGGTGGACGCGCTCGCTGCCATCGGACTCTCGCCCAAGGGCGCCTGCGGCGACGTGGTGCGCAACGTGACCGGCTGCCCGCTGGCAGGCGTCGCCGCCGACGAGCTGATCGATGCCTCGCCCATTGCGCTCGGGATCGCGCACGAGCTTACGGCGAACCCCGACTTCTACAACCTGCCGCGCAAGTTCAAAATCTCCGCCACCGGCTGCCCCTCGTGGTGCACCTATCCCGAGATCAACGACATTGCGCTCACGGCGGCCGTACGCAATGGCGAAGTCGGCTACTCGCTGCGTGTCGGCGGCGGCCTCTCCAACGAGCCGCATCTCGCGGTCCGGCTTGACGCCTTCATCCGTCCCGATCAGGCGGTCCGCGCCGTTCGTGGCGTCACGGAGATCTTCCGCGATCAGCAGGGCCTGCGCGAGAGCCGCGATCGCGCGCGGCTCAAGTACCTCTTCATGCGCGAAGGCTGGACGGCGGAGCGCTTTCTCGATGAGCTGCATGCGCGGCTCGGCTTCAAGCTCGACCCCGGCGTGCCGGAGCAGGTGCCCGACGACATCCTCCGTGACCATGCCGGCATCCACCCGCAGCGCGAGCCGGGATTGGCGTATGTGGGCGCTTCCGTTTTGCGCGGCCGCATGACCGGCGAGCAACTGGAGGCCGTTGCGGAGCTGGCCGAGCGCTTCGGCAGCGGTTCGCTGCGCGCTACTGTCTCGCAAAATCTCGTCATCGTCAACGTGCCGTACGGCAAGACCGGCGAACTGGCGCGCGAACTCGGCCAGATCGGCCTCCACGTCGACGGCTCGCCGTTCTGGCGCGGAGCCATTGCCTGCACCGGCACCGAGTTCTGCAAGCTGGCGATCACTGAGACCAAGGGCTTCACGCGCTGGCTCGTCGACGAGCTCGAAGAGCGGCTGCCGCAGTTCGATCAGCAGCTCAAGCTGCACGTCACCGGCTGCCCCAACGGCTGCGGCCAGCACTGGATCGCCGACATCGGTCTCGAAGGCAAGAAGATCAAGTATGAGGGCCAGCTCACCGACGCCTTCTACTTCTGCCTCGGCGGAGCGGTGGGCCAGAATGCGGGCGTGGCGCGGCCGGTAGGCTACCGTTGCCCTGCGCCGCTCATACCTGAGGCAATTGAACGCCTGCTGCGTGGCTACCTGGCGGGCCGCGAACCGGAAGAGAATCTTCGCTCCTGGTTCGCGCGCCACACCAATGACGAACTGCGTGCGCAGCTTGCCGGCGAGGTTCTTGAGCCGGTGGAGCGCGACCTGCCAACAGGCCGCGTGCCGCACGCCGTCGCAGAGTGAGAAAAGCAGGGAACAGAGAACCGAAAACCGAAAACCGAGAGCTGGTAGCTACCGGCCACGAGCTAGAACATGGGAGCGAGTATCTGAAATGAGTCTGCTGCCGATCTTCCTCAAACTCGACGGCCGCCAGTGCCTGCTGGTGGGCGCGGGAACGGTCGCGCTCGACAAGATCGCCTCGCTTCTCAAAACCGGCCTCAAGCTGCGCGTAGTTGCGCCCGAGGCGCGGGCTGAAATTAAGAAACTGGCCGCCGAAGGCAAGCTCGAATGGGTTCAGCGGGAGTTTGAGCCGGCGGATCTCGATGGCAACTTCATCGTGATTGCCGCGACGAATTCGCCTTGCGTCAACGCCGAAGTCCATCGTGGCGCAGTCGCGCGCGGCATTCCGTCGAATAGCGTCGACGATATTCCCAACTGCGACTTCTTCTTCGGCTCGGTGGTGAGCAGAGGAGACTTGCAGATCGCCATCTCAACCGCCGGCGAAAGCCCTGCCCTGGCGCAGCGGCTGCGGCGCGAGATCGACGAGCAACTGCCCGATGATTTAGGCCTTTGGCTTGCGCAACTGGGCGAGCTGCGCCGCGAAGTGCTCGCGACGCGCGAGCGCGGAGAAGAACGCCGTCTGCTGCTTCACGAGTTGGCGCAACGCCAAATCTGCGACTCGGCCTTGTGCGCGACAAAACAACTGGCGCGAACGGGAAGGGAAGCAGCGCGTGCGGTTGCTGGCAGCGTTTATCTCGTCGGCGCGGGTCCCGGCGATCCCGAGCTGCTCACCGTCAAGGCGCTACGATTGATCGAAAGCGCCGATGTGATTCTGCACGACGATCTCGTTCCCTCGGCAATCCTCAACTTGGCTCCGCTCCATGCAATGGTTGTCAACGTGGGCAAGCGCTGCGGCGTAAAGACCATCACGCAGGAAGAAATCAACGCGCTCATGATCGGCCACGCGCGTGCAGGGCGCAACGTCGTCCGGCTCAAGAGCGGCGATCCGTTGCTCTTTGGCCGCGCAGCCGAGGAGATGGCCGCTCTTTCTGAAGCCAGCGTGCCGTATGAGATCGTTCCCGGCGTCTCTGCCGCCTTTGCCGCGGCCGCGACCATCGGCCGCTCGCTTACCGATCGCGACTGGGCCTCGCACGTCGTCTTTTCCACCGGCCATCACGCCGGCTCGCACAACCGCGCGGCGCTGCCGGCGCTCCAAGCCGCAACCCGCGTCGTCTACATGCCCGGCCGCGACCTCACCCTGCTCGCAGCCGAATGGCTGGCCGAGGGCCTGCCGCCGGAACTTCCCTGCGCTCTCGTCTCCCGCGCCGCCCAGCCCGGCCAGCAAGTGCTTCACACCACTCTCGGCGCGCTGGGCAGCGCCGCATCCGCCGCCGCGCCCAGCCTCCTCATCGCCGGATGGGCAGTGAGGGAGCATGTCAGCGAGTCAGCGAGCCGGCAAGTGAGCGAATTAGCGGAGCTAGCGGAGTTAGCCTGACGGAACCGAATTTGCCAGGCCAGAATTCCTCATAGATTGTTTCGCCCATGCTTTGCAAGACATCGTTATCAGCGAACTGCCTCGTCTTTTTCCCGTTCTCTTTTCCTGTGGCGCTCCAGTTGGGCGCGTCTTATCGCCTGCGCCCTGAAGATGGTTATGTATACGCGCTTATGGCAAAAAGAGCAGCGCACTGGATAGCGAAAGACAAGAAGCCAAAGGATGTCTTTGGGCTGGAAGTGCGAACATCTGAAATGGTCCTTACCGCAATACCAGCAGTTCATGGCTTATCGTTCCTGCTTTGGCGCTGGTCTCTTGCCGTAGAGGCCGGTAATCGCTTCATACGGCCTAGTGTACTCCGGACTGCTGCTCATTTCCTCTCAAGAGCGAGACATGGGGACGCCCGGCCATCGCGATCTCCTCAAATTCTCAAATGGATTTGTTGAGCGAAGGATTGAAGCCTCAAGCTCAACGAGCGCCCTGGGCAGCTCCAGAGTCAGTGCAGGTTTTCAGGGATTTTGCCAGGCCGGAATTCTCCACATATTGTTTCGCCGAAGGTATGGCTGGCGGTTTAGAATCGCGCACCTGGGGTACTGCAACTTTCAACCCCGGCGAAAAGCGAGGTCCAACGATGTTAGGAGACAAAATCGGTGAAGTGACGGGCAGGAGAGTGGGCAGGCGCCTGCTTTCCGTTGATCCCCCCACGGCGGAAGTGACGTTTGAAGACAGCGGCGAACTGTTCGGAGTTGCCACGGTCGGCACGGGCACCTATACCTCGGTCGTGCGTGGGGATGGCTCCCTCTTTGGCAATGGCCAGGGAATGATCATGACCGCGGAAGGCGAAGCCGTGACCTGGACGGGAACGGGGCTGGGCCATCTCGGTCCCGCCGGCTCAGTGAGCTACAGGGGCATGCTGTTCTTCAGGACCACCTCGAAGAAGCTGGCGCGCCTGAACAACGCCTGCGGGGCCTTCGAATACGAAGTGGATCCCAAGGGCGGGACCGTATCAAAGATGTGGGAATGGAAGTAAGGCAGAGGTTCACCGGGCCGGCGCCAGGTCAAGCTTCCCCCGCTTGATTTCTCCAGGAAAATTCAAAAGCGGCGCTCACTCTTGGGTGAGAGGGAGAGGCGCGGGCGTGTGTGCGCAGGAAACCCGCCGGGGGCGATGTACGGGCTGAAGCCCGTGCCCTTCAAGCGCCGGCCGCAGCCTGGCTTCAACGCGCGCTGAAGGCGAAGCGGTCCTGGACTAACGTGATGGCCAGGAGCGATAGGAGACAGGGCACGGCGAAGGCCAGGTAGCTGACGAACTGCGTGGCGTGGAAGTTGAGCAGAATGCCTCCGGCGAGGGTGCCGACCAGGCCGCCAAAGCGGCCCACCGAGAGCCCCCAGCCCATCATGGTCGATTTGACCGCCGGGGGAAAGTACTGCGCAACGTAGGCGTGCGTCACGTTCTGCGCGCCCTGTGTGCAAATGCCGACCATGGCCACGGTAAGCAGGCTCAGGGGCAGATTCATGGGCGCCGAGAGAAGCAGGATAAAAGCGAATCCGCCGAGATAGGAGAAAATACAAATCTTCTTTGAGCCCAGGCGGTCGGCCAGATGGCCGAGAACCGGACTGGCCACGAGCGCGCCCACAAACAGGGCAAGATAGATCGTCAGGCTGTCCTGAATGCTGTGGCCGGCGTTCATCATCAGCTTGGGAATCCATGTGTTGGTGCCGTAGATGGCAAGGATATTCATGAAGTAAACGGTCCAGAAGAGGACCGTACTCAGAGCCCTTCCCTCGGCAAACACCTCGGCCAGCGTCGGCTTCTCCTGGGACTTGGGGTAAACGAACTCCGCATCGGAGGCTGCTGTTAACTGCGGCCGCGCGTCGGGCCGCAGCTGGGCGAGCACCGGCCGCAGCTTGCTCCACCGGTGCTTCAGAACCAGCATCCACGGCGCCTCGGGCAGGTAGACGATGAGAACCGGAACCAGCAGGATGGGCAGCGAGCCGAAGTAGTAGGCCGCCGTCCAGCCATAGCGCTCCACCAGCGCGATGGCCACGAGCGCCGAGAGGATGCCGCCCAGTTGCATTCCCGTAGTGACGCCGGCCACGGCAGTCTGCCGGAATTTGGCGGGGAAATACTCACTGACCAGGCCCACCGCGTTTTGCAGGGTCATGCCCATTCCTATGCCGGCCACCACACGGAAGCAGGCAAACCACAGCGGCGCCTGCGCCAGCGCGCACGCGAAAGAACCCAGGGAATAGATGACGACCGAGGTGACGAGGGTCCGCTTACGGCCCCACATGTCGCCCATGGATCCGCCCGCGATGGCGCCCACGATCGCCGACGCGAAGCCGGAACTGGCGATGAAGCCGGCATAGGCCGGAGACATGTGCCATTCGCGCATCAGCAGCGGCAGGGTGGCGCCGTAGACCACCAGGTCGTAGCCCTCGAAGGTGAGCGACACCAGGCAGCAGAGAAAGATACGCAGATGGATTCGCCGCAGGGAGCCATCGTCGATGAGGAGTTTTACGTTTGTAGCGGGCATCTTTCCGGGCTAATGTTTTGGATTTTCAGTTGAGTCCAGAGTACACCGCCGAGGCAGTGGCCTGGATGAACGCTTATGGAATGATTGTGCGCCAAGAGGGCGTAATGATTTGCAAAACAGCGAACGGAAATCAGGGACTGGGAATAGGGAATAGGCAGTAGGGAACAGGGAACAGGGGTCGGCAGGACGCCTGCGGAACTGGTGCGGTGGGAGTGTGGGATGGGGATTTTGCAACAACTGGGAGTCTTTCGCGGCGACAAGGGCGTTTTCCAGGACTGATCTTTGTTGCCACCCATAGAACGCACTCAATGGTTATTTCGGGTTATTGCCGCCTCCTTTCCATGCGCAGTCAAGCAGCAAAGCAGAAATCCAACTCTGATAGATAGCCCGGAGGTCCCCATGAGATTAAGAAAAGCAGAGCGCCCCATTTTTTCCTTATTTTCATTGTTAATCATAGTTAACTGTATTAATCTAACTGTGATTATATAGCCCGGAGGCCCCTCATGAAGTCAAGAAAAGCCGAGCGCCATATTTTCCTAAGTTTTCTATTGTTCACCATCGTTACTTGCATCGAATCACCCGCGCAAAGCGGCACCTCGAGCGCCATCTCCGGCACGGTGCTAGACGCATCCGGCGCCGCACTGTCCGGTGCCGCCATCACTGCCACTGAAGTCGACACCAAGGCCGTCCGCACCGTGCAGACCAACCAGGATGGCCGTTTTCTCTTCTCGCAGGTCAATCCCGGCACCTACACCGTTTCCGTGCGCGCCCCAGGATTTGCGGAACAGGTTTCGCAGCCCGTTACCGTCGAAGTCAGCCGCACCGTCGCACTGAACTTCAATCTCGCCGTATCTTCCGCTTCGCAGACGGTCGAAGTCACGGCCCAGCAGACGCTGCTCACCCTCGAAAATCCCAACACCACCACCACAATCGAATCAAGAACCATCTCCAATTTGCCCAACGCCGGCTCGGACCTCACCTTCATCGCCCAGTTTGCTCCCGGCGCGCTGATGAACACCGCCGGCTCCTCCAACGACTCCAAGGCTCCGGGCGGCTACGGCAACGTAGAGTTCAACGGCCTGCCGGCGACCTCGAACGGCTACATCCTTGACGGATACGACTCCAACGATCCGTGGCTTGGGCTGAACATCGGGCTCTCAACCAATCTCGTGATCGGCCTCGACGCGGTCGATCAGGCGACGGTGAACACGAACTCATATTCTGTCGATCAGGGGCGTTATGGCGCCTCGCAGGTGAACTACTTCACCAAATCCGGAACCAACAAACTTCACGGCGACGCCTACGAGCTGTGGGACGGATCGCTCTTCAGCGCCGAAGACTACTTCCTCCACGCCAACGACACACCGGGCAACATCACTCCCAAGCCGCGCTCCAATGTGAACCACTTCGGCTTCAGCGTGGGCGGACCCATTGGAAAGGATAAGCTCTTCTTCTTTACAGCCTATGAGGGCGTCCGCATCGCGCTTCCCATCGTTGTGACTCAGGTCGTCGTGCCATCGCCCGCCTACCAGCAGTACGTGCTCAGCCAACTCCTCGCAGGAGGAACAGATCCCATCACGGGAACCATGCTTCCTGCCGAGCCCGCCGAGGCGCCCTTCTACAAGTCGATGTTTGGCCTCTATGGCAACACAGCGGGAACCGCCGTCCAAGTCAGCTCCTGCCCCCTCGATGCCACCGGCGCGGTGATCCAGGGCAGTCAGAGCAGCGGCAACCTTTTCAACGGCTTCGGCTGCGCCAATCAGCGTCAGGAGTCCCTTCAGAATGGCGACCACGAAAACCTGGAGGTGTTCAAAATCGATCAGACCATCAACGCCGCCAACACCGTCTGGTACCGCTTCCAGCAGGACACCGGCCTGCAGGCCGCATACACTGATCCCATCAATCCAATCTTCAACGCCTATTCGCCGCAGCCCCAGCGCACGCTGGTCGTCGGCTACACCCACATCTTCCGGCCTAATCTCGTCAACCAGTTCAATCCCGGCGCAAGCTGGTACGGCAGCATCTTCGAGCCCAACAACTTCGCCCAGGTCCAGCAGACTTTTCCCATCGTCCTCGCGGCAGGTAGCAACAACGCGCCCTTTACCACCATCGGCGGCAACAACAACATCTATCCCCAGGGCCGCAACGTCACGCAATGGCAGGTGAACGACAACCTCGACTGGACTCGCGGCAAGCAGGAGTACCGCTTCGGCATCAACACGCGCCGCGTTGACGTCAGCGACTACGATCTGGGCGAAGGCAGCGTGCCCGCTGCCATTTATAACGATCTGGCCGAGTTCACCTACGGCGCGGCCTACACAGAGAGCCAGACCTTCCCCGTCTCGTTCAAAGAGCGAGTCGCCGTGGGCAATCTCGACCTCTACGCGATGGATACATACAAGCCAACGCCCAAAGCCACCTTCATCGTCGGCGTAAGAGCGACCTGGAACACCGATCCCGTAAACCAGCAACATCTCTTCGCGCGCCCTGCCGGCTCGTTTCTCGATTTCTCGCACTCCGTAAACCAGCCGCAGCCGCTCAACAAAGTCATACAAACCGGCGTGCGCAGCCTCTTTCCCTCCACACCCGTTCTGGTCTGGCAGCCCCGCGTCTCCCTGGCCTATCAAGTTACCCGCGGCACTGTGATCCACGTTGGCTTCGGCGTCTTCAACGACATCATTCCCACCCAGATCGCCGATCTCGCCGCCACCAACGCTCCCTACGCGGCCACCTTCGTCGGCGGCATCGGCGGCCAGGTGGGCGGCATTGCCATCGCGCCCAGCGCCCCCAACGGCGTCGTCGCCAACAGCGCAGCCGACGCAGCCTCCGCTGCTAACCGCCAGTTCCAATCTCTCTTCAGCACCGGTGGGGCGCCTTGCGCTAGTCTCGCTCCCGGCGGACACACTTGTTCTCTCGCCGTCAGTCTCAATACTTTCCCCACAGGCACGCTCAAAACGCCGTATTACTACCAGTACAACCTCGGCATCGAGCAGAAGCTGAGTGCGCACGGCGCCGTTCGCATTGGCTACATCGGCACGCGCGGCCTGCACGAGCCGTTTCAAGTCGGCCTGAACGGCTATCAGACCGTCTGCCCCGGCTGTTTCGCTCCTTACCCCTATGCGCAGCCCCTCGACCAGCGATTCGGCAGCGTTAACGAATTCCGCACCGACGCCAGCAGCAACTACTCCGGCCTCCAGGCCAGCCTCTCCGAACAGCTCCACTCCCTAACCCTCAACGCAAACTACACGCTGAGTCATTGCCTCGACGAAGTCTCCAACGGCGGCCTGCTCCCCTTTTCTACGCAGGGCATTCTCACCCCGCTGCCCGGCGAGCTAAAAAGCCAATACAGCAACTGCGACTACGATGTGCGCCACAACCTCTCCGCCTACGGCATCTACCAGATTCCGTTTATGTCTAAACATCTTCTTTTGCGCGCTCTTTTCCGTAACTGGTCATTTTCTGAGACGGCCTTCCTGCACTCCGGCCTCCCATTCTCCGTCCTCAGCCAGCCTTACACGGCCAACGGCAACGGCGTCTTTCAGTCCAACGGCCCGCAGTATGCCCGCCGCGTTGCCGGGCAGCCGCTCTATCAAAAAACCCCTGTCTCCGGCGTTACCGTTGCAGGAACGCGGCAATGGCTCAATCCCAACGCCTTCGTCTCTGTTGTCGATCCCACTACTGGCGACTGCACTGGCGTCCCCTCCGGTGCCCCCGACACGCCCGCCCAATGCCAGTTTGGCAACTCCGGCCGCAATACCGTGCGCGGCCCGCACTTCACTGACTCCGACATCTACCTTTCGCGCCGGGTTCCCATCTGGGAACAGATATCAATGCGCTTCGACGTGCAGATGTTCAATGCCTTCAACCATCCAAACTTCGTATTGCCCAACAATGTGCAAGCCGGTGTCCCCGGTACATACATTCCCCCCAAATTCGGAACCCTGGAAGGCACCATCTCGCCCCCGACCGGCCTCTTAGGCGTCGGCCTGGGAGGCGACAGTTCCCCACGCATGATTGCCTTTCAGGCTAGAATCGAGTTCTGAAAGCATTAGGCCGCCGGGTTTCGGTCAAACTCACCACCTATGCGGAAATTACTACTTGACAAACACCCCGCACGCTTCCGGTGCAGTGGCCGTGCAGGAGGCCGCGACAGTGTTGATAGCCGCTTTCGCCCTGGCGGGTGCCCCCGGTCCCGGTGACTATTCCAAACCACGTTGCGGGTGCCCCCGGTCCCTCGCACTTGGGGACCGGGGATGGGAGCGGTTGGCGTATTCTCACAGTGCATGAAGAGCGCTCGCATCCGTTATCAGCAAACCGGGGAGTTCCACTTCCTCACCTTCAGCTGTTACCGGCGGGGGGCTTACCTGTCGGCGGCCTCGGCCATGGAGCTTTTTGAAGATGCTCTGGAGCGCGTCCGCCGCCGGTATCTCTTTGTCGTCGCCGGCTACGTCGTCATGCCGGAGCACGTGCATCTGCTGGTCAACGAGCCCAGGCGCGCGCTCTTGTCCAAGGCGATTCGGGCTCTCAAGCTCTCTGTATCGGTGCGGAGCCGTGAAAGGCCGTTCTGGCAGGCGCATTATTACGATTTCAACGTCTCTGCCCACGCAAAGTTCGTGGAAAAGTTGCGCTACATGCACCGCAACCCGGTCAAGCGAGGATTGGTCGAGAAGCCGGAGCAGTGGAAGTGGTCGAGCTTTCGCCATTACCAGACAGGCACGCGCGGAACTGTAGAGATCGAATCCGAGTGGACAGCGCACGAAAGAGGCTGGCAACTGCCCGATTGGATGAGATACTGGCAGTCCTGTTCTTCCTCCCCGGTCCCCAAAGGCGAGGGACCGGGGGCACCCTCAACAGGGTAGTATTCCTCCCCAGACCGGGGCCACCTGCCTGCCAAATGTTTTTCGGCAGTTCCGGCGATTTCTGCGGTGCATTGGCTATCAAGAACCAGCCTGGAAACGCGCCCGCGGCCGATCTCCTCCGCCGTGACGGTGCCTGGATGAACGCTTATGGAATGATTGTGCGCCAAGAGGGCGTAATGATCTGCAAAACAGGGAACGGAAATCAGGGACTAGGGAATAGGGAATAGGCAGTAGGGAACAGGGAAGAGGGAACAGAGTTCAGCCAGACGCCGGCGGAATTGATGCGCTGGGAGTGTGGGATGGGGATTTTGCGACAACTGGGAGTCTTTCGCGGCGACAAGGGCGTTTCTCGATACCATTTCGTGGGTCTCGCGGTCACTCTACGGATTGCGCGGATTCTCCTGCAATATCCCACTAGACATCACTACTGTCCGGTTAAAAGTCGAATAGGGTCAGTTGGTTGGGATCGGGGATGGTTGCGAATGTGTTATCGGCTTGCTGAAGGGCCTGTGAAATGGGCATTTTCTCAAACAAGGTGACCGAGAGCACCTGGAGAAGAGTGTAGAGGGAGCCGGGCAGTTGGAGGCGTTTCTTGATGATGGCAACCAGCAGGTAGACCGAGACGGCGATGCAAATTTGCGTCTTGACCGCGTTTTCGGTGGTGCCATAGAAAGCCTTGATGCGCAAGTGCTGCTTGATCCATTTGAAAAACAACTCGACCCGCCAACGGCTTTTGTAGAGGGCACAGATGGTCTGGGCAGGCAAGGTGAACTGATTGGTAAGGAAGACCAGTCGCTGGCCGGTTTCCGGATCGCGGAAGCGGATGCGGCGCAGGAGGGAAGGATAATCGCGATGGGTTCGCAACACCTCCAAGCTGACGAGTTGATCGACCATGATGCCGCTGGGCTTGTCGGTGGGACGGGAATAGACGCGGCGCAGGCGCTGATCGCTGCGGGCGCGGGTGACGAAGAACGCTCCGCCAAGGTGGATGCGATGGAGGCGAAAGAAATCCATATAGCCGCGGTCCATTACGTAATAGGCTCCGGGCTCGATCAGGATCTCATCGAGCATGTTGACGTCGTGTCGATCGCCGCTGGTGACGCGGATGAACGCGGGGATGGAGCCGCGCAGATCGAGCAGTGTGTGCACCTTGATGGCCGACTTGGTGGAACGGAAATGCGCCCAGGGAAACAGGCTCAGGCACAGGTCGATGGTGGTCGAGTCCAGCGCGTAGGCGGCAGCGTCGAGATCGATGCCGAGGCTTTGGCTGGCATAGAGCCTGCGCGCCTGCGCCATCAGCCGTTGCGCCAGATCGGCGTAGATGCGCCAGTCGCGGATCCGGTTGGCGTCGGCCAGCGTGGAGCGGCGCAGCGGTGCGCGAAAGCCCATGGCATAAAGCTTGTTGGGTTGCGCGTTGAGGCAGGCTTCGATGTCGCGCAGGCTCTCGCGATAGGTCAGTTGCGCAAACGCCATGGCGCGATACTGCTCGGTGCAAGTCAACACACGGACGCGGCGATCGCCGCCGTACCGGGCCACACTGCGTGCCAACGACGTCCAGGGCACGAAGTCCATCAACTGCGAAAACAGCAGCTTGCCAGCGTTCATGGCTGCCTCCAGAGCAAATCTCTGGAATCAGCATCGCGGCAATTTCAAATCGACACCACTCTAAAATGCCTGCAACTGCGCGCACATCAGCAGCTTGCAAAACCAAACGCGTGAGTTAACCGGACAGTAGTGACTAGACATCACACCTCGGCAGTCGTTCGCTTTTCATGGACGAAAGACTGCCGCTGCCGCGTCAGCGTGCAGCCCGCCTCGCAAGTAACCATGGCGATCATCGCCGCAGTTCCGAGTGCTTCGACCTGCCGGAAAAGGCCCAGAGCGCCCTCGGCGAAGGACGCGGAGAACTGCTTGATAAAGTTGAGCTTCGCTCCACGACCCCGCTGTCCCGCACTCAGGCCTCGCCGGGTGCATAAGGTTCATCATACGGATGCAACGAGATACAACTGCGGCGCATCTAAGGTCACGGTAGGGCCGTTTCGAGTGGGGGCACTATGGGATCGTCCCCTGCAACTCACTGGTTGTCGCAGACTTTCGCTCTCCTGGCGCAAAGAGCGGAGGCTCCCGTCATCGAATCTTCCCGCTGGCTCCGGAAGGGCGCGTTGGCGTTCTCCTGTCTGAGTATCGTCCTGCTGGTTGCGACGGAGATGCGGTTCTCCTGGATCGAGTCTCGATTCTTCGCGGCGGAAGCCTCCAAGGTGAGTTACAAACTGGCGCCTGGACCAAGCGGCAGCATTCGATATCCGGCTGCGGGCCTTATGACCTGCAGCGCGGCTACTCGATGCTGCCTGCGTTTTTGGCACGCCTGCGACAGCGAAGGTTACGGCATCGAGGAACAGGCCCGCGATTCCGACAGCGTCGCTCCGCCTGGCGCGTCTGGGCGTTTATCCGATCTATCACGAGAAGAATCAGGCAGGACTCGATATCGTTGATGATCGCAGCGAGAGCCTCTATTCGTTTCGGATCCCCAGCGAACCTATGCGGATTTTGCTTCGATCCCGCCCCTGGTGGTTCAGCACGCTGCTTTTCATCGAGAACCGGCACTTGCTCGACGAGAGCGAGCCGGATCGCAATCCTGCGATTGAGTGGGGACGTCTGGCTCACGCGGCGCTCGATTTCGGCCTGCACAAAGTGGATCCGTGACCATTCCGTGATCGGCGGGAGCACGCTGGCCACGCAGCTCGAAAAACTTCGCCACTCCCCGGAGGGAAGAACGCACTCGCCAGCCGAGAAACTTCGCCAGATCGCTTCGGCCACGCTGCGCAGCTATCAGGACGGTCCCCGGAACTCTCGACGCCCAGCGAGCGTATCATCCGCGATTACATCAATTCGATTCCGCTTTCAGCCACTCCGGGCCACGGCGAGGTAACCGGTCTGGGCGACGGCCTTGCCGTCTGGTATGGAGCGGATTTCGACGAAGTCAATCGGCTCCTTGAGGTCCGCCCGAGGACGAGTTGAAACCGCGGCAATGGCCGAGCGGGCTCGCGCCTATCGCCAGGTTCTCTCGCTTTTCCTCGCGTTGCGGGAGCCCTCAACCTATCTGGCTCGGGACCCGGCCGCACTTGCTTCGGAGACCGATCGCTATCTGCGCGCATTGTGCGAGGGGGGGGTGATCTCCAGCCAACCTTCGTGACGCCGCTTTGCGAGCGCGATTCCGTTGAAGCCGAAACGGCCTGTTGCGCCAGCGGACGATTTTGTGGCGAACAAGGCCACAGACGCCATACGCGCAGGACTGCTGAAATTATTGGGACTTCAGAGCAATTATCAGTTGGATCGTCTCGATCTCGGTGTGCAAACCACGATCGATCAGACGGTTCAGCAATCGGTTACGCGCTTTTTCGAACAGGTCGCGAATCCGCAAAACGCCCGCACCGCCGGACTCGACGGCAGACCAGTTGCTCTCAGTCGGCGATCCCAGCCATGTCATCTATAGCTTTACGCTGTATCGAGCGCGGCAACGGTGTCAATCTGCTGCGCGCGCAGACTGACAATCTCAACCAACCGCTGAGTATTGTGGATGGAACCCGGCTGCAGTTGGGATCGACTGCCAAGCTGCGCACACTGATCAACTATCTTCAAATTGTTCGAGGAACTCCACCGTCAGTTGAGCGGCTTGACGACTGCCCAGTTGGCAGCGATGAAGGTTCCGCCCGACGACCATCTGACGCAGTGGGCGGTCCAGTATCTATTGACGGCTCAGGATCGCAGTTTGCAGGCCGATGCTCAGCGCGGCGCTGGACCGCCAATACTCTGAGCAACCCGGGCGAGGTCGTTCTTTACCGCCGGGGGCCGTCACGTCTTCGCGAATTTCGAGCGCAGTGAAGACTATCGCGTGATGACCGTGCGCGAGGGTTTCGAGCAGTCCGTAAATCTGGTCTTCATCCGCCTGATGCGCGACATCGAGAGCTACTACAAGTGGCGCGTGCCCGGGCGTCGCCATCCGTGCTCACCGATCCCGAATGATCCGGCGCGCCAACGTTACCTGAAGCGCTTCGCCGATGAAGAGGGCTCTGTGTTTCTTGCGCCGCTTCTACGAAAAGTATCGCGGCCTCGATGGGGATCAAGCTCTGGACACCCTGATCAAAAGCATCAGGCCCACTCCGGTGCGCGTCGCGGTGATCTTCCGGTCGGCTCGGCCGCATGCGGATTTCGCGGCCTTCTCCGACTTCATGAGCCTCCATGTGCCATCGGCGCTGCTGAATGGCCGCAAGCTGGAGAAGCTGAATGCAGACTATGCTCCCGGCAAGTTCAACCTCTCCGACTGCGGTTATCTGGCGGGCATTCATCCCCTGGAATTGTGGCTGATCGGCTACTTGGAACAGCATCCTCAAGCGAGCCTCTCCGAGGCAATCGCCCATAGCGGGCCGCAAAGGCAAGAGACATATCGGTGGTTGTTCCGCGCCAAGGAGCGCCACGCTCAGGATCTGCGCATCGGCATCGTGCTTGAGGAGGATGCGTTTCACGAGATCTGGAAAGCCTGGAAGCGTCTTGGTTATCCTTTCGATTCGCTTGTACCCTCCTATGCCACCTCCATCGGAGTCTCCGGCGATACTCCCAGAGCTTTGGCGGAATTGGCCGGAATCATTGCCAATGGGGGCACTCGTTATCCCGTCGAAA
The DNA here is from genome assembly GCA_963799445.1 of uncultured Acidobacteriaceae bacterium. Classification (GTDB taxonomy): domain Bacteria; phylum Acidobacteriota; class Terriglobia; order Terriglobales; family Acidobacteriaceae; genus Telmatobacter. The sequence goes on along the minus strand of CAWCXX010000032.1, from coordinate 6,913 downwards.
CTGTCCGTCAACTCACCTTCGCCCGCAGCACACCCATGGAGACCTCCCTCGCGTTCCATCCCGGTGCTGGTGAGTCCCTGCTTTCTCCGGCCATCGCGGGTTTGGTCTACGACGCGATGCTCGGAGTCGTCCAAAACGGAACCGGACGGCGCGTTTTTGGAGCGTTCGTCCTGCCCAATGGCTCAACCATTCCGGTCGCCGGAAAAACAGGTACCGGCGACAACCGGTTCAAAGTGTTTGCGACGGGCAATGACATGGTGTCTGACCGTCCGGTGAATCGTACGGCAGCGTTTGTTTTTATCATCGGGGATCGCCTCTTCGGAACCGTGATGGCATTCGTACCTGGCCAGAACGCATCGTCGTACAAATTCACCAGCGCTCTGGCTGTTCAGATCCTCAAAGACCTCGCTCCGACGTTGCAGCCGCTCATCTCAGATTTGCCTGAGACGCAGGCAACTCGGCAGCCGCTACGCACGCTATCCGCTGATTCGACGACATCGCGCCCAAATGCGCCGAATCTCTAGGGAAAACATATCCTTAACAGCTCAATGAAGGGATTCGTCCCGGGAAGCGTGCAACCGGCCGCCCTTGCCAGACAGGATGCGAAGGAACAGAGTTTGTTCCTTGGAAGTCGGGCGGGTGGCCACGATCCTGGTGACGATTTCCAACCACGTTGAGGGTGCCCCCGGTCCCTCGCACTTGGGGACCGGGGAACAGGTCCACATCCCGCGGGATGCAAACCCATCACGATGGATGGTGCTCCTGGGTCTCGCTTCTGAAGCCTGGGACACCACAACTCCACGCTTCGAGTCGGAAACTGACTCCTACTCCCTGACCCCTGTTCCCTCGTTCCGTCGGTCCCTGTCTTTCTGACCCCTGACCTCCGCCCACCCCACAGACACCAAAGACCTGCGATAACATGCGCAAATTGGAGCAAAAGTGCGCATTTGGGACCGCTAAGCCCCGTTTAGACGTCCTTTTGGGAAATTCTTTGGTGCCACTTGCTCTTATTCGCAACCTTTCTCGGTTCTAACTGCGAATTGTTCGCAACTATTCTCGGTATTTGTCTCGAAGAATCGCACCCTCCCAAGCGAACCTTTGCGGGGCAAGTGCAACCTCCTGAGCGAACATTTAGCCGGTCCGGCGCACCCCTAAAACGAACATTTGCGCTGATTCTAAATAAGTTATTTGGCTGCAGCACTTTCCACCGGCCGCACGCGTCTTGCCGGCGCCCGTTCCCGGTTTGGCGAGGCTGATACTCTGAGAGCATGAAATTCGGGGTGCTGGTTTTTCCTGGCTCGAACTGCGATCACGACACCTACAACGTGATTGCCGAGGTCGCGCATCAGCCGGTCACCTTCCTCTGGCATGACAGCGAGGAGTTGCAAGGCGTGGACGCGGTGCTGGTTCCGGGCGGGTTTGCCTACGGCGACTACCTGCGCACGGGCGCGATTGCGCGCTTTTCGCCGGTGATGCAGGCGGTGAAGCGTTTTGCGGCCGGCGGCGGGCTGGTGCTGGGCATCTGCAATGGATTCCAGATTTTAACCGAAGCGGGATTGCTGCCGGGTGCGTTGATGCGCAACGCCGGCCTCAAATACATCTGCAAGCAGGTGCACCTGCGCGTGGAGACGGCTGACAGTCCCTTCACCAATCAACTGAAGAAGGGCGAAGTGCTCAAGATTCCCATCGGGCACATGGAAGGGAATTACTTCTGCGAGCCCGATGAGCTGAAGAGGCTGGAGGCCGAAGATCGCATCGCCTTCCGGTACGCGACGCCCGCGGGCGAGATTACACGGGAAGCGAATCCCAACGGTTCGCTGAGCAATATTGCCGGGATCTTGAACGAAAAAAGAAATGTGCTGGGCATGATGCCGCATCCGGACCGCTCGAGCGAGGCGCTGCTGGGGTCGGCGGACGGATGGAGAATTTTCGCGTCGATGATGGAAGCGATGGCGGCGCGATGAAGATCGTTCTGCGTGGGGCCGATGGATAGAGACGTAGGGTAATGATCGATATTCATGAACATCTGATTTACGGAGTTGACGACGGATCGCCCGATCTGAAGACTTCGCTGGAGATGGCGCACGAGGCGGCGCGCGACGGCATCACGCACATTGTTTGCACGCCGCACGCCAGCGATGAGTATCCCTACCGGGCTGCGGTGATCGAGGAGCGGTTTGCCGAGCTCAAGGAAAAGCTGCAGGGTGTGGTGGAGTTGAGCCTGGGATGCGACTTCCACCTGATGGCGGACAACATCATGGATGCAGTTGCGCATCCGCTGCGCTACTCGGTCGGAGGGAAGGGATATCTGCTGATCGAATTCCCCATGATGGTGATTCCTCCGGTGATGTCGGAGGCCCTTTTCAGGCTGCAGTCGGCGGGCTACAAACTGATCGTGACGCATCCGGAGCGCTATCCGGCCGTACTGCGGCAGCCGGAGCTGGTGAGCGAGTGGATGCGGGCGGGTTGCCTGCTCCAGGTGACGGCAGGATCGCTGTATGGGCGCTTCGGCAAGGCGGAAGAGGCGTTTGCCAACGATCTGCTGGAGCGCAACTGGATTCACTTTCTGGCTACCGATGCGCACGGGCCGGTGTGGCGTCCGCCACACATGAAGTATGCCTATGAGTATGTGGCGAAGCGAGCCGGCGAGGAGACGGCCGAGCGGCTGTGCGTGAGCAATCCACGAGCGGTGGTTGAGGGCGCCACGTGGCCGGAGCAGCCGGAGCCGAAAGGGTTGTGGGAGAACCAACCGCTGAAGTTGACGGGCGGGCGCACGGCGGAGAAGCAGAAGCCAGGCGGGTTCTGGAGCCGGTTGTTGGGGCGATAAGCGCGAGTCGGCAAGTCTGCGGGCCAGCGAGTCAGCGAGATTCGTGGTATCCCGTCCGTTCACAAATAGCGCGATCGGATGGGGCGCCCGGCAAAGATATTACGGCGGTTCTCCAATTCCTGTGGAGTTATTGGATCGTGCAGTGTGGCGTTTTCCTAAGGGAAAACGCCACTTGACCGCATCGGCTTCGCTCTACACAAATTGGAGAACCGCTGCAGAGTGCCGTGATCTGAAGCAACACAAGAGCAACCGCAGATCCTTCGACTCCCTCCGCTGCGCTCCGGTCGCTCAGGAAGACAATTCGTAGTTTTGACTGGACGTACGGTCCGCAAGGAGCAAAGGTCAGGAGAGCCCCAACCCGCCATCCACGGCAAGACCTGGCCGGTGATGAAGTGCGGGCCGGAGGCGAAAAAGAGTACGGCCTGGGCTACGTCGTTGGCAGCGCCGTTGCGTCCCATGGGGGTTTTGGCAGCAAAGCGTGCGGCCTCGCGCTCAGCGGTGGATGATTCAGGAAACTCAGGCGAAGCTGGAAATTCAATCCAGCCAGGAGCGACGCAGTTGACGCTGACTTCTGGCGCGAATGCCTTGGCCATAGCTTGCGTGAGCATGTGCAGCGCGGCCTTTGCCAGCTCGGAAAGGATGTCGCCGACCGAGCCGGCGATATCGGCGGCGGTTACGTAACTGTAGTTGCAGCGCTCGTTGTGGCCGCGCCTTCTGGATGTAGCCGATGCGGCGGCGGACCTCGGCGAGCTTCTGCCGGAGATTCAGCCGCACGGGACTTCTTCGGGAGCGAGGACATTGAAATTCGAGGCGCTCGTCTCGACAGTAGGAGGTGCCTCCGCCGGGCGCGCCTCGGGCTTTGTGGTCACCACCTCCAATGTTTGCTGCTTACTCGTCGCCGCCTCTATTCTTCTTTAACAGCCGTCTTGGCTCCCTGTTTTGTCCGTCCACCCTCCTTCCGTTCAACGAAGCCTCCAGTAGCACCTCGAGTTCGCTCTTCTCCCCACCGGGGAGGTTCATCTCCCGTGCATCGGCTTTGGTCTCGCCCTTGTCCATCAGCTGATAGACGTTTCCTTCTTCGTCAACGTAGATGCCCTCGGATGCGTCGATTTGTGTCAGAGGGCGACCAATCAGCCCACAGGCCTCCACCGGCTCGGCCCTGGATATCGGTAACCAGCGATCCTCCTCTGCCCCGTTCTGACAGAGGACACAAAAGGAATCCATTCCTAAAATCGAGGCTTGCTTTATTTGCTTTCCCTCTCGTCGTTCATTGGTCTTTTGGTGGATTAAAGGCGCGGTCGGACCCGAGCACAAGTTTCATTCCCCGCCATACGGGTCATCGCGGCAGTCGGCTGGCGCTGTGGCCTCAAGCGGGCAATCCTCCCCAGTATGCCTGCGGGCAGACCGAGTATGCGCCGCAATGGGGACAGCGGTGACGGTGGGTTTCGGATGGCTTGCCTTCGAGCATCCGCCAGCGCGTTTCGAGCGCCTCGAGCGCCTTGTCTATCTCGGAGCGCTGGGTATCGCATTCGTGCGATTTCCTCGTGAACGTCGCAGATTGCGCTTTCCAGATTGTCCATTTTCGACTCCTCTTGCCGAGAGGCCCTGCCCATAAGGGGCTAAAGGGGGCCCCAAGCCTTTTCATTGCGATATGCCGAAAGTCTAACCGGTCGTCGTCTACATTTCAGTTCAATTGCACTCAATGCCGCCATTACGATTTGGCTTAAGAGTACGAAAAATCCAGATGTGTCTGCATGTTTGGAAGATTTTTCTCTATTACTATGATAAAAACTCAAACCTGTCGCCGCCGACCTATAATCGTCCAGTAAAACTGGACAGCACTAACTCGAATGGCGAAGGCTAAATTTCGATAAGCCTTTGACCAACTGCAAGCAATAGGACTAAATTCCCGGCGCAATGAAGGCTAGGCTCAAAGCAGTTAATATGGTGCAAGCCGCCGTGGATTTGGCTGGCGGCGTCACGGTGGTCGCAAAAAAGATTGGTGTTTCTCGCCAGACCTGCGTACAATTGGATTGCCGCTGGTAACATGACCAAGGGGCGTGATTTAAGCACAATGACGGAATGTTGAAAATGTCAAAGGTCCCGATCCAGCGGCTTATGGGACTATATTTAATACGTTACCAAATCACCATTTCACCAAATTTATCTGGAGCCCAACTTCTCTCGCCAGCGAAACAAAAGGGATTGACCGACCATCACAGTGGGCCGTCGTTGGTGCCTACGAACCGAACACCAGGTCTACAGGATTTACGATTCGCCCCCGCTGGGGAGCAACGATAAGGGGGCTTAAACCCGTCAAAAGTTGTGTCGCGTGTGGGCCCTGGATGGGCCTCTCGGCTCTGGCAGCACCAGCTCCTTGTTCGCTCAGGACCCTGAATTCTTAGCGAGATCCATGCCTTAATTAACGTTGAGTTTAAAGGAGGTTTTTGTGCCGGACTTCAACCGCCGCTTCACCGTCACCCCGGCCCAGTCTTAGTGCTTTTTTACGCCGCTGGCGGGGAATCCACCTCGACCTGCTGCTGTCGGCCAAACATGAACGCCTGGTGCGCAACAATAACGCGGTGACTTTCAAGGCCACGATTCCTGTTACCTCCCACTACCCTACTCTACATGCATTTCGTCCGCTGCCGGGTCATCCGTTCGCCAGTTCCCCAATGGTTAACTCGGGGTCAACGTCCAAGGCCGCTTGCTGGCCCGTTACGATGCCGATGGAACACCCCTCCCCACCCCCATAAATAAGGAGCGCGCCAGGCAGACGGGCAAACATCCGCGCACCGGCCCGCCTAAACCTTACTTCGCGAGCCCGCCGGGGACCATCGCTTTTCCATGCTCATTTTGTAGTAAGTAACTAACATGGAGTATATGTTCGGATAGATTTTTAATCTTGAGCTTCTTGATAAATTTTAAGTTTTTTGTTGTCCGGCTGTTCGGATGCTAGGCAGCGCCCCTCTCTAGATTATCTCGTTTCCTCCTCAGCCCCGATGGCGGGGCAGCCTTGAGCTGACCCAGCGCAGCCGCAGGTTTCTGAGGGCCCTTCGGGGCAAAGGAGACCGTCGCGCCGCCCAGCTCCGAGCCCCGCCGCACTGAAACCCGGGCTCCCCCCCCGAGTGCTACTTACGCGCAAAACTGCAAGTCGCTATCTTAGCGCACCGTGCCGAGCCTAAGACGGGGATGATGTAATGAAAAGGGTGTTCTTGAGTCTCAATCCTGATAGCGGGTCTTTCGGATGGTCTCGTGAGCGCACAGTTCCAACCGATTCTTCGCGCTGGGCACCGCCCGCGCTGCAATCCCACGATAACGCTCACGAACTACTCCTGCACAACACCTGGGAGCCGGATCAATTATATTCAGACTGCAAAACTTTCGCCCCCGAGTCCTGCGCCACAACGGGTGCTTTGATAGTACCGTTCACGGTCGCGACCACAGGGCAGCAAACAGCGTCCAGCGCCGGAGCTTCCTGCGAAACGGGCGTCGCCGGGTATTTTGATGCTGTGGACCCGACACCGTCTACCTCCCAAGTGCAATACACCGTGGGCACGGTCATCGACTATAATTCCGCCACTCAAACCGGAGATACGAGCTTCACGAATTCGACAGACCGGGAAATGCGTTGAGAACAACCTTCGTGCCCGGCAAGGGCGCTAAAGTCATTAGCTCATCGCACACTTTGTGGTTTCGATGAAGGGCGCCCGCGTAGACGGTATTGTCACGAGCTTCACGGATGTGCCGAAAGGGGTAAACGGCGCATACTTACTGACCTCCATCTGTTTACTCCAGTAAACGATCGCGGTTTTAATCAGATGCAAGGTTTTGGCTGATGAGGGATGAGGAATCCGGGGCGGAGTTTCGGGAGACCGTAACTCCGCCCTGCGATGGCTGGCTTTCCATCTCGCTGAGAATGAATTACCGCACCGAGGTCGTCGGTTGGTCGAGGCGCAGTCCCGATGGACGCCCCTCTTTTGGCGCGCAGCGTTCGGAACGTCGATCACGATTCAATGAAGACACGGACCGCTTTGAGTGTCCACGGAGGTCTCGCAAGGCGCAGAGCCGAAATTCACACTCAGG
>CAWCXX010000031.1:0-32310 GCA_963799445.1 uncultured Acidobacteriaceae bacterium | reverse complement strand
GAAGCGCGTGCTCGATCAACTGAGCGCCCATGCAAAGTAATTCCCGCGCTTCTGGCAGCTTGTTCCAGCGCTGCGACTGGAAAGAAATACACCTGTGGTGGTACCGCGCTTATCATCGGGAGTATGCGCTTTGATATTGTCACCATCTTTCCGGGATTCTTTGAGGGCATCTTTGCGCACGGCATCGTGCGCCGGGCGCAGGCCGAGGGGCTGGTCGAGATCGGGCTGCACGATCTGCGCGAGTATACGCACGACCGGCATCGCACCGTGGACGACCGGCCGTTTGGCGGCGGCGAAGGGATGGTGCTGAAGCCGGAGCCGCTGGCCGAGGCGCTGGAGGCGCTGGGGATCGAGGTCAGCGTCCAGAGATCAGCGCAGAGCAGCGGACGAGAGCGTCCGATGCAGGGATGGCCGGAAGGACGCGGGTCATCCTGCTTTCGGCGCAGGGGCGGCTGTTTACGCAGGCCGTGGCGCGGGAGCTGGCCGGGCTGGAGCGCGTGGTGCTGATCTGCGGGCGCTACGAGGGCGTGGACGAGCGGATCAACGAGCTCTACTGCGACATGGAGCTGTCGATCGGCGATTATGTGCTGAGCGGCGGCGAGTTGGCGGCGGCGGTGGTGGTGGACGCGACGATGCGGCTGATTCCGGGCGTGCTGGGCAACGAGGCCTCAGGCGAATTTGAGAGCTTTGGCGCGGCGGACGCGGAGATTGACGTAGATGTGGAGGGCGTTCCGCGGTCGCAGCACGGAGCCGGAGGGTTGCTCGATTACCCGCACTACACGCGGCCGGCGGAGTTTCAAGGGTTGCGCGCGCCGGAGGTGCTGCTGAACGGCGATCACGCGGAGATCCGGCGCTGGCGGCGCGAGCAGCAGTTGCGCAAGACGCTGAAGAACCGCCCGGAGCTGCTGGAGCGTGCGGCGCTGAGCGCGGAGGACGTGCTCATGCTGGAGGCGATGCGGGGCGGCGAGGAAGGCGTCTAGAAAGTTTTGACGGGCTCGGGCTGGACGGGCCCGACCTGGCCGGCGGCGATGGCGGCAACGAAGAAATTTTCGCCGCGGATAGGGCTGCCGGCGAGGCGGCGCAGCATGGCGAGCTGGCCGGTGTGGGTGAGTGCGTCGGCGACGGGGCCCTGCATGAGGCGCTCGACAGGAGCCTGGAGCGGCGCGGACGAGGCGAGAAATGCATCGAAGGCGGCGAGGGCGGCGAAGAACCGCTGCTGCTCCTGGGGCCAGGCGAGGGGCTGAGAGTTACGCCAGGCGGGATTGCCCTGCGCAATACTGAGCGCCCAGTCGAGCAGATCGCCCATGTGGGCGAGGATCTGGATGGGCCGGCGGCCGGCGCCGTCAAAGTTGGCGAAGGCTTGGGGCGCGTCTTCGAGGGCGCGGGTTGCGCGGTAGGCCAGGGTGGCGAGGGTGTGGCGGAGGAGGCTGCGTTTTTCGTCCATGGCGGAACTATAGCGCACGTGCCTGCGCGGAGGGAGTGCGGGCGAAGACGCGGCATCCGGTAGTGGGCTACTCAGAACTCTCAGAGCGTGGAAGGTGGCTCATGACGAGCACGATCACTCCGTTCGGATCAACCACGAAAAAACGGCGCACGCCCCACGGCTCATCCGTGAGTGGATAAACGATCTTGAGGCCGCGCGCGACAGCCGTTTTATTTTACTCACAGACATTCAGGGGGTAGAATTCGTGTAAGTTCCGGCCATAGGCACAAGTCAAGGGATGTTTAGCGGTACGACCGCGCCTGCGGCTGGTTTGTCGTTAGGGAACCTCTGAAAATCGCTGAGTTATAGAGCCGCTTGGCATTTGTCTCACCGTATCTGCTCAAAATCAGCTGATCTTTCGGCTATCCGACATGCTCCTTTTGCCCGCCGGAGGTCACGCGGTCTTAATGGGCAACATCCAGCAGGGGACAATGATGAGTACCAGTGAAGTGCTGAATTCCGCCGAAAGACAAAGGTCAATTACTACACCGGGCATGACGCCGGAGCAGCGGCTGCAAGCAACCATCGAGCTAAAACCCGTTGACCGAATCGTCTGTTCGCTTTTTGTGTTTGGATATGCAGCCAGATTCACCGGAGTCACCCAGGCTCAGTTTTTTAACGACTGGGATCTGGCTCAGCAGTGCATGGATAAGCTGAAGGCTGCCTATCCAATCTGGGACTGCATCCGGTCGGCGTTTGCCGACATGGGATATGGCCCGATACTGCGCAACCGCTGGTTCCAGAAAGTGGCGCTTCCCGGAGAAGAACTGCCGGAAGATAGTCCCTTCCAGATCCATGAAGAGTCTCTGGCCACGCAAGAGGAATTGCGTGCCGTCATGAAGACCGGCATGGCCAAATATATGATGGCGGTAACCAAGCGTATCCGGCCCGATAAAGGACTCATTCATTATCTGTTATGGGAGTGGCGCCGCAACCGGTTGCTGGAAAAAGATATCCAGGCTGCCTACCGGCGCGGACAGACGTTCTATTATGGCGGGACCTTCGCCTACCCGTTCGAGGTGTTCTCGATGACGCGGGGGATGACCGAGTTCAACACCGACCTCTACCGCCTGCGCGATGAACTGGTCGATATTATGTGGAAAGTTCAAAAAGACACAATCGATTCGGCTGTGAAGAGTGCCAGGCGTTCAGGAATTCCGCGCATCTTTGTTGTTGGAACCCGCTGTACACCAACATTTCTTCGCAAAGCAATGTTCGACAAGTTCTCCTGGCCTTTCCTCAAAGACGGTACTTTGAGGCTCATTGAGAACGGATTGACACCGGTTTTTCATCTGGATACCAACTGGGATCGTGAAATGGAGAGGTTCCTCGAATTACCCAAGGGCAAGTGCATCGTTGAGACGGACGGCGCGCACCAACATCTTTCGCGCCAAGGAGATTCTCAAGGACCACGTTTGCCTTGCAGGAGACGTTTTGCCGGCCTTGTTAACGACCGGCAGCGCAACCGAAACGGCGGAATACTGCAAGAGAGCTGATCGATGTGGTTGGAAAAGACGGCGGGTACATCTTCAGCAATGGATGTACGATGCCCGCCGACTCCCGGCACGAGAATGTCAAGGCAATGATGGATACGATTGCCCGGTATGGGCGCTATGACTGAGAGCCGCTCCTTGCGAGCAGCGCATGCTTGATTCAAGGAATCACTGCACGCGCAATCGGCGTGGGACTAGCGGCTGAAATACCTGCCGGAGTTGCCGAAAGGCAAGACGGTCGGTATTTTCCAGAGCACGGACCTCAGATGTGCCCCAGATCCATCCCCAGCGTGAAGCCCAGGAAGTCCACGTAAAACTCCCGGCTTTCTGCAAGGCGCCTGGATTTGATGAGGGGTACGACTCGTCTGATATTCATAACGGCGATTGCTCCGTGTGGGCGCCCTGGTCAGCCCCTTCATCTAAAGTCGTCCACAACCCGGCACTGCGGGGATTACGGCAAAACCAGAGAAGGTGTGCCCTATTCGGCTTTTTTGAAGGTCGCCGCTCGTTGGGGTCGCGGCGACTTGAGTGCAGCGGCTTCGGGTTACAGTATCTCTGGTTTTGCTATAGGCGCCGGCGGGTAATCTTTGATAAACTGAAAGTTCTGAGTCCAATCGCAGGAAACTACCATGTCAATCCATCCCGTTATGCAGCGCCTGGCTGAGAAGCTGAAGCGCACCGATTTACCGGCGTTTGTGCCCGGCGACCAGATTCGCGTTCAAGTGAAGATCAGGGAAGGCGACAAGGAGCGGTTGCAGGCCTTTGAAGGCCTGGTGATCGCTGTGAACCGCGGCCCGCAAGGGACGTTTACCGTGCGCAAGATGAGCTTTGGGCAGGGGGTGGAGCGCATCTTCCCCTTCAACTCGAAGGTGATCGAAAAGATCGAGAAGATCCGCAGCTACAAGGTGCGGCGCGCCAAGCTGTTTTATCTGCGCGGACTGCGCGGCAAGGCCGCCCGGCTGAAGGAAGTGGACCGCGTAACCGGCAAGGTGCGCGCGTAGGCTTCAGGCACACGGTACCAAGAAAACAAACCTTCTGCCCATGGGCTGGGGGTTTTGTTTTCTATACTCGATGCATGGCCAACGGACCGGCTTGCGGGTTCGCGCTGGAGAATGCCGCGCGGCGGCGTGGAGCGGCGCGCATCGCCGGACTGGACGAGGTGGGCCGGGGGCCGATGTTCGGGCCGGTTGTGGCCGCGGCAGTCATTCTGAAAAAGGGCTGCAGCCTGCAAGGCTTGACGGATTCAAAACAACTCACGGAAAAGCAGAGGAATGAATTTGCCGTGGCGATTCGCGCGGAGGCCGTGGCGTGGGCGACTGCGGCGGTGGACGCGGAGACAATTGACCGGATCAATATTCGCCGGGCGTCGCTGCTGGCGATGCGCATGGCCGTGGAGCAGTTGGCGGTTGCGCCGGATTTTTTGCTGCCCGATTATTTGCTCATTGACGGGCGGGATACGATCGACTGGCCTTGCACGCAGCAGGCGGTTGTCGGAGGCGACGCGCGGAGCCTTTCTATTGCGGCGGCGAGCGTTCTGGCGAAGGTGCATCGCGATGGTCTGCTGGTGGAGCTGGATGCCGTCTATCCGGGCTACGGGCTGGCGCGGCACAAGGGCTACTGCTCGGCGGAGCACATGGAGGCGCTGCGGCGGCTGGGGCCGACGCCGCTGCACAGGAAGAGCTACGCGCCAGTGGCGCAGAGGATGCTGTTCGATTAACGCAGCGAGTCAGCAAGTCGGCAAGTTAGCGAGTAAGCTGGTCAGCGGGTTAGCGGAGTTGGGCCGGCAAGCTTTGGGCTGCAACGCGGGCGGTTTGGCGCTAAACTTGACGAAAGCTCAGATATGAACAAGCGGCTCATTGCGGGTATTGCGCTCGGTTTGCTGGCAGGCGCGCAGGCCTGCGCTGGACAGGACGCGCGACCGCCTGTTGCGCCGCAGCAGGACGGGATGCCGCAGGCGCACACGCCGGCTAAGCCCCAACTGCCGACCGGTACGCTGACAGGGACTGTTTACTGTGCGGATACGAATTTGCCGGCGCGGCTCGCAGCCATCTACCTGGTGCAGACTTCGGATCACTCCTCCGGCATACGGAGCTCGGCAATCAGCGATCTGGAGGGGCGCTTTGCGCTCAGTCACGTGCGCGAAGGCGACTACTACGTCGTTGCGGTGCTGCCCGGCTATCTGAGCTGGATGAGCAGTTTGTCGAAGTCGCATTTGGATGCGCTGACGGCCGATGAACGCAAGAAGTTATTGGCCCTGGTGCCGAGCGTAACTATCTCTGCCAATCAGCCGGCGGAGCTTTCGCTTCGTCTGGAACGCGGCGCCGAGATCGATGGAACTGTGACTTACGACGATGGCAGTCCAGCAATTGGCGCGCGAATGAGCTTCAGGTTAAAGGTCGGGCATGAGAGCAATGGCGCCCTGCCGCAAATGATGGAGGACCAGAACATTATCTACTCCGGGATGGGGCCGCCGATGACAGACGATCGCGGCCGCTTCAGGATTCTTGGTGTTCCGCCAGGAGAGTATGTAGTGAGCGTTTCGGTTCCGGCAGAATCGGCTGCGCGCGCGAATGAGAACCAGGCGGTCGAAATGATCGAAGCGTCGATTGGGGCCGTCGATGTTTATGTCGGAGGCGGGCTGCGCGCCAGCAAGGCAGAAGTAATCAAAGTGACCGCGGGCGGCGCTGCGAAAGATGCTGACATAACAATTCCACTGAGCAAGCTGCACACGATTCATGGGCAGGTGGTTCTGAAGAGCACGGGCCAGCCTCCGCCCGCTGCGGTGGTGCAATTGGTTTATGCGGACACGGAGGAGCCGGCGCGAATGACGGTTGCGCCGAACGGTGAGTTCGAAATTCGTTACGTTCCGGAAGGCAGCTTCATTCTTCGGGCAATCGCAAGCCCGGAGCCGTTACCGCAGATAAATGTCGAGGATAGCGAAGATGAGGGTTTCGGCAACGGGGCTTCGGCAGTCGGATTCGGATTCATGGTTTCCCCAAATGAAAATGCCGGCAAAATGGAGGGCGGAGCTGAGGTGTCTTTGCTCGTCACAGGCGATGTGGACAACGTGAACATTGCCGTTCCCGATCCGCCGGCGAGCCACGCGGGCGCACCCGGTTCCGTTGAGGGGCAAAACGCGACTCCGGCCGGTCCAGTCGACGCTCCGCAATAATCAAATGCGATGGCGTCACCGTGCTTGCGCGGGAACTGCCGCGCGGGCTTTGCGGCGCTGCATGTAGGTTTGCACGGGGCGGGCGAGGAGAAGGACGGCGAGGACGACGGTGATGGTGATGGGCGTGATGACGCCGGTCTTGACCTGCCACCAGTAGTGAATCACTCCACAGATTGCAGCGAGGTAGACGAGTTTATGCAGGCGGTTCCAGCGCTTGCCGCCGAGCTTGCGGATGGCCCATGTAGTGGAGGTTAGCGCGAGCGGCAGAAGCAGCAGGTAGGCGGCCACGCCCATGGTGATAAAGCGGCGCTTGGTGACGTCGCCGAGCATGGCGGAGATGTTGAAGTTGGAGTAGAGCGCAACGTAGGTGAGCATGTGCAGCGTGGCATAGAAGAAAGCGAAGAGGCCGAGCAGGCGGCGGAATTTGATGAGCCAGTTGAGGCGCGGTGACAGACGGCGCAGCGGCGTGATGGCCAGCGTGACGGTGAGCAGGCGCAGCGTGGCCAGGCCGGTAGCGAAGGCCATGGCGGCCGTAGGGTCGGGGCCGAGGTTGTTGGTGACGGCGCCCCAGACAAGCCAGCAGAACGGTGCGAGGCAGGCGATCCAGACGAGGGTTTTGAGCAGGATGAGAGTCGAGCGTTTCATGCTTAGCCAGTCAGCGAGTCAGCAAATTAGCGGGTTAGCCGCGCTGCGCGCGTGTTCGCAGGTTGGCGAGTTGGCAAATACGTAGAACAGTCAAAGGATGCGGGAAAGCGATGAGTGCGTGTCTTCGCGTTCTCTGTTCTCTGTTGTCTGTTCTCTGTTTCAGAAGTACTTGCGCAAGTCCATCCCATTGTAGAGCGATGCCACCTGATCGGTGTAGCCGTTGAACATGAGGGTAGTGCGGCGTTGCTGGTAGAAGGGCAGGCCGATGCGGCGCTCGGTCTTCTGGCTCCAGCGGGGGTGGTCGACGTTGGGGTTGACGTTCGAGTAGAAGCCGTATTCGTTGGGAGCCTGGTCGTTCCAGGTGGTGGGCGGCTGCTTGTCGACAAAGCGCACGGTCACGATGGACTTGGCCGATTTGAAGCCGTACTTCCAGGGCAGACACGACGCGGACGGGCGCGCCGTCCTGGTTGGGCAGGGTTTCGCCGTAGAGGCCGAAGGTGAGCAGGGTGAGCGGGTTCATGGCCTCGTCCATGCGCAGGCCCTCGGAGTATGGCCAGTGGATGGTGGCGTCTTCGTAGGTCCATTTCTCGACCTTGGTGTTGTTGTAGGAGAGGAACTGGACGTACTTGGCGCTGGGCAGCGGATTGCACTGCTTGATGAACTCGGAGAGCGAGTAGCCGACCCAGGGAATGACCATGCTCCAGGCCTCGACGCAACGATGGCGGTAGACGCGGTCCTCAAGCGGCCGGAGCTTGAGCAAATCGTCGATATCGAAGGTGAGGGGCTTGGCGACTTTTCCCTCGACTTTTACAGTCCAGGGGCGCGTGGGCAGGGCGCCGGCGTTTTTCGCGGGGTCGCCTTTTTCCACGCCGAACTCGTAGAAGTTGTTGTAGTGAGTGATGTCGTCGTAGGTGGTAAGCTGCTCGCCGGTGGTGGTGAGCGGGCTGTGCACGGTTTGCAGCTTGGTTCCGGCAAAGGCCGTGGTGCGGGGCGAGAAGACGACGGCGAGGCGATCGGCTGCGAGGGCGGCTGCGCCCGTGGCGGCCGCGCCTTTCAAGAAGCGGCGGCGAGTGAGGTAGCGGAAGTATGCGTGCCGGGATGTGATCTCGGAGGAGGGGATGTCGGGCGGTTTGCCGATGAGCATGAATTGACCTCGCAGCGGGGAAACTTGCGGCTACACTTATTAGACACCGCAGAGGGGGCAGGCGTTACAGAATTCTTCAGGTGCGCGCAGTCCGCCCTGCGATGACGCCAAATGCTAGAATTCGGGTGATTTCGTAATTCAAGAACTGATGCATAAGCGCGCGAAGAGCGAGGGAATATGTACAAAAACATTGCCGTAGCCTACGACGAGTCTCCAGAGGCTGGCCGTGCGCTGGTCACTGCAATTCAACTTGCGAAGATTCTCGGTGTGGGGCTGCAAACGATCACTGTGATGGAGAAGCTTCCGGCGTATACGGCGTTCGCCATGGAAGCCGATGTTTCCCTTACCTCCGTCCTCGAAGAAGATCGCAAGAAATACTACGGCCGGATACAGGCCGGTGCGCGAGCGGCCGGAAAGCGCGAAGGCGTGGAAGTGATCACGCACGCCATGGATGGTGAGGACGCCGACGCGATTATCAGCTTCACTTGCCAGCACAAGATCGATCTGCTTGTCATCGGGATACATCGGCGATCCGACCGCATCTCGCGCATGTGGAGCACGGTGTACACCATTGCGCAGAATGTTCCGTGCTCGGTGCTCGGCGTGCATTGAGAGGCCGCTTCAGACGGCAAGCCGGATGCTATCGGGTTGAATGGAGGATGACGGAATGGGAGGTCTGATTCCCCTGGGCGACGCGTCCCGGCGTCCTTCGCGCTTTCCCGCCGTTACGGTTCTCATCATTCTGGCGAATGTCTTCGTCTTCCTCCAGGAGCTGGCCGGCGGAAATCGCTTCGTGCGCGCCTGGTCCGCCATCCCCGCCAAGATCGTCTTCGGCCATCGATGGATCACGCTGCTGACGTCCATGTTTCTCCATGGCAGTTGGCTGCACATCATCGGCAACATGATCTATCTGTGGGCTTTTGGTCCCGCGATTGAAGACACGATGGGCCGGGGCCGGTACCTGCTCTTCTACTTTGCCGGCGGCATGGTAGCGATGATGGCCCAGGTCGCCGCGAGCCCCTATTCCAAAATCCCCACGCTGGGCGCGAGCGGGGCCATTGCCGCGGTGATGGGCGCATTTATCGTCACTTATCCTCGCGACCGGATTCGCTCGGTTCTTATCATCTTCATATTTGTGACCATCGCGAGGATTCCGGCGGTATTGCTCATCGGCTTCTGGTTCGTCATCCAGTTGGTCGATGCGGGCGCGGTGGCAAATGTCCAGACCGGCGGCGTCGCCTATCTCGCGCACGTCGGCGGCTTTCTGTTTGGGGTGGTGATGGCGCGCTTGTTCGAGCGGCCGCAGCGCAATACCTGGCGCCCAGATTAAGAATGATTCCACGTTGAGTCTGCCGCCAATCTGTCCGAGGTCTGTCCGCCGCGGTGGACAAAACAAAATCAGCGCCTGATAGCGTTCAATCGCTGACCCCCACAAACGGCCATTGCTCCAGTTTCCGCGCACGGATCAGATACAGGAGCGTGCCGGAAGCTGCGATGGCCGCGGCGACGGCGAGTTCCATGAAAGCGTGGGCGCGATAGACGAGGAGAAATCCGAAGCCGGCCATGGCAGCGAGCGGCGGGAGCGGGTAAAGCGGCATGCGGAAGGGACGGGGCAGATCGGGTTGGCGGATGCGGAGAAGGATGACGCCCACTTGCTGCAGGAAGAACTGGAGCAGGATGCGCGTGATGACAAGCATGGTGATGACCTGCGTGAGCGTGAAGAAGCAGAAGGCGGCTCCCACCAAGCCGAGGGCGACGAGCGAGCGGTGGGGAATGCCGTGCTTTGGGTGCACGGCGGCGAGAAAGCGGAAGTAGTTGCCGTCGCGGGCGGCGGCATAGGGCACGCGGGAGTAGCCGAGCAGCAGCGAGAAGACACTGGCAAACGCGGTCCAGACGATGAGAGCGGCGATGGTGTAGCCGGCCCAGCGGCCAAAGGCGGAGCGGGCGATGTAGGCAACGAGCTGCACGCGCAGGGCGGCGGATTCTGCGGCGTGCGACGCGGCGCTGCGCAGCGAGGGCAGCGCGGCCAGGTTCATCGCGAAATAAAACGCGGAGACGAAAAGCACCGAGAGCAGGATGGCGCGGGGGATGGTGCGCTCGGGGCGGCGAACCTCGGCGCCGAGGAAGCAGATGTTGTAGTAGCCCCAGTAGCAGTAGGTAGCGAGCAGCGTGGCCTGGGCCAGGCCGCCGAGAGATCCTGTCAGTCCCAGCGCGGGCGCGGCAGGCATGTGCCAGCCGCCGGTGGCTGCGGCGTGTGCAAAGCCGGAGACGATGACGCCGGCGAGGGCGGCGATGACTCCGGCAAACAGCACCCACGCGAGACGCGTGATGGAGCTCAGGTTGCGGTAGAGGAGCGCAGTAACCAGCAGGCAGGCCGCAGCAGCAGCGAAGTTCGAGTCGTGGAGCGCGGGCAGAGCGGCGATGGGCGCGGAGTCGAGGTGGGGCCAGAAGACTGCGAGAAAACCGGAGAGGCCAATGCAGCCTGAGGCGACAGAGAGCGGTGCGGTAAAGCCGACCTGCCAGACATAGAGAAAGCTGAGCCAATTACCGGGGCCCTTCGGGCCGTAGATTTCGCGAAGGAAGGCGTAAGAACCACCAGCTCGCGGGAAGGCGGCGCCGAGCTCCGCCCAGACGAGGCCATCGGCGATGGCGATGGCTGCACCCAGCACCCACGCCCAGACGGAGAGACGGTAGCCTGCAGCAGCGATGACGAGCGGCAGCGTGATGAAGGGGCCGACGCCGATCATCTCGAGCATGTTGAAGAGCACGGCCGAGCGCAGGCCAATGCGGCGCTCAAGGGTCGCGGAGGTTGGGGAGGATTGGGTCATTCGGCGGCTGATTAACAGATTACGTCACGAATGCCATTCACCCGGCGGCGGGCTGTTGGAGCGCGCGAGCCATTGACGAGTTGCAGTGCGTTCGAGGAGACTGAGGGAACAAGTACGCGTGTGCAATCAGAGCAGAACCAGAATCTGGATCATCCACCGACGGCGGTGTGCTGCTATAACGACATGACGGCGCTGGGTGCGATGCGGGCCATTCACGCGCGCGGACTGCGCGTGCCGGAAGATGTGTCGGTAACGGGATTCGACGATCTGTTCTTCGCGGCCAACCTGCAACCGCCGCTGACGACGGTGCGGCAGCCGATGCGGCGCATGGGAGAGATGGCGATGGAGAATCTGTTCAGGCTGATGTTGGGCGAGGAATCGGCGGCCCAGATCAAGGTGGAGGCAGAACTGATTGTGAGAGGATCGACAGCGAAGGTGAATGCACGTGTTGCAGGGCGGCGCCATGGGTGAGACAGGAGCAAGAAACGGCGGCCCCGCGCCGTTGACTCCGCTGCGCGTCTTCTGCGAGGAGACGCCCATCATTCCGGCGATCCGCAAACCGGAGTGTGTGGGGCAAGCGATCGCTTCACGCGGGAAGCTGGTTTATCTTCTCACGGGCGATCCGGAAAACGTGGAGTCGATGATCCGGGAGATTGTGGGCGCGGAGAAGATTCCTATCGTGAATCTCGATCTGCTGAATGGATTTTCGCGCGACAAATACGCGGTGAATTATCTGAAACGCGTGGGCGCCCGCGGCGTCATCTCAACACATCTCGACCCGCTGCGGCATGCGCATGCGATCGGGCTTTACGCAATTCAGCGCTCATTTCTGCTGGACTCGGGCGCCATGGAAACGATTACGAACCAGTTGAAGAACACGCCGGTGCATGCGCTGGAGATTTTGCCGGCGCTGGTAGCGCCAAAATTACTGAACCGGGTACGGGCGCTCGGCCTGGACCTGCCCGTGGTGGGCGGCGGACTGATCCAATCCATGAAGGAAGTGGAGGCGCTGCTGGCGCAAGGGCTGAGCGCGGTGTCGACCAGCAATCCGGAGATGTGGATGAAGTGAGAGAGGCAGTGGTCAGTGGCCAGCGGTGTTAGGGAGTTGGCAGGTTAGCGAGTTGGCAAGTTAGCGAGTTGGCGGGTGTTTACGCGTAACGTGGAAACGGCCTCCCCATCTTGTGTGATTCGGATGGCCTTTCCGAGCCATTGAGAGTTGCGCGGGCACATGGCAGGATTTCCGCATGCGAGTCGATCTCATCACCTGGCCATCCGGTCTGTCCGAATCAGGCGCAGGGACGATTCCGCTCTCGCTGACGATCCGCCCGGCATGCCATCTGCCTGGCGAATACCAGTGCCCAACCGATAGCACGGCACTGATGGCCTTACTTCAGCAAGAGACGGATCTGCCTGCTTCCGTGCTGCAGCGTTTTGAAAGCAGGCTGCGCGCCCCCGTCGGTGCGCGGCTTTTGGGTGTGGAACTGAGCGAGAGGGTCCTCACGGACATAGGCTACTTTATTGACTAGGGCAGCGTTCCCCACGCTGAAGCGCGGGGCTAACAAACACCACTGCTGTCCAAAACACATTTTGAGTTGAAGCTGGTTGCCCTCCGGTATCGGCGGTTCCAGAATGACTTTGTCGAGAAGTCGCTGAAAACCGCCACGGAGGGCGCCTGCCATGGTACAAGTCGCGAGTCTGTTCAATCAACTTCTGCAGCATTTTCCTCGTCTGGAATTCGCTGGTCTGGTCAGGACGCATCAGGCCGAGCGCGCGGCTAAGGGTTTCGACTGCTGGACCCAGTTCGTGGCCATGCTGTTCTGCCAGTTGGGTCATGCCGACTCTCTGCGTGAGATCTGCAACGGGCTGGCCTGCTGCCTGGGCAAGCTGGTCCATCTCGGCATCGCCCGAGCTCCCAACAAGTCCACCTTGTCGTACGCCAACCAGCATCGCCCGGCGGCGCTCTACGAAGATTTGTTCTATACCGCGCTGGCGCGCTTCCGCGAGCAGCAGGGGCTGGGCCCGCGCAAACGCAAATTCCGCTTCCGCAACAAGCTGCTGTCGCTGGACTCGACCATCGTCTCTCTCTGTCTGAGCATGTTCCCTTGGGCTCTGTGCCGCCGTAACAAGGGCGGAGCCAAAGCGCACGTGCTGCTGGACCACGACGATTATCTGCCGCGCTACGTTTTGATCACGCCGGCGCGGGTTCCGGATATACGCGTGGCGCACGCGCTGGCCCTGCCCAAGGGTTCCATCGTCACCATGGATCGCGGCTATGTTGACTTCCGCCTTTTTGCCCGATGGACCGAGGCCGGCGTCTTCTTCGTTACCCGGCCGCTCCAGCACATGGTCTTCGAGGTCGTCGAATCTCGCCCCGTGCGCGAAAACAGCAGCCTTCGCTCCGACCAGACCATCCGCTTTACCAGTGAGTGGGCGCAGCGGCACGGCTTCAAACTGTTGCTGCGCCGCATCGTCGTCTGGAACGAAGAACGTCAACAGGAGATCGTGCTCCTGAGCAATCACTTCGGCTTCGCCGCCTCCACCCTGGCTGACATCTACAAGCAGCGTTGGCAGATCGAGCTGTTCTTCAAGGCGCTCAAGCAAAACCTCAAAATCAAGAGCTTCGTCGGCACCACCGAGAACGCGCTGCACATCCAGATTTGGACAGCCCTGATCGCCATGCTGCTGCTCAAGTGGCTCCATCACCTCTCCCGGGCCAACTGGTCGTTGTCCAATCTGGCCACCATGCTGCGCCTGAACCTCTTCACCTACCGCGATTTGCTGGACTGGCTGCACAACCCTTTCGGAACCCCGCCCATCCTCCCCATGCCTGAACAACTCAAACTCGCCTGGAAATGATTTGGACAGACGATTGAAAAGAAAAAAGCAGACCTCATCTCCAATCCATGCTCAACCCTGTCCCAAAGCCTTTATTCGCAACCGCACCACACCACAGAACCTGCTATTTTGGACAGCAGTGAACAAACACTGCGCCTCCGGCGCGGGGGCCGTGCTATTTCAGAGCAGTTTCTATAGAGCAAAACCACACTTGGTGTAGCCCGGCAGGGGCTAAAGTCCTCGCTCATATTGCGCCGGCTACGGCCCGCGACCCTCGCGCTGCGTGGGTGCCCCGGCCGTGCCCTTGTTACAAAACCCAGTTCCAGCAGAGTTTCGTAGCAGCCTGCATTACGCTGCACGCAAGGAACATCAGCTTTCCCTCTGAACGCTTGATCAGCGGCAGGACCCGCTCCGTCGTTGTGCGCGCTGCCGAAGGCGCACGATGGATAAGAGTTTAGGATCGTCGATCCGGGCATGGCATCCTATAGAAGAGCACTCATGGCTGCGCCGCGGGGCCGATTCCGCCACGGCATGAAACAATAACAAGACCGAATTCAAATTGCCATCGCTGGAAGCTGCGCGGGTGCGGCTTACGGTGTGGCTCGAAGAGCATGGAGGCAAGGTGCGGAGTAAAGGGCGGGCCAAGAATCCGGCCGGAATTCAGGTGGCATGTCTGAGCTAGTCTTCGACGAGCTGCACTGGACGCCGCACCACAATCCCTGGCTGGTCGCCATCACGGTTACCCTGGCGACCTTCATGGAGGTGCTGGACACCTCCATTGCCAACGTCGCTCTGCCGCACATGGCGGGCACGCTGGGCGCCAGCCAGGAGGAAGCCACCTGGGTGCTGACCAGCTACCTGGTGTCCAGCGCCATCATTCTGCCCATCTCCGGCTGGCTCGCCAACCGCTTCGGGCGCAAGCGCTTCTACATGAGCTGCGTGGCTATGTTCACCGTCATGCTCCATGCTGTGCGGCTTTGCGCAGACGCTGCCACTGCTGATTGTGGCGCGTGTGCTGCAGGGCCTTGGCGGCGGCGGCCTCGCCACCAGCGAACAGGCCATCCTGGCCGACACCTTTCCCGTGGAAAAACGCGGCCAGGCCTTCGCGCTATACGGCATGGCGGTGGTGGTGGCGCCGGCCATCGGCCCCACCTTCGGCGGCTGGATCACCGACAACTTCAACTGGCACTGGATCTTCTTCATCAACGTTCCGGTGGGGCTGGTGTCGCTGTACCTCACAAACCGCATGGTCGAGGACCCGCCGTTCCTGAAGGTGCGCAAGGAAGCCGCGCAGGCACCTGAAGGTCGACTTCATGGGTCTCGGGCTGGTAGCCGTCGGCGTCGGCCTGCTCGAATTCACGCTAGACAAGGGCCAGGAGAAGGACTGGTTTGGCGACCCCATGATCCGCACCACGTCAGTGCTCGCCGTCTGCCTGCTGATCTTCTTCGCGGTGTGGGAGTGGCGCCACCCCGATCCCATCGTCGACCTGAAGCTGCTGCAGAACCGCAACTTTGGCACGGCGGTTTTCCTGCAACTCGTGCTGGGCATGGTGCTCTTCGGCTCGACTGTTCTCATCCCGCAGTACGTGCAGGTGCTGCTGGGTTACACCGCGGAACGCGCCGGCATGGTGATGTCGCCGGCCGCCTTCCTGATGATGTTCATGATGTTTATCGCCGGCCGCACGGTGGGCAAGATAGACCCGCGTCTGATGGTCTGCATCGCGTATCTCATCACGGCCATGGGCATCTTCAACCTGACCCACCTCGACCTCACCACGAGCTTCGCCCACGTCACAGAGTTGCGCATGTTGCAGGTGATTGCGCTGCCCTTCGTCTTCATCCCCATCAGCACGCTGAACTACGTGGGCGTGCCGGCGGCCAAGACCAACCAGATCTCCAGCCTCTCCAACTTCGCGCGCAACCTGGGCGGCTCGCGCCGGCACCGCGCTGCTGACCACGTATCATCGCGCGCAGCTCGCAGGTGCACCAATCGGCGCTGGCGGCCAACGTGGTTGCCCGGCAGTGTGGCCTACAGCCTGTACCTGGACCGCGCGAAGGAGATGCTGGTGCGCGGCGGAATGGCTCCGTCGGTGGCCGCGCAAACCGCCATCGGCGAGGCGTACCAGATGATGCTGCGCCAGGCGTCCATGCTCAGCTACGCCAACGTGTTCGCCATCCTCTCCTGCGTGGTGGTGCTGCTTTCGCCGCTGCCGTTCCTGATGCGCCTGCCGCCCAAGCGCGGGCCTAAGCCGGCGGCAGAAGACCTGGCCGGAGACTGATTGCCCGTTGCGCAAACGGGCATACTGAATCAAGATGAAGACAAGTTCCGCCTGTTCGATCGCCTCGGCGTGACCGAAGCTTTCGGCTTCGGTGCAGGAAAGCGTTAAGATCATCATCGTGCCGGTAGATGATCACGGATTCTTGAGCATTGGCAGCTTGAGCCGCTCGCTGGGGCAGGAGGGATTCGGCACGCGCGAGCGGTATTTTCTCTGAGGAGAACAGAAGATGGACCGGTTGCAGAATTTTATCGACAATGCGTGGCGCGCATCGAGCGCCAGTGAGGCACTGAAGGTAATCAATCCGGCGTCGGCCAAGGTGCTGGCGGAGGTTCCGCTTTCGCCGGCGGCGGATGTGAACGCGGCCGTGGAAGTGGCGCAACGGGCGTTTGCCGAGTGGCGGCGCACGCCTGTGGTGGAGCGCATCCAGCCGCTGTTCAGGCTGAAGACGCTGCTGGAGCAGCATCGCGACGAGCTGGCGCTCTCCATCACCGACGAGTGCGGAAAGACGCTGGCCGAGAGTATAGGCGAGATCCTGCGCGCAGTGGAGAACGTGGAAACGGCGTGCGCCATGCCGATCCTGATGCAGGGAACGAACTGCGAGGACATTGCGGCGGGCATCGACGAGCACATGATTCGGCAGCCGCTGGGTGTGGCGGCGGGGATTGTGCCGTTCAATTTTCCGGGCATGATCGCGTTCTGGTTCTTCCCTTACGCGGTTGCGGCGGGAAATTGCTTCCTGCTGAAGCCGTCGGAACGCGTGCCCATTACTTCGCAGAAGATTTTCAGTTTGATTCAGGCCGCGGGATTTCCGCCGGGCGTGATGCAGCTAGTGAACGGCGGGCGCGACACGGTGAACGCAATTCTCGACCATCCCGGCATTCGCGCGGTGAGCTTTGTGGGATCGACGGCGACGGCGAAGTACATTTACGGCCGGGCGGCAGCTGCGGGCAAACGCGCGCAGTGCCAGGGCGGCGCGAAGAATCCGGTAGTGGTGATGCCGGACGCGGACATGGAAATGACGACGCGCATTCTCGCCGATTCGGCGTTCGGATGCGCGGGGCAACGCTGCCTGGCAGCATCAGTGGCGATTACCGTGGGCGGCGCGCGGCCCACATTGACGGAGCAGATTGCCGCGGCGGCGAAGAAGCGCAAGACGGGTTACGGCGCCGCCCCAGGCGTGGAGATGGGCCCGGTGATCAGCGCCGAGAGCAAGGCGCGAATCGAAGGACTGATTGCCAAAGGCGAGCAGGCCGGCGCGCGCGTGCTGGTGGATGGGCGCGGGCGCAAGGTGGAGGGATACGAGGACGGATATTTTGTGCTGCCCACGGTGCTGGACGACGTTCCGCCGGATTCAGAGACGGCGCGGACGGAAATCTTCGGTCCGGTGCTGAGCCTGATCCACGCGCAGAACATTGAAGAAGCCATCGCGCTGGTGAACGGGCGCAGCTACGGGAATATGGCATGCATATTTACCACCGACGGGGCGAATGCGCGGCGCTTCCGCTATGAAGTGCAGTCGGGCAACGTGGGAATCAACGTGGGTGTGGCAGCGCCGATGTCGACCTTCCCATTTAGCGGGTGGGGCGAAAGCTTCTTCGGCGACCTGCATGCACAGGCGTTCCATGCGGTGGAATTTTTCACGCAGACCAAGGTTGTGGTGGAACGCTGGCCGAAGGAGTGGAGCAGGAAATTTTAAAGGCAGGGACTATAGCGGCCATGGACTGCGGCGCGTTTCATCAACAGGCCGGTTGATGTTACTTTGGCCACTCGGGGGTTAAGATTATTCGTCTTCTCAATTGTTCTCGGAGCCCCTCGTCTGCGCTCATGGCATTTCTTGAGTTGCGCACTGACGCAAGGCGAGTTTTTGAAACAAGGCCCGGGCAAGCAGGAATGCTTCACGGAAGCGAACACCAACCAAGCGCCCACGGCGAAGAGCTGAAGGCTGTTTGTAAAGGGGACACAGTGAGCGGGAAAAAACTTTGTTGTGGGATGATTGGGGCGGGGCGCATTGCGCGTGTCCATGCGGAATCGGTCGCGTTTCACCTGCCGGAGGCTTATATTTCGGCCATCACAGATTTGAAGAGCGAGGCTGCAGAGGCACTGGCGGCGCACTGCGGCATTCCCAGGGTCGCCGCTTCAGCTGAAGAGATCTTCGCCGACGAGCACATCGAGGCAGTGCTCATCTGCGCCTCGACCGACGCGCACGCAGATTTGATTAGCCAGGCGGCGCAGGCCGGCAAGCACATCTTCTGCGAAAAGCCAATCGCTTTCACCCTTGATCGGATCGACGCTGCATTGGCAGCCGTGGAAAAGGCCGGAGTGAAGCTGCAAATTGGGTTCAACCGGCGGTTCGACACCAACTATGCGCGTGTGCGCAAAGCCGTGACTAGCGGCGAGATTGGCAAGCCCTGCCTGATGCACATCGTCAGCCGCGATCCGTTACCGCCGCCCATCGGCTTTGTGCGCACCTCGGGTGGAATGTTTGTCGACATGATGATTCACGACTTCGACATGGCGCGCTTTTTGACCGGCGACGAGGTCGAGGAAGTGTACACCGCGGCCGGCGTAATGGCCGATCCCGCGATCGGCGAGCTTGGCGACGTGGACAGCGCCGTGGTCATGCTGCACTTTCAAAGCGGCGCTATTGGCACCATCGACAACAGCCGCAAAGCGACTTTCGGGTACGATCAGCGCGTTGAGATCCTGGGCAGCAAGGGCAAGATCGCCACAGAGAACCGCTATCCGAATCAGGTCGTGGTCAGCAGCGAAAAATCCGTGTACACCGATCCGCCTTTGAACTTCTTTATGCAGCGCTACACCGAAAGCTTCGCGCTGGAGTTGCAGTTATTTGTTCAGGCCGTGCTCGAGGGCAAGCCGACGCCGGTAACAGGCGCCGACAGCCGTGTTCCCGTGGTGATGGCGCTGGCCGCGCGCAAGTCGTATGACGAGCACAGGCCGGTGAAGTTGACAGAGGTCTCAGCATGAAGCGATCGAGCTTGTATTGCATCCTGACCGATGTGCATCTTTGGGTGCCGGTGGTGGTGCTGGTTCTGGGAATCGCGTTGCTGATGATGTTGAGGTGAAGGGTTGAGCGACGCGACGGCCCCCGCGCCTGTGCGGTCAATCATACGGTCCGGGATTTCCCTGCATAAGCTGGGCGTATTCTGCGGGCTTTCGGCCGCGGTGTGGCTGGGCAGCGCGGAAGCTCCCACCAAGCTGGTCACCATGGGCTTCTCGCCATTCATCCTTTCCATGGGCATGGTGATGGGCGCGTTTGTGGCGCGCTGGACGGTGCCCACGCTGCTCAAAGGGACGGGATTCGTGTTCAGCGACCTGCGCCAAAAGCCGCACCTGATGGTGTGGGCGCTGCTGGCCGGGATGCTGTGGGCCGTGGCCAATACGCTCACCATCTTTGGCGTGCGCAACGTGGGGCTAGCGATTGCGTTTCCACTGTGGAATACGAACAGCCTGGTGGGGCTTTTCTGGGGCTGCCTGCTATTCAAGGAGCTACGCGGATCGAGAGCCAAGGATTGGGCCAAGGTGATCGGCGGCGCGGCGGCGATTGTCTTCGGCGCGGCGGTGCTGGCTGTGGCCACGGCGCAGCAGAATGCGGGCACGCCGGGCAGGGCTGCGATTGGCATTATCGCTGCACTGGGCGCTGGCGTTCTGCTGGGCACCATGTACATTCCGTACCGCAAGGCATACATCAGCGGCATGAACCCGCTCTCGTTCGTGACGATTTTTACGTTCGGCGAGCTGGGCACCGTCTCCCTGCTGACAGCGATCAACCTGGGCGGCATGAGCCCGCTCATTGCAGAACTGCACCGGGCGCGGCCTATGCTGTTCTGGCCGTTTGTGGGCGGGTTTTGCTGGGTGATCGGCGACCTGTTCCAGCAGTATGCGGCGAAATATATCGGCATCGGGCGCGGCATTCCTCTGTCGAACACGAATCAGCTTTGGGGATTGGCGTGGGGTGCGCTGGTGTTCGGCGAGTTTCTTGGTTTGACCACAGGCGGGAGGCTGCTGATTCTAGTGGGGTCGAGCATCATGATCGCGGGCGCGGTGTCGATCAGCCTGGCCGAGCCGGCGCCATCGGAGATGGAACACTGGCATGCGGCGATGCATCGCGAGTGCGACCGCTACGGAATGGACGCTGCGAATGTGGCCGCCGTGGTTGCGGGCGACGATCCGCTGGCCGATGACAAGCACCAGCGCCGCTGGTGGGAGGTGGTGATTATGCTGGCCGCTACAGGGATTTTTGTCTGGCTGGCCGTGGGCACGCGCGCGCAGCACATCCATGTGAACTTGCCG
Source organism: uncultured Acidobacteriaceae bacterium (assembly GCA_963799445.1). Taxonomy (GTDB): domain Bacteria; phylum Acidobacteriota; class Terriglobia; order Terriglobales; family Acidobacteriaceae; genus Telmatobacter. The sequence goes on along the minus strand of CAWCXX010000031.1, from coordinate 12,120 downwards.
TGGATGATGGTGCTGATTGTGGGGACGATCATTCCGCTGGGATTGTGCGGGACGCTGCTGTGGAGAAGGACGCGGTTTTCGTAAGGGACGAAGGCGGGCTCAAGCGGCGCCCTGACACAGAACCGAGTTATGCATCGGCTTCTAGTCCATAATAGATAGAAGGAATGAGTGCCGGGCCGGATGGTAATCTGTGTCACGCCTGTGGCAGCATTTGGAAAATCAGAATCTTTGGGGGGATTCGCAAATGACCCGCGTGATTGAGATTACGGAATTAGCTCTTCGAGACGCTCACCAAAGCCTGCTGGCCACGCGCATGGCTTTGGATGACATGGTCCCGGCCTGCGAAGACCTCGACAAAGCGGGTTACTGGTCGGTGGAATGCTGGGGCGGCGCGACCTTCGATTCCTGCATTCGCTTTCTCAATGAGGATCCCTGGGAACGGCTGCGCACCTTCCGCAAGTTAATGCCCAATACCCGCCTGCAGATGCTGCTGCGCGGCCAGAACCTGCTCGGATACCGCCATTACGAAGACGGCGTCGTGGAGCGGTTTGTGGAGAAGGCAGCCGAAAACGGCATGGACGTATTTCGCGTCTTCGACGCGCTGAATGACGTGCGCAACCTCGAGACCAGCATCGCCGCCGTGAAGCGGACGGGCAAGCATGCGCAGGGCGCGATCTGCTATACGGTGAGCCCATTACATACCGTTCAGGCTTTCGCGGAGATGGCCGAGCAGCTCAAGGAGATGGGCTGCGATTCGATCTGCATCAAGGACATGGCCGCGCTGCTGAAGCCGCAGCCGGCCTACGATCTGGTGAAAGGCATCAAGCAACGCTGCGGGCAGGATACGCTGGTTCATGTTCACACCCATGCTACGACCGGGGTAACTATGGTGAGCCTGATGAAGGCCATCGAAGCGGGCTGCGACATTGTAGATACCGCGGTGAGCGCGCTTTCTCTGGGACCGGGGCACAATCCTACGGAGAGCCTGGTGGAGATGCTTGAAGGCACCGGCTACGAGACCCGCGTCGACTTAGAAAGGGTGCTGCGCGCATCCGATCACTTCGCCAAGATCCGTCCGCGCTATCGCGAATTCTTCAGCGAGAACATGGGCGTGGATACGGCGATCTTCGAGAGCCAGATCCCCGGCGGCATGATCTCGAATATGGAGAGCCAGCTCAAGGGGCAGGGCGCCAGCGACCGTTTGCAGGAGGTTCTGGAAGAAGTGCCGCGGGTGCGCAAGGACTCGGGATATCCGCCTCTGGTTACGCCGACGAGCCAGATTGTAGGTTCGCAGGCGGTGTTCAATGTGCTGACCGGCAAGTACAAGGTGTTGACCGGCGAATTTGCCGACCTGATGCTGGGCTATTACGGTAGCACCATCGGTGAAAAGAACCCCGAGGTGCTGCAGATGGCCGAGGCGCATGCCAAGAAACCTGCCATTACCAGCCGCCCCGCCGATCTGCTGACTCCGGAGTGGGAGACCCTGGGCGCAAAGGCCAAGGCGTTAGAAGGCAGCGATAGCTCGGATGAAGACATATTGACGTACGCGCTGTTCCCGCAGGTTGCGCCCAAGTTCTTCAAGACGCGTCACGAGGGACGCAAGAATCTAGGCAAGGATCACACTCTGCCCACGGCAGCCGAGCCAAAGGCTCAGGCCGCGACGGCAGAAGGCGTAAAATCGCTCGCCGCCACGGTGAATTACGTGATTACGCTGAATGGGAAAGAGCACCGGGTAACGGTGGCTCCGGAAAGGTAGTCCAGGGTTCCATTACTTACCGAAGAATCCAGGAGCAGGGATGGCCACGCAAGATCAGGATGTGAAGCCGAAGACGATGAGCGACAAGATCGCCGAACTTGCCGCGAGGCGCGACGCAATGGAACTGGGCGGGGGCAAAGAGCGGATCGAAGTTCAGCACGCCTCAGGGAAGCTGACGGCGCGGGAGCGGATCGAACGGCTGGTGGACAAAGGCAGCTTTGAGGAGATCGGATTGTTTGCCGCGCACCGTGCGACGTTTTTCGGAATGGCGGGCCGGGAGATGCCTGCCGATGGAGTCGTAACCGGGTGTGCGGCGATTGACGGGCGTCAAGTGCATCTGGCGAGCCAGGATTTCACGGTGGCCGGAGGCGCTGCGGGCGAGACTCATAGCGATAAGATCGCCGAGATGATGCGCATGAGCCTGAAGACCGGCAGCCCATTTATCTTTATCAACGACTCGGGCGGGGCGCGGGTTCAGGAGGGGATCGACAGCCTGGCCGGATATGCGCGGGTATTTCATCACAACGTGCTGCTTTCGGGGTCTGTGCCGCAGATTTCGCTGATCTGCGGGCCATGCGCGGGCGGCGCGGCCTACAGCCCTGCGCTGACCGACTTCATCATCCAGACGCGGCAGGCGAGGATGTTCATCACCGGGCCGCAGGTGCTGAAGCAGGTAACGGGCGAAGAAGTGACGGCCGAGGAGCTGGGCGGCGCGCAGCCGCAGATGAACTACTCGGGGGTGGTGCACCTGATCGCAGAGAACGATGAGGAAGCGATCAGGCTTTGCCAGCGGCTGCTGAGTTATCTGCCGTCGAACAATCTGGAAGATCCGCCGCGGCTGCCGTTCAATGGGCGATTGAAGGCCGATGGGGAGATGAACGAAATCGTTCCCGCGGACGCGAAGGTGGCCTACGACGTGCGCGACGTGATTGCGCGGGTGGTGGACAACGAGGATTTCCTGGAGATTCAGCCGGGATTTGCCGCGAATATCGTGATCGGATTTGGCCGGCTTGCGGGCAGGCCGGTGGGAATCGTGGCCAATCAGCCGTGCGTGTTGGCCGGTGTGCTGGACATCAATGCCTCGGTCAAGGCGGCGCGATTTGTGCGCTTCTGCAACGCGTTCAACATTCCTCTGCTGACCTTTGTGGATGTGCCGGGATTCTTGCCGGGCGTGGATCAGGAACGGGGCGGGATTATCCGTCATGGAGCAAAGCTGCTGTTTGCGTACTCGTCCGCAACGGTGCCAAAGATCACGGTGGTGCTGCGCAAGGCATATGGTGGCGCATACATCGCGATGTGTTCGAAGGGGTTGGGCGCGGACCGCGTGATGGCGTGGCCAACGGCGGAGATTGCAGTGATGGGCGCCGAGGGCGCGGCGGAGATTGTGTTCCGCAAGGAGATCGAAGCCGCCGAGGACAAAGAGGCGCGGCGCAGGGAGATGGTGGAAGAGTACCGGGAGACGTTTTCGAACCCGTATGTGGCGGCGGGCCGGCGCCTGGTGAATGAGGTGATCGAGCCGGCCGAGACCCGGCGATGCCTGGCGCGGGCGCTCGAGTCGCTGCACACCAAGCAAGAAACCCGTCCTCATAAAAAACACGGATTGATTCCACTTTAGGTTCTGCTAATACTATTGGGATGGCGGCGACGCGAGCCGGTTTTTCCCAGTTCTAGAAGCGAGGAGCGGCGCGTGAAAGAGAATCTGGCAGCGTTGATTCAGGCTCTCACCGAGCGGCAGCAAACGGCGGAGCGCCGATTGAGCGAACTGCGCACGCAAATCCACGTTCTCGAGGCCCGGATCGCGGAACTAAGTCAGTCCCCGGCGTTGCGCGACGCAGCGGCTCAGGCGAGGGCAGCGCAAACTACTGCCGGGAAGCCTATGCAGGCGGAGGTCACTCCCGAAATCCTGGTGGTGCTGGCCGCAGCCGCCACCGCATACCTTGGGAAAAACGCCCGTGTCCGTTCGGCCAGAATGCTGCAATCGCCCTATAGAATCGCCAGTCTGTGGGCGCAACAGGGGCGTATGTCCATTCAAGCCTCTCACAATCCGCGCTTGAGACGATAAACCGGCAGGAAATTTCTTTCAAGGGAAGGAAGAACAGTTGAAGCTCCAGATTGGAATCGACGGCAAGACCTACGAGGTGGAAGTCGAAGTCATCGAAGATGACGAAGTTCCTCATCATCCGTATTACGGAATGTCGTATCCTCTGGTTCCCGCGACAGTGCATTCGGTGATTGCGCCGGCGGCCCCGGACTCCGAGAAGATCGACGAAGAAGATAAGTTCTGCCGCAGTCCTATATCCGGCATCGTCAATAGAGTGAACGTAGCACCTGGACAAACGATCGCGGAAAACGAATTGATTATGGTCATCGAGGCCATGAAGATGGAGACCAATGTAACCGCGCCACGCTCCGGAATCGTGAAGAGCGTGCTAGTGGCGACGGGGGAATCCGCAAAGGTAAATCAGATCGTTGTAGAACTCGAATAGCAGGGCTTCTTGTGGGCTGATGTGGGAGGGCCCTGCGAGCGTGTTTCTGCCCGCCGCGAAACTGCGCGAGCTTTTGAATTGTATATTGGCCACTTATTTTCAGCGTTCGACACGATGCGGGCAGACGAATTTCAACTCATCTATAAATATAGGGCTCCGCGCAAGGGTTCGCGGGGAACGACGGAGTTTTTTGTGCATCCGTAGTCCGGAACCGAGAGCGCATTCGGGTTTCTGGGCGAGATGGCCGAAGACCCTGACGGCGTGGACCCTGAGGGCAAGTGAGAGAAGATGGCGACTGAACATTTGCTTGAGGAGTTTCCGCCGGTCAGCACCAAGGCGTGGGAAGCAGCGATTGCGCGCGACCTGAAGGGCGCCGATTACGAAAAGAGATTGATCTGGCGCACGGAGGAGGGGTTGGCGGTAAAGCCCTACTACCGTGCGCAGGATTTGAAGGGCCTGGCGTGCCTGGATGCGGCGCCGGGGGATTTTCCGTATCGGCGCGGAGCGCGCGCCTCGGGCGGCTGGCGGATTCGCGAGCAAATCGACGCGACCGATGCGGAGGAGGCGAATCGCGCGGCGTGCGCGGCAGTTGCGGCTGGGGCTGAAGGAACTGCGTTCAGCAGACTTTTGGTGAAGAGTAGTGCTGAATTGGAAGTGCTGCTCAAGAATCTGGACGAGGTTCCGGTTCATTTCGAGCACGCGGATGAGCGGTTGATCCGACTTTTGATCGAACGGCTGAGCAAGGATTGGACCGGGGAGCGGCGAATTGCGGCGGAGATTTCGACCGGATGCGATGCGCTCGCGAGTCTAGAGTTTGCGGCGAACGTGATTGACGCCGCGCAGGCGGAGTTTGTGCCTTTCGCGATTCACGGCGAAACTTTTGAGGAAGCCGGAGCGACAGCCGCGCAAGAGGTTGGATTGACTCTTGCGGCTGGAGTGGATTTTTTGACGGCGATGGAGGAGCGCGGACTCAATGTGGACCACGCCGCGGCGGCGATTGAATTTGGCTTCGCGATGGGCGCAAATTACTTTTTCCAGATTGCCAAGTTGCGGGCGTTCCGCATGGTGTGGGCGCGAGCGGTCGGAAACTTTGGCGGGACTGGCGAAGCGGCGTGCGCGCGCATCGCTGCACGCACGTCGCGGTGGAACAGGACCGTCTACGATCCGCACCTGAACATTTTGCGCGGGACGACGGAAGCGATGGCTGCGGTACTTGGTGGAGCGGATTGGGCAATGGTGTTGCCGTTTGACGCGTGCTCGAAAGCGCCCAATGAGGCAAGCCGGCGGCTGGCGCGAAACACGCAATTGCTGCTGAAGCACGAGGCGTGGCTCAACCGCGTAGCCGACGCGGGGGGCGGCTCGTATTACCTGGAGACGCTGACCGATTTTCTTGCGGGCCAGGGTTGGAAAACCCTTCAGGAGATCGAAGCGCGCGGAGGGTACCGCAAGGCGAGCGCGGAGGGCGCGATTCGGCGGACGCTCGAGCAGTCCTTGACGACGCGAGAAGAATCCGTTGCGGCGCGGCGGCGCGTGATGGTGGGAACGAATCAGTATGCCAATCGCGCCGAGCGGGCGCTGGGCCGCATCGACGAGCAGCGGATGAACGAGACTAGACGCGGCGCGCGGGTGTATGAGGAGTTGCGCCTGCGCACAGAGAGGCACGCGGCCCGGGGAGGAAAGACGCCGCGAGTGCTGCTGGCCGAGATCGGAGATGTGAAGATACGCATGGCGCGCGCCAACTTCGCGGCGAACTTCTTTGCCTGCGCCGGTTTTGAGATTTCTACGCGGCGATTCAAAAAGGCCAGGGAGATTGCGGCTGCGGAAGGCGACCTGATTGTGCTGTGCAGCGCCGATCGAGAGTATGCGGCGCTGGCAGCAGAACTCATGCCGAGGTTGAAGGCCCTTGGCCGGGAGACGCCGGTGATTGTGGCGGGAAATCCAGAGAACGCGGAGCAGTTGAGGGCGGCGGGGATTGCGGATTTCGTGCACGTGCGCAGTCATCCGCTGGAGTTTTTGACGGCGTGGCAGGAGAAGCTGCAGGTTTGAAATCGGAAGGTCGACGTTCGTGGTATCCCAGGTCTCAAAATCGAGACCTGGGCACCCCATCATTTCGGTAAGTTGAGAAGAACAATGCGGCCGGATTTCACGAGGATCGATTGGAAGGCGACGCGCGAACCGACCCCAGGCGCAAGAACAGAAACGCGCCGAGGGTGGGGCACCCAGCGGGAGGCTGAGGAGTGGCTTTCGCCCGAGCACATTGCGCTGAAGAGCATTTACACGCACGAGGATCTGGCGGGACTGGAACATTTGCAGTACGCGGCGGGAATCCCGCCCTATCTGCGCGGTCCGCACAGCACAATGTATGCAATGCGGCCGTGGGCGATTCGGCAGCACTCGGGGTTTTCGACAGCGGAAGAGTCGAATGCATTTTATCGCCGCACTCTGGCCGCAGGGCAGCGCGGAATTTCGGTGGCATTCGACCTGGCGACACAGCGCGGATACGACTCCGATCACGAGCGCGTGACGGGCGACGTGGGCAAGGCGGGCGTGGCCATCGATTCAATTCTCGACATGAAAATCATGTTCCGCCGCATTCCGCTGGAGCAGATGCCGGTATCGATACCGATGAACGGCGCGGTGCTGCCGATTATGGCGTTTTATATTGCCGCCGCGGAGGAGCAGGGCGTGGCGCTCGAGCAGTTGAACGGGACCATCGAGAACGATATTTTGAATGAGTTCATGGTCCGCAATACGTACATCTATCCGCCCGCAGGATCGATGCGGATTCTCGCCGACATTTTTCAATATTGCTCGGCGAAGATGCCCCGCTTCAACTGCCTCAGCGTGAGCGGCTGTCACATGCAGGAAGCGGGCGCGACAGCAGACCTGGAGTTGGCGTACACGCTGGCCGACGGGCTGGAGTATCTGCGCGCGGGGGTAAATGCCGGTCTTGAGGTGGATGAGTTTGCGCCGCGGATTTCGTTTTTCTGGGGCATAGGCATGAACCACTTTATGGAGATTGCCAAGATGCGGGCGGCGCGCATGTTGTGGGCGAAGATTGTGAAAGGCTTCGGCGCGAAGAACCCCAAATCGCTGGCTCTGCGGGCGCACTCGCAGACCTCGGGATGGAGCCTGGCGGCGCAGGACCCATACAACAATGTGGTGCGGACGTGTGTCGAGGCGCTAGCCGCCGCATTCGGGGGCACGCAATCACTGCACACCAATGCGCTGGACGAGGGGCTGGCGCGGCACACGGATTTTTCGGCCCGCATCGCGCGCAACACGCAACTTTATCTACAGGAGGAGACCGGGATCACGCATGTGGTGGACCCGTGGGCGGGATCGTACTATGTGGAGCGGCTGACACATGATCTGATGCTTGCGGCTTGGGATTTAATCCAGGAGATTGAAGGTCTGGGCGGAATGGCGAAAGCGATCGAGACCGGGTTGCCGAAGATGCGGATTGAAGAAGCGGCGGCGCGGAGGCAGGCGGAGATCGATTCGGGGCGCGACGTGATCGTGGGTGTGAACGCTTATCCTGCGCCCGAGCAGCCGGAGACTGCAGTGCTCGATAGCGATAGTGATGCAGTGCGGCAAGCGCAGATCAGCCGTTTGGAACAGTTGAAGCGCGAGCGCGATGCCGAGGCAGTAAGCGAGGCGCTGGATCGGCTGCAGCGGTGCGCTGCGGCAGGCAATGGGAACCTGCTGGAACACGCTGTGGACGCGGCGCGGGCGCGCGTGACGCTGGGAGAGATTTCTTTGGCGCTGGAAAAGGTATGGGGGCGATATGAGGCGACAACACGCACCATTGCCGGCGTGTACTCCCAAGCGAGCGCGAACACGGAGGAGTTCAAGAAGGCGCAGCGTATGGCAGAGCAGTTTGAGCGCGAAGAGGGACGGCGGCCGCGGATTCTGGTGGCGAAGATGGGCCAGGATGGACACGACCGCGGCGCCAAGGTGATTGCGGCGGCATTTGCGGATATCGGATTCGACGTGGATATCGGGCCGCTCTTTCAGACGCCGCGCGAAGTGGCGCGATCTGCGATGGATAGCGATGTGCATGTGGTGGGCGTGTCGAGCCTGGCCGCGGGACACAAGACGCTGGCGCCGCAACTGATTCAGGAGCTGCGCGCGCTGGGACGGGATGACATTCTGGTGGTGGTGGGCGGCGTGATTCCGCCGCGGGACTACAAGTTTTTGTACGGCGCGGGCGTGGCGGGGATTTACGGGCCGGATACGGTGACTCCTGTGGCGGCGCAAAAAATTCTGGAGATGCTTTGCGCCAGCGTCGTTCGTTGACGGCGCCGAGAGGCAAACGCGATTGGGAAGCTGCTCAAGAAATCCATACGGACGCAAAGCGGGTGGGCCGGTCCTGATGCCGGACCCGGATTGATTCTCACAACTATGGGATGCGACCTGCGAGCACGGCAGCCTGCGATGCGGCTTGCTGAGGCGTAGGAAGATTGGCGTAGCCGGCCAGAACACGGCCCTTGCGGAAGATGCAGAGGCCGTCGAGATACTGGGCCTGGGCTTGAAAGGCCTCGTCGCCGATGGCGGCGGACGACGCGCCCGTGAATTGCGCACGAAGGGCTTTGAGCACGAGGGCCGCGCCGTCCGGCGTGCTTTCAAGCACAATGAATGCCTGGCCGAGTTTGTATTTCGCCACATAGCCGAGCTTGAGTTCGCGCAGGCCCAGGACGCTCTCAGGCACCATGCGGATGGGCGCAACATTGCCTGGAGGAAACCAAAGCAACTGCGCGGGCGGAGTGGCGCGGCCCTGCAGCCGCACCTCCACGGCAGAGGCGAAGGCGCGCATCGTGGCGGAGTCGTCGCTCGTGGAGTCGGCCGCAATTTCGACGATCTCGACGTAGTACTTGCCCTTGGCGAAGCTGGCGCTCTGCGCTTGCACCTGGCCTCCCATGCCGATCTGCGAAATGGGCTGGGTAGGATCGAGGTTGGCGGTGAAGATGCCATAGGCCGCATCGGCGTCGGTCATCTCGGAGACATCGATGGTTAGCGTATTAGCGCCCATCTTGCAATCGATGCCGGTCATGCGGATGAAGCCGTAGACGAGGTAACCCTCGGCGCCGCCGTCCTTGTAATCGTAGAGATTGTCAGAGGCGTATTGGCGTATTGCGCCGGATTGCTCCCAGCCGGAAACGAAATGGCAGTCGAGAAGGCTCTGCGCGGCTGCGCCGCTGGGAAGCAGGACGGCCAGCAGCAGCGCAGCGACTTTCATGCAAAGAGTTCCTGGGCGCGGGCCATCCGGCGAGCGACATGAACGCCGTGCGGGCAGTTGACCGTGCAGGAGGCGCAATCGGCGCAGCGGGCCGAGCGCGCGGAGGCAAGCTCGAGATAGCGCTCGCGCCCGAGGGCAAACTGGCCGTACCCCTCCGCGTAGGTGAGGCAGCGGAGAACATCGGAGACGGGCAGCCCGTTCCGGCAGGCGCCGCCGCACTGGCCGCACATACGGCAGTAGAGCGGACGGATGTGTTCGAGGTGCGCGGCGAGGATCTTGGCGTCGGATGGAGAATAGGGTTGGTCCATGGCCTTGAGATTTTCGTCGAGCTGATCCATGTCTGTGATGCTGGGGATGGTAGTCGCCACGCCGGGCTTGTTCACGACCCATTTGAGCGCAGCGAGAAGCGCGCCGGGCTGGGCAAACTTTTGCGCGAGGGGGCTGCCGGGTTTGACGCTGCGGAATCCGCCGGCCATGACCTTCATGGCGACGACGCCCATGCCGGCTTTACCGGCGGTGTCGATGGCCTGATCCATCGCGGCGTCCATGGAAAAGTTGTAAGCGGGGAGAACGACGTCGAAGACGCCCTTCTGCACCATCCACGGAATGAGCTGCGGCTGGCCGCTGTGGGTGCTGACGCCAATGAAGCGCACTTTGCCCTGCTGCTTTGCATTCTGCTGCACTTCAATCATGTCGTCGGTGATGTCTGCGGGGCTGCTGAGGCCGTGGAGATACCAGATGTCGATGTAATCGGTGTTGAGCTCGCGGAGGCTCTGGTCGAGATGCTCCAGCATGCCTGCTTTGTCGTGTGCCTCCGTTTTGGTGGAGAGTACGACTTGCTTGCGCTTGGCGCCCAGGGCCGCGCCCACCATGCGCTCGTTGTTGCCGTGCTGGTAGTTGCGGGCAGTATCAAAGTAGTTGATGCCGAGATCTACGGCGCGCTCAATGACGCTGCTATCGGAGGTGATCATGCAGCCGAACCCAACGGTGGTGACCTTGAGGCCGGTGCGGCCCAGGGTCTTGTAGGCGAGCTTGACTGGGCTACCCACGGGAACGGCGCTTTCAGAGGGGTTGAACGCACCGATGGCGGGGGCTGCGCTGGCCAAGGGGGCCAGCAGACCAGCGGAGAGGCTAGCCGAAATGAAATTACGGCGGGAGGTTTTGGACGGCATGAAGACACCTCGTTTGGGGGTAATCGAGAAATCATAACATAAACTGTTGTGAGAGAGTGTCAATCGGGCGGGGATCACAAAGGGTTGCGATTGCCGGCCTGGACTGCTGAGATTGCCAGCCGGTCCAATTTTGAGCAACTTCCGAAGCGTAAGAACCGATGAGGAGAACCAAGGATGAACGAACGCACGCATGCAGAAAAACTGGACCTCTTTGCTCAAGTGGCAGTGAATGTTGGGCTTGGCCTGAAGGCTGGGCAGGAATTGGTGATGACGGCGTTGACTGACGCGATGCCGTTGGCGCGGCGGATTACGGAGCACGCCTACCGCGCGGGAGCGGCGCTGGTCACGACGCTCTTCAGCGACGATGAAGCGGCGCTGATGCGCTACCGGTTTGCTCCAAACGAAAGCTTCGACCACGCGGCAAAGTGGCTATACGAAGGAATGGCCGCGGCATTCAAGAGCGGAGCGGCGCGGTTGGCGATTGCAGGCGGAAATCCGGCATTGCTGTCGAATGAGGATCCCAACCGCGTGGGACGGGCGAATCGAGCGGTATCGCAGGCGTACCGGCCCGCGCTGGAGCTAATCACGCGCCACGAGATCAACTGGACGATTGTGGCGAGCGCGACTCCCGCCTGGGCTGCGGCGATGTTTCCCGGCGAGGCGCCGGACGTGGCGCAAGCCAAATTGTGGGAGGTGATTTTCGCGACTACGCGCATTAACACCGCCGATCCAGTAAGCGCATGGAAGGCGCACGATGCCGATTTGCAGCGGCGCGCGGCGTTCCTGAACGAAAAGCGGTACGCAACGCTCAGGTATCGCGGACCGGGAACGGATTTCCGGCTGGGGCTGGCCGATGACCATCTGTGGATGGGCGGAGGCACGACCGCGGGCAACGGGATTTATTGCATTCCCAACATGCCCACTGAGGAAGTGTTCACGACGCCGCACAAAGACCGCGCCGACGGCACTGTTACGGCCACCAAGCCGCTCTCGCACCAGGGCACGATGATTGAAGGCATCCAGGTGCGCTTTGAGCAGGGGCGCATTGTGGAGTTGAAAGCGACGAAGGGCGAAGAGGTGTTGAAGAAGCTGATTGAAACCGACGATGGCGCACGGCGGCTGGGCGAAGTGGCGCTGGTGCCGCAGTCGTCGCCCATCGCAGCCAGCGGGCAGTTGTTTTTCAACACTCTCTTCGACGAGAACGCCGCGTCGCATATCGCACTGGGCCAGGCTTATTCCGGCTGCCTGCGCGATGGAGAGAAGCTGAACCCGGAACAGCTTGCGGCCAAGGGCGCAAACGACAGCCTGATCCACGTGGACTGGATGATCGGATCGAGCAAGCTGGATATCGACGGCGTGACGGCTACTGGCACGATTGAGCCACTCATGCGGCAAGGCGAATGGGCCTAACAGCCTGTGGTGAAAGTAACTCAGTAACGAAAACCATCCCTCAGGGGCTAAACAGGC
>CAWCXX010000030.1:0-6191 GCA_963799445.1 uncultured Acidobacteriaceae bacterium | reverse complement strand
ACTTACCTTGTTCGCTCCTCGAATGAGGCTATAGAAGTCGGCCGTTGCCTCTGTAAACGGCAGGATTTCAACCGCGCCGCTTTGAAAGTAACGCTTTACTGCGTTGACACCGGAAATCGAGCCCCGCCGGCGCGGTCCAGTCAGGATTTCGCCTATGGAAAATACGCTTGTGCTTAAGGCATCTCCCCGGCCCACGATTCGACTAAGGATCTTGCGAACCTTCGGGCCGAAAATCGGGTTCCCTTCCAGCATGTAGATAAACAGCATGGAATCCCAGTAAATTCGGGTCACTCCTGGTTCTCCTTCCGCGCTCTTTGTTCCTGCTCATATTTTTCCCACGCATCGGGTCCCCAGTTTCTCTCGGCCTTCAGGTATGCTTCTCCGCCGCCAAGCTCCTTGTAGGCATCCGCGAGGATGCCATAGAGCTTTTCCAGGCCAGCTCCGTTTGGAATGGTTCTTGATTTCCGCGAAGAGGGCTTCTGAGCCGTACTCCCGTCAAGAATGCGGTAAACAAACTGCACAGTGGTGCTGGGACCGCCGGACGGAGGCCCGTCTCTCTTTTCAATCAACTCAACGCCCGCTTCTTGCTGGAATTCCTTTGACGACAAAGTGGAGAAAACCGACGGCGTTCGATTTGTCCAGCCGAGTTCCTTTTGCACAGTGCCTACTCGTACTTGAATGACATTCGCACCCTTCAGTCTCGCAGGCCTCACATAGCTCGTAATGACATGCCTCTTTGTTTCCTCCGTCGGCCTCACGCAAGCCTCCTTTTATACACACCTTACTATACATACATTACTTATGAGCGGTCAAGAAAAAGCGGCTGCCATTGAGCAAGCCGCTTTTCTGTACTCCGTCGGTTTCTTTTACCCCTTGCGCCCGCGGACCGCTTCCTTGGCCTCGGCAGCGCCGCCGGCGGGGACTGCGGGCACATCGGCCTTGGCAGGGCCGATGCTCAGGCGTTTGCGCAGCTCGCCGTCGAGCTTGGCGAAGATGTCCTTGTTTTCCTTGAGGAAGGCGCGAGTGTTTTCGCGGCCCTGCCCGATACGCTCGCCCGCGTAGCTGTACCATGCGCCTGACTTCTCCACGATGTTATGCGTGACGGCCAGGTCCAGCACGTCGCCCTCCTTGCTGATGCCCTCGCCGTATAGGATGTCGAATTCGGCCTCGCGAAAGGGCGCTGCTACCTTGTTCTTGACGATCTTCACCTTGGTACGGTTGCCGGTGACGGCATCACCTTCTTTGATGGCGGCGATGCGGCGGATGTCGATGCGTACCGATGAGTAAAACTTGAGTGCGCGGCCGCCGGTGGTGGTTTCAGGGTTGCCGAACATCACACCGATCTTTTCGCGGATCTGATTGATAAAGACGAGAGCGGTGCGGGACTTGGAAACCGTGCCGGTGAGCTTGCGCAAAGCCTGCGACATGAGCCGCGCTTGCAGGCCCATATGAGAGTCGCCCATTTCGCCGTCCAACTCGGCTTTGGGCACGAGCGCGGCGACGGAGTCGACGACCAGAACATCGATGGCGCCGGAGCGGACGAGGGCCTCGGTAATCTCTAACGCCTGCTCGCCGCTATCGGGCTGCGAGACGAGCAGATTGTCCACATCCACGCCCAGCTTTTTGGCGTAGGCGGGGTCGAGGGCGTGCTCGGCGTCGACAAAAGCCGCCAGGCCTCCGTGCTTCTGGGCCTCGGCGATGACTTGCAGGCAGATGGTGGTCTTGCCCGAGGACTCGGGGCCGAAGACCTCCGAGACACGGCCGCGGGGAATGCCACCCACGCCCAGCGCCGCGTCAAAGCTGATGGAACCGGTGGAGATGACGGCGATCGGCAGCAGCGCCTCGCGGGAACCGAGCCGGACAATCGACCCCTTCCCGAACTGTTTTTCGATCTGCGCAAGGGCAAGTTCTACGGCTTTGGCGCGGTCGTCGACGATGGCCATTGGGAGGGCTCCTCAAAAAATGCTCGCCCTGCCAGCAGGAAACGGCGAGGGGCTTGAATTGGATTTCGTTGGGATTGTAGCAGGACGAGACAGATTAGGACAGAAGAAACAGCGAAGAAAGAGGGAAAATCGGGAGCGGAGCTGGAAAGATCTGAAACAGCGCATCAGATGGCCGAAGCTGCATAAAATGATGGATTATGCATCCGGTTATATAATGATGCATAATTCGCAAAGTTGCATCAAATTTCAAGTTGATGCATAATCGATCTATGAGAACCACGATCACACTTGCTGATGAAACCCACGAGTTTGCCTCCTATTACGCCCGGGCGCGGGGGTTGACTCTGAGCGCGGCGATCGACGAGCTGATCCGAAAGGCAGAAACTGCGCCGACTCCAAAGCCCGAAATCAGGCGCGGCCCGAACGGTTTCCCACTGCTTCCCAAGACAGGTCAGGTGATCACCTCCGAAATGGTGAAGAAATACTCGGAGGACGAGTTTGATTAAGCGTTACCTGCTCGATGTGAATGTACTGGCTGCGCTCTCCAGCGACGAACACGAGAATTTTCAAAAGGCTCATAAATGGCTCGGCACTCTCGCTGGTGACGAGTGGGCAATCTGTCCTCTGACGGAAGCTGGTTATATGCGACTCGCGACGAATCCAGCAGTGCGCTTAGGCCCTGTCAGCTTCGCCCGTGCGACCGATGTGCTCGCAGATCTCAGGCGACTTCCGGGGTACCGTTATTGGCCCGTCACGGACACCTGGGCATCTCTTACCGCCCCATTCGCCAACCGCATCTTCGGCCATCAACAGGTAACAGATGCCTATCGGCTCGGACTGGCGATCAAGGAAAACGGCGTGCTGGTCACATTCGACAAAGGCATCAGATATATGGCCGGGGCAGAGTTCAGCCGGAACGTCTTGATCCTTGAATAGCTTGTGTTTCGGAGATCAAACCTTGTACGCCCCCACGCGCGTTTCGCGGCTGGTGAGGGCATCGCAGGTGCGGTCCAGCACTTCGTATTCGCTGTCGTGGTCCTTGCGGAAGGCGCGAAAGGCCTCTTCGCTGGTCCAGCGGTCGATGGTCAGATAGTTGCCTGGAATATAGGCGTCGCGCAACAGTTCTGTTCCCAGATAGTTGGGCGAGGTGCGGAAGAGCTGCGCCCAGGCGCCCTCAGCGCCATACGCGGCCTCAAAGCCGTCCACTTCATCTTCGGCAATCTCGAACTGCCAAACCACCACGAACATGCGAACCCCAATCCTATGTTTATGGTAGCGCAGTGGAGTGCGGCAGCGAAAACGGGCGCCTGGAGCGGATTCAATTCGGTCCCGGGCTTGCAGCGCGGTCCTTCTCACCTGTTGGGACATCGTCTCTCGACAAAGCGCATACTTATTTTAGGCCGTTTCCTCGAAGAGGAGCCTTCCCCTTAGGTCCTCTTGTTCCCGCCCCGGCCGTTCGACTTGGTTAGCGATAAGGGAAATTTGATGTGTCTGCCTGACGCATGAGCAGACCCGCACGCGCCGCGCAGGTCGTGGCGTGAGAACAGCAAGTGGTTGCGGCGGGGTTGCGCCCCGCGCATCGCGGCGCCAGCTACGCAATCCTTTTTGAAGACAGCACGAAAACGGGGTTCGACTGTGAGGGACTTATGAGGGCTCGCTATCCAGGCATCCGGGTTACCGCCAACGGGAACCAGCTCGTCAGCTACCACACCGAGACGCGCATCGCCGACGCCGGCGTTTTTTATCCCATCACGCCTTCCACTGAGGGCGGCGAGCTTTTCCAGCAGGCCTATGCCGAAGGCCGCCTCAACGTCTTCGGCAACAACACGATTGCCATTGAGACTGAAGGCGAGCACGCGGCCCAGGGCGGAGCCATTGCGCATTCTGTGTGCGGCAAGCGTGTGGTCAACTTCACCTCCGGCCAGGGCGTGGTCTACGGCGTGGAGCAGTACTACCACGCGCCGGGCAAGGGATCGACGATGGTGCTGGAAGTGGGCGCGCGCGCGCTCACCAAGCACGCCCTCAACGTGCACTGCGGCCACGACGATATTTATGGCGCGCTCGACACGGGCTGGATCATGCTCTTCGGCAAAGACGCGCAGCAGGCCGCCGACCAGGCGCTGATTCTGCGCCGCGTGACCGAGCTCTCACTCACGCCTGGCATGAACATTATGGACGGGTTCCTGACGACGCACCTGGAGCGCACTTTTTACAAGCACGAATCGGAGTTGATCCGCGAATACCTGGGCGCGCCCGACGACATCATCGATTGCCCCACCGAGGCGCAGCGCGTTTTGTTCGGACCCACGCGCCGACGCGTGCCCAAGATGATGGACCTGACGAATCCCGCGCTGCTGGGCCCCGTGCAGAACCAGGAACACTACATGCAGGGTGTAGTGGCGCGGCGCAACAACTTTGCCGAGCCGATCCTCGGATTCCTTGAAGATGCCTACGAGATGTTTGCCGAGCTCACCGGCCGGCGCTACGGCCTCATCAGCGAATACAAAACCGGCGATGCCGACACGGTCTTCGTCTCGCTCGGTTCGGCTGCGGAAAACATCGAAGCCACGGTCGATTATCTGCGACAGACGCGCGGGGCAATTCCCGGCTCTGGCGTCGGCTCGATTCATGTCAACGTCATCCGGCCGTTCCCCGAGGCTGCTATCGTGAACGCGCTCAAGGGCAAGAAAAACGTCATCATTTTGGAGCGGACCGACGAGGCGCTTTCGGGCGACAATCCGCTGGGCCGCGACATTCGCACCGCATTTTCGAAGGCCGTGCAGGGCGTCAGCGGCCTGCCCGCAATCACGCTCGCCGGCGTGCCCCGTTTCTTCGGCGGCAGCTACGGCCTGGGCTCACGCGACTTCCGCCCCGAGCACATCATCGGCGCTTACCAGTTCGCCACCGCCGGCCGCGCGCGTAAAGACGGCAAGACCGCTGCCGACGGCGTCAACTTCTTTGTCCTCGGCATCGACCATCCCTACAGCGTCATTGCCGGCGAGACGCCTTCGCTGCTGCCCGAGGGCGCGGTCGCTGTGCGCTTTCACTCCATCGGCGGCTGGGGCGCGATTACTACCGGAAAGAACTTGGGCGCGATTCTCGGCGACCTCAACGATTTGCTCTTCGAGCGCGATCATCTCATCGATGAGCTGGGCAATCCCAAGGAAGTCATCCACGTCAGCGCCAATCCCAAGTACGGTTCCGAAAAGAAGGGCGCGCCGACCAGCTACTTCATGGTCGCGGCCAAGGAGCGTATTCGCGTCAACTGCGATCTGCGCCACGTCACGGTGGTTCTCTGCTGCGACCCCAAGGCCTTCACACACACCAATCCGCTCGACGGGATGCAAGAGGGCGGCTGCCTGGTGTGGGAGTCGGATGCTGACGGAGAGCATGCGTGGCAGAACCTGCCTTTGTGGGCGCGCAAGCAGATCATCGAGAAAAACATCCGCGTCTTCACAGTGCCCGGTTTCGACATTGCGCGCAAGGCCACCGATCGCGGCGATCTGCAACTGCGCATGCAGGGCAACGCGTTTTTGGGCGCGTTCTTCGCCGTCAGCACGCTGCTCGAGGAGTTCGGCATCACGCCGGAGCAGTACCGCGAGGTCGTCCACAAGCAATACGTGAAGAAGTTCGGCAAGCTGGGTGACGCCGTGGTGCAGTCGAACATGGAAGTGATGCTGCAAGGTTTCGAGCGCGTCAAAGAGATCAAGATCGGCGAGCTCACGGCGCCCGACCACTCCAGCCTGCGCGGCCAGGCGCTGCTGCCCATCCTTGAAGAGACCCCCGCGCTGGCCGAAGTGAGCGCCTGTGGCTCAGGCTGCCGCTCCACGCCCATGCCCGCCGGCCAGGCAAAGCGCGCGCCCATCGACAGCATCGCCGCCTTCAATGCCGAGTTCCGCTCGCAATACGGATACAACCAGCCGGCCACTCCGCTTTCAGCTATGGGCGTCGTCGCCGCGGCCACTGGCGACACGGCATCGAAATATGTCGCTCGCCGCGAGACGCCGCTCTACATTCCCGAAAACTGTACGCAGTGCATGGACTGCATCGGCGTGTGCCCCGATACGGCGCTCCCCAACTGCTCGCAGGATCTCGGCACGATCCTCTCGACGGCGGTTACGCGCTACGTGGCCGATCCCGTCGAGCGCAGAAAAATGCTCTTGAAGCTGCCGGAGATCGAGAAGCTCACGCGCCAGCGCATGCTGGCCGAAATCAAGCAGGGAACTCCGCTGCCCACCATTGTCCGTG
>CAWCXX010000029.1:0-80665 GCA_963799445.1 uncultured Acidobacteriaceae bacterium | reverse complement strand
GCAAAGTTGTTGACATTAACTTATCTCCTGTCGACAAGCAATCATTCGCTCCAGCAAGGCTTCGATCGCCTTTCTTGCCGGAGCATCTTGTGGGATGGTAGAAAACGCGCTCCCGGCGGCATCCAGCGCGGTGATATTGGGGTCCAGCGGAATCGCCGCCAGCAGAGGCAAGCCGGTGACCTCTACCTCACGCCGGACAATAGGGGGAATTTCTCCGTCGGGGACACGATTTACAATCAGCCCCCGTTCTTTCACTTCCAACTTGACTTCGTCGACAAGATCGGAGAGGCGGCCGACGGTGTGAACGCCGCGCACCGAGCAGTCGGAAACCATAATCAACTGGTCGACCGCGAGCAGGGTGCGACGAGAGATGTGTTCGAGGCCTGCCTCGCTGTCGATGACCACGTGACGATAATTTTTTGTCAAGCGATCCAGGACGCCGCGCAGTACGTCGTTAGCAAAGCAATAACAACCACGGCCTTCAGGGCGGCCCATGACGATTAAGTCGAATCCCTTTCGCTCAATGAGAGATTCCTGAACCCGCAGCTCCAAAAACTCTTGCTTCGAGATACCCTTGAGGCTCTGCGCCTCTTTCTTTGCGTCTTCCCGGATACCTCCAATTGTGGATCTCAAATCAATACCCAACGCCTCGTGCAAATTGGCATTCGAGTCGGCATCCACAGCAAGAATGGGGGTCTCTCCTTGCTCTACCAGCCAGTTGATTATCAAGGCAGAAAGAGTGGTCTTGCCGACGCCGCCCTTCCCAGTCATAGCGAGAATCATAAATACCCTTTTGCAGCAAGCTCGTTTCCGAGGTTTTGGTCCGTTCGGCGCAACAGCTGGCGGATACCCTCCGCATCCGCCGCTAAAAGAGAACCGGTAACGGCCACGTAAACGACCGATTGTGGGCCGCTATGCGGCCGACGGTCGATGGCGGTGGCAGCGCATCGGAGCTCCAGGCTCATTGCAGTGCCTCCTTCGTGCGTGAGGCAAGTGTGTCTTTCAGGTTTCGAAAAGGAGAAAGGAGATCTTCCTGACCGAGATCGATCAAGGATTGGCCAAGCCGATCGGCGAGCCCGATCCGCTTGTCGAAAGGAATGACGCCGAGCAGTGAGTCGGCGCCAAATTCATCGGAAATCCACTGACGTTCCGACTCGATAGCGACGGCTTTATTGAGCACTATACCGAAGCGATGGATTCCGATCGATGCGGCCATGTCTTTTACGCGATGCGCTGTTTCCACACTTCGTTTCCCAGGCTCCACTACCACCAGCATCAAATCCACGCCCATGGCCGTGCCCCGGCCGAGGTGCTCGATACCGGCCTCCATATCCAAAATCACAACTTGGTTGCTCTTAAGGACGAGGTGCAGAACGAGGTTTTTGAGCAAGACACTCTCAGGGCACGCGCACCCGCCCGCTGCCACCTTTACCGCCCCCAGAACCAGCAGATCCACGCCAGCGTACCGGGTGGCATATCGAGCGGCTATATCCGCAACCTCTGGATTGATTTTGAAGATTTGGCCGTACCCTTGAAGCTTGGCGCCGGTGCGTTCCTCGATCAGATGCCGTTCAGTCGAAATGGTGTGAACTGTCGATCTCAACTCAGGCGGCATGCCAAGCGCGGACGCCAGATTCGCGTCCGGATCGGCATCAACGGCCAATACCTGCTTTCCTTCGGCAGCATAAAGACACGCCAACGTGCCCGCCACGGTCGACTTCCCTACGCCGCCTTTTCCCGATATAGCGAGCTTCACGCAAAGCTCCTGGAACGGCACTGCCGCTTCATTGGAACCCAAGATGCTTACCTTTGATCGACCCTTACCACAAGACCAAAGCCCTACACTGGCGTATGCCGTTCCAAGTCATTCAGATCCGCCGCAACCGGAATCACGGCCGGATGAGCCCAGCGCAGGCAGTCGAAGTGTGCGTCGCCACACACGCCTTAGGTAAAAGGTGCCACACGGAAAGGCGCGGAGATGTGTTCCAACGCACCGTCTCATGTGATCTGGATCACTCGGTGCGATCCCAATGGCAACGTAGCCAACCGTGCCGAAGTTGTCGTTGAGCTTCCGCACCATTATATCCGAGAATACGCCGTTCAGACAAAACTGCCGGTGCACGGGAGGTCGATGCCTGCTCTCAAACCGCGTCTTCGGTCTGATTCATTCGGGCTATTGGCTTGCCCCGCTCGTTCAGCTCGATGCGACAGAATGGGGTGTGGTGGTCGTGAGGGAAAAAGACCAACCAGCTCTCGGGAATGGCGCGCGCATAGAGCCGTCTGCGCTGCTCGATCACCGTCAACGGGTCAAGGTCGTAGCTCATGCCCCAGGTCAGATCGAGGTGGGCGCTGGTGGGTATCAGGTCGCCGACAAAACTCGCCCGCCGGCTGCCGGAATCGAGGTTGATCGCCATCATATGCGCGGTATGCCCCGGATAAAGCTCTACCGCGATCCCCGGGAAAATCGTCTTTGGCCCTTCCAGCAACTCCATCTGTCCGCTCGCAATCAGCGGTTCATAGTTGGCTTCCAGGTAGGAGGTCCTATCGCGTTCCAATTGTTGCCGCCCATGCTCCACCTCACCGCGTTGCGCATAGTAGCGTGCGTTGGGAAAGGTGGGCGCAGGTATTCCATTCTTGTCCAGCGTGGTGTTCCAGCCGCAATGGTCGAAGTGCAGATGAGAGTTGATCACTGCGTCCACCTCTTCCATGCGAATACCTGCTGCGGCAAAGGCCGAAGGCAACAACTGCCTGGCGCCAAGAAACTCCTGCTCCTTCGGCGCCAATTTGTCGCCCAGGCCGGTCTCGATTACCACCGTCCGCTTGCCGTCGCGGACAACCAGAACATTCGTACCGAGCAAAATACGGTTTTCCTGATCGGGCGTGGCGCGTTTTTGCCAGAGAGGCCTGGGAATTACACCAAACATCGCCCCGCCATCGAGCAGAAAGTAGCCGTCGCTGAGAACGGTTATCTCGAATTGCCCCAGGGTGACTCGACCACGAATCAACTCCCGGCTGTCCCCGCGCTCGGCGGGGTGGGCCATATTCGCGTTCACTGCCCTGCTCCCTCGGCAAACCTATTTCGCCCACAAGGACACAACCTATGCCGCAGCGCAGCAATCCTTCAGGGCCATATCGATAAGACTACGATATTCGTTGAATGCAAGCGGAGAATTCGGGGGATCAATTCCGAGTTCAGGCGCTTGTGCGAAGCGAAGCATTCCTCCCCGGATGGTTCAGTTGCCCACCGCGTTGGTAAGCTTCTCGCGCATCGCGTTGTACTCGGTCTGCAAATAGGCTTCAGCCGCCGCCTGATCTTCGATGCTTTCCAGCTTTGCCGCAGTGTACTTGTATTCGGGAGTCTTAGATACCGGGTCAAAGTGATCCACTGTGAGCTCGTTGCAGGCGCCAACCCACCATTGATATGTCATGTATACGGCGCCTTCATTGGCGCGATCTGTCACCTGAGCCCGCACTAAGACCTTTCCCCGCCGCGAGGAGATCCACACTAACTGCTGGTCTTCGATTCCATGCTTCTTCGCGTCGGCACTGTTGATCTGTAAATATCCGGGCTCATCGGCCAGGGTCTGCAAAGCCCTGCAGTTGCCGGTCATGGTACGGACGGAATAGTGCCCGACCTCGCGCACAGTGCACAGAATTACCGGGAACTCCTCGTCTAGTTTGTCAAAAGGCGGTATCCATTCGGCAGCAGAGAGAAGTCCTTTTCCATTGGGCATATCGAACTTGTTGCCAGTGTATAGATATTGGGTTCCAGGATGTCCGGGAGTTGGGCATGGCCACTGTACGTAACCAAGCCCTTCCATCCTTTCATACGTGGCCCCGGTGAAGAGGGGGCATAGCTCACGCAATTCGTCCCATATTTCCTTTGTATTTTTATATGTCATCGGGTAGCCCATGGCGGTGGCCAGCAGGCTCACGATCTCCCAATCAGGTTTGACATCGCCTTTGGGTTCAATTGCCTTGCTGAAACGCTGAAATCCCCGGTCGGCGCAGGTATAGACGCCTTCATGCTCTCCCCACGAAGTTGCAGGAAGAATGACGTCGGCAAAGACCGCGGTTTTGTTCATGAAGATGTCCTGGACGACGACCAATTCCATCTCTTCGAGCGATTCACGAATTCCCGCCAGATCCGGGTCGCTTTGCGCCGGGTCCTCGCCGAAGACATAGTATGCCTTGAGCTTTCCCTGCTTTGTGATGCGCGGAACTTCAGTAAGGCAATAGCCTGGATTCGCGGGGAGATCGGAAACTCCCCACGCTTTGGCAAACTTGGCACGCGCTTCCGGGTCTGTTACTTTCTGGTATCCGGGAAAGACATTGGGAAGCACGCCCATGTCGCAAGTACCCTGCACATTGTTCTGGCCGCGAACCGGGCCGACACCTACATTTGGACGGCCCAAATTGCCGGTCAAGAGCGCTAACGCAGCGAGGCCCTTCACTACGCTGACACCCTGCCCCCACTGCGTCACCCCCATTCCCCAGAGGATGGTGGCGGAAGGCGCAGCAGCATAGATGCGCATGGCTTGACGAATCTGCGCGGCAGGGACACCCGCGATCTTCTCGACATATTCAGGTGTGTACTTGGCCACGACAGCCTTGTACTCTTCGAATCCTTCGGTGTACTTTGCAACATACTCCTGGTTATAGAGTTTCTCTTCGATCAGAACATTGCCAAATGCGTTGACGAGCGCCATATTGCAGCCGTTCTTGATGGGAAGGTGGAGATCGGCGATGCGAGCCGTCTCAATGAGCCGCGGATCGCAAACCACGATCTTTGCGCCCTTCTCTTTCGCCCTCACGATGCGCCGGGCAACGATGGGGTGGGAATCGGCGGCATTGTAGCCGAAGACGAAAATGCACTTTGTATCTTCGATTTCGACGATGGAATTGCTCATGGCCCCATTGCCCAACGTGGCCTGCAATCCCGCCACAGATGGCGCATGGCAAACACGAGCGCAGTGATCGATGTTGTTTGTTCCGATCACTGCACGGGCGAATTTCTGCATGACATAGTTTGCTTCGTTGCCTGGTCCGCGCGCCGAGCCGGTCAACATGATGGAATCGGCGCCGTATTTGTGTTTGATCTCCTTGAGGCGTGAAGCCGTGAACTGAATCGCCTCATCCCAGGAGACCTCTTTCAGGTCTTCGCCGCGATGACGCCTCAGAAGAGGCTTTTTCAGGCGAGGCGTCAACAGCTTTGTGTCATTCAGGAAATCCCACCCGTAATACCCCTTCAGGCACAGCTCGCCTTCGTTGGTAACCCCATGCGCGCCTTCCGAGCCTACAATAGCTCCATCCTCGACAAGGAGGTTCATTTTGCACCCAGAGCCGCAATACGGACATACCGTTAGAACTTTTTCTGCCATCGCGTCAATCCTTCTCCCATGAGTTTGTTTGGCGTCAATTAGCGCGCGAACCCAGCGCACGCACCGGCCGCTCCGATACACTTCGGTTTAAGCGCCCACCTGGCTCGGATACTCGCCCGGACCAAAAGCAGCCTGCGCCATTGCTGTATGCTCGCGCCGTTTGCGCGCTGCTTCAGCAAGCACAGCCGCATCAATAACGGAAATGGCCTTGGTCGGACATACCCCAACGCAAGCCGGACCGCCTGCGCGATCCGCGCACAGATCGCATTTGACGGCTTCCACATGCGTGCCGGATATAATCGGCCGATCTGAGAGCAGCGCATCACAAGGCAACACCTCTATTACTCCGAAGCGGCAGGCGATCATGCAGCTCTTGCAGCCAATGCATCGCGAGGGAACAACCTCGACGGTATTGTTGCGCAAAACCAGCGTGCCCGTGGGACAGACTGCCGCACAGGGTGCATCCTCGCACTGGCGGCACTGAACCGGCGTGCTTACCCTGGCGGTTTTCACTACCGTCAGACGCGGGTTGAAGGATGCAGGCGACATTTTAACCATGGCATCCGTTGCGGAATGGGCCAGCACGCAAGCAATCTCGCAGGTGCGGCAACCAATGCACTTGCCCGGATCGGCGATCACCAACTTGTTCATCAGTTCACCTGTCAATCTCTCCCGGCTCGCATACGGCGCACCGGGCTGTTATTTACAAACTCGCTATGACCAGACATTCAAAAAGCTTTCCGCATTGGCGGCCATACGCTTGCGCTTGCAGTCGAGGCAAAGGACTTCAGATTGCCCGTCGGGAAGCGCTTGCAAACGCCGATCCATGAATCTTTTCGTTACCATCGGCGCGCCGCAGGATGTGCATGTAAGCAGCGGGAATCGCGCGATCGTCAGGTCATCCCGCACGATGGCGCGTTCTCCGTCGCCGTCTTCGATGCGGATCATTCCTGTAGGGCAGACCATGGCGCAAGAGCCGCACCCGATACACAATTCTGAAAGTGCGCCAAACTCGGTGCTCACGTCCCGGCTTTGTCCCCTGCCCGAAAATGAAATAGCGGCAGTACCGATCTTGTCCTTGCAAGCGCGCACGCAGAGGCCGCACCGCACGCACAGGTCGTGGTGCGCACCCTCACCAAACGGAGTAGAGGTGACGCCGTAATGCCTGGCAATGGAGCGAAGCGATTCCGACTCCGGGGAGCGTCCGAGCAGGAGCTGAAAGATGACTCGGCGTGCACTCTGCACAGCGGTAGATTCCGTCTGTACCGCAAGTCCGTTTGAGACAGCCGTCATGCAAGCTGCGACCAAACCAGGCCGCTGGGTTGGGCCTTCAGCCCACACCACGCACACACGGCAGGCTCCATACCCACCGAGAGCTTCGTGATGGCAGAGTGTGGGGATGTCAATTCCGGCCATTCGCGCAGCCTCCAGCACGGTCATGCCTTCCGGGACTTCCTGGGTCTGGCCATTCAGCGTAATCGTTGTCATGGTTAAGCCTTTTTCACCCCGCCAAATTTGCAGGTATCGAAACAGATTCCGCACTTGACACATGCCGCCTGGTCGATGCTATGAGGTTTCTTTTTCTCTCCATGGATGGCTTTCTGCGGACACTGGCGCGCGCATGCGGTACAGCCTGTGCAAGCCTCGGGATCGATGGTGAACTCAATCAGGGATTTGCAGACTCCCGCCGGGCACTTCTTCTGATAGATGTGCGCCTCGTATTCGTCGCGGAAGTAGCGCAGCGTGGACATCACAGGATTCGGCGCGGTCTTTCCCAGGGCGCAGAGCGACATATCCTGCATCACACCCGACAGCTCGTCAAGAGCGGTGAGATGCTCCGGAGTCCCGTTGCCGGCGGTGATTTCGTTCAACAAGCGGGACAACTCGCGCGTGCCCTCGCGGCAGGGAGTGCACTTGCCGCAGGACTCGTCCATGCAGAGGGTGACGAAGTATTTGGCGACGTCCACCATGCAGGTGTCTTCATCCATCACCACCATGCCACCGGATCCCATGATGGACCCAACCGCAGTGAGGTTGTCGTAGTCGACAGGCACATCGATGTGGTCTGCCGGGATACAGCCGCCTGATGGACCGCCAGTCTGAACGGCTTTGAACTTTTTATTCTTGGGAATGCCGCCGCCGATTTCGTAGATGATCTCGCGCAGCGGGATGCCCATCGGCACTTCGACCAGGCCGGTATGATTCACCTTGCCTACCAGCGAAAAGATCTTGGTGCCCTTCGATTTGGCCGTCCCGATGGCGCCAAACCAGGCGGCGCCGTTCTTGATGATCTTGGGTAAAGTGGCCAGGGTTTCAACATTGTTGATGCAGGTTGGCTTTCCCCACAGCCCCTTATCGGCGGGAAACGGAGGCTTCGGCTTCGGCTCACCAATCTGGTCTTCCAGCGAGGCGATCAGCGCGGTTTCCTCGCCACAGACGAAGGCTCCGGCGCCGAGCTTGACCTGAATATCGAATTCGAGACCGAGCCCCAGGACGTTGGATCCCAGGTATCCTTGTTGACGGGCCTGGGCGATAGCGTGGCGCAAACGCTGGACTGCCAGCGGATACTCGGCACGGATATATACATAGCCTTTGGAGGCGCCAATGGCGTAGGCCGCGATGATCATGCCTTCAATTACCGCATGTGGATCGCCCTCAATGACTGCGCGATCCATATAGGCCCCGGGATCGCCCTCATCGGCATTGCAGATAATGTACTTCGTGTCACCCGGCGAACGGCGGCAAAGTTCCCACTTCACCCCGGTTGGGAAGCCGGCTCCGCCACGCCCCCTAAGGCCGGAAGCTTTGATTTCCTCAATCACTTTTTCGGGCGTCATCGAGGAAATGACAAGCTTCGCGCTCTGATAGCCGCCGATCTCACAGTAGGCATCGATGTCTTCCGGGTCGATCTTACCGCAGGCTCCGAGCACTACTTTATTCTGCTTGGAAAAGAATTGCTCGTACTCCGGCCCGGGCACCAGCCATTCCTTCACAGGGACACCGCCAATGATGTGTTCGTCGACGATCCGGCGGACCATGTGCGGCTTGACCCACTGGTAAGCGTTCATCACGCCGTCGATCCGGACCTCTAAAATCGCATTCTTGGCGCAAAGGCCCATGCAGCCTACCTGCTCCACGCAATTCTTGCCGAAGGCCGCCTCGAGGCCCTTTTCCGCCATAATCTCCTGAAAGGCTTTCAGGACATCCGGAGCACCAGCCAACACGCCCCCCAGGCTCATGCAGATCTTCACGTTGATGGATCGGGCAGCAGGCATCTCCACGATGGCGTGACGTTCGTTGTCTGCGGCCGGGAGTTCCCTGGCTGCCTGTTCCGCCGCCGACTCGACGTATCCGGCTTGGTACTTCTTCAGGATTTCCGGTATCTTTTTTGAGCTGACCGGGCCGTAGGTTTGATTTCCCACGACAACCACCGGAGAAAGGGCGCAGGCGCCAACGCAATGCACTTCATTCAATGTGAACTGCATGTCCGGAGTGGTTTCGCCTAGTTGAACCCCCAGCTTCCGTGTCAACTCGTCGAGGAGTCGTAACGAGCCATTGACGTGACACGCCGTCCCGGTACAAACCTGGATCTCATGCCGGCCCTTCGGGGTCAAGCTGAAGTAGTGGTAGAACGTGGCAATACTGTAGAGACGAGTGATGGGAATTCCGGTCTTCTTGGCCAGATAGTAGAGCGCATCCTTGGGCAAGTAGCCAAAGTGCGATTGCACCTCCTGGAGGACCGAGATCAGGTTTCCCGTAACCTCAACATAACGCGAAAGAACGCCGTCGATTGGGCCGGTGGTTGCCATTGGTTCGGCGATTGCCATAGGGTCGGTGATTGCCATTGGATCGGTGGTTGCCATTCAATAAGCATGCGCAGCTAGAAAGACGGCGCACTTGCCTCCCATAACAGATTGTGCCAAAGAACGGCGACCGAGCGATCCACACCACCGATCGACCCTTATTTGGCCGGATGAGCCCAGCGCAGGCTAACGCGAAGTCGGTATCGCCACACCCGCCTTGGGCAGAAGGCGCCACAAGGCAAGGTATGGAGATGTGTTGCAACGCACAGCCCCTAGTTTGAAGGTGCCACCGAGCAGAACGCGGCGATGTGTCGGAGCGCACTACCCCATGTGATTTAGATCACGCGAAGGAGAGACGGCCCGGCGAGCTGTAGGCCTTGACAACTGTCCGGCCAACGTCAGTGTCCATTGTGGCAAATCATTCTGCGGCTGAGAGTTAGGTATCATTTTGGCTTGCCGCGAATTCAAGTTCCTCACGGTGGCGGCTAGGCTTCGGAGCTCAGCGACAATGTGCACGATGTCAACATTCTCGACAAGATCCTAATCGAGGCCGTCGCCGTTTCGGTTTATGTGCCGGCCGCCATCGTGCGCAATCGGCTCAGAATCGAAGTTAGCCTGTACTAACTTTTGTATATGCTCGGTCTCACCTTTGTCGAGAAACCACACACTTTGGTGCTGGGCCAAGTGTTTTCCACAGGATAGCTTCCGTCATTTCAGCCTGACAAGCACGGCTTTCGCGAAGAGCATACTCGCGAATGAGAACGCAGCGAGGATCATAAGCAAGATTCCAAGCCGTCTGGTAGACGCCAGTTGTTTCGGGGAATCGAACTCCTTAGGCTCCTTGCGCGAGAGACTGGCATTCATTTTGGCCCACATCGCCGGGTACCGAAACATCAGGAAACCTAATAAACCCATCAGCGGGTCAGCGACGAATGCGACAATATTCGCGGTGCTTATGACAATACTCGGAGTGCTCATAGCGCACCCATTTTCTCACGCCGCCTGGATGAGGCCGTCCAGAATCGATCGCGCATCCAACAACTTCACCATCTCCTCAATCGACCAAGCTGGCAATCTACTTCATGTATTACAACTTTTGCGTCCGCCTGACCGCTCAAGCACCCTGGCAACCAATTGACCCCGTCAACTTATAGCCGGACGGCAGCATTAAGGTATGATCTAACTCAACTGGAATTTTCATTTCCTTCGGAAAAAGGATGTGCAGTGTGATTCCCCGCATTGTGTCTGTCACCGGCATCAGCGAGTGGCGGGATGGAGAGATCCGCTCGCAGAACGACTACCTCGTAGGTGAGGAGCCGCTTGAGATTCGCATTGGTGAAGCTGCCTTCAACGTCACGATGCGCACTCCGGGGCACGAACTTGAACTTGCGGCCGGCTTTCTCTTTACTGAAGGCCTGATCTCAAGCCGAAGCCAGATTGCCTCACTCCGCTTTGAGGCCAACGCCAAGCAGAACGGCGCCAATCGAGTGCGTGTCAACCTGGCTCCGGGCGTCATCCTCGATTCCGAGACGGCCCAGCGAAACTTCTATACGACTTCAAGTTGCGGAGTCTGCGGCAAGGCCTCGATCGACGCCGTGCGTGTGCGCGGCATTGAACCTCCGAACACTGCCTGCGCCATCGATCCTGAAGTGCTCTGCCGCCTACCCGATAAACTATTCGAGTCGCAGGCGGCTTTTAGCCGGACCGGCGCGATACACGCAGCCGGGCTGTTCAGTACTGCCGGCGAGTTGCTTGTTCTTCGCGAAGACGTTGGACGACACAATGCGGTCAACAAAGCAATCGGTTGGGCGCTGGCCAATGACCTGATACCGCTGCGTGACGTTGTGCTTCTCGTCAGCGGGCGAGGCGGCTTTGAGATTGTGCAGAAGGCACTTGTCGCCGGGTTGCCCATTCTGGCTTCGGTTTCGGCGCCATCGGATCTTGCAGTCAATCTTGCCCGCGAGTTCGGCATGACCCTGGTCGGCTTCTTGAGAGGCCGCCGCTTCGTAATCTATTCCGGGGCGGAAAGGCTCGTGGCGGGAGTACCGCTGCGACAAAACTGACTTTCTCCGGATGAAGCGGCGCACCCTCGCAGAGCATATTCACTCTAAGCAGGTCGCGAACGGAGTTCGAAAAAGACACCCGCCTGCGGGTAAAGCTTGATCGGTACGCTGATCCGCGTGGCGCACGAAATCCTGTACGCTCAAGAGGTTTTTTCCTGTTTCTCGACGCGGCCTAACAGCCTGTGGTGAAAGTAACTCAGTAACGAAAACCATCCCTCAAGGGCTAAAGAGTGTGCGTGAGAACCGATTTCCCGCCTGCGAACACGGCAGAAGGAGTGTTTTCGAGGAAAAATACCGCAGGTTGGCGCCGCTTTGCGGCGTGGCAAGATGGCGAGTTCGCAGATGCGGTGAGTTCTCACGCAGGCACTAAAGCCCCGTTGATTTCACGGGTGTTGCGGCACGGCTAAAGCCGTGCCCTTTCAAAGCGCGACTCTCACCACGGGCTGCTAATGCGAAAATCACAATTCTCCCCTGCGAAAGGCAGTGGTAAACTTCCGGCAATTCTTGTCCTTCGCGGTCAGCATATCAACGGCAAGCAGCGTTCCTCTGATGTCTTTATCCGCTGGATCGAGGATTGCGGAATCCATTCCTTCATACATTGCAAGGCATAGGAAATTACGGTTGATGAGCTTTCGCAGCGGCAATCCGAAGGAGATGTTGCTCAGTCCCGAGGTGATCTTCACGCCGGGAAACTTTGCCCGGATGGCTCGCATGGTTTCAACAAAATGAAGGAGCGAGCTGTTGGCGGTGGATACGGCGATGACAAGTGGATCGATGTAAAGCCGTTCCGGCCCAAGGCCATGGTGGGCGGCCTTCTCGACAAGCTTACTGGCAATCTCGATTCTATGTTCCGACGTCTTGGGAATGCCGGCGTCGTCAATAGTCAGAGCGATGACATCGAAGCCGTACTCTTTCGCCAGGGGGTAGAGAATCTCGCACTTGGCGCCCTCTCCGGATACGGAGTTGATCAAACCCGGCTTCTTGATGTAGGGAATCAGTTGTGCCAGTGTATTGGGATTGGGGTTGTCGATGCATATCGGAGTTTCCACCGCATCCTGCACGATATCCACCATCCACTTGAGAGTTTCCACTTCCACGCTTTGCTCGGTCCCGGCGCATACATCCAAATAATTGGCCCCGGCGTTGGCTTGCTTGATGGCCAGGTTTCGAATGAACTCCGCATCTTTCTTCGCGATGGCTTCGCCCACCGATTTGATGGTTCCATTGAGTTTTTCACCGATGATAATCATGTCGATCATTTCCGCCTTTGTAGGTTAATTGGGGTAAGCCGGCCAGAAAGCGGTCGACTGGCAGGAGCCGATCAGTTGGCCGATCTATTGTCATTTGTCCGCGCCTCGCTATCCATAAGAATGGCAGGCCTTTCCCAGGCAGCAATGGCGGTTCGGTATTTAATCATATGATAGAATCATTGAAAAGGAAAGCCTTGAGCGGGTAGTGGGTCAGTTTGGATTTCCACAGGAAAGATGGATTAGGAGTTGAAGAATACGCGCTCTAGGGCTGCTCTACGCGCTTGCCACTGCTCTTTCTCGCCATCGCTCGCTAAGAGCACGCAGCGGCCATCAACGTTGAACGTTACCGTGTAGGAGCCCACCGGCGTGCCGTTCTCATCGAAAATCTCAATTCGATCTCCGGTTCTCTGAAACTTCGCTCGCAAGTTCACTGGCTCGTCCCGCCAAACCTCAAATGTATCGTCCTTCCCATTCCTGGCCAGATGGACTCCCTTGGCGGGCGAATCGCCCCGGAGTTTATCGATTTTCTTTATGTCATCCTCTACGCCCAGACGAAGTTCAGTGAACACCTGACTCGCGGAACACTTCCACTTCGCTGTCACCCAATCGAAATCTGGCGGCACTGTTCCCATCGTGTCACTATTATCGGAACAATTCAGACGCCGCCGCCACAAAAATCGTCATGTGCGCGATAATTCTTCCATGACCATCGGCAAGGGAAAACGACCGCGAGACCCTAACCAACTCGCCAAATGGATCGTTGATCGGTCTACCTCCGAATCCCCTGCGGCTTTGCCCCCTCCTGCGGCTCCGGCTGACCTTTCGGCTTATATGGCTGCTATGGGACGCAAGGGCGGTCAGATCGGTGGCAAACGCCGTCTCGTCACCATGACCAAGGAACAGCGTCGAAAAGCCGCCGTGAAGGCTGCAAAGGCACGCTGGGGCAAAAGAAGCCAAAGCAAGTGAAAGCCGATGCCCAAAAGCCGATAGGGGACTCCCAAGAGGAATACCTCTACATGAAGCGAGGGAGCTACAGAGCTTGGCTGCATGTAGGCATTTCGGTTGTTTACTCAATCCTCCTTCTCATAATGGCGGAAGGACGCCTCATGGAGATATTCCCCAGGATCACATTAAACGTCCCGGTTTTCGTCGGGCTGCCGTTCATTATTACGCTTTGGAACTACTGGAATCGCTGGCGGTGTATTGAGGCTTTCTCCAGCCGATTCTGCTCCGGGTACGTCGCCTTTTCGTTTCTCTATATCCCATTCATCGCGGCTCTTTATGCGGCATATAGGGGAATCCTCAAATTTCTCGGTCGCTAAGAAATTGACTTTCCTGTATCATCGACGCCAAATAGAAACGCGGCCTGCCAGGGCCGCGCCTCGGGTGCTGCTCTCTCCAGCGACATCATCGCATGGAGTGTGAGCCAATGCAAACCGAAAATCCACTTTCCCCAGCAGAGCAGGATTTTATTGAATTCTGTCGAGCAACGTGTCAAAGTCTTGATGCACAGGTTGCCCTACGACGTCGCCTAATGCTTTCTGATACTCAGTCCACAAATCAGGCCGTCTCCGAAGCATGTTCTCGACCGCAATCGCATGATTGAACGCGAAGGCAGTATTGTTGTGAAGTCGCTCTAGCACCGTCTTCAATGCCTCCAAGAGTTCTTCGCGCATAAAACCCTCCATCGGACCACTATACCTGCTGCCCCATTGACATGCTAAAGCGGCAATCGCATATTAGTCAGTATGCGTTGTCTTGACTCCAAAACCCGTACGCAAATCGTCCACTGCCTCATTGAAGGCTGCTCGATTAGGGCGACTTGCAGAATGACCGGAGCGGCCAAAAACACGGTCGCTAAGCTCCTTGCGGATATTGGCACAGCCTGCGCCGTGTACCACGATTTGCACGTTCGGAATCTCAAAGTACGCCGGATGCAGGCGGATGAGATTTGGTGCTTCGTCGGATGCAAAAAGAAGAACGCCACTCCCACACAGAAGGCCGAAGGATGGGGCGATGTTTGGACCTGGGTGGGCATGGACGCCGATACAAAGCTGGTGATCGGCTATTTGGTTGGGGGCCGGGATGGTGGATGGGCACGAGACTTCATGGAAGATTGCGCCAGCCGCATCCGTAACCGGGTTCAACTTACGACCGACGCCCACCGCGCCTACCTCGAAGCGGTTGAGGGCGCTTTCGGAATGGATATTGACTACGCGATGCTGCACAAGATTTTCGGCGCACCCACCGACGAAGAGACGCGCCGCTATTCACCGGCCAAGTGCATCGGCTCTGACATGAAGACGATCATCGGCAGACCAGACCCGGATCACGTCAGCACGTCTTACGTCGAGCGCCAAAACCTCACCATGCGGATGCAGATGCGCCGATTTACAAGGCTTACAAACGGATTCAGCAAGAAATGGGAGAACCACGCTCATGCCGTGGCCCTCCACTACATGCATTACAACTTCTGCCGGATTCACCAGTCTTTGCGGGTTACGCCTGCAATGGAAGCGCGGCTCACGAGATCACGTCTGGAGCGTGGAGGACTTGGTTGCACTTGTACCGAAGCCGGTTGTTGGACCTTCGCGGATCGACCGGGAACTATTCAGAAGAGTCCTTGGGAACGCTGCCTGACCATGCACTTAATCGGAAAGCCGTTCTGGAATCTTTAGATTCTGTGCCCAGTACGAACGAAGCGCATCCGACACACTTGGAATCGCCGCTTGGAGTTTCTTAACTGCCACCGAATGTGTGAAGTGCAGCGATTTGTCGCCCTCATGGATAAATACCATGTCGGCTCCCATGCCAACTCCAGCCGACGATTCCTCCGCCTCTCTGAGTATGAATGCAGCGACCGTTTTAAGAGCATCTTTGTCGAGACGCCCGTATTCGTAGAGGCGATCCGCAAAGTAATCAGCGATAGGTTTGCCGGAACCCGAAGCGGCATAAAACGACTCTGGCACCAGAACATCGTCGTCCGTCCGATAGAGTATGGGGACCATCTTCGCATCGCGGGGCGCTATGACAATGAGCAAGCACATTGGATACTGGCGGAGGGTCTTTCTACATTCCTTGTAGACGGCCTTCAAGGTGGATTTGAGAATGTTCTGGTGTTCCCTTAGAACGTCCAGGCCCCGTTTTTCAGCGCGAACAATCGCTGCGAAAATATCCGTCGATGTTTTGGCAATCATCGCATCTGGCCCCGATCCAGCAATCAAGAAATCGCAGGGTTTAAGGTCGTAGATGTGATAAATCTTATCCACCGCACGTTTAGAAAACCCGTCATTCCATTCCCTATCAGAGCACAAGAGAATCCCACCCTCTGTGCCCCGAAATGCGGCAACAAGCGTCATTTTTTTGCGTTGCGCCCTCGGGAGAATCATACTCGCCCCCGCGCGCCGTCTGATACAGTTTCGCCATGCTGAAAATCTTCGTGATACTGGCAATTACCGCAGCCTGGGCAAGTGGTGTGTCCGGTCAGCCAAATCAAACTGCCAGTCAAAAACAGCACGTAGCAAAAGAGGGCCAGCCATCCCTTCCTACGCCGAACAGCGTAAATAAAGAGACCTGTTGCTGCGCAGATCAGTCCAAAGCCAGTAACAACCCGCCAACCGGGAACACACCCGTCGAACGGTCCCACTGGTGGGCTACATCCGAGTGGTGGTTGGTTATAGTTGCAGCTTTGACCGGGGGTGTAATCGGCTGGCAGTCGTGCGAAACCAGAAAAGCGGCGGAGGCGAGCAGGGACACGATTGCCCTTGTTCTCAGCAAAGAACGGCCAAGAATTTCTGTCAGCCCTCCGGTTGGGGATTTGTCTCTCAATATGCTCCAACTGATCTGGATGGACCCCATCAACGTTGACATCTCCAATGACGGCTTTACGCAGGCGCTCAATGTCAGTGCCCATGGCGGGGTATTTGCAATCGAGTCCAGCGCCCCTCCCCCAATGGAAAAGTTGAGAAATTTGGCGATTCCCACCATTATCAAGGCCGAAAGTGCCCCTATATCGGCTGCGCTCCATTTCGTGGACGGCCTCATGGTAGGCGGTGCGGACGAAACGCCTGAGATGTTCTTCATTCACGCCATTGGAAGAATTACTTACGAGGATTTCTTGGGGGCCAGTTACGAAACGATCTTCAAGTTCCGCATCCAAATGGCCCGTTTTAACGACGAAACGGCTATAAGTGTTCTCGGCTGGCAGCGGCGTGATCCCGAAACAAACGATCGCAAACCATAGTGCCCAATTCCAAATTTTGGAAAAGTTTAAGGCACGTACTGGGCCAAATCTCGGCTTTCCTAGACTGTGGAAAAGCAGAGTGACCCACCACCCTTGAGCGCAATAGCAGGCCGCGCAAGCTACTGCTGCGTCGAACTTGCGCAATTTCAGCGCCCATCCATCCCGGTGATTCGGAGGCAGGTTTGGGGTATGGCCCAGCATCTTCGTTTGCCGGACCGAGCCTCCGTCGCTACCCTCTTGCCATGCCTAAAATTCCCGGGGAATGCGTTTCCGACTTTCCCGCAGGCCGCGATCCAGCCAAGGCTCCTTCCGGTGGCCTGAGCGCCGATGTTGCCCAGTTCATTGAACAACTCGCTGCACCCACGCCTACGTCTGCCGGCGGGAGCGCCTCAGCAGCCGCTGCTGCCGCACCTGGTGTGGGTCTGGATCGGCTGCGGAAAAAGCCCGAACGAAAAGCGAATTCGGCAAAGGATGGGTTGGCAGGGGCTAAACAGGCTGCGGAAAAACTCTTGTTTTCCCATCTTGTTTCTCCCCCGGGGAGTTTTTTCGTGCTCGGGCCTGTTCTACCGCTGTTTTTCTGTTCCTGTTTTGCCTCTAGAGGCCGTTTTATCGGCTTCCAGAGACACGTCTCCTCTATGCGGCCAACGCCTGAATCGGAATCAGCTTCCGCATCCGCACCAGGTTGTAGCCGACGATGACCAGCCGGTAAAACCAATCCACCCGCTTGAGCCCGCGCAACTTCACTTGGCGTAGCGGCCCCGTCAGCTTGGCCCAGCCAAACACCCGCTCGATCAACTTGCGTTTCTTCTGGCTGATCGAGCGCCGTGGATCAGCCCGCTCTTCCTCGGTCAAGCTGTTCTTGCCCAGGTTGCGGCCCTCTTGCGTGTACTCGCTGACGTGCGGCGCCACTTCACGATCACGCAAATCCTGGACAAACTTCTCTTCCTGATACTGCGTATCGGCCCCCAGCGTGATCTTCTGTTCCGCGCCACGCTTCTGCTTCCTCGCCACCGTGCGGTCCAGCATGGCCAGCGCCGCCTCGCGCTCGGCCACCGTCGCCGCCGGCGTGGCCTCGGCCGCCATCACCAGCCCGTTGCGGTTCTCCATCAACGCATGGCCCTGGTACGCCGGCACTGCCTTGTCCGCCGATGCCTTCTTATACAACCGCGCTTCAGGGTCGGTCGTTGACTCCACCTTGTCGCGCAAAAGCACCTCGCCCTTATGCCCCGAGCCAGATCCCGGCACCGGCGGATCGCTCTTCTCCTTAAAACTGCGCGCCGCTGCCCAGGCCTGGATCAGCGTCCCATCCACCGTGAAATGCTCCGCGCTCAACAACTCGTGTTCTTGCGCTTCGACCAGCACCGACTCCAGCAGTCGCTGGCTCGCCTCGCCCTCGATCAACCGCTCCCGGTTCTTGGTAAACACCGTCACGTCCCATACCGGATCGTCCATCTCCAGGCCCACAAACCAGCGGTAGAGCAGGTTGTAGTTCATCTGCTCCATCAACTGCCGCTCTGAGCGGATAGAGAACAACACCATCAACAGCGATGCCCGCAGCAGACGCTCCGGAGCGATCGACGGACGACCGGTGTGCGAATACAACTGCTCCAGCTCTGCGTCCATCCGCTCCAGTGCCCGGTCCACCATCGCGCGTATGGCCCGCGCCGGATGATCGGCTGGAATCCGTTGCGACAAGGTCACATAACTGTACATCGCCGACTGCTTTTCGTCTCCCCCACGCATATCTCTTCTCTAAATCACTTCCCTGTGGAGAAAAAGTCACTCCTGCGGTACCCCAACTGTTTTTCCGCAAACTGTAAAGCCCTCGCTCATTTTGCGCCGCTTACGGCCCGACTAAAGTCGTGCCCTTGTTACAAAGCCCCTCGGGTTGAGTTTTTCCGCAGCCTGTGGAGACCGGCGCCATCTATTAACGGATAGGTTCTAAGATTGACGGCGCCGGTCAATGCCTTGGAACACTATCTCACGAGCTCGTGGTTCGTAAGGGCCCGCCGCATTTTGGCAGCTTTCACCGTGTTCGCCATCAGCAAGGCGATCGTCATCGGTCCAACTCCTCCCGGAACCGGGGTGATTGCCCGGCATACTTCAGCGACCTTGGGATGCACGTCTCCGACCAAGGTCGATCCTTTTTCAGAGAACTCCTTTTCCCGCTTCGCATCGCCGGCAAAAAGACTTTGAAAGAGCTCGCGATTGTCGATCCGGTTAATCCCCACGTCGATGACCGCAGCATCTGGATTCACCATCTCCGGAGTAATCATCGCGGGCTTGCCGATCGCCGCGATCAGGATGTCGGCCCGCCGGCAAACGCCAACGAGATCGCGCGTACGGGAGTGACAGATTGTGACGGTTGCATTGGCATTGGTCAGCAACATTGCCACGGGCTTGCCGACAATGTCGCTTCTGCCAACCACGACCGCATCCTTGCCGGCCACTTCGATACCGCTTCGGCTGAGAATTTCCATGCAGCCGGATGGCGTGCAAGGCACCAGACCCGGGCGCATGGAGGAGAGCAGTCCGATGTTGAACGGATGGAAGCCGTTGACGTCCTTGGCGGGATCAACTGCCAACAGGATTCGCTTTGAATCAATCTGGCTGGGAAGCGGCAGTTGAACCAGAATGCCGTCGATGTCCTCGCGGTGGTTGAGTTCGTCAACGATTGCCAGCAACTCTTCCGTAGAGATGCTTGCCGGGGGCGTAATCATCTCGCTGAACAAGCCCAGTTGCTCGCAGGTGCGGACCTTGCTGCGCACGTAGACCTGCGAAGCCGGATTTTCTCCCACCAGCACCGCTGCCAGTCCGGGACGTACTCCCTGCTGGCAGAGTTGGGCCACTTCCGCTTTCAGCTCCGCCTTGATCTGCGCGCTGATGCTATTTCCGTCAAGAATTCTTGCAGTCACTCGTTTTGCCCTCATCCAATCTAAATTTGTGTGATAGCTTCGAAGAATACGTTGCCGCGGAATCATAGGGCTGAGTGCTCATCATCTTCCGCGCTATCGTGATCGCCGTCACCTGGTGGTCTCGATTCCCCACCCGGCATCGGACCCCTTTGTGCGTTTTCTCACTTTCAATCTTGAAAGTTTTATTATACTATGACGTTAATCACAAAAAAGTCCAGCCCAACGGAGAAACCAGCAAATGGCTCAGAATACTGCAGAAATTTCGAATCACTCAACCTCGGCAACTCAGTCACCTGCTGCAGGCGCAAGCGCCCCGGCCAAGAAGGCCGTGCCCAGCGATATTGAGATCGCCCAAGCAGCGGTTCCAATCCTGATTGGCGAAATCGCCACGGCAGCCGGAATCCTCAGTAACGAGTTGGAGCCATACGGCCATACCAAGGCGAAGGTGAAGTTGTCGATTCTCGATCGACTGCGCAACGAGCCTGCTGGAAAGTACGTGGTGGTAACGGCGGTCACGCCGACTCCACTCGGCGAAGGCAAGACGACGACGACAGTCGGGCTAAGCCAGGCATTGGGAGCGCATCTTCATAAGAAGGTCTTTACCTGCATCCGGCAGCCAAGCATGGGTCCCACGTTCGGTATCAAGGGCGGCGCGGCCGGCGGCGGATACAGCCAGATTATTCCGATGGAGGAGTTTAACCTGCATCTGACAGGCGACCTTCATGCCATCACCGCAGCCAACAATCTTTTGGCCGCGGCCATCGACACGCGCATGATGCACGAGTCTGAGGCAACCGACGAACAACTCTTCGAACGCCTCTGTCCGCCGGCAAAGGACGGCTCGCGCCACTTCAGCCGGGTCATGTTTCGCCGCCTGCGCAAACTGGGGATCAGCAAGAAAGATCCCAACGAGTTGACTCCCGAGGAGCGTTCAAAGTGGGCGCGTCTGGATATCGATCCGGCAACCATTACCTGGCGGCGCGTGATCGACACCAACGACCGGATGCTGCGTGGGATCACGGTTGGACAGGGACCGGAGGAGAAGGGACACACGCGCCAGACTGGCTTCGATATCACAGTGGCCAGCGAGATCATGGCGGTTCTGGCGCTTACCACCAGTTTGAACGACATGCGCGAGCGTCTCGGGCGCATGGTGATTGGGTCGAACCGCAAGGGTGAGCCGATCACTGCCGACGACCTGGGCGTAGGCGGGGCGCTCACGGTGATCATGAAGGACGCGATCATGCCCAACCTGATGCAGACGCTGGAGGGAACTCCTGCGTTTGTCCATGCCGGCCCCTTTGCCAACATCGCACACGGCAACTCGTCGATCGTGGCCGACATGATTGCCTTGAGACTGGTCGGAAAAGATGGTTACGTAATTACGGAAGCCGGCTTCGGCGCCGACATGGGCTTCGAGAAGTTTTGCAATATCAAGTGCCGCGAGAGCCAACTGATTCCCAACTGCGCGGTGATTGTGGCGACGATTCGCGCGCTGAAGATGCACGGCGGCGGCCCCAAGGTGGTGGCCGGACAGAAGCTCTCCCACATCTACACGGAAGAAAACCTTGAATTGCTGGAGAAGGGCTGTGTGAATTTGGCGCAGCACATCGAAAATGCGCGCAAGTTTGGGCTGCCGGTGGTTGTAGCGGTGAACTGCTTCAGCACCGATACGGCCGCGGAAGTCGAGTTGGTGCGTAAGGCTGCGATTGCAGCCGGCGCCGAAGATGCCGTCGTGGCCAACAACTGGGCCGAGGGCGGCGCCGGTGCTGTGGCGCTGGGCGAAGCGGTGATCAAGGCTTGCGCAAAGCCCAGCGAGTTCCATTTCCTGTATCCGCGCGAAGCTTCGCTCAAGGAAAAGATCGAGTGCATCGTGCGCGAGATATACCGCGGCGCGGGAGTCGAATACTCGGCGGAGGCGGAAAAGCAGATCGAGTTATACACTCGCCAAGGCTTCGACAAGCTTCCGGTGTGCATGGCCAAGACGCATTTGAGCTTCAGCCATGACCCGGCTCTCAAGGGGGCGCCGACGGGATTTGTGGTTCCCGTGCGTGAGGTTCGCGCCAGCGTGGGTGCAGGGTTCGTCTACCCGCTTCTAGGCAAAATGAGCACCATGCCCGGACTTTCCAGCCGGCCGGGTTATTACGAAATCGATATCAATCCCGAAACCGGTCAAATACTCGGCCTGTCGTAACTGCCAGGTCAGGAACGCACGGAACACTGCGGCCATCTTTGGCGATCCAGAGATGGCCGCAGTCATTTGCTAAAGGGTGTTGTTCAATGTTTGCGCTTGACGTTGAGACCAGTTTCGCTGCCGGACATGCACTTCGGGGATATTTGGGCAAATGTGAAAATTGGCACGGCCACAACTATAAAGTCCGGCTCACGATCACTGGTGAATCCTTGAACGAAATTGGATTGTTGTGCGATTTCAAGGATGTAAGGGCCGTGATAAAGGAAGTGACCGGCCGGCTTGATCATCAATTCCTCAATGACCTTGAACCATTTCGAGAAGCCAATCCTTCAGCGGAAAACATTGCCCGCTATCTTTACCGGGAAATTGGCTCTCGGGTTTCGCAATCGAGTGAGTGCCGCGCCAATGTGAGCCGCGTCAAGGTGTGGGAGACGGAGCGGAACGCGGCTACCTATTTTTAATAATCTACTGAACATTTCTCCATTCGCGCAGGTGATTGATTCCGGTATGTTGATCATCCAAGCGCAGCTCCATTCAAATGCGATGGAAGCGCAGGAGTGGTTAACGTGGCCTGCGTATGACCCTGAAATGGCGTGGGACCCAGATCCTCTCGCAAGTTCAATCTTGCGCGCATACGCGCTCTCTGTCAGGTCCTGGGCAACCCGCAGAAGTCGTTCCCCTCCAACCGAGGTGATCGAATATATAATCGCTGGCAACCGGGAAGACAAAATGGAATTCCCGGTTAAGACGAGGTATGGGTTATCAGTGAATACTGAAGCTGAGATATCGAGGTTATCCTCGTGACGCGAAAGCTAGATATCGTGGGCGCCGGAAAAGTTGGAAGAACTCTTGCGCGGC
The DNA here is from genome assembly GCA_963799445.1 of uncultured Acidobacteriaceae bacterium. Classification (GTDB taxonomy): domain Bacteria; phylum Acidobacteriota; class Terriglobia; order Terriglobales; family Acidobacteriaceae; genus Telmatobacter. The sequence goes on along the minus strand of CAWCXX010000029.1, from coordinate 57,958 downwards.
TATGGGCTCAAGCGGGAGTCTTTAAAATCGGCTGTGTGGTGAATAGGTCCATCGAGAGCAGCCAAGCTGCCGTGAATTTTATCGGAGAAGGCACACCCGGAGAACAGATATCCGAGATCGGTACCCTGGATGTTCTAATGATCTCAACGTCGGACAGAAGTATTGAGGAATGCGCACAATCGATCGCTCAAAGAAGAAAAGCGTTACCAGGTGCGGTTGCCTTCCACTGTAGTGGATCTCTTTCCAGCGACAACCTTTGTCCTCTTAAACAGATCGGCTGCCAAATCGGCAGCGTTCATCCAGTAAAGAGCTTCGCGGAGCCTACGCAGGAAGTTAGCACTTTTGATGGAACATTCTGCGCGGTTGAAGGAGATGAATCTGCTATTACCTGTTTGCAGGAGGCGGTTGTCAGAATAGGCGGGCGCAGCTTCGAGGTTGATAAAACGGGCAAAATAATCTACCACGCAGGCAGTGTCTTTGCGAGCAACTACCTGACTGCTGCGATCTATGCTGGCCTGTGTTGCTTGGAAAAGGCCGGGATTCCTCCTAATCAAGCAATGGAAGTTCTGCACCGGATTGTGATGGGCACGATAGGAAATGTTTTCAAACTAGGACCGGTGCAGGCGCTTACTGGTCCAATATCACGTGGCGAGGTAGAAGTTGTCTCAAGAGAGTTAGAGGCGCTATCTCAGTGGCAGCCCGATATTTCGGATGCATACAAGGCTGTAGGGGTCCTCGCCCTTGAAATGGCAGTGACGCAAAATGAGGCAACCGACAGCGATTTAGAGGAGATCAGGCGGGTTTTAACGCGCAATTCCTAACTACCTATACTTAGCGATGACGGGTGGCCCAGGTCTCGATTTTGAGAAGCCCGAGATGAATGCGCCCCGCGAACAGGAAAACCAAAAACAAAGGCAAAAGCAAGAACGCCCATAAGGAAAAAACAAATGCAAAAGCAAAGACAAAAACCTTGACACCACAGCCGTCTCATAGAAGACCTGGGATTGATCAGCGGCAGGCCAAAATCTGACAGTGCTCGGAGGGCAGGGACGGAGACGTGTCAGAGATCTCGCTGAAAATAAGCTGTCTCCCGGCATTTTCCCCGGGCACCAGGCGGGAATGGCCATTCGTGGACTCCCGGACCAGCTCGAGATGAACTTCAAGAAATCCCGCACCCGCGAGGAGCCTGGGTATAGACTGATCCGAAGCTGGGAGGATAAGATGGAAATCCCAGCCAAATTGTCTGGCTCAAGGAGAAACCAATTGAATTGCTACGGATCAAAGGAATTCGCTCAGAGTTTTCGCACCGTTCGCAAGAATACGATCGCAATTGCCCAGGATCTCCCGGAAGAAAAATACGGTTTTCGGGTGACTCCCGATACCCGTTCCGTCGGCGAGCTTCTCGCGCACATTTCGTTGGCGTACAGTTTTCAGTACGCGATTCATGCTCAGGAAGCACGGTCTTCGCTGGTCGGCTTCGACTTTCCGTCGCTGATGCAGCGCATGGCGGCTGAGGAAAAGGTGCAACGGAGCAAGGATCAGACCCTGGAATTGCTCCGCAGTTCCGGGGAGAAATGGGCTGGTTGGCTCGACGGACTTACGGATGCTTTCCTGGCGGAGAGGGTTTCGATGCCCCCAGGTGCGGAGCCTTCATCAAGAAGCCGTTTCGATATGATCCTCTCAGTGAAAGAACACGAGATGCACCACCGCGGCCAGTTGATGCTTATCGAGCGGATGGTGGGCATCGTGCCACATCTGACTCGCGAGATGCAGGCCCGAATGGCGGCCGCTAATGCGCCCAAAAGCTAGAGGCTGTTATTAACTTTCCCACGGCCGGCGCCGGGAGCCAAATTTTCTCTGGGCTGGAAAGAGTGATTCGGCTCCAATTTGTGTCCAGGCTGCCTGGTCATCCGATCGTTCAACTTGGCTGGGGGGATTCATAAAGATTCCCCCGGCCAGGTCGGGTTGGTAGCGCAGGGCCGTTTTCTCCGGCGTCCCTCCTCCCCCGAAATCCCTGCCTCAACCCTCTGCTGGCTCCCTTTTGCCCCGCCCCAGTGCCGCCTCTCACTCTGCCCTCGACAGGCCGGCAGTGGTTGTCGTCTTGCCCTCGCCCAAGGGAGTAGGCGTGATCGCTGTCACGTCCACATACTTGCCACCGAGTTTACGCTTAAGGAGTTGATGTGATCCCCATCACTTCCACATAGGTACCACCGGGTTTACGCTTGTGACGTTCCAAGGTCGAGTGATGTACCTTAGCTTTCGTATGGCCACAAAGCACAATTCATCGGATTATTATCCAAAGCTGGTCGGAGGATCGCTTGCAAGAGGATGATATGAATCAGCAGGCTTCCATCCCGGAGCACGAACCCAGAGCGGGCGGCAAACCCGTAGCCGCAGTGATGGTTGTGGGCGGCGGGATTGCCGGCATGCAGTCCTCGCTCGATCTGGCCAATGCCGGCTTCAAGGTCTATCTGGTCGAAAAGCAGTCGGCCATCGGCGGCCATATGGCTCAGCTCGACAAGACCTTCCCCACCAACGACTGTGCGATGTGCACTATTTCACCCAAGCTGGTCGAGGTAGGCCGTCATCGCAACATTGAAATCCTGACAAGCACGGAAGTGCTGGGAATGCAGGGGACGGCGGGCGACTTCACGGTAAGCCTCGCACAGCAGGCGCGCCACATCGATCCGGCCAAATGTACCGCTTGCGGAGATTGCGCCAAAGTTTGTCCGGTCATTCTGCCCGATGGCTTCAACGAAGAATTGTCGACGAGGCACGCCGCCTTCAAGCTCTACCCTCAGGCGACCCCGAATGCGTACGCCATCGAGAAACGCGGGATCGCGCCGTGCCGCGACGCCTGCCCTGCCGGACAGCGCGCTCAGGGCTACATTGCGCTCATCCGCGAAGGGCGTTATCAGGATGCGTTGCGCACGATTAAGGAAGATAATCCCTTTCCCGCCATTTGCGGCCGCGTCTGCAATCATGCCTGCGAGACCGCGTGCAGCCGGGGAAAGCTCGACGAACCCCTCAACATCCACGGTCTGAAACGCTTTGCTTCCGACTGGGCCTACAGTCAGCCTCGCCAGGCGCCATCGCCGGTTCCCGCCCAGTACAGCGACAGAGTTGCCATCGTCGGTTCCGGTCCCTGCGGCCTGACGGCGGCCCAGGATCTGTGCAAGCTAGGCTACCCGGTGACCATATTTGAGTCGCTCCCGGTGGCGGGGGGAATGATGCGGGTGGGCGTGCCGGAATTCCGCCTCCCGGCGGCGATGATCGACCGCGAAGTACAGGACATTCTCGATCTTGGCGTGGAACTGCGTCTCAACTCTCCGGTGGCAAAACTCGAAGCGCTTCTCGACCAGGGGTACCGGTCCGTGCTGGTCGCCGTGGGTGCTCACGACGGCATCAAGCTGCCTATTCCAGGCGCTGACCTTTCCGGCGTCATGCTCAATACCAGCTTCCTGTGCGACGTTCGTCTGGGCAACCCGCCCGATATTACCGGGAAGCGCGTAATGGTGCTGGGCGGCGGCAATGTCGCCATCGATGTTGCCCGGTCTGCCGCTCGCCTGGGCGCGCGCGAAGTGCACATGGCATGTCTCGAGGCCCGAGAAAAGATGCCGGCGCATCAATGGGAAGTGGAAGAGGCCGAGGCGGAAGGCATCGTCCTGCATCCCGCCCGTTCGTTCCAGCAGATTCTGGACAACGGCAACGGACAGGTGGCCGGAGTCGAGTGCCTCAACGTCACCTTCATGGAATTCACCGCGAGCGGGCTCAAGCTGGAGACCGAACCTGGTTCGGAGCACATTCTGGAGTGCGATGTCTTAATCTTCTCCGTCGGGCAACGGGCCGGGCTGGATTTATTGAAGGAAAGCGGAGTCGACCTTACCAAGCGCAAGACCATCGCCGTCGATCCGGAAACCTTCACCGCCAGCCGTCCGGGAATATTCGCCGCCGGAGACGTGGTGTCGGGGACCTCCTTTATTATTCAGGCCGTCGCTTCAGGCCACCGCGCAGCGCAGTCGATCCATCAGTATCTTCGCGGCGAGCAGCCGAAGGCTCCCAGCAAGCCCGAGATTCCCGTCGTGGAGCTCGACCCCAAGGAGATTCAGGCGCGGGTTCGTCAGGGCGAGATACGGCTCGCAGCCCCGAGTGCACCAAGCCGAGATTCCCGTCGGGGAACGTTTGAACCTTTCCACGGAATTTGAGCTCGGCTATACCGAGGAGCAGGCCCGCCAGGAAGCCGGCCGCTGTCTCTCCTGCGGCGTCTGTTCGGAATGCCTGAGCTGTTCGTATGAGTGCAAGGCCGGGGCCATCAATCATGACGAGGCGGGGCGCAGCCGCGAGATTCATGTGGGCGCGGTCGTCATGGCGCCCGGGTTTCAAGCCTATCGCGCCGAGCTCTCAGGAAGAGTATGGTTTTGGCCGCTATCCCAATGTAGTGACTTCGCTGCAGTTTGAGCGCTTGCTGAGCGCATCCGGGCCCACCCAGGGACACGTTTTGCGGCCCTCGGACGGCAAGCCGGCGCGCAAGATCGCCTTCCTGCAATGCGTCGGATCGCGCGATCAGAATCACGACTACTGTTCGTCGGTGTGTTGCATGTACGCGGCGAAGGAAGCCATCATGGCGCGCGAGCACGACTCCAAGGCGGAAGTGACCGTGTTCTTCATGGATACGCGCGCGTTCAGCAAGGGCTACAGCGCCTACTACCGCCGCGCCCAGGAGCGCTACGGCATCCGCTACGAGCGGTGCCGTGTATCTTCCCTGAAAGAAGATCCGAAGGACGGGAACCTGAACGTCCGTTACGTGCACCGGGACGAAGCTGACGGCGCGGCAGCCGGCAGTGTGAAGGAAGAACCGTTCGATCTTGTGGTGCTCTCGGTGGGCATGGAAATCTCGCCTGCCGTTCAGGAGCTTGGACGCCGGCTGGAGCTGGAAATGGACGAGTATGGCTTCTGCCGCACCCTTCCCTTCCGGCCGCTCGAGACCAGCAAACCCGGTGTTTATGCGGTTGGCCCCTTCCACGAGCCCAAGGACATTCCCGAATCCGTGATCGAAGCCAGCGGCGCGGCGGCCTTGGCGGGCCGTTTATTGAGTGCGTCACGCGGGGACCTGGTCAGGCCGGCCGAGTATCCGCCGGAACGCGATACCCGGCAGGAAGAACCGAAGGTCGGTGTCTTCGTCTGCCGTTGCGGGTCGAACATCGGAGGCTTCCTCGATGTTCCCGAAGTCGCCGATTACGCACGGGGACTTCCCCACGTGGTGCACGCGGAAGAGAACCTGTATACCTGCTCGCAGGATTCGATCCAGCGCATCACCGATCAGACCAAAGCGCTGGGGTTGAATCGCGTGGTGGTCGCCTCCTGCACGCCGCTCACCCACGAGCCGCTTTTCCAGGACAGCATTCGCCAGGCCGGCTTGAACCCGTATCTGTTCGAAATGGCGAACATCCGCAACCAATGTTCGTGGGTGCATTCGCAATCGCGCTCGGAGGCAACCGAGAAGGCGAAGGAACTGGTGCGCATGTCGGCGGCGCGCGCCGCTGAGCTCACGCCTCTGCATCAACTCTCTGTGCCCGTCGTCAAGCGCGCGCTGGTGATTGGCGGCGGGGTGGCGGGTCTGGAGGCGGCTCTGAATCTCGCCGAACAGGAAATCGCCGTCGATGTGCTGGAACGCACTGAGAGCCTGGGCGGCAACCTGCGGGATGTGCGCACGCTTGTCGAGAGCAGCCGTCCGCTGACATGGCGCGATCCCCAGCAGTACCTGAGCCAGTTGCTGGCCCGCGTCGCCGCTTCGCCGCACATCACGGTTCATCTGGGCAGCGGAGCTCGAAGAAACGCGCGGACACCAGGGAAATTTCACCTCGAAGGTGCGCACCCCCGACGGCAAGCTCACCCTTCAACATGGGGCGACCATCGTCGCCACCGGCGCCCGGGAGTATCGCGGACCGGAATATGGCCTGGGCAGCGATCCACGGATTCTGACCCAGCAGGATTTCGAAGCGCGGCTGGCGGACGATCCCGAATCTGCAGGAAAACTGAACTCGGTGGTCATGATTCAGTGCATCGGTCCGGCCGAAGCCTGCTGTACCCGCACCTGCTGCACGGTGGCGCTGAAAAACGCCATTCGCCTGAAGTCGCTCAGCCCGGCAACGCAGGTCGCGGTTCTCTATCAGGACCTTCGCACCTATGGTTTCAAAGAGCGGCTCTACACCGAAGCGCGCCGCCTGGGAGTGCTGTTCTACCACTACACGACGGAGCGGAAACCGCAACTCGTTCCTCCCTCCGCGGGAAAAACTCTGGAACTGAATTTCTGGGAACCGGAACTGGGCCGCGAGATGGCGCTCCGCCCCGATTGTCTGGTATTGAGTACGCCCATGATCCCCGCCGAGGGCGCCTCGGAACTGGCCATGCGCTTGAAAGTGCCCACCGACCTGGATGGCTGGTTCATGGAAGCGCATGTGAAGCTGCGCCCTGTGGATTTCGCCACCGACGGGATGTACGTGGCCGGAGCGGCCCATTACCCCAAGCTCCTGGACGAGAGCATTGTGCAGGCGCAGGCGGCCGCGGCGCGCGCCGCCACCATTCTCACCCAGGATTCCCTGCTGGTGGGCGGCGTGATCTCGCAGGTCAACGCCGATGCCTGCGTCGGCTGTCTGACTTGCGTGCGCACTTGCCCCTACGATGTGCCGCTCATTAAGACCGACGGTCTGGGGGTGGGCAAGATTGCCGGCGTGGCGTTTATCGAGCCCGCCAAGTGTCACGGGTGCGGAATCTGCGCGAGCGAATGCCCGGCACAGGCGATCGAACTGATGCATTTCCGCCATGCGGAAGTCGAAGCAAAATTCGACGCCTTGCTGGCGCCGGAGGAAGTGACAGCGTGAGCGATACGCAACAAAATTCGGACTTAAAGATCGTCGCTTTCTGCTGCCAGTACTGCGCCTACAAGGCAGCCGACCTGGCGGGCTCGCTGCGCCTGCAGTACCCGCCGGAATTCCGTATCATCCAGGTGCCCTGCACCGGGCGCCTCGACACGGTCGAGGTTCTGCACGCCTTCGAGGAGGGAGCCGACGGTGTGGTGACGCTTGGCTGCATGCCGGGAGACTGCCACTTTCTTGAGGGCAATCTGCGCGCGCGGCGGCGCGTTGAACGGGTCAAGAAGCTGTTGGCCGAGGTAGGGCTGGAAGCGGAACGCGTGGAGATGTACAACCTCTCTTCCGCCATGGGTGACAAGTTCGTCCAGTACGCCACCGAAATGACGGAGCGCATCCGGAAGCTCGGACCTTCGCCGTTGCGCCATTCCGGAAAGCATGTCGCGGGAACGCCTGTCGCCGGGGTTTCCCAGATGAGGGAATCGTTATGATCGTTGCCGAACAGAAACCGCTTGCGGAAATCAAGTCGATGCTGGGTGAAGCCAAGCGCGTGCTGGTAGTGGGATGTGGCACCTGCGTCACCGTTTGCTTTGCCGGAGGGACGAAAGAGGTTGCCGAGCTGGCGTCCACGCTCCGCATGAGTACGCAGCTGGACAGCAAAGAAACGGTCGTAGATGAAGTTGTTGTGCAGCGGCAATGCGAGTGGGAATACATCGATCCGCTGCTCGCGACCCTCGACCAATATGACCTGGTGGTTTCGCTCGGTTGCGGCGTCGGTGTGCAGACCCTGGCGCAACGGTTCCCGAAGATGCGCGTGGTGCCCGGATTGAACACCAAGTTCATGGGATTGCCCACCAAACCGGGAGAGTGGGAAGAGCGGTGCCAGGCCTGTGGCAATTGCCTGCTGGACAAGACCGGCGGCGTCTGTCCCATCTCGCGCTGCTCCAAACAACTTTTGAATGGGCCGTGCGGCGGCTCGCAGGACGGCAAGTGCGAGATCAGCGAGGACGTCCCGTGTGCGTGGCAGCTGATCTGGGAGCGCATGACGAGTCTCGGAAGAGAGCAGGAATTGCTCAAGGTTCAGCCGCCGAAAGACTGGTCGACGAGCCGGGATGGCGGCCCACGCCGGATCGTTCGCGAAGATCTCCAATTGCCCGAAGGGTATCGGGATTAATGCCCGTGGATGGGAAGCGGTGAGCGCAATGGCACAGAACGGATACAGCAATCTGGAACATTTGATTCAGGACCGCCAGTTCGTGGTGACCGGCGAGTTGGGTCCTCCCAAGGGCTGGCTGCGCAGCGAGATCGAAAAGAAGGTCGAGTTGGTGCGCGGCGTGGTCGATGCGGTGAATATTACCGACAACCAGACCGCCATCGTGCGCATGTCGAGCATCGCCGCGGGGCGCATGCTGGTGGAGGCCGGACTGGAGCCCATCATTCAGATAACCTGCCGCGACCGGAATCGCCTGGGAATGCAGAGCGATCTGTTGGGCGCGGCGGCCCTGGGCATGCGCAATGTGCTCTGTCTTACCGGCGATCACCAGAGCTTCGGCAATCATCCGACGGCCAAAAACGTTTGCGACCTCGACGGCATTCAGCTGGTCGAGATGGTGTCGCACATGCGCTCCGAAGGCGTGTTTCAGTGCGGCGAAGCCATTGACGGAGGCGGGCCGCCTTTTCTGGTGGGCGCTGCCGCCAATCCATTTGGCGATCCCTTCGAGTTTCGTCCTTATCGGCTAGCCAAGAAAGTTGCGGCGGGCGCGCGCTTTATCCAAACCCAGCTGGTGTACGACATCCCGCGTTTCCGCAAGTTCATGGAGCAGGTGGTGGCCATGGGGCTGCACGAGAAAGTCGCCATCCTGGCCGGTGTAGGCCCGCTCAAGAGCAGCGGCATGGCACGCTATATGCGCGACAAAGTGCCGGGCATGATCGTCGACGACTACTACGTGAACGAGATGGAGAAGGCCGTCGCCAACATACCGAAAGAGGAGAAGGCGGCGCGCAACGCAGCCTGGAAGAAGCGCGGCATTGAGTTGTGCATCGCGCAGATCGGCGAGATCCGGCAGATACCCGGCGTCGCCGGCGTGCACATCATGGCGATCGAGTGGGAATCGGCTCTGCGGCCCATAGTGGAAGGCGCCGGATTACTGCCGAGACCGACACTGAACTGAGCCGTGTTTGAGAGGGAGATAGGGTACAAGGAAAAATCGGGCAGCTAAGGACAGAAACCATGGTAGAGAACGCGGCCAATTCGCTCAAGCAAGACCTGTTGGAGAACGCCCCATCGGAGCAACCAGGTGGGAGTGCGGCTCCGGAACTTGCCCGGACCGTCGAGCGCACGACCGGCGAGAACGCGTTTCTCTGTTATCAGTGCGGCCGCTGCAGCAGCGGCTGTCCGGTGGTCGAGCACATGGACGCCATGCCCAACCAGGTAATGCGGGCGGTCCAATTGAACGACCGTTCCATTCTGCAGTCGAAATCGATCTGGCTGTGCGCTTCCTGCCAGACCTGCACCACCCGCTGTCCGCAGAACCTTGATGTGGCCGCCATCATGGACGCCCTCCGGATCGAAGCCAAAGCCAGTGGCCTGCCGCCGGCGATCCCCGATGTGGATTTGTTCAGCCGGCTTTTCTTGAAAAACGTGGACCTGTTCGGGAGGGTGTACGAGCTGGGCCTCATGGCGAGCATGAATATGATGAGCGGTAAGCCGTTCGCCAATATGGCGCTGGGTGGCGGGATGCTGAAACGCGGCAAGCTCAAATTCATCCCCAGCGTCACCCGGCCGCCCAAGCAGGTTGAGGCGGTCGCTGCTCATCCGAACACGGTTGCCTACTATCCCGGATGCTCGCTGCACTCCACGGCCCGCGAGTACGACCGGAGCATTCGGCGGGTGATGGAGAGCGTTGACCTCGAACTGGTCGAGCCTCCCGGTTGGGTCTGCTGCGGCTCCAGCCCGGCGCACACCTCGGATCCGAAGCGGGCGACGCTGCTGCCAGTGCAGAACCTGCAGACCGTCGAACGGATGGGGTTGGATGCGGTTACCGCGCCGTGCAGCGCATGTTTTGCGCGCATGAAAACCGCCGCGCACACCGTGGCGCACAATCCTGAAATGGCCCGCGAGGTGGAACGCGAGACGGGCTCCAGCTATGGCGGCTCGGTCAAGGTCAAGAGTCTGGTTGAGACTCTGCTGGAGCGCGCCGGACCGGAGAAAGTCGCTACCCAGGTCAAGAAAAAACTCACCGGCCTGAAAGTTGCATGCTATTACGGATGCTTGATGACGCGCCCGCCGCAAATCCTCGAAGCCGAACATCCCGAGTACCCGACGCAGATCGAGGAGTTAATCGCGCCGTTGGGCGCTGAAACCGTGGATTGGTCGTACAAGACCGACTGTTGCGGCGGTACGCTCGGATTGACCCAAACCAACATTGCCTTGGAGATGACGGCCAAAATCTTGCGCAATGCCCGCGACTGTGGAGCCGACATCGTCGTAACGGCGTGTCCCCTGTGTCACGTCAACCTGGACGCAAGGCAGAGCCAGATCGGTCTCGATTTCCAGATGCCGGTTCTCTACCTCACGCAATTGATGGCACTAGCATTCGGGTACGAAGAAAAAGAGACGGGGCTGAAGAAAAACTTCGTCGACCCTGCGCCGGTTCTGGCCCGAACGGGCGGGTAGGGGCCCCTCGTCAGGAAAAAAGTTCCTCGCTCTCTCGCCACTTGATCGAAACGCGCCTTCCGCGAGCCCAGGAAATGGTGTTCGTCACGAATATGCGCGTTTCGTCGTGGAATTTAACGAAAAAGCTTTCCCTGATTTCCGACACGCTACACTACGGCAAAACCAGAGTTGGTGTGCCCTGTTGAGGTTTTTCAAAGGTCGCTGCTCCCTGTTGGTCGCATCGACTTACGGCAAAACCAGAGTTGCTGTGCCCTGTTAAGGTTTTTCGAAGGTCGCTGCTCCCTGTTGGTCGCATCGACTTAGCGGTTGAGGCTCCGGGGTACAGCGACTCTGGTTTTGCGTTAGCTGTCCATGGTTGCAGAAATGACCGCTGCAACGTTTTCTCTTTTCGCATCCACCGGAACCGAACAACCAGAGGCCATAATGAACCCCTCTTTGCCCATGTCCGCACAGAGCTTCTTAGAGTAGTCATAGCACTGGTCGGGTGTACCGACCGACAACAGCGCCGGTGAGACATTGCCGGTAATGCACATGCGGTCGCCCAGCACCTCTTTGATTTTCAGGATGTCGGTCATCTGGTCCGGATCCCAGATGCACTGCTTTTTGTCGAATTCCTTGAAGAAATGCAGAAAGCCGGCCCAGTCGTTGTCCATGTGCAGCCAGCTTCGAACGTTCACGGCCTGCATCGCGGGAATCAGCTTTTGGAAGAACGGAAAATAAAACTTCTCAAACGTCGCCGCGGAGATGAAGGTGCTTCCAGAGCGCGTCCCGCCGATAAATCCGTAGACGCTGGGCGGTCCCGCCTTCAGCATCTTGATTCCCTGCTCGACCGAGGCGTCTTCGACGACTTCCATCGCAGCTCTCACCTTGTCCGGCATGCGGCGCAGATCGCGGACGAAGTGATTCAGCCTGCGCGCAGCGCAGATCACCTCAAAGGCAGGCATTGGCAGCATTGCCCTAGTACCGATGCTGGCCTTGCCCAGAGGGGCCATTTTCTGCGCCAGTTCGCCCAGATATGCCCTGTCCGGCGGGGCCACGCTCTCAGGGTCGAAGCCGATCCTGCGATTCAGTTCCTCGACCATGTAGGGCCAGCCCTTGTTGACGATGGTGTCGTAATCGGCCTCCGTCATCGGGCCCAGTTCGTCAAAGTTCCAGAGGCTGTCATCGGGCAGGTCGCGGCCCGGAAGCTTCACCTTGGCAAAGTAGGCGGACCCAAAGGCTGCCTGGCCTGCCTCGGTGACATATCCGCACATCGGCGCCTGATCGATCTCGGCCAGGTCAGGCAATGCGGCCGCCTGAATCAGCAGATCGTCCACGTACTTTGGTTTTCTGAAATAGTCGGCCAAAGTAGCTTTGGGATCCACATACTTGAAGAAGCCCTGGCCGCTCAGAAAAATCGGTATGCGGTCCGGCTTCTCCAGGTTAAGGGCATCCATGATTCTCTTGTCGCGTACTTTCGTCATTTCTTGTGGCGTCATCCGAGGTTCCGCTCCTTAATTGATATCTTTTCTTAGCTCTAGTGTAGCCCGCATTCGTACTGCCCGAACTCTCGAGTTGCCTTCACCCAGACCTGGACAAGCTCCGGAGATTCGTATAACTCCTGACGCGTAATCCACTCCGTTGCTCTGGAAACTGTCTGCACGCCCTCGCGAGGTTCAGAATGCGGCCCTGCGGGCGAACGTAGCGCGGAATCCGGGCTGTGTCGCCAACTCAAGGTATTGTGCCTTGAGCGCCAATGAACGCGCCTTTTCGCGGGCACTCCTGCAAACCAGCAAGCGTCGAACCCCCGCCCCGGCTGCGTTGCCGACCTGCACGATCCGGCCAGCAAAAGCGGGCGGAAGAAGACCGATCGCGAGCGCCGCATTCACGTCAAGAAATTTGCCGAAAGCGCCGGCAATGATGAGGCGATCTACAGCGCCCTCCACCACACCAGTTGCCGCGAGAAGTAATTCCAAGCCCGTGCGAATAGCCCCTTTGGCCAGTTGCACAGCGCGAATATCCTCTTGCGTGAATACGACGGGCAAAGCGCCGTTCTCTCGATGGTTAGCGAGCAGAAATTCCCGCTTGTGCGCTTGCTCGCGCACGCCCGGGAAAGCTGCTGACAAGCGGCCGCGAGCGTTGATTGCGCCGGAGCGTACCAGCTCTGACAACAACGACACTACACCGGAGCCGCAGATGCCGGCCGCTTCGGTTTGGCCAATGGTTTCCAAGTTTAGTTTCCCATTCTCGATGCGGACGCCGGTCACAGCGCCCGGCGCAGCCCGCATCCCGCACGATAGCATGCCCCCTTCAAAAGCGGGACCCGAGGCGCAGGAAGCGCTGTGCAATTCTCCGCTGTCGAAAACCGAGATTTCGGTGTTGGTGCCAATATCCATCAGCGCCCACCGGCCCGGCGGCGGGTCCACCATCGTTTCCAACAAGGCCGCTACGTGATCGCTACCGACGAAGCCGGCGATGTTGGGGCCGCAATAAACCCAGGCGCCGGGCGCCACTTTCAATCCCAAATCGCTTGCGAGGACATCGGTATCGTGAAGGATATACGGTCGATACGGCGCGCTCGCCAGACTGTCAAGCGGCAGACCAAGCAGCAAGTGTTGCATGACGGAGTTGCCCACGACTGCTACTTCTGCAATCGATTCCAGGCTGCCGCCGGTAAGCTGGCCGGCCAGTTCCGCAATCGCCTGTACCGCGACGCGCTGCATATCGCGAGCCGCGGCAGAATCGCGCACAGCCAGTGTCAGACGGCTGATGACATCGGCGCCGAAAATGGACTGCGGATTTTCACTCGCCCCGGTGGCCACAACCCGCCCCGAGGACATATCGATGAGAGCTGCTGCTATGTTTGTGGTTCCCAGATCGACGGCCAGACCGAGCGCTCTTTCGCCAGCAATGGGACCGATCTGGTGTTCCCCACGAGACCAGAATCCTTCTCGCTGGCTGGGCGCCAGCACCGGCGCCTGGATCGGCACCACCGCGGGTCCATCGTCCTGGCCGAGCGGGACCACAGTGGCGCCGGTGTGAACGGGCACATGAATCGTACACGAACCTGTGAGACGAAACTGACAGGCGAGGCGCCATCCTGCCGCGACTTTCTCATCGCTCAAGCCACTGGAAGCGGCAGCCTCCGCGGGCATGGCCCCCTCGATGCGAACCACACAGGAATGGCACCGGCCGCCGCCGCCGCAATCGGCGGCTATTCGCACACCATGCTGCCGGGCGATCGCTAACAGCCTCTCACCGCCCGCGCAGATCACTTTCTTTCCTGCCGGAAGGAATGTGACAGTGAATTTCTCCGTTTCGCTCATTGTCCCTGCATGGCTTGCACTAAAGCCAGGTAATTTGTGTTATTTCTCTATACTTTTTCAGACCGAAAGCCTATATTGTTCGCGAATCACGCCATAAGTACATCGCTTCACTGCCTGGCCAACCTCACCGCCTGCTGCGCGTTCGCCCCCCGGTCATCGGCGCCGGCCGCTTTGCAAACGTTTCCGTCAACCGGCGGCTGCCACGCGTCAGTAGACTCCAAACTCCTTTGTCGCATCCACCCACACCTGGATTAAATCAAGGTCGCAACCCTCCATCTCGCCGATGTCGGTGCTCATGATAAAGCCTCCGCCCTTGCCTACCTCCTGGCAAAGCTTTTTGGTGTATTCGCGGATTTCTTCCGGGGTGGAATTCAATAACTTGCTGACCGGCATCCCGCCCTGGATGCACATGGTGTCGCCAAGCACCTCTTTGACTTTGAAGATGTCGCTCTGCTGGAACATGCCGACAGTCTTGCCCTTGGGCAACTCAGCTAAATAGTGCAGACGCTGATCCCAAGTGCCTTCCCAGAAAATGACAGGCGTGATTCCGGCCGCAATCAAATCCAGCAACATTTTCTTAAGCTGCGGCCAATAGAAGCGTTCGAACGCGGGCAGGGAAATAAACCCGTCAGAGCCGCGGTGCAGCGGAATCAATGCCGAGCTTGTGCCGCTTGCCCGGCATCGAGCGATGGCGTTCTCCGTTTGCATACGGCCGACTTTTTCCTCGGCCTCCAGCAGTTTCTCCGGACACCGGCGCATGTCGGCGAATATGCCTCTCATACCGCGCAAGGTGTCGCCCATAAAATCGAAGGGTGCGGCCATCAAGGCACCCCGGAGTAAAGAGTGGGGTGGAAAGCCAAGTGCCGACATGCGCGCTACCTGCTCACCCATCTTCTGCAGGTAGGCCAATTGCATTTGGCCCGCCTCGGCCAGCGCCTGAAAAGCTGTCACGACGGGTGGCAGCGCCAGATCGGCCACATACATCGACATTCCGTAGTATCCGAGGGCCGCCATCGCCAAGTTGGGCAAGTTGGATAACCCCTCCAGCTTGCTGAATACGCGCGGCAGATAGACGCGAATGGACCAATCGGCGGGGTCGGCCAAAAAGGCGTCGTAATCCTCGGCCTTCATATACTCGTCTTCATGGAACTGGAAAGAATCGTTCACTCCCAGCCCATATCCCGGCCATTTGGTCATGCGGTCGCCCAGCACCCGGCTGGGGCCGGAGGAACCACCGAATACGCCACTGGCCAAATCGGGCTGGTAGCGCACCGCCGCTTTCTCCAGCGCGGCGAGGGCCAGGTCCCGACTCTCATACAACTCCTGCCGTGTAATGCCCCCGATCTCCGCCAACAAGTTGCCGAACCCTAATGAAATCGGTACGCGGTCCGGCTGCCGCAGGTGTATGGCATCGTCTACTCGCTTGGCGCGCTCGGCGTAGAGTTGCTCGGGTGTCTTTCCCTTGTCAACGGAAGATGCAGCCGATGTTTCCACCATATCTATCCCCGTTCACGATAGAAGTCGCGTGATGTAATTTCCTGGCCAACTCTTCCGACGCAAATCACTGTGGCTGATTCTCACGCCGCAGCCGTCTGGCTCCACTGCTTGGCCAATCGCACCGCCTGCTGCGCGTTCCCACCCCAGTCATCGGCGCCCACCGCTTTGCAGACGTTGCCATCAACCGGCCCGCCGCCAACCATGATTCGCACCTTATCCCTCATGCCTGCCGCGGCTACCGCCTTGATGGTTTCTTTCATGGAGTCGAACGCCAATGTGAGCAGGCCCGACAAGCCCAGCACCGTCGCGCCGCTTTCCTTCAGTGCATCCACAAAACGGGCCACCGGCACGTCCACGCCTAAATCAATGACTTCAAAACCCGCCGATTTCAGCATGTTCACGACTATGTCCTTCCCAATATCGTGAATGTCGCCTTTCACCGTGCCCACCACGACCTTCCCCAGGCTAGCCGTTCCTCCGACTTTCAGATGGGGCTCCAGAATCGCCCCCACCTGCTTGAAAATCTCTCCCGACATAATCAAGTCAGAAACAAAATAATCCTGACACTCGAAGCGCGCCCCGACCTGGTTCATGCCTTCCTGGCAGGCTTGCAAGATATCGTCGGCGGGAACTTGCTCGACAAGCGCCTCTCCGACCAACTGCAAAGTGCGCTCTTCGTCCAGATCGGCAAGTGCTTTCGTGATTTCTACAACCTTACTCATCGTTTCCTCCCGTGATTCAGGTTACCGTGCCAGCTTTCCCATGCGCGAATCAGCTTTGGACTTCGTTTTTGGGCTTGGCTGGTGATTCTCAGGAATATAGCATGTCCGGCGGACCCTCATCCGCCTTGGATGGTCCCACAGCGCAAGGTCACTTTCCTTCATCAGCCGTGGGTCGCTGCAAAGGGACAGAAAAATACCGAAGTATCCAGGTGTGTGAGCTCTCTCGTTAAACATGCTGGAATCTATTCGAGATCTATCGACGTAAATCTTATCATAGGATGATTGCCGGAGAGAAGGTTTCCTGCACTCTTTTTCCGCGCCGGGGTGCGCATTACGGCATTTCTCGGATTTCTGTTGAGTCACCAGGTGGCGTGCAATGTGGATTTTTCTTGAGGAAAAATCCACGAGGCAGTGGTGGCTTTGCTCTATACCAATCCGAGAAATGCTATAGAAGGCGGGTAACGCTCATTCCTTAAAGCCCCTGGGGACGACGGCTTTTGAGATTTCGCCGATAACGATCGCTGTGGAATTTATCAAGGAAATACGGATCAAGATGAATAGAAGTGTTTGAGCTCGATCCGCTCGCCGGGCTGAACTACCACGAAATCCTCAGCCCATTGCTGCGCCATCATACGCCGCAGCCATTCCGGCGTACCGTCAACCTCCTCGTAGCGAAGGCCAAATCGAGCCGCCATGGCCTGCGCATACTCGCGATCCGGCTCCAGCGATTTTTGATTGGGCATGCGAATGTATACCAGCCGCTTATAATGGCTCATCATCGTTCGCACCAGTCTTTCTGCCCTGTCCTTTCCATACCTGGCCACCGCACGCTCGTACTCGGTATTGACCATGGAATTCCCGTCGCCGATGTAGCCCGAAGTCAGAAAATAGGTTCCCGGCTCGTTCGCCACTTCATCGAGACGCGCCTTCCGCGAGCCCAGAAAAATCTCGATGCAATCGTCGCTCCTGGGAACGATCAAGCGTGATTTCCTGGCCACCAGGCCCAGGACCGCCTTCGAACACATGCCGTAGCCTAAATAGATCGGGTCGTAAAGACCGTCCGAGGCGTCAATCGCCTGCTGTAATCGCTGCTGTAGTTTCTCCGGGGAGACATGGAGGCTGATCTCCAGATCCTCAACCGCAATCTGCTCAGGCAGGAACGGCCGCAGCTCGTCGACCATGACCCTGCACGAGATGAGTTTCGGATTCATAAATTCCTGCTCTCCAAATGATCTCAGATTTGGTCCTTGATCGCGAATGAATCCTGACCGTACCGAACAGGGATCGCTTTCGCACTTACTGATTGCAAGGCAAATTCATCATATCTTATGCTTATAGGATGATTTCTTTCCCTCCAATTGGGATGCCTGAAAATCTCCATAGCCGGGTAACGCGAGCGCTCGCACTTCAGATACTGGAGGCTGAACGGGATTCGCGCGCGTTGCTGTTTCCGAACGAAGCAGAATTGTGCCACCAGCTCGGAGTGAGCCGAACCATTTTGCGTGAAGCTGTTAAAGTGCTGGCGGACAAGGGCATGGTTGAGGCGCGCCAAAAGCTGGGCACTCGCGCTCGACCCCGAACGGCGTGGAACCAACTCGATCCCGATATTCTGGGCTGGTGGGCGGAATTAGGACCTAATACGCATTTCCTGCGCGACCTTTGTGACGTTCGATTGGCTATTGAACCGACCACTTCCGGCTTCGCTGCCGTGCGCGCCACTTCCGACGAAATTGAGGCAATCGGGCGGTGCCTGGAGCAGCGCGAGGCAAAGGTTAAGGCTTGCAATTTTGGCGAAGCCGTCGATCTGAATCTCGAATTTCACTCAGCCGTCGCTGCCGCCTGCCACAATTCACTGCTTGAGCAGTTAAATCGGGCAATCAGCCGTCCGCTACGGATTGCCTTGTCTTACACCACGGGGCTACACGCGTCGGATGTGCTCGATATCGCGGCTCATCGCCAACTTTACGAAGCAATTTGCAATCACGATTCGATGAAAGCATGCGCGGCAGCGGAGCGAATCGTCGGACTTGCCATGCTCGGAGTTGAAGAGGTGATTCTACTGGAAGAGAGGAGCAAGCTCGATAAGGCGGGTGCAGTTACCACGCAGGCTTCCTCTCGAGCGCGTCTCAGGGAACGAAAGTAGATTGAGCTGGAGTTCGCCAAACTCCGTGCGGAGGCAAATGGCTTGCACTCGGCGGTTAAGCCGAGAGCTGCTCGCAGAGACCAGGAGCTTCCAGAATGGGCAGCCACAAGCCATTCAATCAATCCAGGTTAGAATCGACGGATTTCCGCAAATTTCAATCATTGCCCTGACTTGGTTCGGGACCAACCCATCCGGTCGCCACCCATATCGAAGTTTTGATGCGTCTGCTTATGCGCTCGAATTGCTGCTTGACATTGCACGAGTGGCGGGATGTAATAAGAGCTATCCATCTGATGTCCGGGAAGGCGGTGCGAATCCGCCACTACCCCGTAACTGTATACGCAGAGAACTGAACATAGAGCGGTTCGGCCACTGAGGGTTGCCTCGGGAAGGCAGTTCAGATTCGAAGAAGCGTAAGTCAGGAGACCGGCCAGATGCCATTCTGGGCTTGATCCAGCTTCGATGGGAGAGCTGGAGAGCGTTCCATTACCGGTAATGACAAGCACCGGCTACGAGAAGGCTGCCTGATCCATGAATCCCGCTGTCCGGAGTGAAGTCGCGCTCCGTGATCAGAGGTAAAACATGCCGGAGAGAGACCGCAAGATGGTCACCCTCGTACTCGGCGGCGTTCGCAGCGGCAAGAGCCGCTGGGCGCAGGAGTTTGCCGCGAAGAATCAGCGCGTAGCGTATGTCGCGACGGCACAGGCCCATGACGCTGAGATGCAAGAGAAGATCCGCCGTCACCAGGTTGAGCGCCCGCGCCATTGGCATACCGTAGAGGAGCCGCTGGAACTGGCGTGTGCAATTGCCGAGCATGGCGCGGCGTTCGACGTGCTGTTGGTGGATTGCTTGACGGTATTTGTTGCGAATCTTCTGGAGGCCGCGGAGACCGATTCAGCCAGTATGGAGCCTCGTATTGAGAGCTTTCTCGAGACGCTGCGCGCAGCGCCTGCTTCGATGGTTCTGGTTTCTAACGAAGTTGGCAGCGGCGTGGTGCCGCCTTATCCATCGGGGCGCAGATTTCGCGACCTACTGGGCGAACTGAACCAGCGGGTGGCGGCGATCGCGGACAATGTGGTGCTGTTGGTAGCCGGACTCCCATTGGCGCTGAAGGGAACGATCGGAGTACGTTCATGATCGCTTTCATGGTGGCGGGGACCGCGAGCGGCGTTGGGAAGACAACCGTTGCGTTGACGCTGATGGCGATGTTTCGGCAACGCGGATACTCCGTACAGCCGTTCAAGTGCGGGCCAGATTTTCTGGATGCCGGCCACCATAGCGCGATCTGCGGGCGAGTTTCGCGCAATCTGGACACGTGGATGCTTGATGGCGCAGCGATCCGAATGAGTTTTGCAACCGCGTGCGCCGATGCCGATGGCGCGATCGTCGAGGGCATGATGGGGCTGTACGACGGTGCGGCTGGCGACACTGAAGACGGATGCTCGGCGCAGATCGCAAAGCTCCTGGGGATTCCCGTGGTGCTGGTGTTGGACGCCGGGAAGAGCGCGCGCAGCATTGCTGCAATCGTCAAGGGCTTCGAGAGCTTCGATCCTGAGGTGCGCTTTGCCGGAATTGTGCTGAATCGTGTTGACAGCGACCCACACTACAGAATGCTCGAAACGGCGATTCGTTCGGTCACCTCGACGCCGCTGCTGGGCCGGATATCAACGACCCCGAAAATTGCAATTCCGGAAAGGCATTTGGGGCTGCATACGACCGAAGAGACAACCTCGGCTGAGGATAGGCTCGCTGCATTTGCTCAAGCTGGACAAGACCTTCTGGATCTGACGCCGCTCGTGGAAATGCAGTGGACGGGCGCTGGGGTACAGAACGAATCCGCACCTGCTGTCCGCGCCAAGCAATCGCGCGTGCGCATCGGCGTTGCACGGGATAAGACGTTCTCGTTTTATTACCAAGACAATTTTGACCTGCTCCGTGAGAATGGCGCCGAGATCGTCTTCTTCAGTCCACTCTCGGATACGAGTCTTCCGCGTGACCTTGACGGCCTGTACCTGGGGGGCGGGTACCCGGAGCTGCACGCAGAGGCGTTGAGCCGCAATGCTCAAATGCTCGCCGATATTCGCGCTTTCGCTGAGCAGGGCAAACCGGTGTATGCGGAGTGCGGCGGCATGATCTATCTGGGCCAGTCGCTGGCGCTGTTGGATGGGAGGAACTACCCCATGGCCAGTGTGCTGCCGCTGGAGTTCGAAATGACGCCGCTGCTGGTCAAATTCGGCTATGTAGATGTCACTTTCAATGAGGACTGCCTGCTCGGCAGGAAGGGGACGAAGGTGCGCGGACATAGCTTTCACTGCTCGCGCGTGCGTGCTGGCAGCATGACGCCCGCCGCTTATCGGCTCAAATATTCGCTCTCCGGGCGCGAGGAGCTGGAGGGATTTTCGAGAGGTAATCTGCTGGCTAGCTATGTGCACTTGCATTTCCGCGCGAATCCAGCGCTGGCCGCTTCGCTCGCAGGCGCCGCGCGCCAAACGCAGGCCGAGGAGGCGCGGGTATGAAACGATGGTGCGCGGTCCTGATTTTTTCCGTAGCCCTTCCTGCCTGCGGTGCGCGCACGATTCAAGACGAACTGGGAAGGACCGTTCAGGTTCCGGAGCATCCTCATCGAATTGTGTGCTTGATGCCCAGCGTGGTGGACGATGTGTATTCGCTGGGAGCCGGAACGGACGTTATCGGCGTGCCGGACTACACGAAATACCCGGCGGAGGCCAGAATTAAGCGCAGCATTGGCTCGCCGGTGACGCCTTCCATCGAAAGCATCGTGGAACTTCATCCGGACCTGGTACTGGGCGATCCCAACATGAGCAGTCCGGAGGCCATCGAGGCCCTGGAAAGGTTTGGCATTCCGGTCTTCATGGTGGCGCCGCATACCTTCGAGGACATCTATCGGTCGCTCGCCAGCATCGGACAAGCGCTCAACCGGGAGGAGCCCGCCAGAGAATTGATCGGCAAGCTGCGGGCGCGTGAAGCGGCGGTGCGTCGGCGGGTAAGCGGCAAGCCGGTGGTGAGCCTCCTGATGCCGGTGGGCTTCGACCCAGTGATCACCATTGGCAAACACGCCTTCATCACCGGACTGATCGAGATTGCCGGCGGGCGCTCAGTCACAAGCGACCTGCCGAATGACTGGCAAGAGATCAGTTTGGAGGCAGTGATGGCGCGGGCGCCGGAAGCTCTGCTGCTGGTGAGGAACTCCGAAATGTCCGCGGAGCAGATTCTAAGCCGGCCCGGCTGGTCCAGCCTGCCGGCGGTCAAAAACAAACGGATTTATTACGTAGACGATCGCATCGAGCTCCCTTGCCCGGTTGTTTTCGATGCACTGGAGGAACTAGCCGAAGAACTTCATCCGTGAGATGGACGCACCATCTCGAACCGTAAACCAACACCTGGATGAACGGGAAGCGCGGTGAGAATCCGCCACTACCCCGTAACTGTAAGCGATGAGGCGCGGCTTGTTAGCCACTGGAGCAGACTCCGGGAAGGCAGCCGCAGCCAACGAAGCGCAAGTCAGGAGACCGGTCCAGGCACAACTTCCGAGGGGAAACTATGTCTCAATTTTCGCGCAAGCTCCGATGGATGTGCATTTTCGTCTTTGCCTTCACTGCCTTCACTCTCGCCGCACCGGTCTCCAACCTTCGCGGCACGGTATTTGATCCCTCCGGCGCGGCGATTCCGGATGCGCAGGTTGAACTTCTGCAAGACGGTGTACCTGTTGCAACCACGGTCACCGACGCCAAGGGTCAATACAGTATTTCGCAAAAGCCCGGCCCTAACCAGAGCCTGCGCGTAACGGCGCAGGGATTCAGCGCGCAGCAAAAATCCATATCGAAAATGTCAACGGGCGGAGATCTGACCGTTGACTTCACCCTTGCCCTTGCGGCCGTTTCCGATCAGGTCACCGTTACTTCAACCGGGCTGCCGACGCCGCAGTCGCAGTTGGGCGCAGCCGTAACGGTGCTCGACACCGGCGATCTTCAGGGGACGCAGGAGTTGGAGGAGAGACTGCGCGATGTGCCCGGCCTCCAGACCAATCAGGTTGGTCAAGCCGGAGGCTCGACCGCCCTGTTCATTCGCGGAGGAGGCGGCGACGCCAATAAGGATCTCATCGACGGCATTCCAATGAACGATATTGGCGGCCTGGTGGAGTTTGCCAACGTGGCCAGCGCGGCTGTTTCGCAAATCGAGGTTCTGCGCGGACCCAACAGCGCTCTGTACGGCTCCGATGCATTGGCTGGCGTCGTGAGCATCAGCACTCCTCGCGGCGCGACAGCGCTGCCTCTCTTCACTTATGCGGTCAACGGCGGAAACTTCGGCAGCTATAGCCAGGATGGCTCGGTGAGCGGAGTTCAGGGGAAACTGGACTATTTCACCGATTACTTCCACTTCGATACGCGCAACTCTATTCCCGGCAACACCGTTCACGATGGCACGCTGGCGGGAAACTTCGGATGGGCGCTGACTCCGACCTCCAGCCTGCGCGCCACTATCCACCATGACCAGGACGCCTCGGGCCAGCCGAATGCAATCGAACTCTACGGTATTCCCGACCAGGCAAAGACCTCCAATGAAGACGCCTACTTCGGTGTGACCTGGGAAGATCGGACCGCGCGCAACTGGAACAACCTTCTTCGCTATGGTGGCGTGCGGCTGCGCTCCGATTACATCGAATTCGCTCCGGTCGGGACTCCTCAGTATGAAGACAATCTCACCTATCTCCCCTGCACACCGCAAACGGACCCCGACTGTGTGATAGCCGACTATCTTGGCGCTCCGGTTACGCTCACCGGCGCCAACGGCTACACAGTCAGCGGTCAGGCGCAATATAACTATCCGGGAACTTATCCGAGTTACGATCCAGGTTCCACCGACAAAGACTTTGTTTACGCTCAGTCCGACTACCAGTTTCTGCCCAGCCTCCGCGGGCTGTTCGCATTCCGCTATGAAGATGAGCGCGGTTATTCCTACGGCCAGGCCAATGCCGTCGAGCGCGGCAACTATAGCTACACCATGGAAGTGCAGGGCGATCTTCATCGTCGCCTGTTTTACACGCTGGGCGGCGGTCTCGAAGACAACGGCCTCTTTGGTTTTGCCGCCACGCCGCGGGCTTCATTGGCCTGGCAAGTTGCGGGTGGCACGAAATTGCGCGCCAGCTTCGGCAAGGGCATCAAAGAGCCGGCGGTCTTCGATCAGCTCGAATCGCTCTATGCCTTGCTCGATCAGAATGGCTATTCCAACCTCATTTCGCAATACCATATAGAGCCAATCGGCCCGGAGTACTCCAGGAGTTATGACGGCGGTGTTGACCGATTCTTCTCTTCCGGACGCACGCGGCTGAGCCTTACCCTCTTCCATAACGAATTCACCGGAGGCATCGAGTACGTTCCCGCCCAGGGACTGACCGAGCTCGGGCTGCCGGATTCGATCGTAGCCGTGGCCAACGCGACCTACTACGGGGCGACTGTCAATACCAAGGCTTACTTCGCGCAGGGCACTGAGGCAGAGTTCGAGTCCCAGTTGACGCGAAGCTGGTTTGCGCGCGGCGGTTACACGTACACCGACGCTAAGATCCAGCATTCGTTCTCCAGCGACAACATCGGACCGAGCAATAATCCCAGCTTCCCGACGATCAACATCGGAGCCTATTCGCCGCTGGACGGCGCGCGTCCCTTCCGTGTCGCGCCGCACACGGGCTACTTCCAGGCCGGCTACCGCCAAGGCAAGCTCTTTGCCGCGTTGAGCGGCACTTTGGTTTCGAAACGCGACGACAGCGACTTTCTGGAGTACGACGCCAACGGCGGCCAGACGATGCTGTTGCCCAACCGCAATCTGGATGGGGCTTATCAAAAGCTCGATCTGGCCGCGAGCTACCAGTTCTCGCACTATACCGCTGTCGAAGGCAGCTTTCAGAACCTCCTGAGCGAGCACTATAGCGAGGCCTTCGGCTATCCCGCATTGCCTTTCACATTTCGCCTGGGCATGAAGTTCACTTTGGGAGGAGAATCGTGGAAGTAGTCAGGGAGCAAGCCGGGAATGCGCGCGGGGGGCAACACGATCGCCGGCAACTGTGGCTGCTGGCGATGCTGCTTGCCGCGCTTGCGCTCATGATGCTGGTTGCTCTGGGAATGGGCGCGGTGCGCGTGCCGTTGCGCGCCCTGGTGGAGAGCGCGACCGGTTTCAGGCCGCTCTCCGGAGATCAGCGCGTCATTCTGTTTGCCATCCGTCTGCCGCGGATCATCGCAGCAGTTCTGATCGGCAGCGGACTCTCCGTCTCCGGCTTGCTGTTTCAAGGGCTGTTCCGCAATCCACTGGCGGACCCTTACGTCATCGGCTCTTCCGGCGGAGCACTGCTGGGCGCTGCGGTGGGGGTGTTTCTGTTGCCCGCGGTTTCGGTTGCAGGCTTTGGAACAACTGCGCTGCTGGCCTTTGCCGGGGCCATGGGCTCAATCCTGCTGGTTTATTGGCTGGCGAGCGTTGACGGCAGAACACCGGTTGTGGCCCTGCTCCTGGCGGGATTTGCGGTCAGCACCATATTGAGCTACACATCGTATTTTCTGGAGGCGATGGATCAGGGCTTCGGAGAAGGGATGCATATTCTCTCGGCCTGGCTGCATGGAACTGTCACGCAGCCCACCTGGCCGCAACTGGCGATTGTGACGGCCATGTTAGCGTTAGGCATTGCCGGTTCCGCACCGCTGGCGCGAAGACTCAACACCCTGGCGCTGGGCGAGGAGTATGCCACGCATCTTGGCGTCTCTGTGCAGCAGACGCGCATCGCAGTGATCGCGGTCGGATCGATCCTGACGGCCGCAGCCGTAGCTTTGGGCGGCCTGATCAGTTTTACCGGGCTGATCATCCCCCACATCCTGCGCATGATCCTGGGCCCGGACCATGTGCGGCTGCTGCCCGCCACGGCTCTGGCCGGGGCGCTTTTTCTGCTGGTGGCGGATACGGCGGCGCGTACGGTTATCGCTCCGTCAGAGTTGCCCGTGGGCGTATTGACCGCCTTCATCGGCGGACCATTTTTTCTTTATCTATTGCGCAAAGCTGGGCGGGGGGTGATGTTATGACGCCGTTACTCGAGTTTGTCCGCGTCGGATTCGGATATGGGAATGGAACCCTCTTCGACGATTTCGACGCCAAAATTTTCGCGAGCGATTGCATTGCTCTTGTGGGCCCGAACGGTGTGGGCAAGACTACGCTGTTGCGGCTGGCGGCAGGCTCTCTCGCTCCGGACTTGGGCGAAGTACGTCTGAAGCACAAGACTCTGGTATCGCTGAGACAGCGTGAGATTGCCAAATCGATCGCATTTGTGCCGCAGAACGTCGAGATCCCATTTCCCTTCACCGTCGAACAGTTTGTGGAACAGGGACGAACGCCGTTTCTGCGAATGTTCGGCGGATTGAGCGCGGCCGACCGCACGGCCATGGAGCGCGCGATGGAGTTGACCGACACCTGGTCGCTGCGTTCGCGCGTCTTCAACCAACTGAGCGGCGGCGAGCGCCAGCGCGTGAAGATTGCCCTGGGCCTGGCCCAGCAGCCGCAGTTGCTGCTGCTGGACGAGCCGATGCAGCAATTGGATATCGGCCGCCAGTTCGAAATGATCGACCTGATCGGCGCACTGCGCCGCGAGGGCATTACGATCCTTGCTGCGATGCACGATTTAACGCTAATCGAGGGCGTATTTTCTTCCGTGTGGCTGTTGAGCCCGGACGGAGAGACGCTGCAGGGGCCGCCTGCGCAAGTGTTGCAGCCGGAAATTCTCGAGCGCGCCTTTAATTGTCCGCCTCGCCACCGTCCCATGCTGGTGAAGCGCGCCCGGAGCCGAATGGAGAAAGCTATATGAATTTGATTGATTCTTCTTCTCTTTCCGGCGTGGTCGCGGACATCGTGCCTTGCGACGCACGATACATCGCCGAGGCCCAGCGCCATCTCGACGACCTGACCAAGCCGCAGGGAAGTCTGGGCCGTCTGGAGGCAATAGCAGCGCAGATGTGCGCCATTTTTTCGGGAAATCTTCCGCGGCCTTTGCGGCACGGCGCTTACGTCTTTGCGGCCGATCACGGCGTCACCGACGAAGGGGTGAGCGCATATCCCCGCGAAGTGACGGCCCAAATGGTGCGCAATTTTTTGGATGGGGGCGCGGCCATCAATGTGCTCGCAAGGCTGCACGAGGCGGAGCTTACGGTTGTGGACGTGGGTGTGGATGCGGAGTTCGAGAATGCGCCTGGATTCTGCGCGGCAAAGATTCGCCGCGGCAGCCGCAATATGCGCCGCGAGGCGGCCATGACGCACGAGGAGCTTGCCGCAGCTATCAAAGTTGGCCTTCGCCAGGCGCAAAGAGCCAAGGACAACGGGCAGCACTTGGTTGCCGTTGGGGAAATGGGAATTGGAAACACAACGGCCGCCAGTGCAATAGCGGGGGTGCTGACCAACCAGCCGCTCGATGCCTTGATTGGCCGCGGCACGGGACTGGATGATGCCGGGAAGAATCGCAAGCTGCAGATTGTGGAAGAGTCGGTGAAGCTGCACTTCGGCGCCGTGAAAGGAACGCCGGAACCGCTTGAAGTGCTGCGTTGCGTCGGCGGCCTGGAGATTGCGGCGATGACCGGATTTATCCTTGGGGCCGCAGCTCAGCGAATGGCCGTGGTCTGCGACGGTTTTATTTCGACGGCGGCAGCCGCAGCGGCATACGCAATCGCGCCCCAGGTGAGCGGCTACCTTTTTGCCGGGCACTGCTCGGAAGAGCCGGGGCACCGCTACCTGCTGAGTTACATCGGACTTACACCCATTCTCAATTTGAATCTGCGACTGGGAGAGGGGACCGGAGCCGTGCTGGCCATGCCGTTGATCGAATCCTCTCTGCGCATCTTCTCGGAGATGGCTACGTTTTCGTCCGCCGGAGTGAGCACAAAAAGCAAATGAGCGGAATATTCCAGGATATTGCTGCGGCATTTCAGTTTCTTACTCGACTGCCTCTGCCACGACTGGCCTACCGGCCGGATGCCCTGTCGCGCTCAGCAAAATTCTTTCCGCTGGTTGGTCTTGCGGTAGGCGCTGCCATGGCGGGAATCTATCGCCTTTTGTCGCCGCATCTTCCCGCCACGATCGTCTCACTGGCGATCGTGCTCTTCTCCGTGCTCGTCACCGGGGGCTTGCATGAGGATGGCCTGGCCGATGCAGCCGACGCGTTTGGCGGAGGATGGAGCAGGCAGAGCATCCTCGACATCATGAAAGACAGCCGAATCGGCAGTTATGGGGCCTTGGCCATTGTATTTTTTGTTGCCGGACGCGTACTGTTGCTTGCGCATCTCGCGCCAGGAAGCTTTGTTTCCTATGCGATCTCTGCCGAGGTGCTCTGCCGCTGGACTGTGCTTCCACTTGGCATGGCCCTGCCCGGCGCGCGGGAAGAGGCAAGTCAGGGCGCTCGCCTCGCCAGGCAGATCTCCGTCGCATCCCTGATTGTGGGGACGCTTTTTGCGCTGGCTGTCGTGGGTTATCTGCTGCGGATATCGATGTGGAAGCCGGTCGCCGCCGCATTGCTGGTGTCGCTGTTGACGGGGCTTTATTACAAGAAGCGCATTGGAGGCATTACGGGCGACTGCTTCGGAGCCACGATCCAACTGACTTTGCCGGCCGTTTATCTCTGCGGGGTGTGGACGGGATGAACACACTGATCTTCATTCGGCATGGCGAGACGGATATGGCCGGAAGATTCTGCGGACACAGTGACCCGGAATTGAACGCGGCCGGAGAGCGTCAGGCTGCACGTGTCGCCGAAGAGGTTGCGCATCTCGGAATAGAGCGTATCTATTCGAGCGATCTGCTACGTGCCGCGCAGACAGCTGCCGTTCTGGCAAGGCGAATCGGCGTCGAGGTTGAACTTCGCGAAAATTTGAGGGAGCTTTACTTCGGGCTGTGGGAGGGTCTTAGCTGGCAGGAGATTGAAACTCGCTTTCCGCAGGAAGCGGGCCGATGGAAGCAGGAGTTTCCCCTGCGAAGCGCGCCTGAAGGGGAAGAGTATGCGGCTTTTGAGGCAAGAATCGACGCGGCAATCGAGCCCTTGGTCCGCGAAACGCTTGTCCAGACGGCAGCCGTCGTCTCCCATCGCGGCGTGATGAGCTATGCACTGACAAGGTTTTTCGGATTTTCCGAAGAGGAAGCCTGGGCAAAGACCGCGCCCTATGCAGCAGTGGTTGTCGCCGCCTGCGCACCGTCTTCGAAGCCGCAGGAGGCGACGCGATGACGGCAAGGGCCATCATGGTGCTGGGCACCAGTTCGCATGTCGGCAAGTCGCTGGTGACGGCCGCATTGTGCAGCATCTTTGCGCGAGCCGGGTATCGCGTAGCGCCGTTCAAGGCGCAGAACATGGCGCTGAATTCGGCGGCCACACCGGACGGACGCGAGATAGGGCGCGCGCAGGCGCTGCAGGCCGAAGCGGCCGGAGTTGCGCCCTCCGTGCATATGAATCCGGTTCTCATCAAACCCGGCAGCGACACTGCCGCGCAAATTGTGGTACAGGGCGTGGTGTGGCGCAATCTCGATGCGCGCAACTATCAGGAGACGACAGTCGCATCGCTGCTGCCGATTGTGGAAGAGAGTTATCGTTTCCTGGCCGCGCAGTACGACGTGATCGTGCTAGAGGGCGCAGGTTCTCCGGCCGAGATCAATCTGAAAGAAAACGACATTGTGAACATGCGCATGGCGAAGCTGGCCGATGCGCAGTGTTTGCTGGTGGGAGACATCGACCGCGGCGGCGTCTTCGCCTCTTTGCTGGGCACCTGCGAACTACTGGACGAGGACGAGCGCGGCCGTATTGCCGGTTTCGTTATCAACAAGTTTCGCGGCGATGTCACGCTGCTTTGGCCGGGGATTCGCATGATCGAACAGCGGCTGGGCAAGTCCTGCATGGGGGTGGTTCCCTATCTGGCGAATCTGTCGCTGGACGAAGAAGACAGTGTGGGGCTCGATCGCCGCGCTTCGGCCTCGTGGACGGAGCCAGAGGGGCCTGCGCGAAGGTTGCGGATTGGTGTGATCGCCTTTCCGTCCTTCTCCAACTTCACCGACTTCGACGCTCTCGCCGCGGAGCCCTCCGTGGCTCTGCGGCACTTTCATGATCCCGGCGGCCTGGCACAGGCCGACATCATCATCCTGCCCGGCAGCAAGCAGACAGCGGACGATCTCGACTGGCTGCGGAAGCGCGGATTTGAGCAGGCGCTCAACCAACATGCGCGCAAAGGAGGACTGATCGTAGGCATTTGCGGGGGCTTTCAGATGCTGGGCCAGGCGATTCTCGACCCGCTTGGACTGGAGCGCGCGGGAAGCGAGGCGGCGCTCGGCCTGCTCCCTGTGCGCACGATCATGGAGCGCGACAAAGTCACCGTTCCCGCGCGCGGACGGCTCTCCGGCAAATCGCTATTCGGTCAAAAGGCCGCTCCGCACGAGTTTTGCGGCTACGAGATTCACCTGGGTGCAACGGAATACCTTGACGGAGCTGAGCCGTTTGCCTTCATTACACGGCAAGGCGATGCGGCGCAAAGCGTGCCCGATGGATGCGTCTCGGCCGATGGGCGCGTCTTCGGCAGCTATCTGCACGGACTCTTCGACCATGACTCCTTCAGGCATGAATTTCTGCGTTGTTCGCGCGCCGCGCTTCAGATGAGCGCTCCACAGGAGTTGGTCGCGTGGAGCGAACGGCGCCGGCAGCAGTTGGACCTGCTGGCGGATGAGTTTGGCCGCGCCCTGGATTTGGATGCTATTTTTCGCGTGACCGGCCTGCCCCGTCGCGCATGTTGCAAGACACTCGCGCAGGCGCAGTCTGTGTAACCACCCATTGACTGGTCCAAGCGTGGGCAATAAGGACAAACCGAATGCGTTGGAATTGGCAGTTGCTATTGATTCCCTGGCTTATCTGCTCGGCACTCGCCGCGATTGCCCAGAGTTCTTCGTCCTTGCGGGGGGAAGTGAAAGACTCGTCTGGCGCGATGATCGTTGGCGCGCAGGTGGTTTTAGAGAACAAGGCGACGGGGTTCACAAACCAGGCTCTCACCGGCGCGCAGGGCCAATACAGGTTTTACCAAATTCCTTCCGGGAATTACATCATTACGGTTGCATCGAAGGGATTCGCGGCTCAATCGAAGTCCACCGAGTTGCTGGTGGATCAACCGGCTACCGTCAATTTCTCGCTCTCCTTGCAGGGGCTGAATACGGTGGTGGAGGTAAGTGGTGAAGCGAATGGATTGAATCTGGTGAACGCCAGCATGGGGGATGCCGTCGATGACGCAACCATTCAGTCTCTTCCCATGGAGGGGCGCAATGTTCCGGATTTGCTCAGCCTGCAACCCGGGGTCCTTTATCTCGGGGACGGGAACGACCAGAGTTACGACAGCCGCAGCGGGGCGTCTGCAGGCGGCCGTTCCGACCAGGAAAATATCACGCTGGATGGTGTGGACAACAACGATCAGGTGAACGGCTACGCCTTTACGGGAGTGCTCCGCTCCACGCTCGATTCCGTGCAGGAGTTCCGCGTAACCACCGGCGGCTATGGGGCCGACAGCGGGCGTACATCCGGATCGCAAGTCAGCGTGGTCACCAAAAGCGGCGCCAATCAAATTCAGGGCAGCCTGTATGAGTACAACCGGAGTTCGCTGGGTGAGGCAAACGACTGGTTCAACAAGCAGGCGGAGGTGTCGAATGGGCTGCCCGATGTGCCCGGAAAACTCATTCGTAACACATTTGGCGTATCGCTCGGCGGTCCGATCGAGAAAGACAAAGTGCTCTTCTTTGTGAATTACGAAGGGCAGCGAACCCGAGAAAATCAGCAGGAGACGCTCACGGTTCCCACCGTCTCGATGCGCTCCGGGAATATCCGGTATTTGGCTGCAGGCAATTCCACGATCGCGCTCAGCCCTGCGCAGATTGCGGCGATGGACCCGAACTGTTTGGGAAACGGTACTTGTCCGTGGGGACCGGGCGTGGACCCGAACGTGCTCACGGTACTGAACCAGTATCCGGCACCGAATGGATTCTCCGCCGGCGATGGCCTGAACACCGCGTCCTACACCTGGCCGGCGCCGGATCCAGCATCGTTGAACACCTATATTGCGCGCTTCGATTACATGCCGACGCATCGCAATTGGCTCTTCGCCAGGGCCAATTTGCAGAACGACAAGAGTTCAAGCGCGCCGCAGTTTCCCGGGGACCAGGCCAGTGCGACCGTTTGGGATAACAGCAAGGGATTCGCTGTTGGAGATACATGGAATATCTCCCCTAATCTCATCAACAATCTCCGTTATGGATTCACTCGACAGGGCAGCGCAAGCGCCGGCATCGGCCTGGGCCAGTATGCGAACTTTTATAACATCAGCGCGCTCGACGCCGAGACCAGGACGACGATGATCGATGTTCCCGTTCATAACATCGTCGACGACCTGACCTTGATCCACAAGGAACATACACTTCAATTCGGCGCGAATTACCGGCTGATTTACAATCACCGCAGCTCCGACGCATTGTCTTATAACTACGGCTACACGAATGCCTATGCACTGGCCGATGCCGGCATTGCCAATACGGGACAGAGCTTCGACCCGTCAGCCTTCGGATATCCAGCGGTAGATAGCAGTTTTGCGGATTCTTATAGCTTTGCCATCGCCAATCTTGCCGGACTTCTGGACTTGGTAACCACGCAGGCCAATTACCGGATCGCGGCAGACGGCAACTCGGCGAGCCTGCTGCCCGAGGGCTCCATGCTGAACAGGGAGTTCAAGAGTAACGAGTTCGAGTATTATGCGCAGGACTCCTGGCATGTACGTCCGCGCCTTACACTGACGTTCGGTTTGCGCCACTCTTTGCTGCAAACGCCGTTTGAGATGCATGGGCAGCAGGCGCAACCCACCGTCGACATCGATCAGTGGTTCAAGACTCGAGCGCAACAGGCGGCGCTGGGTAACAGCGTGCAGCCCGACCTCTACTTTGCGCCATCGGGCCAGGCGCGCGGCAAAAAGGCGTACTGGCCGATGCAGAAAGCAAACATCGCGCCGCGCATTGCGATTGTGTTTTCTCCCGCAGCCGCGGAGGGATTCTGGCACAAACTTTTTGGCGGAGCGGATAAAAGCTCGATTCGCGCAGGTTATGGGATGTACTACGACCACTTTGGCGAAGGCATCGTAAATCTTTTCGACCAGTACGGTTCGTTTGGATTAAGTGAAAGCATTACCAATCCGACCAATCTACTAACACCGGATACCTCGCCGCGTTTTACCGGGATTCACGATCTGCCCAATATCACCGGCACGCCGGCGAGTACCATCAGCTACCCGGCACTGGCGCCGAACGATCCGCTCTGGACGGGTTTTGAAATCGCCCACGGCCTGGACGACAACATGAAAACTCCGTATGCGCACGCGGTGGATTTTTCCGTCCAGCGCGAACTTCCCAGGGCATTCATCATGGAGATTGCATATATCGGCAGGTTCGGCCGCCACGAGTTGCAACAGATCGATCTGGCGCAGCCGCTGGATCTCGTGGATCCGCAATCGGGCCAGGACTATTTTTCGGCGGCAGCGCAGCTTTCCATGCAGCAGTACGCGGGTATCAAAGCGGTGAACGTAGCGAAAATTCCTTATTTCGAAGATATGTTTCCCGATGCGGCCGGAAACGGTCTTTCCGCTACCCAAAATATCTACAACATCTGGCTTCCCGGCAACGAGACTGGATCGCTCTACATGCTCGACATTCTCTGCACTCCAGGCTGCGGGGGCCAGACCAACCGCTTCTGGCCGCGCCAATATGCCAGCATGTTTGCGTGGTCGTCGATCGGAAGCAGTAACTATAACGCGGCCCAAATCAAGCTGCTGCGCAAGGCGAGCCACGGCGTACAGACAGAATTGAGCTACACCTTTTCCAAGTCGCTCGATATGGGATCAGATGCCGAGCGTACCATGTTTTCTTCAAGCACGGGGACCAGCGCAGGCAGCAGTTTCTCAGCCATACTCAACGCATGGAAACCGCGCTTGAATTATGCGGTTTCTGACTTCGATGTCAGGCACCTGATCACCGGGGATTGGGTGGCGGAGTTGCCGGTTGGAAGAGGAAAGGCATTGGTGGGCGGAGCGGGCCGGTGGCTGAATGGCGCGATCGGTAACTGGCAATTCTCCGGAGTCGCGCGCTGGACCAGCGGGCTGCCGTTCAGCGTGATCTGTGGAGCGGGTTGGGGAACCAATTGGGATGAGAAAAGCAACATGATCCAGACCGGGCCGATCAAGACCCATACGCATATCGACAGCAATGGGGCGCCGCAAGTCTTTGCGGACTCTCAAGAAGCATTGACGAATATGCGCAATCCTTACCCAGGAGAAGCCGGACAACGGAACAACTTCCGCGGCGACGGCTACTTCGGCATAGATGCCAGCCTGTCGAAGAGCTGGAATCTGCGCGAAAACAGCGGCCTCAAATTTGCGTGGGACGCCTTCAATGTTTCGAACTCAGTACGCTTCGACGTGAATCCCCTCACTTCATTTGAGAACATGACAACGAGTGGAGAATTCGGGGTGTATGGCGCGACCCTGACAAAACCACGCGTACAGCAAATTTCTCTCCGCTTTTGGTTCTGAGGGCACAACCTGCGGCTCATGCAGCTGCGGGCGGATATTTCAGTGATCGATCCCGTAAAGCTCTTTTCACGCGGGTGCGATTGTGCCGCGCAAGCGGCGGCTTGTCGCCGGAGCAGCCAGCGCTTTCATGATCTGCGCCACTGCGTCGGAGGGCTCTCCAACTGCTTTCACCTTGAACTGACATTCCGCGTAAAGCGGGTTTCGGCGTTTCAACAGGGCTTTCAGACCATCTAAACCAAGGGTGCGATTCTCCGTCGCCTGCATGTCGTGGGCACCCCGCAGCCGCCCTGTGAACACAGCAGGCGCGGCGTCAACCCAAATGGTGAAAGATCGCTGTTTGATTCTTTCCCAACTGTCCCGATCCGTCACGATAGATCCGCCGGGCTCCAGCACGCAACCTTGGGAAGTAGCAAAGACCTTTTCAAGTTCTTGACGTTCCAGCCACCGGTAGTACGCTTCCCCGTGCATGGCGAAGATCTCTCCCACGGGCATGCCCGCCGCCGCCTCGATACTCCGATCCAATTCCAAAAAGTCGGTATCGAGCTTCTTTGCCAGCAGCCGTCCGATGGTCGATTTTCCGGCCAGCCGCACGCCCAGCATCGCAAAAAAGCGTGCTGGCGGACCGCCGCCCTGGCGTTTCTCCAACCATTGTTGCAGCTCGTGCAACTCGCCATTGTTGAGGCGGCTCAGCGAGGACCAAACCTGAGCCTGCAACGAGCGGTCCGTGGCGTCGGGCGGAATCAACTCATACAAGTTGCGATTCAAGGCCAGGGCCGCCATGGCCAGATTAACGATCGAGATGTTGCCTCGGCCTGCTTCGAGCTGGTTGACAAAACGAGGAGATAGAGAAGCCCGTTGGGCAAACTCCGCCACCGTCAGGCGGGAGGCGATCCGGCAGTTTCGTACTTGCTCGCCGAGGCGAATCAGGAGGCTGGCCCGGTTGTCAATATACGTGCCCATGCTGCCAAATGCCTTTCGTTGGTTGCGCACTATATTACGCTTGTCACTATGGTGCTATACGTATTATAAGTTATACGATTCCAAGATCGAGATTTTGCCCGGGCCATACGGAATCCGCCGCTGGACGGCGGGCAAATTCCCCGTGGCTTTTAGGAGAATAAAGAAATGCTGACCAAAGCCTATGTGCCCTACCGAGCCTACTACAGTACTCCGTTCACCCGCTGGCAAGGGGCTCTCGCCAACGAGAATGCCCTCCTGCTTGGAGGGAATACTGCGAAGCGCTTTTTCGAGTCCCGCGGATGGGATGCAAAGATATTCGACTACGTAATTCTCGGCAGTACAGTTCATCAGAAGCTGTGGTTTTACGGCGGTCCTTGGGTGGCTGCCCTCATGGGCGCCACGGAGTCTCCCGGCGTCCTCGTAAGCCAGGCCTGTTCGACGGGCACCTATTCCATCTATCAGGCGGGCATGGGCGTCGAAACCGGCTTGTTCAAGAATTGCTGGTGCATCATGGCGGACCGCATGTCGAACGGCCCGCATGCCGTCTGGCCTAACCCCAGCGGTCCGGGCGGGCAGCTGGTCGCGGAAGACTGGGTGATGGACAATTTCAAGGCCGACCCCTGGGCTGGCGCCGCCATGATCCAAACCGCGGAGAATGTAGCGCAGGAACACGGCTTTACCAGGGAGCAGTGCGACGAGCTGGTGCTGATGCGGCAAGCACAGTACTACGACGCTCTGGCAAACGATCGCGCGTTTCAGCGGCGGTATATGTTTCCCGCCGAAATCAAGGTTGGCAAGAAGACGGTTCTGATCGAGGCCGATGAAGGGGTCTACAACAGCACAAAAGAGGGCTTGGCCGCGCTGAAGGTTGCCGTCCCCGGAGGCATACACACCGTGGGGGCGCAGACGCATCCTGCCGATGGCAATGCCGGAATCGCTGTAACGACTCGGGAGAAGGCGCGTGAGTTGAGTGCCGATCCCAAGATCGAAATCCAGGTCCTCTCGTATGGATATGCGCGCACGAAGAAGGCCTTCATGCCCGCTGCCGTGTCGCCCTCGGCGCAGATGGCGCTCGGCAATGCCGGACTGCGCATCGAGGATATCAGTGTCATCAAGACACATTCCCCGTTTGCCGCAAACGACCTGACCATGGCAAAAGTTCTGGGCTTGAAGCTCAGCGCCATGAATAACTACGGCAATTCGCTCATCTGGGGCCATCCCCAGGCGCCCACGGTCGCCCGCCTTGCGATCGAAGGCATCGAAGAGCTGGCCATCAAGGGTGGAGGCTACCTGCTTTGTTCCGGCTGTGCCGCCGGCGATACGGCAGCCTCAATCGTACTGAAGGTCGGCTAACAGTATTTCTTGTCACGCACAATGCAACGCAGCAGGGCAGACAGCCTTCTGGAGCGGTTATGAACACTGGAGCGGTTATGAACAAAGTTGTTACGTTAAAAACGGAGAATGGTGTTGCCGTTATTACTTTCGACAATCCCCCAGCCAACGCCCTCAGCCTGAACGTCCGCGAAGGGCTCGAGGAAGCGTTTGCCGCAGCGAATGCCGATGCCGGCATTTGCGCACTGGTGATCGCCGGGGGTGGAAAGGCGTTTAGCGCAGGCGCCGATATCAACGAATTTGCCGTTATGCTGGCCAGCGGCAAGAACGACAGCCCCGAGATGCACGGGTTCTTCCAGCAACTGGAAAGCAATCCCAAGCCCGTGATCATGGCGATCCACGGCCATGCCCTGGGCGGAGGGTTGGAACTTGCCATGGCCGGGCACTACCGGGTGGCTGCCGCGGACGCCGTGGTAGGCCAGCCGGAATTAAACCTGGGCATTATTCCGGGCGCCGAAGGGACACAGCGTCTTCCTCGTCTTGTCGGGCTCGCAAAGGCGATAGAGCTATGTCTTACTGGAGCGCCAGTCAAGGCTGCCGAGGCTGCCCAGCTGGGCATCCTTGACCGCGTGATTGAGGGAGACCTGCTCGCTGGGGCGGTGCAGTATGCGCGGGAGGTTGCGGGCAGGACCAGCCATCCCGTAACCAGCCGCCGTACCGACAAGCTCACCGCCAGCGCTGCCGAAAATGACGCCATTCTGAAGGCGGGACGGGAGCAAGCCCGTAAGACTCGCCGGAACCTGTATGCGGCCCAGGCCATCATGGACGCTTTCGAAGCCGCTGTGACTTTGCCCTTCGACGAGGGATGCAAGCGCGAGCGGGAGATGGTCGGGAAGTGCTTCACGCACGATCAGGCAAAAGCTCTGATCCATGCGTTTCTGGCGGAGCGCGCGGTATCGAAGATTCCGGGCATACCTTCCGGCACCCCGGTCGCTGAAATCCGCAAAGCCGGCGTTATCGGCAGCGGCACCATGGGGAGCGGTATCGCCATGGCGTTTGCCAACGTGGGCATTCCGGTTCTTCTGAACGATACCGAAGAGGCGGCGCTCGAGCGCGCCATGGGCAACATTCGCAAGATCTATGAGGGTTCGGTGAAAAAAGGCCGCTTCTCGCAGGAAGTGGCGGAGCAGCGAATTGCTTTGATCCATCCGCAGACCACGCTGGCGGGCTTTGAAGACGTAGACATCGTGATCGAGGCGGTCTTTGAAAACCTGGAGTTGAAGAAGCAGATCTTCGAGCGAATCGACAAGGTTGTCAAGCCGTCTTGCTTGCTGGCGTCAAACTCGTCTGGCCTGGACATCGACGAGATCGCCAAAACGACATCCCGGCCGCACGCGGCTATTGGCACGCATTTCTTTGTTCCGGCGAATGTCATGCGCCTGGTCGAAGTCGTGCGCGGCAAATTCGCCTCCCCGGAGACGATTGTCTCGGCAATGGCGCTCGCCAAGAAACTCAAGAAGGTGGGCGTACTGGCCCGCAGCACTCCGGGTTTTATTGGCAATCGCATGATGTTCCCGTACCTGAGGGAAGAAATGCTCCTGGTCGAGGAAGGGGCCACGCCCTCGCAGGTGGATGGCGCGCTGGTTGAATGGGGTATGGCGATGGGCATGTTGGCGGTGGATGATATGGCCGGGCTGGACACATCTTACAAGGTCAGCTTGGCCAACCGTCACCTGCTGAAGCCTGGAACGCGTGAGCCCCTGATTCTCCCGAAACTTGTCCAAATGGGCCGCCTGGGACAAAAAACAGGCAAAGGATGGTACAAGTACGATGAGAACCGCCGCGCCTTGCCGGACCCCGAAGTGCAAGCGATCGCCGAACAGACGGCCAAAGAAGCCGGGATCCAGCGCCGCACATTCGACAACCAGGAGATTGTCGACCGCTGCATCTACGCCATGATCAACGAAGGAGCGCGTCTTTTGGAAGAAGGTTGCGCGCTTCGCGCCAGCGACATCGACACGGTCTATTTGTCGGGCTACGGCTTCCCTAACTACCGCGGCGGCCCGATGTGGTATGCCGATACCGTCGGACTGAAGAATATCCTTGCGCGGATCGAGGACTTCCGAGCGCAGCACGGTGAACTGTTGTGGCCTCACGCGCCGCTCCTGAAGAGGCTTGCAGAGGAAGGAAGAACGTTCGCTTCACTGGATGAGGAGGTCGCAGCCCGCGCAGCTCGCGCCTAACCTTGTCGCGCCGGCACTTGCTGTTTTTCAGCTTCCGGAGAGCCAAACACGGATGAGAATTTGCTGCCCGTTCGATTAGGAATTCACGTAAGGAATCCGGGAATGTGCGGGGTGCCGTTTACTTCTACCCCGGAAGGAAAGCGGCACTTTTGAGCATCAACTCGCCCTGCACCAATTCCTAATCCGGTGCAGGGTGAGCCACCCGCCTCCGGCTCTGCCGAAGGATCATTAATCTGCGGCCGCTTCCTTTGCCGCCAAGGCAATATCCTTGATTCCGGGAATGGGCCCTCCAAAATGGCTGAAGAGGCCGGGATTGCTCTGTTTCATGCTCTGGGGCATGAAAATCGCTGAATCTATAGTCTTCAAATCGGGAGCGATCTCCGGAATAAATTCCATCTGCGCAAGAACGTCTTTGCGCAAATCCAGACCCGGCGCGATCTCCGTTAGCGTCATTTTTCCGTTCTCAAGTCTGAAAACCGCCCGTTCCGTCACATACAAGACGTGCTGACCCGTTCCGGAAGTAAATCTGCCGCTGAAGCTGACCTGCTTCACCTGTTGCCTGAACTTCTTGGTCGTCCCTTCTTTGACGATCTTGAGCTTCCCGTCTTTGACCTCAAGGAGCGTTTCCCCGTTCAAAAAGGAACCGCAGAACACCACGGTTTTGGCCGATTGTGAGATATCGATGAAACCGCCGCTGCCCGTGATTCTGTTCCCGAGCCAGGATACATTGACGTTTCCCGAGGCATCGGCCTCCCCCATCCCCAGAAATGCCATATCCAGACCACCGCCATGATAGAAATCAAACATAGAAGGCATGCTGATGAGGCATTCCGGATTCCATGCCGCGCCGAAGATTATCCCCTTAGTCGGCACTCCGCCGAAGACGCCCATCTCGATAGAGAAGGTAAAATCGTTGATAATCCCCTCTTCGGCGGCGACATTGGCGATGCCGTCCGCGATGCCGATTCCCAGGTTTACGAGCGTGCCCGGTCGCATTTCGAGAGCCGCTCGCCGGGCGACAAATTTCCGCAGGCCATATTCCAGGGGGGGAATGGAATCCATAGGGGCGATGAGAGAACCGCAAAGAGCCGGATTATACTCTTCGTCCGCTGTCTGCCATTGATGTTGATCGACCACCACCGCACCCACCATATGTGAGGGTACGCGCACCATGCGCGGGTTCAGGGTGCCTTTCCTGGCGATACGCTTGACCTGGGCAATCACGATTCCGCCGCTGTTGTGCGCGGCCAACGCCGCGTGCAGCATGTGCAGGTCGAGAGCTTCCTCCTCAACCGAGATATTGCCGTCTTCATCGGCCGTTGTGCCCCGAACAATGGCGACATCGATGGGAAACGCCTTGTAAAAGAGCATCTCGCGGCCCTGGAAATTGACCAGCTCGACCAGGCGCTCCTGAGACCTCTGGTTCAGTCGTCCCCCTCCCAGCCGTGGGTCTATGAACGTATCCAGGCCGATGGTGGTCAGAAGTCCCGGCCGGTGGGCGGCAATGTCGCGCATCAGAATCGCGAGAACCCCCTGGGGCAAGTTGTAGCCCTCGATTTCCTCGTCCACCACCAGCTGGCTCATCTTCTTGGACCAGGCCCAATGCCCCCCGATAACCCTTTTTACAAGACCTTTATGTGCGAATCGTCCGACACCGGTTTCATCGCCGCTGCCCACGCCCGTGATATGGACAATGGTGAGATTGTTGGGTTCCCCAGTTTCCAGGAACTTCTTCTCGATACTGCTGTAGATGAGGTCTGCATCCTGATACCCTCCGCCGGACGCCACGAGATTGACGGTGGCGCCGTTCCGAATCAGACTCAATGCCTCTTCTATCGAACAGATCTTGCTCATGATGGCCTCCTCCATTCGAACAATGCCATAGAATAACCTGACTAATCCTGGTCCACGAAACGGTCTGGCGGGTGGCTCACCGAAAACATCGCAACGATGTTTGGGCACCTTACTCTAAACGCGTTTTTTTGCATTTAGGGTAGGAAACCACGAATTTCGTCTCTCCTGGTCGCTTGCCTACTAGTGTACGAGTTTAGACGAACTCTGTCGAAGATTCTCCCTCCAGCCCCAAGTAGAGCGAGGACGGCGCACCCCGCGTGGGTTGGGAGGGCCACCCTGGCCTGCCCGACACTTTGTACCAGCGAGAGTGTAAGTGTGGCGCAGCGGGAGAGTTGGATATCTGCCCGCCGTCGTCGTAGTCGTGGGCGTGGAAAAGTGGGAAGCGTTCTTTGCTTTCCATTTTTTCCATGCCCCTGCGAACTTTCGGTCTGCTATGCCGCTGGTGCTGGTGGTTTATAGCTCAACGACAAATGCGGCCGTTCGGCGTTGCAATAGACGCGCCAGCGTTCGGCCAGCACGCGTGCCTCTTTGAGTGAGTAAAAATCTCTTCATGCAATCACTCGTCGCGCATCTTGAGCATCTTTGCCGGCAACGCCAACGACTCGAAGACCGAGTTGCTTTCCATCTCCAGGGCCACGCCGCAAATCTGTCGGACACGATCCCCGAGTCCTCCTTGATCATGCAGGCATGGGCTTCCGCGCCACCAACGGCCGGCGCGGAAGGGGATCTATGCGGTGTGATTTACGTCACTGCGAGATGTTAGACAGGAAATCTAGGCTGGGTATGTCAGGGTCGCCAGATTCCTCCAGAGGAAGAAGAAGCAGAGGGAAACAAAGGAAAGAAGGCCAGGTTCTGGTTCTTTCTTTCCTGAGTATCTCTTCGCTTGCTCTGCTTGGAATGGCCGCTCGGGCATAGCTAGTCGCAAGGGGTACACATGAAACAAATCAGGTTTTTGGGGCTGGGCGGTCAGGGTGTGGTCACCGGCGCCAAGCTGTTCTCAGAAGCGGTAGTGACTCAGGGTACGTACGCCCAAACCACGCCCGCCTATGGCCACGAGCGCCGCGGAGCCCCGGTCTCGGCCGATGTCTTCGCCTCGGACCAGCCGATCAAGCCCAAGTGTTTTGTTTTTGAGCCGGACATCGTGGTGCTGTTTGGCACCGGGGTGCTGGCGCACGGCGTGGACGTGTTGAAGAACACTCATGCGGACACGCTCTTTATCGTCAACACGGCGGGGGTTGATCCCAGTATGCCCTTCGCGGGACGCAAGGTGTTGAGCGTCGATGCTCTGGGCATTGCCTTGGAGGCCACCGGCAACGACGTGCCCAACGCGCCCATGCTGGGCGCCATGGCCGCCGCCGGACTGGTCGATCTCGAGGCCGTAACCACAACCATCCTTAAGAAGTTTGGCGCCAAAGGTCCGGCCAATGCGGACGCAGCGCGGAGAGCCTATGCAGAAACATGTAGTCACTGAAAAGCGCTATTTGTTGGGGCCTGTCGGACTCACTTTCGCCACGGCCAATACAGGCAGCTGGCGGGTGGAACGCCCCGTCCAAGATCCGGAAAAGTGCAGCGCCTGCGGCCAGTGCGCTAAGTACTGCCCGGCCGGCCTGGCGAAGGTTAACAAGGCCGATCACAAGGTCGCCTTTGACATGCAATATTGCAAAGGGTGCGGCATTTGCATGAACGTCTGCGCGCTGCACTGCATCACGATGCAACCGGAAAGGGACTTTCAATGATAACGCAAAGAGTTTTCATGGACGGGAACGCGGCGGCCGCGGAAGCGTTTCGGCTGGCCCGGGTACAGGTAGTAGCCGCTTATCCGATCACCCCGCAAAGTCCCATCGCCGAGGACTTAGCCAAGTTCGTGACCAAGGGAACGCTGAACGCCAAGTACATTCGCGTGGAGTCGGAACACACCGCAATGTCGTGCTGCATCGGCGCTGCTCTGGCCGGGACGAGGGTCTGCACGGCCACTGCCTCGGTGGGGCTGGCCCTGATGCACGAGATGCTGGGTGTGGCATCCGGCTTGCGCTTGCCCATAGTGATGGGCGTGGTGAACCGCGCGCTGGTGGCGCCCTGGAGCTTGTGGTGCGACCATAGCGATACCATGGCGGAGCGCGACACCGGCTGGTTGCAACTGTACGCCGAGGACCCGCAGGAGGTTCTCGACATGACGCTCATCGGCTACCGCGTCGCCGAACATACCAGCGTGCTGCTGCCCATCATGGTTTGCCAGGATGGCTTTTTCGTTTCCCACACTGGCTGCGCCGTCACGGTTCCGGAGCAGAAGCAGGTGGACGAATTCGTCGGCCCCTACGTGGCAGCGAATTTGAAACTGGATCCCGACGAGGTCATGTTCGTCAACCCGCTGACCATGAGCAACGATTACACTGAACTCAAATACCAGCATAATGTGGGCATGGCGAATTCCGAGCCGGTGCTGGAAGAGGTGCTGGAGGAGTTCGGCAAGAAGTTTGGCAGGACGTATCATCGGGCGGAGTTCTACCGCTGCGAGGATGCCGAAGAAGTAGTCGTAACGATGGGCTCGATGTCCGGCACCGCGGTCTACACCGTGGACCAGATGCGTGCGGAAGGCCACAAAGTGGGCGCAGTCAAGATCGTGTCTTTCCGGCCGTTCCCCATTCGTCTGCTGCAGGAGCGTCTGAGCCACGTGCCGCGCATCGCCGTGCTGGAGCGCGCCACCAGCATTGGCTCGGCGGGCGGCCCGGTGCTATGCGAGGTTCGCTCGGCGCTGGCCAATGTGCCCGTCGCCATTAGCGGCTTTGTCGCTGGGCTGGGTGGACGCGACATCACCCCCACCACCTTCCGGAAGGTTTTCGATCTCTCGCGCACGGCAGCGCCTGAGACCCTGCCCACCTGGGTAGATGTCCGGGAGAATGCCATGACTATCCGGGAGTACGTATTGGATCGGGAGGTATTAGTTTAATGCAAACAGAAGAAATGAAAGAACATCAGGACATAGCTTCGTGGGGCGTCAGCACCTGCCAGGGATGCGGCTTGGAAAATGCCTTCCGCACGGTGGTCAACGTGCTCGGCCCCAAGACCGTCGTGGTCATTCCTCCCGGCTGTTCGGCGACATTTTCCGGGGTGGGCGCAGAAACCTGTGTGCAGATTCCCGGTTATCAGTGCAACCTGGAAAACGCGGCCGCTTCGGCCGCCGGTATCCGCGCCGGCCTGGACATGCTTGGAAAGACCGACGTAAATGTGCTGGCTTGGGCGGGCGACGGCGCCACCATCGATATCGGCCTGCAGGCCTTGTCCGGGGTGATGGAGCGCGGCGACCGCATCATCTACTGCTGCTACGACAATGAAGCCTACATGAACACCGGCATCCAGGCCAGCGGTTCGACGCCTTTTGCGGGTGTGACCACCACCACGCCGGGCGGCAAGCCGACCTACCGCAAGGACTTCATGCAGATCGTGGCGGCGCACCGCATTCCTTATGCCGCGACCTGCTCGATTGCCTACGTGGAAGACATGAAAAAGAAGGTGGAACGCGCCATGACGTGCGGCGGCACGGCCTTTCTGTACATTCTGGCGCCCTGCCCTACCGGCTGGTTCTATGGGTCGGAGAAGACCATCGAACTGGCTCGCCTGGCGGTGCAAACCTCGTCGTGGCCGCTGTATGAGATCGTGGACGGGACCGAATATCGCATCACGCAAAAAATCTCCCACCCGAAGCCGGTGAGCGACTACATGAAACCGCAGGGCCGCTTCTCCAAGGTGACGGAGGAGGAAATGAGCATTTTCCAGCAGCGGGTGGATAAAGACTATGCGTTGCTGGTGAAACGGGCGGAAGCTTAGCCCCATCCGCACTTTGCCTAAAAACAGCCCCGCCCTGGCGGGGCTGTTTTTTCGCGCTTTCATGCCTGCACTTCCCGCTCAGATGGGGAGAAAGGCGAGCCTCCATCGAAAAACGTAACGCCGCGCCAAACGATAATGGAGCCGCGCTGTTAAGGTTAACTATCGATGAGGGCAAAGGCGGCCCCCGTTATGAACGATCTGCCTTTATCAAAGGTCTACCAACTGCTCGAACCGGGTCCAGTTGTCCTTCTGACGACAACACGAAAGGGCCGTCCCAATCTCATGGCAATGTCCTGGCACATGATGGTCGAGTTTGTGCCGCCCTTGGTTGCCTGTATCGTCAGTAACGCCGACTACAGTTTCGCCGCATTGCGGGCGACGAAAGAGTGC
The DNA here is from genome assembly GCA_963799445.1 of uncultured Acidobacteriaceae bacterium. Lineage (GTDB taxonomy): Bacteria > Acidobacteriota > Terriglobia > Terriglobales > Acidobacteriaceae > Telmatobacter. Next base: position 13,516 of record CAWCXX010000029.1, on the reverse strand, counting down.
GTGATCGCTGTTCCGGCGCTGGACCTGGCAGCTAAAGTCGTGAAGGTTGGCAATTGCTCAGGTCGAGACGTAGCTAAGTTCGAGCGATTCGGCCTTACGCCGCTGCCAGCCACGTGCGTAGCATCGCCTCTTGTGGCCGAGTGTTTTGCCAATCTCGAATGCAGGGTCATCGATACGCGCCTTGTCAACAGGTACAGCCTCTTCATCCTTGAGGTGGTCAAGGCATGGACCGATCCGAAGCAAAAGAATCCGAAGACCATCCACCATCACGGCTTTGGCAGTTTCGTCGTAGACGGCAAGAAGATCAATTTGAAGTCGAGGATGCCGTGATCGTCACACGCCGAGCGGACTGAGGCCAAAGCCGGCGCAATTACCGCGCTTGCGTCAACATCGATTGTTCCCAAGTGCTCCAACCCGAACCCATCCCGTACGGGCAATGCTCCAGCACCGCTTCGATCTGCCGGATCTTTCCGTTTTCGATCTTGAATAGTTCGGCGATTTCCCAGGTCCAGGGAGTGGTAGGACCGGAGGTAACTGTACGTCCATCCGGCGTCTTGAACGTGCGGGTCTTACCGGCAGCATGATCGAAGAAAGTGAAGCCGAGCACCAGGCCGCGTTCCTGATCGACCACCAGGAAACGGCGGTCCCGCACTCGCGTCACAAAATGGAGCAGTCCCGACTGGAACTGCTTCGCGCAGCTCCAAGCAGGCGAATATGCCGCATCGTTCCGTTGTGGCGATTTTTCCTGCGAACTGGACACATCGGATGGCATGGTCAAGGAAGGATTATTAGTCGTCTGCATGCCGTTTTCGATTCGGTTGCAGTTATCGGTGAAAGGGTACACACCCTTGCCATCGTTCAACTGAATGCCGGAAAAATACATATTCGCGGTCTTGATCAGGTCTGCGCGGGTAGCGCGTTCCGCGGGAGGTATCGCCTCCAGGAACACAGGATTGGGGCTTCCCAGTTTCTCCAGGCTCGTAGCGCCACTCGGCTGGCGCGCCACGATGGTCTCGATCTCAGAAATCTTCCCGCTTTCTATCTTCAGGCGAAGTTCCAGGATTGCCGGCAGGCCTGCCTCGCGGATGGTGCCGAAAAATGCGACCTCTCCGGCATCCGGGTCCGCGATGTAGAGCTTGTAGGTTCCCTCGCCCGTCATGGTATTCCAAAGCCCGTCTCCCAGTTCCAGCTTCTGACCGTTCTCGGTGAACTTGACAGTCTTCGTTACGGGCAGATGCGAGGAGTCATTGGCCACCAGGGCAGTGAGATACCGATCGGCGAAACCTTCCAGACAGGCGCGGTCACAAGGCGCTGCCATGGTACCACGCGTTTGGCCATTGGCGGCCCGGGCCGGATTTGAGCCCAGAATCATACCGGCCATCAGGATGAATAAGCCGGATATCAAGAACCGTAGAAATCTCTGCTTCATTTCCTTGTCTCCCTATCGTGTTGCGAGTCACCTTGACGCCCGTTACCGCGCATCCTCAGCTTCCCAGCCAGTTTTTGAGTTGTAGGGCAGCGTAAATCCTGCGGCTTCGATCTCATGGATCTGGCCACGCCTGATTTTGAAGATCTCACCTGCTTCAAGGTTGAACGGTGCGAACGGCATGGCAAGCGTATCCACGCCAGGCACGCCGACTATTTTGATCGACCTTACTTTGCCGCGATGGTTGAACATGGGAAAGGTGAAAACCAGTCCCAACTCCTCGTCCACAATCAGCGGACGCCGCGGCTGAATCCGCGTGATGTAACTGAAGGCGTGCGTGTTCATACCGTCCCGGCAGCCCAAGGCCCCAATCTTCGCGAACGCCTGGTTCCCAGCCACATCGCTCGAATCGATTGGGCTAGGCTGGGAAGTCTTGATGGACGTAGTCTGCATGCCATTTTCGTGACGCTCGCAGTCATCGGCAAATGGGGCCAAATTGCCGTTGCTCTGCTCAATCGAATCAAAATAGGACACGGCAATGCGCACCATTTCCTGGCGGGGGACGCGCTCAGCGGGAGGAACCGATTCCACCAATCCCGGCCTGGGAGTCACCAGATTGGGCATGCTCGTCTTTGGCACGTCGCGATATACGATGTGCTCGATCTCGGTAATTTGTCCATTCTCTATTTTCAGCCGGAGCACCAGAAGTACAGGTTTCCCAAACTCTTGCATGACCCCCAGCAATCCAGCCTGATGGGCTACGGGGTCAAGCGCGTAAATCTTAAAAGTGGCCGGCCCCTCGGAAGCGCCAACCCACAGCCCATCGCCCAGCGGCATTTGGGCGGTGTTTTCCGTGTACTTGACGGACTTGGCGACGGGCAGCCTGGAAGGATCATGCGCCACCAGGGCATCCAGGTACCGGTCCACGAAACCTTGCAGGCACGCACGGTCACAAGGCGCTGCCAAAGTACCACGCGTTTGGCCATTGGCAACCTGGGCCGGGTTTGGGCCCAGAATCATGCCGGGCATCAGGATGAATAAGCCGGATATCAAGAACCGTAGAAATCTCTGCTTCATTTCCTTGTCTCCCTATCGTGTTGCGAGTCACCTTGACGCCCGTTACCGCGCATCCTCAGCTTCCCAGCCAGTTTTGGAGTTGTAGGGCAGCAAAAATCCCGCGGCTTCGATCTCATGGATCTGGCCGCGCCTGATTTTGAAGATCTCACCTGCTTCAAGGTCGATCGGTCCGAACGGCATGGCAACCTTGTCAACGCCAGGCACGCCAACTATTTTGATCGACCTTACATTGCCGCGATGGTTGAACATGGGAAAGGTGTAAACCAGTCCCATCTCCTCGTCCACAATCAGCGGACGCCGTGGCCGAATCCGCGAGATGTAACTCAGGATGTGCGTGTTGATACTGTCCCGGCAGCCCAGGGCCCCAATTTTCGCGAACGCCTCGTTCTCAGCCGCATCGCTCGAATCTAACGGGCTGGGCTGGGGAGTCTTGTTGGTCGTAGTCTGCATGCCATTTTCGTGACGCTCGCAGTCATCGGCAAATGGGGCCAAGTTACCGTTGCTCTGCTCAATCGAATCAAAATAGGACTCGGCAATGCGCACCATTTCCTGCCGGGGGACGCGCTCAGCGAGAGGAACCGATTCCACCAATCCCGGCCTGGGAGTCACCAGATTGGACATGCCCGTCGATCGCAAATCGCGAATTACGATATGCTCGATCTCGGTAATTTGTCCATTCTCTACTTTCAGCCGGAGCACCAGAATTACAGGTTTCCCAAACTCTTTCATGACCCCCATCAATCCAGCTTGATGGGCTACGGGGTCAAGCGCGTAAATCTTAAAAGTGGTCGGCCTCTCGGAGGCGCCAACCCACAGCCCATCGCCCAGCGGCATTTGGGCGGTGTTTTCCGTGTACTTGACGGACTGGGCGACGGGCAGCCTGGAAGGATCATGCGCCACCAGGGCATCCAGGTACCTGTCCAAGAAACCTTGCAGGCACGCACGGTCACAGGCTGCTCCCCTTGCAGCGCTCTCATCGCTTTTGGCGGCATGGGCGGTGTTGGAATAGTTTGCCAGCAAGCAGACGGGCAGGATAGCAACCATTCCAAGCATCAGAACTCTCAAGCTCATTTTTCTTGCTCCCTTCGGCTCCGTTTTCAGTGCAATGGTCTCCGGGACGCCACCGCGCCGCCGGTGATCAGCACCGCGTTGTCCGAAAGCCTCATACAGATTCCGCCCCTGACAAAACCGTTTAACTTGTTATCATCCAACCCCGACGCCGGAATTTGCGCCCGAATTGAATTTTGGCGAACCACAGCCCGATATTGCTGTATCGAAAATAACGTTTGACCATCCCTTCTCCCTTATCGAGGAGAGCCGATCTGGCTCTTGGGGGGAGGCACAATTCTAATGCTACTCAGAGCTTTTCCCGCCGCCTTTCTTATCTCTGTGCAATATTCACTACCTCCTGGCGGACACGAGTGGAGTGCGTGGCCACGTATCGCCTTCAGATCCTCAGGTTCTGCCGTCTCATCAATATGCTTTAGAACGAACCTAAAGAACCCTCCATCGCTTGAAAACAACGGTAATGCTCGCGGAAAGGTATTCCAATGATACGCTAGTATCTGTATTACAGAATCAGAATAACTTTCCCCAATAGAAGCGTCATCACAGCCGGAATATGTATGATACCAATGATATAACTTATCCCATGTGTGCAATCTCCCTGCTTCATAGGCTGCTATTTGAGCATCGGCAGAGGAGCAATGAGGCGATTGACCGAAAATTCCGACTCGCAATGATATGATCACTATCACCACTCCAACGATTTGCTTTTTCCAAACGATCATACCGATATCTCCTACCAAAGGCGCCTCGCGGTTGCTTCTTCATCGGATACCCAACTGTTTGCCCAAACAGCACGCGCTGATCCTTATGCAAGTTGATCTGGCGGAAAAGTTGCGCCATGTCGCAGTTGTGTAGATTCGCCCTTGCGCGCCCGAGGCGGGTGCGCGAGGGCGACACGGGATTGTGCTAGACAGTCAGTCAACGGGTGCATGCTCCGAAAGGCTACGCCGTTGGGATGCGAAATAGCCTTTCCGCATTTCCATGGGCAATTTTCTCGTTGTCGGCTTCAGGCAGCGGCGACGTTTGCATAAACGTCGCCGCCTCCACCGACTCCTGATACGGATAATCGATCGCGAACATGATGTGCTCCGGACCCAGCACCGTATGGTTGTAATTCAGCACGTCGTGCGTATTCATGCCGCTGGTAGTGATCGTGATGTTGTCCTTCACGTACTCACTCGGCTTCCGCTTCAAGTGGCGTCCGCTGGCACTCTTATAAATATCTGCCGAATTATGAAGGTACATCCAATCGATGCGATAGAGCCAGTAGGGAATGCCTTCGCCCATGTGCCCGAGAACCACCTTCAGTTTCGGGAAGTCGTCGAACACGCCGCTGATGATCATGCGCATCGCATGCAGCGACGTCTCCGCCTGGAAGCCCCAAATGGCGGACCAGAGATTGACGTCGGCCTTCAGCATGTCCGCCCACGGTTCCGGCATATTGCGCGGATGGATATATAGCGCCGCGTCGAGGCCGGTAAGGGTTTCGAAGATGGGGTAGAACTTGCGATTGTCAAAATATTCCTTATTGGTGCTGGAATTGACAATCATGCCATTCAGTTTGAGCTTGGTGATGGCTCGGTCGATCTCCTTCGCCGCCCGCGCCGGATCTTGGGGAGCGAAGCTTCCCAGCCCCGCATAGCGATCGGGATGGCGCTTGATGGTCTCCGCGAGGTAATCGTTCGCGGACGCCGCCAGGGCGGTACCGGCATCTGCATTCAGACATTGCACGCCAGGCGAAGTCAACGACAGCAGATGCATATCGACTCCAGCCTGGTCCATAATGCTGAGCCGCTCCTGCTCAAGATCTTGCAGACGCCGGAGGATGGTGGGGTTATTCAGAAAGTGTCTCCATAACTCGATGTCCGGGTCTGTCCAGGCGGAATTTTCGGCCTTGCGGAAATATTCCACCTGTTCCGGGCTGGCAAACGCCTCCTCCGTGGCAATAAGCCGATACTTCCGCTTGGGTTGTGCCGGCTGCTCGGCATTGGCTGTACCGGCTGTGACGGTCCCCAGCGCGGCCGCCGAAAGCGCCAGCGAAGAACTTGCGATAAATTCCCTTCGATCTATCACCTTAATATCTCCTCTCTCCCTGGAACTGCATTTCGTCTTCCTACGCCAAAGTGCACCTGGGCATGGGATTCGTGCGCTACGCAGAACTGGACCACCACCCGAACCAATCTTGCGTTTTACCTCCCAGTCGGAAACCCGTCGCAAGGGAACCTGGGCGTGCGCACCGTAGGCGCAGGTGCCGCCTGATGCGAGCGGCAATTGGCCGGGAACGAGGCTACAGGGTACGCCCTTTGTGGCGTTTTCCGGGACTTCTTATTTGAAATCGAAATCCACACACATTCTACACACATCTGGCCCGCCCCGGCGTTGTTGAGGCGTTTTTGTCTGGAACGCCCCCAAACGGCCTGTGACCCGGGTTTCCTAAAGAAGGCCGGGGCGCGGATATAAGGCTGCGCCTCTTCGCGAAAGAGGTATACTTCCGTCCAGTAAATTAAATCGAGGTGAAGTCGAGATGGCGAAAGTTTCAATGGCGTACACCGATTATTTTCCCCAGATAATCGAGCGTATGAACGAGGACGGGATTTTACTTGTATCCACGGGCACGGATGGAAAGCCGAACGTCATGACGATCGGCTGGGGAACGATTGGCTCTATCTGGGCACGCCCAATCTTTGTGGCACTGGTAAGGCACTCGCGTCACACATACAACCAGATGGAGCAGGTCAGCGATTTCACGGTCAACGTTCTCCCGAAGGAACTGGCAGAGGCAGCCAGCTTGTGCGGAACTGTATCTGGACGGGAGCACAACAAGTTTCAGGAAGCACAACTAACGCCCATTCCGAGCCGTGAAGTGCGTTCGCCTGTCATCGAGGAATGCGTTGTGCATTACGAGTGCAGAACTGTCAACCGGGTAGACATGGTGCCCGATGCGCTGGTGCAGAGTGTGCGTCAGCAGTTCTATAAGAACGATGACTTTCATCGCATCTATTTCGGCGAGATCGTATCCGCATACGCCGATGAGGACGTCGCACAGCGTTTAGCAGCAAGACGGCCGGGTGCAGACTAACTCCGAACTGGGATGCAAAAATGGAACCCCCGGTTGAGGAGAGGATTTTCCATGGGTGAACACGTCACACTCCGCGCTTCCGATGGTCATGAACTCGACGCGTATGTGGCGCGTCCTTCCGGCGCTGAAATCGGCGGCCTCGTCGTCGTGCAGGAAGCTTTCGGCGTCAACAGCCACATTCGCTCCGTCGCCGACCGCTACGCAGAGGACGGATTTCTCGCGGTCGCCCCTGCGCTCTACGACCGCTTGGAGCGCGGCGTCGAGCTGGGCTATTCCGGCGAAGACATGCAGAGGGCAATTGCCACCGCCCGTCAGGGCAATCCGGACGACTGGGTGAAGGACGTTGCCGCCGCGCTCGACTACGCTCTGCGCGAAACCGGCAAGAAGGTTGGCGTCATCGGCTATTGCCTCGGCGGATCGGTGGCCTGGCTCGCCGCCACGCGCCTCGATCCCGCCGCAGCCGTCGGCTACTACGGTGGATACATTGCCAACTTTGCCGGCGAAAAGCTGAAAGCCCCGGTGATGCTCCACTTCGGCCTCGAAGATCAGCACATCCCCAAAAAGGAAATCGATGAGAAGGTCGCCGCCGCCCATCCCGAGGTGCCCATCTTCTGGTATCAGGCCGGCCACGGCTTCGACTGCAACAACCGCGCCAGCCACAACCCCGAAGCCGCGAAGCTCGCCCGCGAACGGTCGCTCGAATTTCTGAAGAAGCACATCACCGCATGATCGGCATCTGTCATCCCGAGCTTCGGCCTCGCAGAGCGAGGTTGAAGCCGAGAGACCCGCTTCTTTTGTCTGAGATTTCCATACCCTGAGCATGCCCGGCCCCACGACGCGCCCCGCCAATCTGGTTCCCACCGCCGGCCCCACGGATTTCTTCCCCAAACTGTTCGCGCGTTATTTTGCCGCGCAACCCTTCTTGTGAGAGAAACATAATGCGGAACCCAACCATTCAAATCGAACTTGAAAAAATGGAGAACGGTGGGATAATCAAAAAGAGCTCACGTCCGTCATAGGCAAGAATCCAAAGAGGAAATGCCAGTTAGACAGTGCGTGAGCACAACAGACGGTGACTTATATGGATTATGTGAACCTCGGAAACACCGGCTTGCGCGTCTCGCGCATTTGCCTCGGCTGCATGAGCTATGGAAAAGTCAAGGAGACTCCGTGGCCCGGCATGCTCAACTGGCCCTGGACTTTGAATGAAGAAGACAGTCGTCCGTTCATCAAGCGGGCCCTGGAGCTGGGAATCAACTTCTTTGACACAGCCAATGTCTATTCCATCGGCGACAGCGAAGCGGTGCTGGGGCGTGCGATCCGTGATTTCTCGCGTCGTGACGAATTGGTTCTCGCCACCAAGGTCACCGGCCAGGTCCGCGCGGATGTCAACGGGCGCGGCCTTTCCCGAAAGGCCATCCTGACGGAAGTAGACAACAGTTTGCAGCGTCTCGGCACCGATTACATCGACCTCTATATCATCCATCGTTTCGATTATGAGACACCGCTGGTTGAGACGCTTGAGGCGCTCAATGACGTGGTACGCTCCGGCAAGGTTCGTTATCTTGGGGCGTCGTCCATGTATGCGTGGCAATTCATGAAAGCCATCGGGATTCAGCGCGCCAACGGCTGGGCGACGTTTGTCTCCATGCAGAACTATTACAACCTGCTCTATCGCGAGGAAGAACGGGAAATGCTGCGCCTGTGCCTGTCTGAAGGCGTGGGCGTGACTCCGTGGTCGCCGCTGGCTCGTGGCCGGCTGGCGCGCCCCTGGGCGGAAGAACCGCAAACCGAGCGCTCCAGAACAGATAATTTTGCGAAGATCTTATACGACAAGACTGTGGCCATTGACCGGCCCGTCATTGACCGCGTGAACGAATTGGCGCGCAAACGGGGAGTGCCGCCTTCGCAAATCGCGCTGGCCTGGTTGCTGCACAAGCCGGTGGTTACCGCACCGATCCTGGGTGCAACCAAGAGCCATCATCTAGAAGACGCAATTGCGGCGCTCTCGGTAAAGCTTTCGGACGAGGAAATCGGCTGGCTTGAAGAACCATACCAGCCTCATACCGCCCCTGTGGGATTCTCATAAAGTGCAACTGAAAGGCATGATTCGAAGCAGAAAGTGGGAAAGACTGGGCCGATGAACATAAGGAGATGGAAAAGACCAGCCCCGTCGCTCCCACCCTGTAACTGGGGATGGATGGTACGCTCCGCCGGTATCCCCAAAAAATCCAACAGCGCTCGGTGTTCATAGAAGTGCTTCGCCAGCCGGCGGATCGCAGATTCCTTTCATCCCTTCTCCCCGCGGAGGGTCTCTCAGAATGGAGCTGACGTAAGTCCGGTGCGCGATAATCGAAGATTGAATTTTGGGAGTTCGAGCAATGTCTAGATATGCGCCACTGTCAGAACCCATTCGTCAAGCTCTTGCGAGTATCAGGCCAAGCGGAGAGCATGAGCTACCGTCCTACCCTTGTCGGGTCCAATTGAGGAGTGGTGAAGTCCTCGATAGTGTATTGATCGTTCCGGAGAGGCAATATCTCTATTATGTGGGAGTCTACCCGGAGGATGATAAGGCGAAACGCTCTATTCGGGTTGAAGATATCTGGCAAGTAGAAGAGAGCCCGACACGCTTGCCGGCGAGATTTGCCGATGAGATATACCGTGCGGGTGAGTCGGGTATGGGCGGTACGACCTTTGTTGTCGTTTTTGCCGATGGAAGTCGCCAAGCCTACGGCGCGGGGGGGGTCGTCGATTTCATTTCCTATCCAGCGGGCAAGGGGCCGGCCGATGTGGTTGAGGTTCTCCCACGCGAGGGTCGGCGGGATACACTTATTCAGGTACCTAATTACTACTGGTGCCTCTATTCAACGTCAGAGACATAGATAGCAGGGAATTCGGAGGTTGTCCCTCGCCAAAACTCGGTCGGTGCAAATCGGGACGATTTTTAACGGTTAAAGGGGCGAACCCAAAGGATAGAAATGTGTGCCTCGCCAAAACTCCATCCGTACAGAAAAGCGGTGAGTCTTAACGGTTAAGACAGGTCCGGAGCGTGTATGGAAGGAAGTCAATGGGGGAGGAGAAACTGTACGGCTGAGTGGAAGATCGGTTAATCGAGAATCATGGCACGATGGCAGAGATACTCCTCATTGCCGGTCACAGATGATGGCTGCGCCGGACTCAGCCAACTGCCAGTTCACGCGAAGTCATCTCATAACGAAAGTTAACCGGGTCGAGAGAATCTACCCGTCCTTCCTCCGTTTCCGCCTGTGGGTACATCAAGAAAGGCAAAGGCGGGCCGCTCGATCCGGGCAGCGATACGTCCTGCGCATAGTTGTACGCCATCCAGTTCATCTCCCACGATCCGAAGAGCCGTTTTCGCGCAGCTTGTACCTTGCTGTCTGAGATGGGGAGATTGCCGGGAGGCTCCTCGAGCATGACCTTGCGAACGTCGGCCGGGTCCATCGGGACCCAACCGAAGCCCGAGAGATACACTTCGGCGCGGCAGTGCTGCGCTTTCTCAACACGGTCCGACGATGTGCCCAGACACTTCGACTCCAAATTCGACGGGCCGATTCGAATGCCATAAACGTCGCGCGCTGGAATGCCCGATGCCTTCACCAGGCCGACAAAGAGCGCATTCAGATCCGCGCACTTGCCGCCGAGGTCGCCCGTTTCCAACATGGGTCGAATGTCGCCCCTCCCGCATCCGCGCACCTTGGGATTGCGATATGTGTTTTCGACGATCCATTCGTAGATGGCGCGCGCCTTCTCCACATCCGTTGCCGCTCCCTTTGTGATCTTCTCGGCTGTCTCTTTCACAATGCCGTCGGTCGGCACATAGCGCGTAGGCTGAAGAAATTCGGCTACATCCTGCGGGATCGGATGCTGGGCGCCTGAAGACGGTCTCTCCAGGTCGGCAGACCAGTTGCGCGTACTGACGCGCTGCGTCGTCGTAAGGACCGGAGGCTTGTCCGCGGGAAACTCGGCGGCGAGGATCTTGAAACCGAACCGCCGGTCTTCATGGATAGATGTCTTCCCTCCCTCGCAGCGCATCTCGCTGGAGAGCACCCTTTGAAAGCTCGTGCGTTCAGCCAATGGCTGCGGCAGCCATATCCGGGTGCGGCCTGAAGGTTTCAGAACTTGAATGCTCGTCGTCACTTCATAGGTGCGCCATGGTGTGCCCCCTAATTGTGCGAGCAGGGCGCGCCTGCCAATGCCGGCAGCGGGCACCGCGACTGCCATAAGACGCAGAAAATCTCTTCGTAACATTGAAACCTCCTGGGATTCCGTTCTCCGGCCAACATGGTCGACTATGTGTGCTCAACTTTGACGTATAACACGAACTCAAAACCGTTGCCAGCCAGCGCTACAGAACGGTTCGAATGCCCTGTCTGTTCACCGTAACGCGAACATGATCGAGGTATTCCAGCAGAGGAATGGCATGCTTGCGCGTGAGCCCGGTAAACGACTTGAAACGGCCGACATCGAACGTTTGCCCGCGCTGCTTGATGAGATCCGCCCTGAGCTTGGCCAGAGCATCCGCGTGGATGAGTAGATTGTCGGCTCCCATGCGGACGAGTTTGCCGGAACGAAGAAGCAAAGTAATCAGCGGCGGCAGATCTTTAGGTGCTATTTTCAGCTGGGAACCCACTTCACTCACAAGCGGTGACGCGAGACCAGCAGATCGGTATAGCCCTTCCACCCTGGCCAGGAGTTCTGTAGGTTTTACGGCTGCAGAGCCACCTGCATCGATCGATATCTGAGTACCGTCAACGTGTACCCTGTTGGTCTGGAGAAGATTACCGATGGCAAGATGAAAGACCCACTCCTGCAGCCGTGTTCTGGAGAGGAGTTCAGCACGTGAGCTCGATCGGGATTCCTTCCGCCTCAGTTCCTTCAGCACGAGCTCGGCCGCCTGGACAGGAGCTTCCGGACACAGGAACCGCTCAACCTGCGCGTGATCTACTTTGGCTCCGATCACCTGGTTGGCTGCAATCAGCGCAGTGGTCACTCTCCGGATCGCATCGGCACGGAACCCCGTCTCCTGCTCCAGGACCGCGAGGCTGATTCCCTCCATCCCGCGCCGCCGCACCCGCGCCAGGAACTGCTGCTCGAGCGAGGCTTCGCGGATCTGACCAAGCCACTGCCGTGCGGCCGCTTTCCGCCAACGCTTCATCGGATTGGCGTCGAGAACACGGCCTCCGCCAACGAGTTCGGAGGGCGAAGGCCGCCTCAGCACGAGGCGGTCGCCGGGAACCAGCACCATCGGCCTGCTGAGCCGCAAGCGAGCCAGGCGGCTCCGGCTCTCGTCTTCTTCGCCGCTCCCGTATAGGAGCACCGTAGCCAGCGTCTCGGACGTGAAGGCGTGCATCCCCAATCGACTGCGATGCCTGAGTGGACGCGCGCCCGGCAATAGGGTCAGCTCAACGTCGACCGTACTTACGGGAGACAGCCTACCCTGCTGCACGATGGTGTCGCCGCGACCCACCTCGGCAACTTCGATTCCGGCCAGGTTGAGGGCAACGCGCGTCGGCGCGTGCGCCTCCTTTTGAGAGGCGCGATGTACTTGAACCCCGCGCACCCGCACAGAACGGCCCCCAGGCTGGATCTCGACAACATCCCCTACCTGCACGCTGCCATCATGCAGCGTGCCGGTAACGACGGTACCAAAACCGGGGATGGAAAATGCGCGGTCCAGAGGCAGGCGAAGCAAAGAGTCCTTGCTATGCTCCGGAGTGCTGAAAGCAAGCTCCAACAGCGCTTTTTTGAGATCACCTAAACCCTCGCCGGTGCGCGCAGAAACAGGGATCAGGGGCGCGGATTCGAGAAAAGTGTGCTCGGCAAAACTACGAACCTCGCGGCGAACCTGTTCGAGACGCTCGGCGCTGACAGCATCCTGTTTCGTCAAGGCGATGATGCCGTGGCGGACTCCCAGAAGACTGCAGATGGCAAGATGCTCCGTGGTTTGTGCCTTCACGCCTTCGTCAGCAGCAACCACCAGCAGCACACAGTCGATCCCGCCTGCTCCAGCCAGCATGTTGTGAATAAAGGCCTGGTGACCGGGGACATCGATCACTCCCAAATGAACTCGCCTTCCCTCGCCGTCTTCAAGATTGAGATCGGCAAAACCAAGATCGATCGTGATGCCGCGCACTTTCTCTTCGGGCAGCCGGTCTGTATCCGTTCCCGTAAGCGCCAGGACCAGCGCCGTCTTTCCATGATCGATGTGGCCGGCAGTGCCCAACACAACAGAGCGCACCGCGAAAGCGGTTTGCTGTTGCGGAGTTTCGGCGGCCGGCTTCATGGGTGATCCTTGAGATCGCGGCCCGCACTCCCAACCGCTTGCTTAAGAAGTTTCGTGAGCTCTACGTCGGCGGCGGACGGAACCGTCCGCAGGTCCAACAGAACGCGCCCTTCGTGGGAACGGGCCATTACGGCAGGGTTGAGATTGCGCAGACGCGCCGCGAACGCAGATTCCGATTCCGCTGGATGGCGCAGGCTGACGGCAAAGCTTGGCAGCGAAACTCCCGGTGTTGTGCCCCCGCCCAATACGCTGCCAGTCTCCACAACATCCGCAGAGAGTCCGCTGGAGCACAGCGCTTCGGCCATGGCAAGACAGCGCTCTCTGATTTCGCCGGCAGATGCATGCAGCATCTGAATGGCCGGCAGAGTTTCTTCCCTGCCGCTGAGATACGCCAACAGTGTGACTTCCAACGCAGCATAGGTAAGCTTGTCGACACGCATCGCGCGAAATAGCGGGTTCGCCCGGATACGCTCGATATACCGCTCTGCGCCAACCAGAATGCCGCACTGGGGGCCACCGAGGAGCTTGTCTCCACTGCATGCCACGAGTGCGACGCCGCTGG